>JAQBPN010000120.1 GCA_028287505.1 Fibrobacterota bacterium | reverse complement strand
CCGACCTTTTTCATCATGGGAATCATCCTGGGCTGGTTGGCCCGGAAAACCGGAAGCCTGTTCGTCCCCATTCTGGTGCACGGCGCCAACAACCTGATTGCGGCCGGAACTCTCTGGTGGGTGCTGGGTCGGCTTGGCCGGCTCCATTGAAGCGATGGGACGTCTTTCCGGCGTCCTTACAATCCGTTACATCCGCGTAACATTCCCGCCGGCTTAAATTATTTTCTTTTGGCTGGGGAGAGACGCACATGAAACTGAAAGCCTTGCAATTTTCCACCATTATGATTTACGCCCTGGTCCTGGGCGTATTCTGGGGCACCTGGTTTTCCCAAAGCCGCACCATGGAGCTCTTGAGCCCGGAGACCTTCCTGGAGAACGGCCGCCAATACATCGCCAACCTGGCCATGCCCATGCGCATCCTGATGCCGGGTTCGATTCTGCTGACCTTCCTGACGGCGTTCTTCATCGGGGACAGGAAATCGCCCGCGTTCTATGGAGCCCTGGCGGCGGGATTGCTGATGGTGGTGGCACTGATCATTACCTTGAGCGTCAACGTGCCCATCGACAACCAGATCAAGACTTGGACCTTGCAGTCCTTGCCAACCGATTGGGGCCGGATTCGCGATCGCTGGGAGTTTTTCCATTTCCTGCGCACCTGGGTGTCCATTGCCGGGTTCGCCTTTCTTGTGGGCGGGACCCTGGCGAACCGGGCCTGAAACAGGGAGCTTAACTAGCTTTGGAAGAAAGCACTCCGGAGCATCCTGTTGGCCTCTACCGAAAATCCAAAGACCTTTGAAAGCGATATCGGCACATATTGGTTCGATGAACATGGGATCCTGATTTCGAAGTCGAAAAAGACCAAACGGAATCTGCAGAACATCAAGCAGAACATCGCCTTGATCAAGCAAATCGCCGCCGGTAAGCTGCCATGCCTTATCGTGCACCTGTGCTATTCACCGAAGCCGGACAAGGAAACCCTGGATTATGTGGCCAAGGAACTGCCGAACGTCTACACGGCGATGGCCATGGTTTCGAAATCCGGCGTCGCCAAATTGATTATGTCCATCCTGTTCAAATTCAAGCCGCCTTCCATTCCGATGAAGGTTTTCAGGAACGAAGAAGACGCGAGGAAATGGATCAGGCAATATTTGTGAACCGGATATGTGAGGAAATCAGCATGAAGCCGCTCAGGACCGCGTTATTGATCAGCCTGCTCTGCGCCGGGGCCCGCCCGGGCCTGGCCCGGGACTTCTTCATAGTCAAGACCCCGGACGGCAGGGAGGAAATGAAGTTCAACTGCACTCTGGATGAGAAGACGAAAGCGAACGAGTGCGATATCAAATCCACCCAATTCGTGATACCCGATCCGCAAACCAAAACCCAGATGTACCTTTGGTCGCGGCAGCTATCAGCGGGCAATGATTCGGTGCGGAACCTGTTGTGCAAGTCCTTGCGGTTCATCGATCCCAAAGTCGTGGAGACCATGGAGATCGTGACATTGCTGAAAAACGGCTGCCGGGACGGGGACTCCAAGCGACTGGCCTTGGCCTATGCCAAGATGGACTCCCTCTCAGGGAAAACATGCATCATCATCAACCGGGAAGAGCATGCCCGTTTTGTCCGGGGAGCCAACGACACCTGGGTTTTCCGGGCTCCCAACATCAACGCTTGCATCAATTCGAAACAATACGTGATCAAGCAGGATAGCGCCGCGAATTGCAAGGCCGTGGAAAAGACGTATTCCTATTCGGACTCCAAAATGGTGGCCTGCGCCGAGGGCCGGTTTATCGAGGTGAATGCGACCCTGAAGGAACTGTCGGACGGGCACATCATTGTTCCGGCCCAATGCCATTACCTGTACTTGCAATGAGCCGGGGAGGCACCATCCGACAGGCCGGCTACAAATTCGGAAAATGGTTGGACCTGATGTTCTTCCAGAAGATGCTCGGCACGCCCGTCAATCCTTCTGAAGACTCGTAGAATGAAAAGTTCCGAAGACAAATATGGAACTCTGCCTCTTCCGTACCTGGTTTGCGAACCGGAACCGGGCGAGAACGATTCGATTGGGGATAGAATCCTGGTCTATCTCCACGGCAGTGGAGATAGAGGCGCATCGGCAGGAAATCTGCTGACGGGGTGGGGGCTCCCCAAGTTATTGGCGAACGGCTTGGAGTTTCCTTTCACCGTGGTTTCTCCCGTCTGCCCGGAAAACCGGATTTGGCATCCGGAAATGGTAAATGGGTTTCTCGACCGATTGATTTCCGGCGCCGGCCTTTTCAAATCCAGGATCATTTTGAGCGGGTATAGCATGGGTGCTACCGGCGTCTATGCCTTTCAGGCGGAATACCCCGGAAAGGTGCATGGGTTGATTCCCGTAGCCGGACGGGTGACCGGGTTCAGCGAGGAAAACATGGCCCTGGTTCCGACCTTCGCCGTTTATGGGGACCGGGACGAAAGGCTGGTGGAATCCGACATCGAAAAGAGATTTGAGCGGATACGTGCAAGGGGAGGGCGCGCGGTATTGAGGGTACTGGAGGGAAAAGGCCACTTTATTTCCGATGCGGCCTATACCCTGGGAGAAATAAAAGACTGGATTGTGGGGTTGTAACCAATCCGTGTCGGAGATGCGGCCACCTCGGACTATTATCTTTTGACGGCAAGTTATTCAACGATAGAAATGGGAACCGGAAAAATGAAAGCTGTGATCTTCTACGAAACCGCGAATGTGCCCATGGAAAAGATTATGGAGGCATATCCGCGGCATAAGAAACTGGTCGACGCCTTTCACGCCAAAGGCGAAGTGATTGCCATCGGTACCTGGGCGAATCCTATGGAAGGGTCGATGGGCGTTTTCGCGAATAGGGATGCCGCGGAGCGGTTCGTGAAGGAAGATCCATTTGTGTCGGAGGGAATCGTTGCCAAGGCAACCATCAGGGATTGGAAAGAAAGTTTGCTGGGGTAGCTCAAGCGCGCCCTTCGGGGGCGCTTCCCAGCGATTATATTCTGGTTGTAGCTTGCACGCAGGGTGTCGTAATTGGAGAATGTACCCACCAATCCATTATCAAGGCGGTTTCCATGGAAGAATTTCAAATGAAGATTCTCGCGTTCCTGTCCGACGAAGGCCAGCATTTCACCGAGGAGTTCATCGAGCATGTCGGGGAGGAGAGCGAGGTGGAATCCGCCATGGAGCACCTGGTGACCCAGGGACATGTCATTAATGGCGAACGGGGCAGTTGGTCCATTACCGAAGAGGGTCTGGACGCTTACAACGAGCAGGTGGAAAGGGACGAGTAATCGCTTCCGGGCTCCCTTTGGGTCCAAATCCGCCGATTTCCATCCCCTAGGCTCCCGCCCAGGGTCCTTCTCAACCCTAGTAATGAACCCAACTAATGGCGAAATCGGATTGAATTCCACGCTTCCCATTCCCGCCTGAGCGGCAATCTGAGCCGGGTCGAAATAGTCGAAATAAGTCTTTCTAACGGATCCCATTAAACCGTTCTTAGGGACACAAGCTTTCGATCATAGTCCAACCCCGGCGCCAGTCCTCCGGCAGGGAAAAGGTCAAATCTCCCGAACAGCGAGCGAGTGCCGGGGGGTCACATACATGTTACCCAACTTTCCGTCCTTTCTTTATTATCGCAAACATCGGCTTTTGCGAAGATTTCGTATGTTATTAATGATATACGGACGTATATCTTCAGTGGTAGCGGAATCGCATCTTTGATTGTCTATTCGTTCGGTGTCGCGGTTGATCCGGATGGAAATTGAAACCGAGTCAACCCAGAAGGACTTTCACATGTCCCCTTCGACACAAACCATGAGCCCCCCCGATCCGACACAGACCAAAATTCCTCCTGAAGCAAAACTGCTCAAGGCGCCGACGGGAATCCAGGGTCTGGATGAAATCACTCTGGGCGGCCTTCCCCGCGGCCGGCCCACCTTGGTCTGCGGCGGCGCGGGTTGCGGCAAGACTATGCTGGCCATGGAATTCCTCATCCGGGGAATCCTGGAGTTCGGCGAACCCGGAGTCTTCGTCGCCTTCGAGGAAACGCCGGAAGACCTGGCCAAGAACGTCGCCTCCCTGGGATTCAATCTCAGGCAGCTGGAAGACGATGGCAAGCTGGTCGTGGAATACATCCATGTCGACAAGGGCGCAATCGCCATCGCGGGCGCCTATGATCTGGAAGGCCTTTTCCTCCGCTTGCAATTCGCGGTGGATTCCGTGGGCGCCAAGAGGATTTCCATCGATACCTTGGAAGTCCTGTTCGGGGGATTCGACAATACCGCGCTTTTGCGCGAGGAGGTCCGCAGGCTGTTCCGCTGGCTGAAGGATAGAGACCTGACGGCCATCATCACCGCGGAAAAGGGCGAAGGCACCTTGACCCGCCAGGGGATGGAGGAATACGTTTCCGACTGCGTTCTGATGCTCGATCATCGCATTGTGGACCAGATTTCCACGCGGCGTCTGCGCATCGCCAAGTACCGGGGATCCGTGCATGGCACCAACGAATATCCTTTCCTGATCGACGAAGGGGGGATTTCCGTACTTCCGGTATCCTCCATGAGCCTGGACCATAAAGCCCTGACTGAGCGGATATCCACGGGCATTCCCAGGCTGGACGCCATGCTGGGAGGCAAGGGATATTTCCGTGGGAGCACCATCCTCGTTTCCGGCACCGCGGGAAGCGGCAAGACCAGCATCGCCAACTTCTTCGCCAACGCCGTCTGCGCCCGGGGAGAGCGTTGCATTTACCTCGCTTTCGAAGAGTCCCCGTCGCAAATCCTCCGGAACATGGAGTCCATCGGATTGGACTTGCATCCCTGGATCGACTCCGGTCTGCTCCGGTTCCATGCATCGCGGCCCTCCGTATACGGACTGGAAATGCATCTGGCCAAGATCCATAAGCTGATACGCGAGTTCTCGCCGAACGTGGTGATCATCGATCCGGTGACCAACCTGGATGCCATGGGCACCAACAGCGAGGTCAACTCCATGCTGGTGCGCCTGCTCGACTATCTGAAAAGCGAAGGCATTACGGCGCTATTCACCAGCTTGACCGCTGGAGGCGATGGCGGTAGCGTGGAACTGACCAAGGGAGGCGTTTCCTCCCTTATCGATACCTGGCTCCTGTTGCGGGATATCGAGCACAACGGGGAGCGGAACCGCGGCATGTATATCATCAAGTCGCGCGGCATGGCCCATTCCAACCAGATCCGCGAGTTCCTGCTTTCTTCCACCGGCATCGATCTCAAGGATGTCTATGTAGGCCCTTCCGGGGTGCTCACCGGGTCCAGCCGCCTCACCATGGAAGCCGAGGATAAGGCTTTCGCCCTGACCCTGCAGCAGGAAATTGATAGCATGCAGCAGAAGATGGATCGTAAGAAGCAGGCCTTGGAAGCCCAATGGCTGGCGATGCAGGCCACTTTCCAGGCCGAGGAAGTGGAAATGTTGCAACGTATGGAAGAAAAGCGGAAGGTCCAATCCCGCACGGCCGTGGACCGCGAGGAAATGGGCATGTCGAGGAAATCAGATTGAAAACGCCCTGGAACCTTACCGCATCGGGGGGGGAGCTATTATGACAATTGACAAGTATGAACCAAAGCCGCCGGGCCCGGTTCTGGAGGAGGAAACCGAAACCTTCCTGCTCAAGTTGTACGTCGCCGGCCAGACGCCGAAATCCCTGACGGCAATCACCAATCTCAGGAGAATCTGCGAGGAGCATCTCAAGGGACGCTATGAAATCGAAGTCATCGACCTGATTGAGGAACCGGCGCTTGCGCGCACGAACCAGATCCTGGCGATTCCGACCCTGGTCCGGAGCCTGCCCACTCCCATCAGCCGGATCATCGGCGATCTTTCCGATGAAGACCAGGTCCTCATGGGCTTGAACATCACGCGGGTGAAGTAACCGAGGATGGCAGGCATCGTGGAAAACCTGACCCCGGAATCGGATAAGGCGTTGGCCTTGGCGCTCACCAGGGCCGCGGAAGATGACTCCATTCCGTCGGCTATCGTTCACCACAATGCGGATGCACAAGCGGCGTCAGGCCTGCATGGAGAAGATCTCCGCAATATCATGAAGCCGGGCAGCATCGCCGATTCCCTCTTCAATCTGGTGGACAATCCCACCTTCATCGTGGATTCGGCCAATCGCATTCTCCAGGTAAACGATTCGGGAAAAAGGCTTTTCGGACACCTACCGGAAAACGCGCCTTTCCATTCCGAGGTTTTTCTGCGGCCGATCGGGGTCAGATCCGGGAGCAGCAGGGAGTTTCCGGCCGATTGGCTGGCCGGCGGCGTTCCCATGACGGGCATCGACATGTCCCATCAGCGTCAGGACGGGGAAATCCGTTACTTCCAAATCGATGCCAAGCCGATTCTGGATGCCAAGATGGCGTGCACGGGAGGGCTGATCAGCCTGACCGATATTACCGATCGAAAGCGCGCGGAAATCCAATCCACCGTCCGCAACGGGCAGCTCCATTATCAATTGCAACTGACGAAATCGATCACCGACAACGTGAGCGAGGGATTGATCCTGATGGATCAACAGGACCGCGTCATTCTCCAGAACCGGGCCTCGGCGCGGCTTTTCGGCCTTCCCGAAGGCGCCCTCATCGGAAAGCTGTTCTTCGATCGGATCCAGTTCGAGCCGGATCCGGACGTCGCCCTTCCCATTCCGGATTTCACCGTGGGCCGCCCCCTGGTTTCCGGAAAGCAGTCCTTCCGCGCATTGCTTGTCCAAGCCGACGGCACCCGCATTCCCACCCATTGCTTCCATTCCATCTTGGCTACAGGCGATGGAAGCCTGCTTGTAATCAGCGATATCCGGGTCCAGATCCAGGCCGAGAAGGCCCTGGTCCAAAGCGTGCAGAAACAGAGGCAATCCCAGAAAATGGAGGCCATCGGTAGACTGGCCGGAGGCATTGCCCACGACTTCAACAATCTCCTCCATGCCATTCTGGGGTTCACGGACCTTACCCTGGCCATGACCCAGGAGCCGGTCATCCTGTCGAATCTGACCGAGGTGAAAAAGGCCGGCGATCGCGCCGTGGTCCTCACCAGCCAGCTTCTGGCCTACAGCCGGAAGCAGGTCATAGCTTTGAAGACACGGCCTATCAACGACGTGGTTGAAGAATGCCGCAAGCTCCTGGATCGGCTTATCGGGGAAAACATCCGGATAGAAATCGATTTGTCGGAGAAGGCTCTCAAGGCGGACATGGACGAGGCCAAGATCCAGCAAGTACTCATCAATATCGCGCTCAACGCCAGGGATTCCATGCAGGAGGGCGGAACCTTGGGCATACGTACCCTGGAAGTGGACCTGGCGAAACAGGACGCATCCGGGACCGTGGGCGAATTGCTGAAAGAGGGCGGGGAAGGGCCGCCTCCGGGGAGATACGCCGTCATCGAAGTGACGGACACCGGGCACGGGATGAGCGCGGAAACCCTCGACAGGCTGTTCGAGCCATTCTTCACCACCAAGGATTTCGGCAAAGGCTCCGGCCTCGGCCTTTCCACGGCATTCGGAATCGTCCGCCAGATGAACGGGTACATCCAGGTTTTCAGCAAGGTCGACAAGGGGTCGATGTTCAAGATCCTTCTGCCCATGGCGGAAGGCGCGGTCCACGAGCATAAGCCGATCCAGAAGTCCGCGCCCAACCTCGGCTCCGGAGAGACAATCCTGGTGGTGGAAGATGAAACCGTGGTCCGGAAGTTGATCGTCCAAATCCTGACCCAGACAGGCTACAGGGTGATCGAGGCCTGCAATGGAGTGGATGCCTTGGAAAAGGTGGCTTCCTACCCTCCCCATCTGGATCTTATCGTCACCGACGTTTTGATGGATAAGATGGGCGGGATCGAGCTGGCGGTCAATCTGAAGAAGCAATATCCCGACGTCAACATCCTGTTCATATCGGGCTATGCGGCGGAAACCTACGAGTTCCCGGTTTCCGATTTCGGTGAATCCTTCTTTCTCGCCAAGCCCTTCTACCCGGGCGCATTCCTGAAGAAAATCCAATCCTTGCTCAAGATGAAGCGCGCGCTCTCGGGCTCAACGCCTACCTAGCGCATGTCGGAATAGTTTCCGGTTTTTCCGCCGGGGTTTTCCGAAGCGGAAAATCATATTGGAAATCCCAACCACCCCCTTGTTCCGCGAATTATTTTCTGGCATGTATTTCAACGGAAAATCCCCGCTATCCTTCCGACTCTTGTTTCTGACTCTCCTTGGCGCAGCCGGATCAATCCATCTGACCGCGTGCGACCTCAATGGCAATGGGGAGGGCGAGCATGGCGTGGTGAGATTGGCCGGCCTGGCGACCGAATCCGGCTTGGACCCCGACGAAGGCATTCCGTTGACCAAGGAACCTGGCGCCCCCGTCTTCCGCAGTGATCTGGAGGACGAGTCTTCCGCGTGTTGGGACGACCGCTTGGCTTCCGGATATGCCCACACCCCCTGCGGTCATTGGGGAAGCATCGGACCCGTTGGCGCGCAGCTTGCCGTGGGCAAGACCAGCCGCTCCGGCCGCAAGGCCTTGGAAGTGACGTACGATAAGAATGAAAGCCGGGGCGGGGCCACCCTTTCCATGGCCGCGGACGTCGTGAACGTGCGCGCCTACTACAATTTCGCGGAGGGTTTCGATTTCGGCCAAGGCATCAAGGTGGGCCGCATCCGATCCTACAATCATGCGACCCAGACGAACGACATCGACATCATCATGACCGTGCGCAGTTCCGGGGACGTGGATCAATGCGGGCTCACGGAAATGCAGGACCTGGGGCTGTTCTACAATGGAAAGCCCGAGGGTCACGATTGGGGCCACCTGATCGTCCCGGCCCATTTCGAGCGCGGCCGCTGGTATGCGGTGGAATACCAGGTTGTTTTGAATACTCCCGGATCCGCGGATGGATCCGTCACTCTCTGGATAGACGGACGGCTTCAGGGTTCGAAAGGCGGCCTTGACATCAGGGGTAAGGCCGGCGCCGCAACCAAGTTGAATAAAATCCTCTTGGGAGGGTGGTATTCCAATAGCGCTCTTCGGAACGATTGCGCGGATCCCAGCCAACCCTCCACGGTGTATATCGACGATGTGGCCGAAGGATCGGAATTCATCGGTCTGGATTGACCCCTCTTTCCATCAGTGTTTGGGAAAAATTGGCCGGGATGCTATCCTTTAGGCTCGCGCCAAGGCTGTTCCATCGAATCAATCCGGTACCGGGAGGTTGCAATGCCCTATGTAAAGTGGCTGGCCATTGGAATGAGGATCCAGGGGTTGATCCTCATCTACTTTTTCTTCTCCCAGGCCATGAGCATCATCAATTTGCTTGTTGGGTATGGCGAACTGCGCCAACATTCCCTGGAAGGGGTGGTTCTCCACGGGCTTTTGGATCTGTTCACCGGCATTTATCTGACGTTCTATCCGGCCGGAATATTGAACCTGATCCTGAAAGACGGCTTTGTCGGAGGAGACGATCAATTAGGCAACGACCCGGAATACGCGAAGCTGCTGGGCATCGGGATCAAGCTGTTCGGCATCCACATCTTCGGCCAATTCCTGTACTACACGGTCACCACGTTCAACGTCATGGCGGGTTTTTACACGCCGGGAAAAACCGAAGCGGCCGGTTTTTGCGTGCAGGCGGTTTTCCACCTGTTGTTGGCATTGGCGCTGTTGACCAGGACCCGGGAACTGGTGGCGATCATGATCCGGAGCCGACCCGCCGAATCGCCCGTGCAGGCTCAGTGAAGAATGGCCCAGGACACAATCAACCGTGAAGTAAAAACAGATAGACCTTGGGACGTTTGGTTCCCAAGGTCTACCATGTGATGGGTTACAGAGTGGCCGTGGAGGAGATAGAACTCCCCCCGGATTTCAGCCGCGGAAAAGGGCCAGGTGCTTGACGCGCGAAGGGTGGCGCAGTTTCTGCAATGCCTTTTCCTTGATCTGGCGGATGCGTTCCCGCGTCAGGTCGAAGCGATCGGAGATTTCGTTCAAGGTAAGGGTGTTGGGTAAGCCGATGCCGTAGTAGAGACGGATGACGCTTTCTTCCCGCTCATCCAAGGTGCCCAGCAGGCTTTCCATGTTCTTGCCCAGGATGGTCTTCATGGCCGCATCGTCCGAGCCGGGGGCATTGAGATCCGGAATGCCGTCTTCCACCAGGTTGCCGTCTTCTTCGCTGCCGGCAGGCCGGTTCAGTGAAATCGGTTTGGTGGCCAATTGCAGGCACTCGGCCACTTCCTTTTCCGTCATTTCCATGTGCACGGCCACTTCCTGCATGGTGGGCTGACGGCCAAGGGTCTGTTCCAGCCTCTGGCTGGCTTTGCCGATGCGATGCATCACGGTGATCTTGCCGGCGGAAATGTTCATGACCCGGGACTGCTCCGCCAGGGCGGTGAGGATGCCTTGGCGGATCCACCATACCGCATAGGAGATGAACTTGAAATTCATGCTGCCGTCGAAACGCCGCGCGGCGCGGATGAGGCCGAGGTTGCCTTCATTGATGAGGTCACCCATGGGCATTCCCTGGTATTGGTAGTTGCGGCAGACGGCGACCACGAATTTCAGGTTGGCCTCGACGAGGCTGTTGATCGCGGAACTGTCGCCGCTTTGGATCCGGGAGGCCAGGGCTTGTTCCTCCGCCAAGGTCAGGTTTTTCGCCTTCCTGATATCGTTCAAGTAGGAGGTGAGCGCGCTATCGTCCTTGACGAACTCCAGTTTCTTGGCCCGGGTTGCTTTGGGGCGGGGGGTAACCGGAAGCGTTTCGGTTGCCGAAGAGGACGAGGACATTTCGGTCGATTTGTTCACTTGGGAACTCCCTTGGTTTGCCCGATTGAGGCAATAGTCATAAACACTTTTATGGGTAGTAGGCATCCAATAGAAAATGTCGGGTACTCTTACAGTTGGTTGGGGTATTTGAGAATTGGTGGCCAAATATGGTTAAAAAAGGCACTCTTGGGGGCAGATTTCGGGAATTTTGACTGACTTTTTTACAGGGACGCGGGATCCCTTTTTCCAGAAAGCGGAGGTTGAATGGTCGGGTGGGCCGCCCCCAAGGGCGGCATAACCGCATTAGAAGGCGATGGGGCGCGAGTAGCTTACTCCGCCTTGGCGCAAGCTGCAGAAGGTACAAGCCTCGGGCCCCGGGCGCCTGGAAGGCGAATTCGGAGGCTCCGCGTCCGGATCGGGACGCGATCTCGCGCCCGGAAAGATCCGCCAGCACCAGGCCATACTCGCCTTCCAGATCCACGCTGACCTTGACATCCATTCCCTGGACGCGATACGCCATCGCCTTCGCGAGCTTCGCGCCCGGACGAGGGGCCACGGCGACGGTAGCGGCCGGGTCGAATGCCTTCTGGGATTGGTAGTTCAAGGTGTACCAGGCCTCGCTGTAGAAGAGCGATTGCCCAGTGGCCGATTTGATACCCCCGAGTTTGAGGTAGGTGACATAATCGTTGAGGGCGCTACCGGGATGGTTGTTCTTGATGCCGTCGATCTTGATGAACACGGCCGTTCCGTCGTTGGTGGCGGTAGCCTGGGAAACCGTCCGGGACTCGGCGCCATCCACGCAGCAGCCGTATGTGGCGGTGCGATGGTAGTTCGATTGGTTGACGGTGAACGCTCCCGCGGCCACGGTCGCCTTGTCCACCGGCTTGGTGAATTGCACCAGCAATCCGCCCGCTCGGGAAAAGATGCCTTTCATTTCGAAGCTGCTGGGATTGTCCGCGATGGTCATCTTCCAGTGCGGCTTTTTCGAGCCCCCGTTGGGCCAATTGCCGGCGATGGTTCCCCATGAGGCCACGACGATGCTGTTTTCCTTGGTGTTCCACGCCATGCGGTTGAGCGCGGCGGTGCCGAAGCCGCCGGTGAAAAAGAAGACGGCGCCATTCTGATGGTCGTTGTTTTCGTCGGCGCGATCGATGCCGATGCGGAGGCTGCGGATCAACCACGCGCCGCCGTGATCGGCCTGCCAGCCCAGGTAGCCGTCCGTGATACATCCCTGTCCCAACGCTCCCCGCTATCGCCGACGATCACGATGCGGGCATCGTTCCATTTGTTGGTGTCGAAGAGGTTGTAGGTGTTGGGCGAAGGCGCGAAGATATCATACGCGGCCCCCGGTCCGACCTTGCTTTCATCGGTGCGATTGTCGATTCCGAATTCAATCCCGGTGGCCCATATCTGGGCTCCCGCCACGGTCATCATATAAATGACTCCCTGGTTGGCGGGATTGCGGTAGGACCAGCGGAGGTCGAACCCCGGAGCGGTATGGATCTTGAACCTGGACCGGCTGTCCGGCGCCCCCGAGGTCCCGGACGTCTTTTTGGTCCGCGACGGCAATCAGGGAGTCCTGGGCGCGAAGTCCCGGTACCGAATTGCAGACTGGCATCGTCCGCATTGGCGATGTGATGACCTGAGCCGTCGAAATGCGCGGCTGCACCATTTTGGCCAAGGCGGAATAATCCTCCTTGAAGTCATAAACCGTCGCGAGTTCCCGGATGGTCGAATGATACCAGTTGGAGAAGAGCTTCATCTGGGAGCTCAGGATGAAATGCGAGCGCTTTTTCGGGTCCTTGCTCTGGTTGAAAGCCACGAGATCTTCGAAATAGGACATCGCTTTCAGGTCCAGTTCAAGCCCTTGGCCAATCTGGAAAACGGACTCCTGGGCCAGGTCCTTTTTGCCTTCGATGACATGCGGCAGAAAGCTTTTGGATGCGAATCCCACCGTGCGCGCGAACAGCATATAGGAGAAGGATGGCGTGGCTTTTTTGCGCCACAGATAATAGTCCCGCAGGAAATCGCGATAGTTCATGTAATCGAAGATCACGGGCATCGGAACGGACATAAGTCCATTTTAGCGCGCATTCAATATCACCACGCCGGATTCCTTTTGGAAATCGTTCTCCCTGGAGTACGCTCGCGGACCCCGGAAGATTGGGGCTTTTTGCTTCTTTGGATTTAACGTCTTAAAAAATCGGGCCACCCCGGCCATTCCGTCCGGATGGAGGCCATTTCGTCCGGATTTGCTATATCACGACCATGCAAATCCAAAATTACGCAACCCATCGTCGCTATCCCATTCGCCGCTATTACCTCCCCGTCACCGCCTCTCTGGTTTTCTTCGGAGCCCTGGCCAACCTATGCTGCCCGGAAATCCTGGGAGGAAGGCTTACCGCAATCCTTCCGGTACTGACCGGCGGCGCATTGCTGCTCGGCTGGTTCAACTCCAGCGTGATGGTCCACAAAGTCCAGGACCGGGCCATCCGGGCGGAAGAAAATTTCCGGCATTATCTCCTGACCGGGAAGCCTTTGCCGGACGGCCTGGGCAAGGGCCAGATCGTGGCCTTGCGTTTCGCCTCGAACGAAGAGTTCCCGGAACTGGCCGCCCGCGCAGTGGCGGAAAAGCTCAGGGGCGAAGCCATCAAAAAATCCATCAAGCAGTGGCGGCCGGATACCTATCGCGCCTGATTGGTGATTATCTTTTCCGGCGGGACCGCCTGGTCCCCGTTTTGAACCGCGCTGATCGAAAACATTTGAACTGAAAGCAGGAGCTTGCATGCGCCGCCTATTCCGCTTATTCCCACTATTTCTTTTCGCATTGATGTCCGTATGCCTGAAAAACGGCCATTGCCAGAACAGGTTCCATCCCGGCGCCGTTGAAATGGGCGGCGGCGGGGCGTTCATGGTGCATATGGTCGACAAGGGGGAAAACAATTCCGAATTGATCGCGGGTCCCATCCTCAATTTCTATTGCATCGCCCCCGGATTCTATCTCGGCCCCTTGCTGAATTTCAATAGCCGCTGGAGCGAAACCGTCAGCCTGACCAGCTTGATATACGGGGCCAATGCCGGCTTCGCCATGCCTTCCGAGGGCGCCGCGACGCCGTATTTCGGGATGTCGATAGGGCGTATTTCCACTTCCTTCAAACAGGACAATCCCTTCGGCGCCGAAATTTCGGATGAGGCCGGAGGAATCTACATGCCGATTTATGCCGGATGCAAATTCCAGGTGGGCAGGTCCTTTTTCCTCAACCTTCAGCCCACTTTCACCTATACCACCATGGACAGCCAGAGCGAACAGACTTTTTCCCTTCAAATCAGCTTTACAGGTCTGATAGGAGGCTAGGGCGACTCCGTCAACTCAACTTTGTACACCTGATACTTGGTGTCCCCGCGCCAGGGCGCCTTGATGAATTTTTCCCGGTAGTGGACCTTGGCGCGCTTACCGCTCATCATGGCGGAATCCAGTCTCGCCAAGGCGAGGGTATCCTTGGCCCTGACGGAAAAAGCCCAGACGTTGGAAACCGATAGGGAGCCCGTTCCATCGTTGATGCCCATGCCCAGGTTCAACTGGCCTTCATAGGTTTTGAAGAGGAGACCCCGGCGGCTGAGTTTGATGACGATGCCGGCCCGATAGCCATCGCTGTAATTTCCGAACGCATAGAACCCCAAGCCCAGCAAGGCGAATAGGATCAATCCCACGAAGACGAACTTGGCTGTTTTCATGGGCTTAAGATAATTTGCCCGGCCCGGTGATCGAAATCCTTTTTGCATGGATTCCCCTTTGAAGGCGTGCAAATCCGGATTAATTGTTTACTTTTCCACGTAGCCACTGCGGTGGCTCAACAAGGCTCATGCCAAATCCCAGGAGTAATCATGTCCAAGGAAAAAAGCGCTAAGAAGGAAACCAAGAAGGCCCCCGTCAAGAGCGCCAAGGAGAAGAAGATGGAGAAGCGGGAAAAGAAGGCTTCCAAGCCCCGCTAAACCCCAAGTGCCGGTGATGGGCCTTTATGGCGCGGCTTCCGCTCCGCCTGGGCCCGTCACCTTCTCGTTCCCGCATTCCCTATTCGATATATCGTTTTACGGACAACGCGAATGAAATCACCGCCTCTCTACATGCTATATTTACAGGCATGATGGCCTCGCAGGCAATCGGGAAAAGGGACGGTAGAGTGACACGATCGCAAGGAATGTTCGCCACATTGTCCGACTGGCTGGCCAGGACGCGGAAACCCGTCACCTGGATTTATTGCAGCGCGGTCCTGTTTCCGCTGGCTTTCGCCCTGGTCGCCACCCTGGTCACGACGGCCAGAACCACCCATGCTTCCGGGTCCGTGTTCTCCGGCATCGTGACCTCCTTCTATCTGATCCTGATGGTCATGCTGGCTACGGTTCCCCGCTCCGTCCTGCCGGCCCTGTTGATCTGGCTCCTCATCGCCAGGTTCAGACCGGGTCTGGACGACAATTGGATTACCAGGTATCTCGGCCTGGTCGCCCTGCTCGCCATCGCCCTTTATTCCCACGCCAAGGTCTACGACAGGCCGTTCAATTTCATCTGGCTGTCCATCGCGACCCTGGCCGTGGTCCTGCCGCGCCTGGCATTGCCCTCCCTGCGGGACGGGTTGCACAAAACCTGACGGATTCCGGACGATGCTTTCCCGGCAGGAAATGAATCGCTTCAACGGACAGATCGCGGAGGTGGAAGCGTATTTCCATTCCGAGAGGAAAATCCACGTGGAGTATGTGGACGTGCTTTCGGCGCTGATGGAAGTGCTGGGAGAGCCCAATCCCGAAACCATCTGCAAAATGCAGTTGCCCACGGAGGGCCTGATCCGGGCGCTGGAAAACCACGAGTTCGACGCGGCCATCATCCTGGGCGTGATCGAGGATTCCGCCATCGAAGTGCCGGGCAGCATCCGGAGAGTTTACGCGGCCTTGACCAAGGCGCAAGGCTCCGAATGGGAGATCCTCAGGAACGACCGGCACCCCTTTCCGTCCAATCCCTGCGCCCACAATGAGATGGAGGATATCACCCTGGATCTTTCCGCCGGCGGGCTCTACCATGACGGGGAATTCGTCCACCGGGTGCGGCCGCGGGAGTTGCTGAATTTCCGCGGCAAAATCGCGGAAAAGTACCCCGCCATCGCATTGCCTCCCCTTGCCCCCGTGAACTAGATTTGGGCTGCGCAGGGATGCCTGCCGCTCCCTGGGTTCCAGGGCGACTCGAACCGGGCAGGTATGCATGGCGTTGGCGAATCAGGTGGTCTGCGAAACCCGCAGTTTCAAATTGGCGTTCCAGAACGATGCCTCGGTGAACATCGGGGATATCAACGATGAGATCCTGGATTCCGTTTCCAAGTATGCCATCAAGGCCGTGCTCGGCTATACCAAGAAAGGCCGGGCGGTGACCTTCGAGGAATTGGCGAGCAACGGCATCACGGAAAACCTTCCTGCCGACGGCAGCGAAGTGGTCAAGGTGCTCACCTTCGACTTCAAGGAAGAGAAGCTGTTCGTCATGGACAAGCAATCGATCATTCCCCTTTCGCGCCTGAAAATGACCGTGGCCTACCGTCGCGGCGAAGAGCCGGAATCGGAAGAGCCCACGGGCGAAAAGCCCCTGGACGCCGAGGATGACGACTATACCGCCGATGTCTTCGTGAAAACCAAAGAAGGCTGATGACGCGCCTTTCCGGAGCGGCCGGCCTGATTTGCGTCCTGTCCCTGTTGATCGGGTGCGACAAGAAGCACGGAAACGGCGTTTCCCGGTCCGCCCGGATCGGCCCCGATACCTCCGCATCCTCGTCGGACGATACCCTGCAAGCGGAACAGACTCCGGAACCGGCCAAGCGTGAGGCGGCGGTAAGCCATGATCTGGACGGATTCTACATCAGCAAGGAATACCTCGAAGGGCTAAAGCACAATCATTCGATCTTCTCGACCAAGTTCCCGGCCCGGAGCGTGAGCCTGCGGGTCCGCGGGGATTCGGTGGAACTGGACTTCAGCAACCATGAAGGCCTGACCGCCGCCCTCAAGCCCATGCGGGATTCCGGCCTCATCAAGGACCCGGCCGGGGCGGATCGGCCCGATGCCGTGGCTTTGGGCCGGATCAAGGATTCGCTTTATCTCGCCTGGGAATCCGGCTCCGCATTTTCCACCGAGTTCATCAGGATGGACGCCGGCATCGAAACCATCTACGACCTGTACCACACCCTGCTGTTGAACGGAACCTACCGCTGCGGCGATATCCGCATGTGCCGGGATACCGTGGTGCTCGCGGGGGATTCGATTTACGGGTTGATGGGCCGCAACCATCACCTGCAGGTGGCCATCGATTGGCTGGACAACATGCCGCAAATGGATTACTTCGTCCTGTCCAATGCGGACAGTTCCTTCTATCTCGCCTACCAGGCGTCCGGGGACAAGCTGGAACTCTTCGAGATCGCCCTCCCCAAAAGCTGCAAGTCATTCCGGGACTATGAATGCCCGCTGGCGGATGCGACGCGCAGGAAAAAGGTTCTGGAATTGCGGAAGCTGCCCGCAAAAATCGCGGCGAATTCGCGGAAGCCCGCTTGAAGGCATGCGGGTCTTGAAAGCCATGAGGTTGCCGGGCCCGCTTGCTTTGATCCTCTTGATGGGAGTCCTGCAATCCTGCTGCGGCCCCCAGAGCTGCCCCCAGGCCAAATCCGGCGCGGCCGTGCTGGACAAGGCGGTTTCCGAAATCGAAAAGTACAAGGAGCGCAACGGGCGCTATCCCGTTCTGCTCGACGATATCAAGCCCGGCTTCGGCAGGCAAGTGGAAATGGAGTTGAAGGCCGATTGCCCCGATTGCATCGAGTTCGCCTACAAGACGGACTCCTTCGGATATCAAATCGAATATGTCTATCCCCACATGGGCAGGAACCGGTGCCTCCATAACAACGAGATGGAGACCTGGGACTGCAAAGGTATCTATTGATACCTCGGGATCTACTGAGGCTCAGACCTTCTTGCGATCGCGGTGCACGGCCGCGTTGCGCAACTGGCCTTCCATCACGCCGTACTTTTCCACCACGCCCATGCGGGTGAAAACCTCCTGGGGCGTGGCGGCTCCGGACACCAGGCCGGCATAGGCCTCCACCTTGGTCCGCAGGGTCTCCGCGTCCTCATAGAGGGCCTCGATGCGGAAGCGGCGCACGCCTTTGGCCAACAGGGACGGCACCAGCATGGCCGCGCTCTGGGGCTTTCCGTTGAACATGGTGTTGCGGCATTCCTGATCGGCTTTCAGGGGATGCAGGGCGCCGGTGTGGTCGCGCAGTTCCACGCGGTGCTTTTCGCAGGGTTTGCCGCAATCCCGGAAACTGGAACCGGTGCTCATGAAGGCGGCGAAGACGCAATGCTCCATGTGGAAGCTGGGCAGGTATTGGTGGACGGTTATTTCCAGCATGCGCATCGCTTGGGCGTCCGCCGAGGTCATGGCGTCGATCAGGTCGAACAATTGCCACTGGTTCAGGTCGTAGGAAGGGCACAGGGAGGCCAGCCCCTTTCCAGCGAGATAGGCGGCGGACAGGGAGTTGCTGACATTGAGGCTGAAGTCCCCATCCAGGGTCAGTCCTTTGCCGGAGAGATAGTGCAAAGCCCCCAGATTGCGGACCAGCACCGCGTCCGGGGCCAGGGCTTCGATCACCTTCAGGTTATGGTATTCGGCGGGTTTCAGGATGCGGGTGGTGGCGATGCCGGCGCGGAATCCCAGGTCGCGGACCATGGCGGTGGCGGTTTTGTAGTCCTTGCCATGCTCGAAGTCCAGGTACACCGTGTGCAAGGGAAGCCCGGCGAGGGATTCCAGGGTGGACATCTCGCGGACCAGGAGATTGAGGCGCGCCGGTTCGGGGTCGGAGCGCGGCCCCTTGGAGGTTACCTGCAATCCTTGCAGAGCTTCGGTTTCCATCCACGCTTCCGCTTCTTCCGGAGTGCGGACCATTGCGTTCTCGTGGGCATCCCGCAGGGCCTGTAGGGCGGCCACGGCGGCCTGCCTGGCTTTGCGGACTTCCTTGTCGGACAGGAAGAGTCCGCCGGGAAGATCGTATTCGAAACCGGCCAGGCGATATCCGGATCCGGACAGGCCCCCGGCTTCCTTTTCCGCCCGCTCCCGGGTCAAGGCGGTGGCGGGATTGTTGGCGTTTTGCAGCACGGCCGCGGATTGCCCCAGGCCGTTGCGCCCGGCCGCGTCCGTCACCGAGATCCGCAAGGGGCCTCCCGCTTCGCCTTGCAGGCGCATGCGCAGGGGCAGGGTCTTCCAGCGGGACTTGTCCGAAAAGCTCCGGCGGATGTCCCGTTCCAGGGAAGGGGAGTCGTTTAGATAGATGACGGCGCCCGCGGGGACTTCCTCCGCTCGGAACTCGTTGGAAAAGGAGACGTCCCATTCGGTTTCGGAAACCCGGTCCGCGGAGAAAATCCGTCCGCCCCAGCTGCGATCGCCTTTGCCCGAGTACTCCACGAACAGCAAGCCGTCTCCCGCCTGGAGGGGATGCCGGGACCGGATGCTCAGGCCTCCGGGCATGCGCGCGGAAACCGTGCCGATATCCAGGCCCCGGTGCGAACCATAACGGCCGTCCACCAGGCGCTGATGGTCGACTCCGCCCAGCCAGCCTTTGAAGAAGCCGCGCGAGTAGATGACCTCGAGCCCTTCCACGGTAACCGGTGCGGTACCCGCCGGGTTTTCCGGCGTCCCGCCGTCGACGCCGGCGCCTTTTTCGATGGCCTGCCTGTACGCCGAAGCGGTGGATGCCACGTACTGGGGGGTCTTGAGCCGCCCCTCGATCTTGAAAGAGTCGATGCCCAGTTCCATCAGGCCGGGCACGTCGCCCAGGCCGCACAGATCCTTGGGGGAGACCAGATAGCGTCGCGCTCCCAGGTCCCGTTTCTCGCCGTCGACCACCAGATCGTACTCCATGCGGCAGGACTGCGCGCATTGGCCGCGGTTGGCGGAGCGGCCGCCGAAACCTTCGCTGGTGAGGCATTGGCCGGAATAGGAAACGCACAGGGCGCCGTGGACGAAGACTTCCAGTTCCTTTTCCGTATTGCCGCGGATGACGGCCATTTCCGGGAGGGACACTTCCCGGCCGAGCACGTAGCGGGCCATTCCCAGGTCCGCGGTCAGGGCGATGGACTCGTGGTTGGTGACGGTCATCTGGGTGGAGGCATGCAGGGTTTGCGAGGGGGAGAGGAACCGGATCAGCCGGGCCAGACCCAGATCCTGGACGATGAAGGCATCCACCCCGGCGCGTAAGGCTCGCGGGAGGTCGGCCAGCAATTGGCGCAACTCCCGCTCGAAAATGAGGACGTTCAGGGCCAGGAAGACTTTGACCTCGTGCTTATGGCAGAAGGCGATCATTTCCTCCAGGGACTCCCAAGAGTGGTCCTGGGTGCGGCCGCGGGCGTTGAAACCGGGAAACCCCACGTAGATGGCGTCGGCGCCGTTGTGCACGGCGGCCTGGCACATGTCCATATCGCCTACCGGGGATAGTATTTCCGGTCGGCGGAATCCGTTTTTGGGATGGGTCATGATTGGCCCACAATATAGGAAGCCTCGACCCGGATTGCCGGAAGGGCCGGCTCCGTGCAGGTCAAATAACCCAATGGCCGGGCATTTTCGGCGGGAATGGGATAAAATGACTCAGGGATCGAAAGGACGTTCATGGGCATTACCATTCATTATCGCGGACGGGTGAATCCGAAGCTCCGGATCAAGGAGTTCTACATCTACGCCGGTCTGATCTGCAAAGAGAAGGATTGGTTCATCACCGATTTGACGGAAACCGACGGAGCGCACGTCCTCATCCATCCCGACGGCGAAATCCCGTACAACGGCAAGCTCAGTTCCTTCATCATCGAACCCCATGAACATTGCGAGCCCCTGCATTTCCAGATCACCCATGACGGCTATTTCAAGAACTGGTGCAAGACCCAGTTCGCCCCCATCGAAGTGCACATGGGCGTCGTGGACCTGTTCAGCCAAGTGAAAATCAAGCTGAGCGAAATGGTCATCCAGGACGAGGGCGGGTTTTGGGAAATGCGCAACGCGGATGAACTGGAGGAACGCATGGTGAAGTGCTTTCTGGAGATCCAGAAGCAAAAGGACGAGGATGCCACCTATTACGGCCCCGTCAAATCGGAAAACGGCCGCATCACGGATTTGATGAAAGAAAGCTAGGGCCGGACGCTCGGCTCCGCCGGAATAATTATCTATCTCTCCTTTCAAGGGAGGGAATTCCGTGACGGATCTGCACGTTTACGTGGGGACCTACACATCGAACGGCGGCGAAGGCATATACCTGTTCGCCCTGGATGCCGAAACCGGAAGCCTGACCCGGCTGCAGACCATGGTCGGCGTGGTGAACCCCTCTTTCCTGACCATCGAACCCGGAGGCCGCTTTCTCTATGCGGTCAACGAAGTGGAGGCCTATTACGGGAAACCGGAGGGGGCCTTGAGCGCCTTCGCCATCGAGCCGGGAACGGGGGAACTGCGGTTCCTGAACCAGCAGCCTTCCCGGGGGGCTTCCCCTTGCCACATTTCCCTGGATCAGTCCGGCCGCTTCCTGTTGGTGGCCAATTACGGAGGCGGCTCCGTGGCCGTGTTTCCTCTGGCCCCGGACGGCCGTCTGGCTCCCTTTTCCAGTCATATCCAGCATCAAGGCTCGGGACCGAACCAGGCCCGCCAGGAAGCCCCGCACGCCCACTGCGTGCTTCCGGATCCCTTCAACCGCCATGTCCTGGCCGTGGATCTGGGGACCGACGAAATCCTCGCCTACGCCTTCGATGCGGAACGCGGCGTTCTGCGCCCGGGCCGGGCTCCCGCCACCCGGACGAAACCCGGATCGGGACCGCGCCATCTGGCCTTCCATCCGAACGGAAAATGGCTCTACGTGGTGCATGAGTTGGAAAACCGGGTTTCCCATTATGCCTACAACGGCATGACCGGGGCGCTTACCGAATTGCAGGCGGTTTCGCCTTTGCCTCCCGGATTCGAGGGCGAGAATTTCGGGGCCGGGATCCAGGTGGATCCGCGCGGAAGGTTCCTTTACGTCTCCAACCGCGGACAGGACGGCATTTCCCATTTCCGGATCGACGCGGACAATGGAAGCCTGGAATATGCGGGATGCCAACCCACGCGCGGGAAGTTCCCGCGGCATTTCGCCATCGATCCCGGGGGGCGGTTCCTATTGGCCGCCAATCAGCGTTCGGATTCCCTCATGGTGTTCCGCATCGACGCCAAGACCGGGGACCTGGAATACACCGGACATAACGCCTCGGTTCCCGCTCCCGTTTGCGTGCACGTGCACGTACCCCGTCAGCGATAGCCGTCCGGCACCCGCTTCGCGTCCCCGCCGGTTCTCATATACTCGCTGAAATTCCTGCGGGCTTCCGCCTTCGTTCCGGATCGCGCCGAAAGCGTCCCCAGGAAAAAATAGGGCGCCGATTCCTCCGGACAGCGGCCCCGGGCCTGCTCGCTCAGGTTCTTCGCCTGCTCGTCATGGCCCGCGCGCAGCTGGGCCTTGGCGGCCACGACCAGGAAATCGCACCCTTCCGGATGGCGATCCAATCCGCTCTGGGCCAAGGCCACGGCCTCGTCTTCCTGGTGTCTGGCCAGCAGAACGTCCACCGCCGCCATCAGTCCCAGGGGTTCGTCGGCATCGAGCTTGCGCGCTTTGGCGGCCCAGGTCGAAGCCTCATCCGTCTGCTTCATGAGCAGGAGGACCAGCGCCAGATGCGCCGCCGCTTCTGCGGAGGCCGATGCCAGGAAGGATTTCCTGAGGTTTTCCGCGGCCGCTTCCGGCTTTTCCTCCTTGGCGAATGCCTGGCCCTGGCCCAGCAATCCCTTGGCTTTCCAGGAGGGCTTGTCCGAATCCATCAGCTCCAGGAAGTAATGGTGCGCCTCCCCGCTGCGGCCCTGTTTGAGCAGGCACAGGCCCTGCCGGTATTTGGCCTCGGGGTAATCTTCCTGGTACTGTAACGCGGAGGTAAACTGCTTGGACGCGTCGGAATATTCCCGGAGCGCGAAGGCGGCGCAGCCCAAAAGGAAATGCACTTCCGCGTCGTTTTCCTTGCCGGCTTCCAGCGGTTCCAGCAACTGTTTGGCCAGTTCCGCCGAACCTTGCTCTATCTGCGCAGCCGCCAGGGCCTTGCGCACCTCGAAATCCGCCGAATACGGGGAAGCCTGGATGATGGCGACCGCGCGCTTGGCCTCGCCGGAACCGGAAAGCGCCCGGGCCAATTGCACCAGGTTCTCAGGAGAAGGGTGGGCGGTCTGAAGGCGTTCGAACTCCTGCACGGCCTCCTTGGCCTTCCCCTGGCGCAGCAGGCACTGCCCGTAAATGGACAATCCCTCTCCGGACAGTTTGGCGCGCAAAGGCTTCAGGGTCTTGAGGGCGGCGTCGCATTCCTCGCGGGCGAAATAGGCCGCGGCCACGGCGGCGGCGAATTCAACGCGCTGGGGCGCAAGCGCGGAAGCCTTCTGGAAATGTTCCAGGGCCACGCCGTCCTGCTGGCGCTTGAGGGCCATGCGGCCCAGCCAATAATGTCCGTCGGCCTCGCGGGGACGCGTCTTGACCAGGGAATCCAGCAAACCTTCCACCGAATTCCAGGTTTCCCGCGACAGGGAAACTTCCGCGAGCAGGAGCAATGCCTCGCGCGCCGCGGGGGATTTGGAGTCCAGGCCCATCGCGCGGTACAGGGCGCTCTCCGCCTTTTCCGCGCGTCCGGCCCGCCATTGGATTTTGGCGAATCCCTGGAATCCGCGGGCCTGCCATTCCGGGGAATCCATTTTCGAAAGCGAATCGTAGAGGCGCTCGGCGCCGGAAGTATCCGCCAGGGAAAGCTTGCATTGCGCCATGGCGTTCACGGCCTGGGGATAATCGGGCCTGAGGCTTCCCATTCTTTCCAGGTCCGCCAGGGCGTCCCGCGCCTGTCCCTGCTCCAGGCGGCGCATGGCCACATGGAAGAGCGCCACGGGATTGGAGCGCTTGGCGCCGGCCATTTCCAGCACTACTTTCCAGATGCCGTCCACGTCCGCTTGCGGCGGTTCCTGGGGGGCGGGTTTTTTAGCGGCCGCAGGTTGTTTTTTCTTCTTGGGAGGATCGATCGACAGGGCCAGCCTTTGGGCGGACTCGGGGCCGATCAGGCCCTTGACCCGGACCAGGAACGCTTTGCGCTTGGGCTTGGGCGCGGAATTGGAGGCGAGCTGCGCTTCTATGATTTGCGCCACCATGTTCCGGGGCACCAGCTTTTTGGTCAGGGTCTCGGGGAGGATTTTCTTGGAAGGCGCCAGCATCATGGCCCGCACCGCCGCGGTCAGGGATTCCAGGGAATCCGGCGAGACCTTGAGATAGGGTTTCAGGGCCGCCGGCACGGGCAGGTTCGCCGCTTGCAGCGCCGAGTCCAGGGCATGGGCAAGATAGACATTCGCCTCGATGGGCCGTTGCTGGGATTCGACTTCGGCCCAGAGCATGGAAGTCCACAAGGCGCGATAGGCTTCGGTGGTGTCCTCGGCGTCGAAGAACCGGCTCAGGCTGATGCGGTTCTCGGCGCTCTCGCGGTGGAATGCCGGCATGCGCATGGCCGCCAGCATGCCTTCCGCCAGGCGGGGATAATAATAGACCGGTGCGACGGTTTTCTTCTTGCCCGGAGCCCGCGCGCCCGCGGTCGTTCGCATGGCCATTCCGCCCTGCATGGGGATCCGGTCCATGGTGAAATCCCGGGAGAGGGTATCTTCGGGCGCGACGGTCACGACGCGCACCAGGGAAGCGGGAAGGTATTCCTTGCGGTTGAGGACCAGGGTGTAGGTGCCGGGGGCCAGTTTCGGGAATCGGTAGGCGCCTTGTTTGGAGGTGGTTTTGACGCCGACCTTTTTTCCGGCCGCATCGAAGAGGGTGAGGCGCACGCCCGCGAGACCTTTGCCGGACGTGGAAGCTTCCAGGGAGGCGCAGTCGACCAAGCGGCCGTGCAGGGATTCGCCCGCGGACCGGCCCGCGAAGACGGCGATCAGGAAAAGCGGAATGGACAGGGAAACAAAACGCATGCGGCAAACCCCTTTGCCTCTGGGAAGAATCCGCGAGGCGATACGAACGGCGTCGATCGGCTTTGGGGCCGGCCCGGTTCTGGGCTAAAGGTAAGCCGGAACCCCGGGTGGGGCAGGGGGAAAGTCCGGAGGAATCGGGGAGGCCCGCTCCCGAATCGGGAGCGCAATGGGGAGGGCTCTACTCCTTCAAAATCCCTTTGGAACGGGGGACCGGCCTACTTGCGGGGCTGCTCGACGGCGGCCACTTCGATGCCGTACGCGGACTTGTTCTGCATTTCCTCTTTCATCCGCTGATTCAAATCCTGGTAGAGCAGAAGAGCCGCGGAAACGGTGGCCAGGATGGGGCGGACGTCAGCGGGGATATTCTCGTCGATGAGAACCTTTTGTTTGCCCAAAAGCTCGACCGCGCCCAGGGTTCCCGTCCCGTCCAGGAATTGGAATCCGGTATGCTTGAGGCTTTTGGCTTTGCGGCCGCGATACTCATGGGTTCCGGCCACCTCTATCAGGCGCTCTCCGTCGCTCAGGTTGCCGCGGAGATTGCCTCCGGAGGAATCCTCCTCCACCAGGCTCATGTTCCAGGGCGCGCCGCCGCCGGGCGGAATCAGGCTGCATTCCAGGGTCACCCGGTAGCCCACTTCGCGGGCCCGTCCCAGGAGCGGAAAATAATCCTCCCGTTCCGCATGGTTGCGGCAATCGCAGGTCCAAGGCGCTTTCTCTCCGGAGACCACGCTGAAATAATAGCGGGCCTCGGAAGCTTGTTTGGAATGGCCGAACTTTCCGCTCCGGTCCGTGGGTTTTCCTTTCGCGTGGATATCCTCCACGCTGTAGGGGCCGAAATGCACCCATTTGACCCGGTCCGTAAGCATCGAGTTTTTCCGCTTTACCGGCATTTCCTCGGCCTTGGAGGCCAGTTCATCCGGGATGGGCATGTGCATGCTGCAGGCAGTGAGCATTCCCGCCAGGCACCATCCGAGAGCGGACGCGGCGGAGCGTATATGCGTGTTCATGGAATTAAAAAGATTTCCGGATGGCTCCGGCACAAGCTAATCGGACGGGCGATTTGGCAAATCGGTTTATGGCAGGGGCGAAGGGAAGCGGAGCATCCGTAAAGATTTCCTTACGGTCCGCCCGTGCGGGACGCGGGGCCGCCCGGGCGGCCGGCGCCTCAATTTTCCTTGAGCTCGGCGATGATCTTCTCGGCGTCCGGATCCTTTTGATCCGCGGCCTTGAGGAACCATTTGAAGGCGGTGGTCTCGTTGCGCTCCACGCCCTTTCCGTTGCGGTACATCTGCCCCAGCTTGACCTGGGCCTTGGCATTTCCCTGCTCGGCCGCGGCCTGGAACCAGTGGGCCGCCTGATAAGAGCTCTTGGTAGTACCTTTGCCGGTACGGTACATGAGCGCTACCTTGTATTGGGATTCGGAGAGGCCCTTCTCGGCGGCCTTCTTGTACCACTTGAAGGCCAGCGAGTCGTTCCTGGGCACGTCCTTCCCTTGTTCATACATCTGGCCCACCTGGAATTGATCCTCCGGGGAGCCGTCCATGGCTTTGCGGAGGAACACCTTGGTCGGATCCTCATCATCCGTCACGGCCACGGAGCCGCTGGCTTTGGGCGCCGCGGGAATGGCGCGGGTTTCCGCGGGACTCGGGGCGGCGCCGGGAGCATCCGAATCCTGTTGGCCGGCGGCTGCCGCGGCCGCGGCGGGATTCGGGCGGGAGTCGCCCATCGCCTGATGGGTGATTTTCAGGAACGGCAGGACTTTCATCTTGGCCAAGGCGAAACCGACCAGGGCCACCGTCACCACTCCGATGGTCAGGCTTTTGCCGACCGGCAGGTGGACGGGACGGCGCCGGCGGAAAGGAGTGGACAGGGCCTTTTGCAGCATGGGAATGGTCCGGGTCTGCATATCCTCCGGAAGCAGTTGCACCGGTTGGACTCCGTTCATCGTGGGTATCCTGCGTGTTTCCCAGGACCGCGCCTTGAACTTGGTGGTCTTGGGCCCGGATTTGGTCTGCAATCCGGTTTCCTGCGCCAGGCGGAAAAGATCCTGGGTGACGAGGCTGACCAGGGAGTAGATGTCGTCGAAGACCTTGGCGCCGTGATGGTTCTCCAGCTTTTCGCGGAAGGCCTTCAACTGGATCACCCGGGCGGGGTCCCGCTCGAAATGGGCGGGGTAGAGGCCGGCATCCGGATCGCGCAGATAGACGAGGACGGGTTTCCCCTGGGCGGCGCCTTCGTTGTATTCCGCCTCTCCATGGGCAATGTCCATGCCCGGGGCGATGACGCCTTGCATGTTCCCCACGATCATCACCAGCACGTCGCTGCGGCGGATCTCTTCCTTGGCGGAATCCAGGGGTTGGATCGATCGCGGGCAGTAGAAGCTCAGATCGGGAAACTGATCTCCCAAGCCTTCCAGGCCGTCCAATACCGCATTCCGTTCGCTGACGAGGTCGCGATAGGTGCTGCACACAAATACATGGAGGGACTTATCCATGGGATCCCCAGGTTTTATCGTGAAAGCTCCCCCTGACAGGCGGGATGCCAATGCCATTTGCGAGGTCCCCGGCCGAAACCGAAGCAGTCCAGTCGTCTGGATGTGTCCCGCAAACTTAGAGAAGAGGGAAACCAACGCTGGCCCGCTGTACCCCGATTATCAAGGTAAGGGGGATAATGCTGATCCCTGTCTGTACATTCGAAATCTACTTCCTGCCCGGTAACGGGTCAATCGGGAGGAATTCTCCCGATTTGTCACATTTGGTAAACTATGAAATTACGGGGGGGCGGCCCAACGGGTCGGCTATCGGGGCACAGGTTACATGGGAATGGCGATATCCCGGAGTCGGCTCATCAGGTCCACATCGGCGGTTGACCCGTCCACCTCGCCCCGGCCTTGGATCCGCAGGGTGCTATCGTCCGGGTACCACACTTTGAAGGAAAGGGTCTCATCCTTGGCATTGGAAACGGAGAGCTCTCGGTTTTTGATGGTCTGGTAAATCCAGCCTTGTTTGTCGACCCCGCCGTGGGCGCCATCCAGAAGCTCGATGTCGTTCTGATCCAATTTGAGGGAATGGCCGTCCTCGTCCGTGCTCACCGGCATCGGATACGTCCCCTCTTTGGTATGGGTGGCCAGGGAGAAGGGCTGGTTGCCGGGGCGTTTGCGGGCCACCTCCGCCAAGGCCCATTGCACGGCGCTTTCCGCGGCGAACTCCGCCCGCACCCGGTTCACATCCTTGCCGGAGTGGGTGATGTCCGTGTTCACGTTCTGGTAGACCATGGTCCCCAGAATGGCCAGCACCACCATGATGCCGATTACGCCAATCAGCGCGAATCCGCTTTCGCGGTTGCTTGGGGTTGCGGGTTTCATATCAGGTTAGGACACTCCACCTGCAGGGATTGCTTGCGGGTCCTTCCCGGGCGTCCCCCCATTTCCTTGGTATGCAGGGTCAAATCGATTTGCACGGCTTTGATCTTGCTCACGTCCATGGTGGCCGCGCCCATCTTGTCCACGTAGTTGAAAACGAGATCGACGCCTCCGGGAACCTTGGCCAGAGTGCGGGTTTCGGTGGCTTTCCCGGGGCAGCGGATTTCCTGGATCAGGTAATCCTCGGAGGAGGAACCCGCTTTCGAATACAGGGTCATGGACAGGACATCCGTTTCATCTGAGCAGAAACGTTTCTTCACGTCCACGTAGTTGAAGGAAAGTTTGTCATGGCCCGCGGAAAATCCCTGGCGCGGATCCGGCAGGCAGGCGCCGGCGGTGGATATCTGGCGGGTGATGGCCTGCATCGCCTTTTTCAAATCCGCCTGGATACGCGCCTGGTCCCGGATGTCCATGTAACCCTTGACCTGCGAGGTGAACAGGTAGCCGCCGCATATCACCAGCAGCACTCCCAGGAAACCCGCCACCAGCAATTCCATGGGCGTGAATCCGGATTGGCCGGGCCGTTGCCGGAAAGGTTCGGCGGCGTTCATGTGCCCGCCGCCGCGCCGGGAACCAACACGCCGAACTCGACGGAATGCGAGCCCTTCCAGACCGCCTTGGCCCGCACCTTGAGCAGGTAGTCCTGCGGCGGACCTTGCGTCACGGTTATCTGGACCGTGTAGGGAACGTTGTTCACGTTCTTGTTCATGGTGATGGGGAACGCGCCATGCTTGGTCTGCTCGTACATCTGCGAAAATCTGGTCGAATCGCAAAGTTGGCGTTTCATTTCCTCCAGGGAGGAGACAGCCGCCTGGGTGCCGTCGGAAAGCTGGCTGGACTTGTAGAGTCCGGAGCGCTGGGAGGACGTGTAGGCCCCCAGGCTGACAAAGGCGATGGACAGGACGAAAAACCCGATGAGGATTTCCACGATGGTAAACCCGCTTTGTCCGCGGGACCGCTTCAATGGGGGCATCATCGGTCCGCGTTTCACCAGATGTAACTCCGGACCTTGGCGGTGCGTTGGAAATTGACCAGGGTCAGGCCGTCGACGCCGTAGACGATATCGTCGAAATCCATGTCCGAAGTCGGGGTGCTGTCGTCTTCGAATCCGAATTCCAGCACGTCCTTGTTGATCCTGCCCGCCACCGACCAGCGATGGCCGAAACGGCGGCTTTCGTTATTGTTGTCGTCGCTGGAAGTGGGACTGTAATACTTGGAGCCCTTTTTGTTGGGACCGGTATACTTGGGTTGCGACAATTCGCCCATGTGGTCCTCTCCCTTGCTCCATCCTCCCAGGCCCACCACCTTGTAGACGAAAGTCAGGGTAACGCCCAAGGGTACGTTGACCAAATCCGTCACGTTCACCACCCTGCCCGGCGCTTCGTGGTTCCCGAAGAGGAAATATTCCTTGCCCGTGGTGGGATCGACGTAATACAACTCGCCGTCCAGGGCCGCCTCGTTTCCCACCAGCCAGATCTTAACCGGCTTGTAATCCAACCGGGCGAACCCGGCTCCGATATACAGGGTGTCCGCGGTCCAGAGATCCTTGTTTTTGTAAGGGGTGTAGATATCCGTCTGGGCATGGCCGATTCCCGATAGCCCCAATACGCAGAGTGCGGTCAGCAGTAGTTTTTCCATAGGGTTTACCCACCCTGATTTTATGCGCTGGCGGGAGGGAACGGAAAGGTCAATCCGGTTCCGATTGCTATTTTTCGGACTTTGGGAAAGGACGGCTCCATGGAACGGACCCATAAGAATTGCCAGAGCTGCGGAATGCCGTTGAAACGGGACGCGGGAGGCGGCGGGACCAACGCCGACGGCTCAAAAAACCAAATGTATTGCAGCCATTGCTACCAGCAGGGAGCGTTCACCCTGCCCGACATGAGCGTGGAGGGAATGAGGCAGCGGGTCAAAGGCAAGCTGAAGGAAATGGGGATCCCCGGTTTCCTGGGCGGGTTTTTCACCAAGGGGATTCCGGCCCTGGAGAGATGGAAGGACCGCTGACCTGGATGGCGTATGGGGTAACCGGCGCGCGACCCCATGTGACCTTCAATCGGTATCCGGATGCGAGCGAGTCCGACAGCCGCTCCAGGGGCGCTTCCCCTGCGCCCACCGCCAACCGGGATCCGTCACCGGGCCGGCCTGCGCGGTCGAGTCCGTTGCGCTGATGCAAGGCATATGCGCACAGACCCGCGAAGCATAGGGAAAGTGTCAGGGTTCCGATAAGGATTTCCCGCAGGGTGGAGCTCCGCGATTCCGCAGCACGCATCGATTTGCCCCTTCCCGGAATCGCCCCGCATGAGGCGTTCCACCTGGAAAACATAGCGGTCATAGACGCCGCGCGCGGAAGGAACCGGGTTCCCGGGAGCAAAAGGGTTCACCTCCGGGAGAACCGGATATGGCCATGGGATAGCCGCGGGATGGCCGCAGGCGCGTCCTGGGCGTTTCAATCCGGGTTTCGGGCTTTATCCAGGATTTCCAGATTGCGCAAAGCGGCCGGGGACAGGGAGTCTCCCGCCAGGGCGGCGGTGAATTTTTCCCGGGCCAGGGATTTTTCCCCGGCAAGCATCAGGCAAACGCCCAGACTGCCCAAGGCTTCGGGAAACCCCGGCAAGGCTTCTTCCGCCAAGCGGTACTCCTCCCTCGCCGCGGGGAGGTTGCCGGAGATCCGATGGGCGTTACCGAGATTGAAAACCAGGGCGGCCAAGGCCTGCTCCGGCCGGGCATCCTCCAGATGGTACCAGGGGCGTCGATCCAAAGCGAAGGTTTCCCGATAGAAGGAATCGCTGCGCGGGATTCCCCTGCGCAATGTTTCGATGGTGCGCGTCGGCCCGGCCGCGGGGCGGTAGCGCACGAAAATATGGCCGGGAAGGAAAACCGGAACCAAGGGCAAATCCAGGGAGCGGCCCAAAGCCAGGTATAACAACACCAGTCCCACGCAAGCGCCGCGACGGCGCGCGAGCACCAGGCTGGGCACGGATTCCGCCAGGGTGCTGTTGTCCAGGACGGGAACGATTCCCAGGCTGTCGAACAGGAATGCGTTGAGGATGGCGATGCGCGCGGAATCCGGATCGATTCCGATAGACGCCCCCGACCGCGCGGCCGAGGCGAGGGCGGGTCGCAGTCGCAGGGTATAAGCGTACAGGCTTTCGGCCAGGATCGCCCGGCCGGCCCCGCCGGGGCCGGACAGCACCTCGGGTTCCAACGCCTTCACCTCGCGGGCGGCCAAGGCGTCGAGGGATACGAGTTGATCGAGGAAGTCGGAAGGATGCTTATGCAGGATGGCGGCCGCCTGGGAGGCCGGATCGGGCCGCTCCAGGCGGCACGCGAGCAGGAACGCGGCGGCCAGAGCCGCCGCAAAAAAACGAAACCTCACTTCACCGCCCAGCCCCCGGGATAGACGAACAGATCCCGCGCCGACATCATCCAGACCACCAGACGCTTGGAATGCAGATAGTCCTCGCCGCGCTTCTTGAGTTTGCCGGGCGCCTCCGGACCGCCGCCCCATCCCATGATGAGGTCCACGGGCCCGCCCAGGTCCTTGGCAAGATGGGCGGTAACGCCCGCGTGACGGCATCCCACCGTCTGGTAGACGCCGGTGTAGCTGTCGCCCAGGATCAGGACCGAAGAGGAATCGGTATCTTCGTACAGCGCGCCCTGCGCGTCCACGATCTGCCGGCCGAGCAGGGATTCGGGGGCTACTTTTCCTTTTTTCGCGTCAGCCAGGCGCGCTTGGATATCGCCGAGGTTGTCGAAAGTGGTGTCCTTCACCTTGTATTCCCGCTTGTCGCGGAACACGGAATCGTACCAGGAATAATTCTTCACGCGCTCCGCCACGATTTGGGCGGCCGTTTCCAGGCCCAAGGTGGTCCAATGGGTGTCCTGCCGCTGGTACAGGGAGCGTTTGCCGGTTTCGCTGGCGCCTTTGAGTTTCAGGAAGGGATCGAGCAAGTCGACCGTTTCCACGCGCGCATCGGCCAGGTCCCGGATCAGCTTGCGGAACAGGGGTTGGGCGATATGCCCGGGCAGGGTGTCCGCCTTGGGCGCCAGATATTCCGGATAGATGTCGAGCTTGGTGGGAATGGGCACGAACAGGAAATCGATGCCTTGGGCGGCCAGATAATCCTTGAAGGCGGCGATGGCGGGCACCGGACTTTGGGGCGCGCCCGGAGCTGACCAGTCGGGGGCCAGCAGGTATTCCAACTCCCGGCGGAACACCAGGAAATTTTCCGGAGCCATCAGGCCCAGGATTGCGTCCGGCTCCTGGGCGGAGAATTTCCTCACGTCGTCGTGGAATGCGCCGAGTTTGGCGTTCCATTTCACCCAGTCTCCGCCACCGTAAGCCTTCTTCTCCTTGTCCATCTTGGCGGCGATGGCTTCCAGGCGCACGGTGAGTCCTTTGTCCAGCCCGCGCGCGATGGGCTTGCCTTCCTTGCGCTTTTCGTTTTCCGGTTTGGCGGCTCCCATGCCTTCCACTTCGAAGGCGTTGTAAAGCGTGTCCGTGAAAGGATGCCCTTGCAGGATGAAGAGGGGATTGGAAACCCAGGTGCCGGCCATTTCCTTTTTGGAGTCCGCGGGGGTTTCCTCATAGGGCCAGGCTGAGCCGGCCTTGAGGGGAAGGATATCCGTGTTGTACGACGGGTACCAGCGCGAGGCCAGGTTGCGTCCCCAATCGATGACCTGCGGTTCGTTCAGTTTCTTGGTCGAATAGTCCCCGGCGATTTCATCCGCCATTTCCGTCGTGAAGATGCGGGAATCCAGGCGGGCCACCACTTCGGCGTATCCGTCCCGGTCCTGATCCTGGATCCCGTCCAGGAAGGAGTTCAGCCAGGGCTTGAATTCCAGTTCCACCCAGACTTCCTTCACGTTGCCTTTGTTGTGGATGTAGACGGAGGCGAATTCCTGATAGGCCTGGGCGATGTCGCTGGTATCGCCCCATTTCTCCCCGGTCACGGAAGAGTAGGCGTTCGCGAGTCCGGACGCCTTTTCGAAATTCCATTTGAGCATGTGTTCCAGCACCGGCGTCCAGGCCATGGGATGGGATTTTTCCGCTTCGGTCAGGGGCGTGAAATCGAGGATGGGTTTGACTTCCTGGAGCAGCCCGCCGAAGCCCAAGGAGGTCATGTTTATCTTCACTCCGGGATGGACGGCTTTCCAGTCCGGTTCCGCCAGCATGACGTTCTTGGAATACGCGGCGAAGTCCAGGTTCGCCTCCGTGGGGATCTTGACGTTGCGCACCAACACGTGGGAATGCAGCCGGTTATAGTTGGGATTGACGGTGACCACGGCGGGCTCGGCGGATTTCTTGTCCTCCACCTGGCATCCGGCCAGCAGCAATCCCATCGCCAGGCAGCACGCGGCCGCGTTGCGGACGGCTTCGGCGGGAAGGGAGGAACGGTAACCGTGGGCGGAATTGGGATTAGGCATGCAAGCTCCCGGAATTAATGTGGAGGACATCGGCCAACCCCGCGTCCATGGGGCGAAAATATAGGAATATCGGGCTATCGCCCATGGATCCGGAAAGCGTATTCCAGAGTGCGGTGGAGGATTTCCGGCAGGCCCTGTCTGGGCTCCCAGTCAAGCAGCCGCAAAGCCTTGTCAATGCGGGGCATGCGGCGATCCGAATCCGCATAGCCTTCTCCGTAGAATTCTTCCGCGGTGACATCGACAAGGGGCAGGCTCAGATAAGTCGCGTCCCCGGTAAGGTCCGCCGCGGCTTTCCGCATCGATTCCGCCAGCCCGCGGATGGTGGTTTCATTGGCAGGATTCCCGAGGTTGAAAATCTGGTTGCGCGCCAGGCCGGGCCGCTCCAGCATCAGGCGCAGGGCCGCCACGGCTTCTTCCACCGCCAGGAAAGTGCGCCTTGCGCCGCCGCCATCCACCAAGGGCAGGGGTTTCCTGTCCAGGAGGGAGGAGGTGAAGCAGGCCAGCACGCGCGGCAGGCCGTCCCCGTCCCGGCCGGGGAGGAAATCCATGCGCGGTCCCAGGAAGTTGAAGGGTCGGATAAGGGTAAAGTAGAGGCCCTTTTCCTTATGCAACGCATAAACGTAGCGTTCCAGCAATTGTTTGGCGCAGGCGTAGCTCCAGCGCTGGCTGGCGATGGGCCCCAGTAACAGGGGTGTTTCCTCTTCGCCCATTTCGTACAGCGCGGGATTGGAGTCTCCGGCGCCGGTCCAATGGGCCAGGGTCTGGCCGTAGACTTCGCTGGTGGAAAACTGGATCAGCCATTTGCCCAGCTTGGCGCACAGATCCGCGATTTTCCGGGCCTGGATGAAATTGCTGTCGATGACGTCCAAGGCCTTGGTGTTGTATTGGGAAGGGTTGCAGATGGCCGCCAGGGAGACCACCACATCGCACCGCGACAGCAGGGCTTCCAGGTCGGGCTGCGAGTAGATATCGCCGGAGTGGAAACGGAAATTCGGATTGGTGAGATGGGGGAGGATCTTGGCCGGAGTCCAGTCCCAACCCTCGATCCGGACGTCCGGATCAAGCAGGAAGGCGTCCAGGAAATGGCTGCCGATGAATCCGCCGCAGCCGAGCAAGGCAATCCTGGACATGGGGGAAAAGCTAGTAAACACGGGGCCCGTAGGCCGGTTTGACGGAGGTAAGGTCCGCGGGCCGGGAAGCCCGTCCGTCGGAAGGGGAAGCGATTGGGATGTTTGTAGATTTGCCGCGTGGCCAGGGACCAGCGTCCGCTATCCGCCCGACCGGCGGGCAAACAGGGAGAAGGAAAACTTTCCCCCGCGCTCCTGCTCGCCGCCTCGCTACTCTGGGTGTTCGCCTGTCTCTGGTTCCCCCTTACGGATACGGACATCTGGTGGCACCTGGCCTCCGCCAAGCTGATGTGGGCGCGCAAGGCATTCCTGCGCGAAGACCCATTCTGCCTGGTTTCCCTGGGAACCCCTTGGACCGATCTGCATTGGGGCTTCCAATGCCTTTCCTACGCGGCCTGGAAGGCGGGAGGCGCCAAAGCCCTGGTGGCGGGCAAGTGCCTGGCGGTGGCGGGCGCCCTGGCCTTCGCCCTGAAGCCGCATCTCGATCGCCGCACCATTTCCTGGTTGATCCCGCCGGCCGCTTTCGGCATCTTTCACGTGCGCTTCTTCATCGATGTACGGCCTTTGGCCCTGACCCTGCTGGGCCTGGGGATCCAGTACGCCGCGGTGGTTTCCCATCTGCGGGGAGGATTGCGCCGTCCCTGGCTGGCGCTCCTCCCGGTGCAAATCGCCTTGGTCAACATCCAGGGGCTTTATCCTCTGGGCGCTTTGCTGGTCACCTGCCTGACCCTGGGCGCGTACCTCGCGCGTATAGGTACTGGTAAAGGCATGGAGCGAAAAGCGGAGGGGCCGGAAAACCTGGGGCCGCTGGCGTGGACGTGTTGTGCGCTGTGGTGCGCCGGCCTGGTCAGTCCTTACGGATTGTCGGGATTCAAGCTGCCGCTCTCCCTGCTTGGACGCATCGCGCCGGTCTCCTCCAATATCTTCTCTTCCGAAATCGCGGAAAACCTTCCCTTCACGGATCTGCTCCGCCATCATCCCATGGAAGCCTTGCCCTTCCTGTTCTTCTTCCTGTTGGTGATCTTCACCTTCGATCGGGCCCGCGCGCGCTTCAGTCCCGGACACGCCCTGCTTGTCCTGGCCTTCGCCGCTTTGGGTTGGATGGCCCAGCGCAACCTTCCCCTGGCCATGCTGGCGGGACTGATGGCGGCCGGACGTAACCTGCAAGTTTCCCTGGCCGGGACCCCGGGCGCGGAAATCCCGGTTCAGGTCCGCGCGGGCTATGCGGCCAGACTCATGCCGTGCGCGGGTTGGGCCGCGCTGACGGCCATCGTCCTGCTCTACGGAACCAAGGTGCTCAGGGCGTGGAAGTACGAACTGCCCGGGAGCATGGAGACGCCATTCCGCTTTCCGGCCCCGGCCGTGGACTATCTGGAAAAAAATCCCCTGCCGGGCAACGTGTTCAACGAGTTGCGTTACGGCGGTTACATGGAGTTCAGGCTCTATCCGGGAAAACTGGCTTTCGTGGACGGGCGCATGATTCTGCGCACTCCGGAGTTCTACCGGGACTTCCTGTCCGTAGTCGACCATCCGGAAGGCTTCGAGGCGTATCGATCCCGGTATGCCCTTACCCACTGCGTGCTGCCCATTTCCGAAGATCGCCGCTTCCTACCGCTGGCCGCGCATTTGCTGCGGGAAAACGGCTGGTCCCTGCTTTATTGCGACGGCGCCAGCGTGATTCTGGCCGACTCCGCAACGATGGCGGCGGCCCTGCCTCCCGTCATTCCCGTCCCGGACGCGATCCATGCCCGCTTTGCCGCCAATCCGCGCCTTGAATCCATGGCCATCCGGAATGCGGTCGATTTCCTGAGGGCTGCCGGTCGGGAAGATGCCGCGGCCCATCTGTCGCGCTGATGAAAACCTTTGCGCCCGCGCCTTGAATCATATAATTTCCCCTCAAACTTTTTTCGGGGAGGATTCCATGAGAACCGTAATTTCCATTTTCGCAGTATCGGCTCTTTCCATCACCCTGGCTTCCGCGGCGGGACCCGCGGCCAATCCCAACATGCAACCGGGAAGCTCCTCCGGCACGCAGACCATGGGCTCGAGCGCCGCGGTGGAAGCGAACAAGGCCGCCTACCGCGCGGTAATCGATCAGGCCCTGAACAAGGGCAACCTGTCCGTGGCGGACAAATACATCTCCAAGGATATGGTCGATCATGATCCGGGCAACACGGTGGGAGGTCTCGACGGGTTCAAGCAATTCGTCACGGCCTGGCGGAGCGCATTTCCGGACTCGCGCGCGGAAATCCAGGAACTGATCGGCGAAGGCGATCGCATCATAGCGCGGGTGCGCAGCACGGGAACCCACACCGGCACCTTCAACGGCATCGCTCCCACCAACAGGAAGTTCGACGTGATCGGATTCGATGAGGTGCTCTTCAAGAACGGGAAGGCCGTGGAGCATTGGGGCGTAACGGATCAATTGGGGATGATGAAGCAATTGGGCGTGATGCCGAACGGCACGCCCCAGGCGCAACCCTCTTCCGCGCCGACGGGAACCAAGCCATCGGCCGCCCCGGTGCACAAATATTGAAAGCCTCCCTTGACAAACCGTCACGATTGCATATAATTGGAAACATGTCGCACCTGATCGCCCAACCCATTCGACTCGATATCGCCCTGGCCAAAGCCTGGCATGTCAAAGCCGTTATGGACACAGCGGGCGCGCGCGACTGATTCGAATCTAAACATTCCGGATCAAGACAAAGCCCGCTCCCCAAGAGCGGGCTTTTTGTTTTGTGTTCGGGTCAAGGAGCACCCGCTTATGTCATCGGAATCGGAGAGTCGGAAGGTCAAGCTGGGGATTCTGGCGGTGGTGGCTGCGTCCATCCTGTTTTCGGCCAAGTCCGTGTTCTTCAAATTGTGCTATCGCTACGGCACGCCGCCGGTGGTGCTGCAGACCATGCGCGGCATGTTTTCCCTGCCGTTCTACCTGCTCCCGTTCCTGGTCCAGCGCTTCCGCGCCCCCGGCCTGCGTCCGGCCGCGATGACGGGAAAGGATATGCTCATCATCGCCTGGTTGGGTTTTTCCGGCTATTACCTCGCCAGTATTTTCGACATGGTGGGATTGCAATACGTCTCCGCGGGAACCGAAAGGCTCGTCCTCTACGTGTATCCCACCCTGGTGGTGCTGTTCTCGGCCTGGATTTTCCGCAAGCGGAACCCGAAGGGTTCCGCCGCGATCCCGCGGTCCATGATTGCGCCGCTGCTGCTTTCCTACGCGGGCATCGCCCTTTCCTTCGGCGGTGAGGCCGGAGGCGGGTCCGGCGGGGGCAGGCCGATTTACGGCGGCATCCTGGTGTTCCTCAGCGCCGTCTTCTATGCGCTGTTCCTGGTCGGGCAGGGCAGGATGATCCATCGCTTCGGGCCCCAGCGTCTGGCGGCGGGATGCATGATGGTTTCCTCCGTCTGCGTTTTCATCCAGTTCCTGGCATGTTACCCATGGGGCGCCTTGGCCCAGCCCGCCGGGGTCTACTGGATCGCCGGATTCACTTCCGTGTTCTGCAACGTGGTTCCCATCTATCTCTATGGGTACGGGGTGCACCGGGTGGGCGCGGGCAAGGCCGCGGTGGTGAGCAGCGTGGGGCCCGTTTCCACCATGGTCCTGGCGGGCTTCCTGCTGGGAGAGCGCACGGGAATCCTGCAACTGGCGGGACTGGGGTTGGTGGTGGCGGGGACCCTCAAGCTGGGGATGGCAAGGCCCAAGCCGGCGCCGGTTCAGACGGCAGCAGTGTCTTCACCGGCGGCGGCAGGAGCTCCGCCGGTATCGGAATCCGGGCCGGTTACGGCCACGGGAGCGCGCGGTTTGACATAAGCGCGGAGGGCGAATCCGGCCCAAGCGGCCATCCCGCCCATGATGCCGCCGATCAGTCCGGTCAGGAACGGCACCAGCGCGCCCGCGGGGAGATGGAACAGGTCGGCGATGCGGTTGGAAAGGAGATGGTGGTTGCGCAAATCGAGGAAGCCCGCGCAGGCCGTCCAGGCCAGGGCGGTGCCGGCGAATCCGGAAGCGAAGGCGGCGCCGGCGCGGCGAGGCAGCCAGAAGCCGACAGCGTAGGCGGCCACGGCCGGCCACCACCACGGAAACAGGTAGCCGCCCAGAAGCGAGGCCGCGAAAAGGATCAGGGTCGCCACGTCATTTCCCTCTCAGTTGCAGGCGATAGGAGGTCTCGCCGCTGACCATGCCGGGATCGGTCAGGAATGTCAGGTTGTAGTACCGGCCCGCGGCCCAATCGCCGATGAAATCCGCATAATGGGGCGAGCCGGGATTGCCCGATTGTCCGCCCGGATAGATGCCGTAACCCCGGGGCTCCTTGTCCAATGCCACCACCATCCTCCAGGACGGCCCATGGGTCCCCTTCAAGGCGTTCACGCAATCGGCGCAGCCGCCGGCCATCACGTCAAGGCGGCTGAATGCATCGATGTGGGCCAGGTGGCGGATCTGCACGGGACGGTAATGGGACCAATCCGGTCCGCTGCGCAGGATATCGCACGCTTCGCGGAACGATCGCGCCGCCAGGAAGGACAGGTTCTCACGCGAAGGGGTGGAGATATCGTCGAACCATTCCGCGTCCGGTTCCTCCAGGATCATCCGCCTGGTCCGATCCTTGCCGGGCCATTGGTAATGCAGGCTGTCCCCGCCGAACTCGTCCTGCCAAATCGATCGATACAGGATGCGCCACCATTTGTCGAACAGCGCCGGGGCCTGCTTCCCCGCGTCGTGGCGGAAATCCCAGGCCGCGAGTTTCTGGCGCGCGGCCGAGTCTTCTTTGGAAAAGCGCGCCTTGGCGGTCTTCGCCAGCAAGGCCGGCAGCACCTCGGCCGCATGCAGATCGTAATCGTCCATCAGGATGCCGAAGGCGTTTTCCGGGGTGAGCGAATCGGCTTCGGAGAGGATCTGCCCCAGGCGTTTGGCCCGGGATCCGTTCAGGAATTGCGAACCCAGGTAGAAGGGATAAGTGGTATCCGTAGGGGATTGGTTGGCGGAGAAAAGCCATCCTTGCGCGGGGTTTTTCGCGGCCGGTTCCGCCCGGCGGGGAAGCCACCCGGACCAATCGTTGCCGGGTTCGGACCCGTCCATGGTGAAGCGGCCCTGGCCTTTCCACTTGCGGGGGAACAGCCCGTGGTGGAACAGGGCGATGTCGCCGGCGGCGGAGGCGAACGCGAAATTCTGCGACGGGCAATGGAAGGGATCCAGGGCGGCGGAAAACTCGTCGTAACCGCCCGCCTTCATGATGCGGAGGAATGTGAGCATTTCATCGGAAGGATCCAGGGCCAGCCAGCGCAGGGCATGCAAGGAAGGGGTGTTCCGGGTCCAGGGCTTCTCCTGGCTCTTGAGCACCAGGGGTCCCTGATGGGTATAGACCACCGTGTCCAGGATGGTCGGCCCGCCGCGGACCTTGATGGCCTCGATCACCCGGGAAGTGGGTTTCCATTGCCCCGCGTACATGTATTCGGACAGAGAGCTGTCCTTGAAGGTCATCCGGTACCAATCGAACACATCGTCGTTGCCGTTGGTTTCGCCCCAGGCGATTTTCCGATTGAAGCCGATGAGGACGGCCGGGGCGCCGGGCAGGGAAACCCCGTAGGCGGCCATTCCGGGAGCGGACAATTGGATTTCGTACCAGATGGACGGCAATCCCAGATCGAGATGGGGATCGTTGGCGAGGATGGGGTAACCTCCGCGCGTCCTGCTTCCGGAGACTACGAAGTTGTTGCTGCCGTTCCCAGGGTCCGGGCGGGTGGCGGGCACGGGCAGGGGGGTAGGGGATGAGGGCTCGGCGGATTCCGGCGGGCTGGCTTGCCGGATTGCGGAATCGCCGCCGCCCGCTCCGGGTATCTGCAGGAAACGGGTCCAGGGGCTTCCGGTTCCCCGGGTCGAATCGATGGGCGGTGGCGGGGCCATGGTGGTCGAATCCCACCGGGTTCCCGGGGGAATCACCGGGGTTACGTCCGGGGAACGCAGGGGGAAGTAGCGTCCCACGAAGTCCCGCCCGAGTTTGGCCAGGGTGTTGGTCATGGGCAGATCGTCGCCGCCCCCGGAAAGCGTCCACTGAAGGTTCTTGTTCATCAGGACGGTGTTCAGGGGAGTCCAGCGCCGGGGCGCATAGTCCAGCAGCTTGTATTCGATGGGGTAGTCGGCCGGCTCCAGATCCTTGATCCAGGCGTTGACCCCGTCCGAATAGGCCTTGGCGGCCTGCCAGGATTCCTCGTTCTTTTTCACCAACTCCAGGGTCTTTTCGGACGCCTGCAGCATTCCCAGGCGGCGTTGGAACCGGTCATGGTCCACCAGGGCGGGTCCCATCACCTCGGCCAGCCTGCCCGCCGCGGCCAGGCTCTGGATTTCCATCTGCCAAAGCCGATCCCGGGCCGTGACGTAGCCTTGCGCGAAGAAAAGATCATGGGCGTTCTGGGCGAAGATATGCGGCACCTGGCGCTTGTCGAACACGACGGTAACGGTTTCATAGAGGCCCGGGGCGCGCAGTTGGGCGTCCTTGGGATGATCCCCTTCGGCGTTCAGCCAGAAGCCTGAAAAGGGATTGAAGAAGCGGGCGATGGGAGGAAGCGGTCCCAGCCGGCAATCAAGCAGGATCAGGACAAGCAAGAGCACGCCGCCGAGCGCGACGGGCTCGATCCAGCCGGGGGTGGATTTCGGATTCATCTGGGGATAATTTAAGTATTGCGCTTACTTCTTGCGCAATTTCGCGAGCTCCTCGGTGCGCTTTTCCATGAAGCGGCAGCGCTTATCGTCCGGATCGCTCGCACAATCGGAGAATCTGCCGAACCGGTCCCAGGCGACAAGGGCGGCGTCGAGAAGTTCCGGCTTTTGCTCGATATAGGTATACTGCCCGTCCAGGGTGTTGGCATAGGCGTACAAAGCGTCCCGCTGGAAATCGTGCGGATTGAAATAACTGGAGTTCCGCAGCACCGTGGACTTGGAGGAATTGAAAAAGGCCTCCAACCGCTCTTTGGCTTCCATGTAGAGCGCCTGGCCGAAGTACAGTTGCCCCAGGTAGGCGTCGATGGCCGGATCATCGTAGTCCCGGCGCAATTGTTCCAGGATGGATCGCGCCTTGGTGAGCTGATCCTTGTGCTTGAAAAAGATGGCGCCGCTGCGGAGCTGGGCTTCCAGATAGACCTGGCGGTCGCCGCCTTTGTCCGGAGCGGGCACCAGTTCGTAGGTCGCCAGGGCGGCCGGATAATCCTTGGCCATTTCCGCCTCCATGCCTTTGCCCAGCAGGGAGGAGAAATAGGAATGCAATTGGGGAGAGGCGGAAAATCCGTTCATGAAGCGCCAACCGCGCCAGAACGTATAGCCGGACAGGACCAGGGCCAGCAGGGATGCGCCCAGGGCGATGGCGGGGAAGGCCCGGCGGAGGTTGAAAGGGATGCGCGCGGTGCCGCCGCTGCCCCATACCCGGAAGGCGCGCAGGCTGACCTGGAGCGATTCCTGGATTTCCGCAGCGTTGGCGGGCCGGAAGTCCGGATTCTTGGCCAACAGCTTTTCGATCAACTCTTCCGTGAGGGGAGAGATGGCCTCGCGCAATTTGCGCACCCGTTCGTATTTGCAGGCGTCGATCTTCCAGAGCAGGGTGGCCAGGTTGTCCGCCTCGAAAGGACGGCGTCCGGTGCATAACTCGTAGAGCAGGACGCCCAGGGAGAAGAAATCGCTCCGGGCATCCAGGGCATCCCCGTTGATCTGTTCCGGGGACATGTAATGCGGGGTGCCCACCACCGTGCCTTGCATGGTGCGCGTATTGACGCTCATGGGCTTGGCGGCGCCGAAGTCCATCAGCTTGACCGTGCCGTTCCCGGTGATCATGATGTTTTCCGGCTTGATATCCCGATGCAGGATGCCGTGGATGAGTTCGCCGCCGGCGGTTTTGATCTGCACGTTATGGGCGTAATCCAGGGCGCCGGCGATCTGGGAAGCCAGGCCCAGGATGTCCGACTCGCGCACGCGGATATGCGAAGTCAGGTAGGTCCGCAACGACTGCCCTTCCACGTATTCCATCTCGATATAGAACTGCTTGCCGATCTCGCCGGTATCGAACACCCGCAAGATGTTGGGATGGTCCAGGCGCGCGGTGAGCTGGGCTTCCTGCTTGAAGCGTTCGAAGTTGTCCTCGTCTTCGGCCAGGGCGGGCTTCAGGATCTTGATGACGCGATCCAGGTTGAAGGTGAGGTTATGCGCCCGGTAGATGAGCGCGCTGCCGCCTTCGTTGATTTTCTCCAGGATTTTGCAATGGCCCACCATCTGGCCCAGGAAGGGATCGCCGGAAAAGGGATCCATGGGAATGCCGCCGGCGAACATGGAGGCATCGGCCTCCTGTATTTCTCCGGACTGTGGCATGGCCTGCATCGATCCGGTGCGGTCCATCGGGTCCATGGGCCCTGATTGGTAATGGATGTCGGTCGGGCCGGTGGGGGCATCGACACCGGGATCCTGGACGTTGAGGGAGTGGGACCCGGTGGGAAATTCCCGGGATGGATAGGCCGGTTCTACGGAAGCCGGAGCGGGCTGGGGCGCGCCCTTGCCCAAAGATCGGGTCTTCATGGTGGTGATGTCTTTATCCTGTTTCATATCCGCTCGCTTGATCCGGGAAGGACCGCTTTTGGGGGCGGCCGGGACAAAAGGAAAAATAAGTATACATACCCTGTGAAGTGTACGCCCGGGCCGGATTCTTTGGGGTGTAACAGTGCCGTTTTTTCATGGATTTGCGCTGTGCGGCAAGGGCATCCCCAAGTTCGTCGTCGACATTTCCCGCTGCGTGCGATTTTTCAGGGTATGGCGATGGGAAGGATGACGGCCCGCCACCTCCCTTTGAGGATTTCGATCCTGGCCAAAGTGACGGGAAGGGTGAACCTGCGGGGTCCGGCGCTGCCCGGATTCACGAACAGGACTCCATTTCTTTCCTCAACGGAAGGCTGGTGGGAATGCCCCGCCACCACGCAGCGGATTCCCCGGGCGGCGGGATCGAAGGCCAAGTCGTGGACGTCATGCAGGATGTGCACGCGATCCCCGTTCACGCGGATGGATTTCCGCTCCGGCAGGCCGCGCGCCCAGGCCTGGGTATCGTTGTTGCCGCGGATGGCCGCCACCGGGGCCATGTCCCGCAGGGCCGCGAGGATTTCGCGTCCGCCCTTGCCGTCCTTCCCGCCTATGTCGCCCGCGTGGACAATCAGGTCCGATCCGCGCAAAAGCTCCAGGGCTTCCGGCCGGAGCAGTCCGTGGGTATCCGAGATGAGGCCGATGCGGCGCAGGGTGGAGGCCATGCGGGAAAAGTAACCCGCCCGCCGATTTTTGGCCGGGACCCTGGGGACTTCTTATCTTGTTCCATCCCGGAGTTCCGGGGTTTCCATGAGAGGATGGCGGTTTGATTCTGGTGACGGGCGGAGCCGGTAACATGGGGCGCAGATTGGCCGCGGCCTTGGCGGAGCGCGGACATCGCGTGCGCGTCCTCTGTCTGCCCGGGGATCCGGCCGCGGCTTCTCTCCAAGGCGGCGACATCGAAATCGTCCGCGCCGATATCACCAAGCGGGAAACCCTGCCAGCCGCCCTTGATGGCGTGGAAACGGTTTTCCACCTCGCCGCCGTGCTTTTGTCTCCCGGCAATCCACAAGCGTTCCAGGCCGTAAATGCCGACGGGACCCGCAACCTGGCGGAGGCGGCCAAGACCGCGGGCGCGAAGCATTTCATCTACGTGTCTTCCATCTCCGTGGAGTACCCCAGGTCCAACGCCTATGCGCGTTCCAAATTGCGGGGAGAGGAATGGGTCAAGGCGTCCGGGCTGGCGTACACCATCGTGCGGCCCTCCCTGGCCTATGAAGACGGGGGAGCCATCGAGTTCCTGGGCTTCGTCGATCATTTGCGGCGTGCTCCCGTGATATTGCTTCCCCAAGGAGGCCGCGCCCTCAAGAGTCCCGTGCACATCGAGGATCTGGTGGCGGGCTTTCTCGCGTTGCCGCGCAATCCCCTCGCCTTGGGGAAAACCTATGTCTTTTCCGGCGGGGATGCGTTGAGCTTGCGGGAGATGGCGCGATCCCTGTTGGCGTACATGGGCCGCCCCAAACCCATCGTGGGCGTGCCGGCCTGGATCTGCCTGCTCGGCGTCGCCGCGCTCTGGGCCAGGGACAAGGCGACCGGCGGGAAAACCGCTTTCACGTGGCAAACCTACACCGGTCTCGTCCAGGATGCGGCGCCCTCGCACCAGGCCGCGGAACGCGATCTGGGTTTTCGGCCGCGGCCTTTCCGGGAGGGCCTTGCCACCCTGGTCTCCCTGCGGGATTGCCTGAAGAACCCTCCATGAACAATCCCATCCTCAGCATTTTCATCCCCGCTTACAATGCGGCCAAAACCCTTCCGGAAGTGATCGAACGCATCCCCAGGGATTTATGGGCGGACATCGGCGCGGTCACCGTCATCGATGACGGCAGCGCGGACGATACCGCGAAGGTGGTCGAGCGGATGATGGCGGAGTATCCCAAGCTGAAATTGCACCGCTTCGAACGGAACCGCGGCTACGGACAGGCGGTGCGCAAGGGACTGGGATTCTGCCGGGAAAGCGGCAGCGATTTCTGCGCCTGCCTGCACGCGGACGGCCAGTATCCGCCCGAGAAGCTGGTGCAATTCGTGGACCATATGCAAAGGTACCGCGTGGACGTGCTCCAGGGTTCCCGTCACCTGCAGGGTACTGCCCGGGCGGGGGGAATGCCGCGATACAAGATCGCCGCGGGAAAGACCCTGACCTGGATGGAGAACCTTTGCTTCGGCCTGGCCCTGACCGATTACCACTCCGGGTTCCTCATGTACAGCAGGCGCGCCTTGCGCAGCATCCCTTTCGAGCGGCTCAGCGGCTACTTCGATTTCGATCTGGAAGTCATCGCCACCGCCCGCGCCCTGGGCCTGCACATTTCCGAACTGGGCATTCCCACCCGCTATGCGGGCGAAAAGTCCCATCTGAACCCCATCAAGTACGGCTTGCGGACGTTGCGGGTGATGGCCCGGTACAAAATGGGCCGCTACGCCGCCGCCCCGGCAAGGGCCCCCGCGCCTTGACGCCTCCGTGGCCGCGTATGCCATAATGGAAACCATGAGCCCGGCCGCCGCCACCCCACCGACTTCCCTTCCGCAGCTGGCTTTTTGCGGCAACCTCGCCTGGCAACTGGATCGCGTCTATGCCCGGGGCCGGCGGGAAGCCCTGGAAGCCGCCGCTAAGGTTTTCCCCCAGTATGTGTCCACGGACCGGTTCGTCCATCAGGCTCCCTTGCTCCGGGATGTGGAAGTCCTTTTCTCCACCTGGGGCATGGACGAGGAACTGGCGCGCCTGGTTTCCGGACTTCCCAATCTGAAAGCCTTGTTCTACGCCGCCGGCAGCGTGCAACATTTCGCCCGCCCTTTGCTGGATCGGAACATCACCGTGGTGAGCGCCTGGGCGGCCAACGCCGTGCCGGTGGCGCAGTTCACCCTGGCGCAGATCCTGCTGTCCTTGAAAGGCTATTTCCGCAACGTCCGGGAAGCGCGTCTGCCCGCCAACCGGGGCCGGACGGCGGAAACCTCCGCGCCCGGCGTTTTCGAGGAGACGGTGGCCCTGCTGGGATGCGGCATGGTGGGACGGTCCGTAGCGCAGCTGTTACGTCCCTTCGGGTTGAACGTGGTGGCGTACGATCCATATCTTTCCCGGGGGGAGGCGGCCGGACTGGGAGTCGGCCTGGTTTCCCTCCCGGAGGCGTTCGCTTCGGCGCACGTGGTCAGCAACCATCTTGCCGATCTGCCTCCCACCCGGGGACTTCTGGGGCGCGGGCTTTTCGCATCGATGCGGCCCGACGCCACCTTCATCAATACCGGGCGGGGAGCGACGGTTTCCGAACCGGAATTGGCGGCAGTGCTCCGGGCCCGGCCGGACCTCACGGCTTTGCTGGACGTGACCTTTCCGGAGCCGCCGGCGCCGGATTCCCCCTGGTACGCCCTGGAAAACGCTCATCTCAGTTCCCATATCGCGGGATCGAACGGCAACGAAGTGGTCCGCCTCGCCGATTACTGCCTGGAGGAATTTGCCGCCTGGCGCCAGGGACGCCCGCTCAAATACCAGGTGACCCGGGAGATGCTTGAGAAGATGGCCTGAGGCTTGGTACAATCCAAGGCGGAGAACCCCGGAAACATGACGCGCAAAAGCATCCTCTTATTGTCCGCTTTCCTGCTTGGAGCCTGCTCCACCGGAAACGATGAGTCGTCCCTGGTATCGGTATCCCTGGCGGACACGCGCTTGGCAGGAGACTATACCCTGGTAGACTATCTCTTTGAATACAACGATGGTAGAAGATATGATCCTTCCATAGTGAAGTTGACTGGCACTCTGATAGTCACCGCGGACAGCGCTTACCTGGAAGGCATCCGAGCAGGCAACGATTCCACATTGACGAAAGGGATCATCACCCAAGTGATGGTTTCTCAGGGCAACCGGGATATTGGGGAGTTGCAATTGACGCTCGAGGCGGGGGATTCTTCGGCGGCGGGGAAAAGTAGCTTTTCCTTCCGGCAGGATACCCTGGTGCTGGTGACCGAGGTTTCCAAAGAACGTGATGTAGCGTTCAATACAGGCTTCCGGGAGACGGCTTATTATGCCCGGGATCCCGTCCTCAAAGCCCAATAATCCGACTCCCGCGTCCCGGGAATTTCCGCCGACGATTGGGGCGGAATTGCCCCCACATCCGCCGGAAATCGCCGGGAGAGGCATCTGCCCAAGGGTTAGATTGGATAAAGCGATAGGCTAAGAGGTAGTCGCGGATAAGGTTTGGCGGTACCCCCACGCTCCTCCGAACCCCCGCGGCTACCTCGCCTATTGCACCACTCCCACATAATCCGGATGCACGATGTTCCACTCCGGATCGTACACGTGGATGCGGTTGGTTTCCATCCACTCGCCCTTGGCATCCTTGACCAGGAATTTTCCGCCGACGAAACTCCACATCAATACCCCGCCTTCCAGGCTCTCGGCTTTGATCCCCTGCTTGGCCAGCTCCAGCGCGTACTTTCCGCTCCGATACCCGATGGTGCAATAGACCACCAGGCGCTTGTCCTTGGGAATGCCGTGCCGGAAGCGCGCCGCGAATTCCTCCGTGGTCAGGGCGTGGGGCAGCATGGAAACCTCCTGCTCCCGGGGTTTGCGCACGTCGATCAAGACGAGATTGGTGTCGTCGATGATCTGCTTGAGGTCGGCCGCCTTGATGAGGGGGACGTCCAGACCTTTGTTGGCCTTGATGATGGCCACGCGCAGCTTGCCTTCCAGCTTTTCGGCCCGGGACAGGGTTTGCGCATGGCTCAGGGTCGCGCACAACAGGGCGGCCATGAGGATTTTCGCGGGCAGACGGAAAAAAGAGCGATGTTTCATCATCTCACGAAAAATACAATTCCCTTGCACGGCATTCGGGCGTTCAGGACGCGACGGCCCGAAAAGTCGTAAACCGGTCCATACCCGCCCTTGGCGGAACCCGGTTTGCCCATCGCCGGAAAACGGGATATTACTCCGGTCGGCGAGGTCATGGTTACGGTTATGGCGGCCACCAGGAACTCCGCCGGCGTTTCGAACTGGCTTTCAGCTCCCACGATCAGCCATACCTCTCCTTTGGCATCCGTCTTGATGGAAAAGGGGCGCTTGTCGTTTTTGAAAGTGGTTTTGAGGTATTTCCGGGAAGCGGGGTCGGTATGATTGACATGCCCCAGGGTATCCATATCCGGACCCGGTGACGATTGATTGCTTTTGGCGATATTCATCCGATACATCCCGCCCGATCCGATTTCCTTCTTCGGCTCAATCAGGGTCGCGCCCGCCTTCAGCATCAAATCCGAACCGCCGATCGAGCCCGGTCCGGAATTCGTAACCACATCGATGGAATAGAAAACCGTATAGGACGTGTTCGCGGCCAGGCCGGTTATCCGCTTCTTCAGAAAGAAGAACAGGTCGTCGGAAAAATTATCCCCCTTCATGACCACGCCGTTCTGCGAGGGCGTTATATCGGGCATCGCGCCGACTTTGTATTGCAGATGCCAGTTCACGCTGTCCGCCATGGGATAATCCGCGAAATCGCACGTCCAACCTTGCAGGTCGGATTCGAAATCGAAGTTCAGGGTCTGGGCTCCGCACGGCGTCAGGCATAACAGCGCCGGGAACAGCAGTAAGGACGGAAAAATGGAATTGTAAGTCATAAGGTGGCCTGCTTGCAGGCGCCCAAATGCACGACCTTGACCATGGCAACCTTTGCACCGCACTCGTTCGAATAGGTTTTTCCGTCCATGCCGCAAACGGGATTCCACTCGTCCGTGCAGACGCCGGGGAGGGTGGAGGGATCCTTTTCGATGGGATCGATGCTGATGGGAGAGTCCACGGGAACCGGCTTGGGTTCGCAGCCGACGGGTCCGGTCTTCGGGGGCAGGACCACCACCGGATCGATGGGCGTTTCCGGGTATCCCGGGCATTGGGATAAATCGTAGGTGTATGTCATCCCGGCCGCATCGGCATCGCAGGGGCTGCCATAAACCTTGCCGTTCCCGCCGCAGACCAGCACATCGATACAGGCCTCCTTTTTTTCCTTGAGCTTGGTGCGGGCATCCGAGCCGTCCGAGGCCGGGTTGGAGGATTCCTGGCAGGCGAACAGGGCCAGGGTGAGCGTGAGCAAGCCGGCGGAGAGCGAACCCCGGCGGATCCGTTTCGAAAGGGGGGCGATAGCATGCATTTGGATTTCCTTTGAGTGATATTGGCTGCGGGGGCGCTCCCCTCTCACTCTCAAAAATACACCATGATATTTTGAAATACTTCCATAAAACGGCATAAAATCAATTAATTGCTCCAAGTATGCTCTCATTTTTTATCCGGAAAATAGCGTATATTTGATTCAATGGTTTCCGTTTTCGACTATCTGGACTATAGGAAGTACCTGGCGGAATATTACCGCTGGAAGAAATCCGTCAACAGGCATTTCTCCTACCGGCTGATCGCCGAGAAGGCCGGCATCGCCTCCACGGGATATTTCAGCGAAGTCCTGAGCGGCCGGCGCAACCTGACGCGCGCGAAGATCCCGAAGTTCTCCAAGGCCTTCAATCTGTCCGAGGCGGAAGAGCATTACCTGTCCTTGCTGGTGGCATTCACGGATGCGAAGACGGAAGCGGCCAAGCAGATCGTATATGAACTGCTGGTGGCGGCGATGCCGGTCAAGACGCAAAGACTGAAGCAAAGCCAGCGGGAATATTTTTCCAAATGGTACTACGTGGCCGTGCGCGAGGCGCTGGCCGTCCACGAGGTCCGCGACAATCCCGAAGAGCTCGCTTCCTTGTTGCGGCCTGCCATCACCGTGTCGCAGACCAAGGCCGCGCTCAGGCTGCTGGAAAGCCTGCAACTCATTTCCAGGGACGCGGAAGGACGCTGGCGCGCCACCCAGGTTTCCCTGCTCTCGCAAAAGGACGAATCCACCGCCCTGCTGGTGCGCGGCTTCCAGGGAGAGATGATCGATCTGGCCCGGCGCGCCTTGACGGAGGTGACGCCGCAGGACCGCGATATTTCCTGCGTCACCATGAGCGTGTCCGCGCAAGGGCTCGAGCGGGTGAAAGCGGTGATCAAGGATTGCCGGAAACGCATCCTGGAAATCGTGCAATCCGATCAAAATGAGGACCGCGTGGTCCAGATGAACCTGCAAGTCTTCCCGATCACCCATCCGAAAGCGTCGCATGTCCAAGCTTAGGTTCCTCCACCTTTCCGTCCTCTGCCTACTGGCCGCGGGATGCTCGGACCGTCTGGCCGGGACGTCCACCACCGCCGAGAATACCGTCACCGGAACCGCCATGCTGCCGGGCGGGCTGCCCGCCGCGGGCGCGGTGGTTTCGGCCCGCAGCGCCCAGGTAGTCCTCGCGCGCAACCGCGTGCCGCAATCCCTCCTGATCGGGTTGGCCTACGCGGATTCGTCCGGCAGATTCGAATTGAAGCTCCCCGGGGCCATGCCCTTCTATCTCGAGATCAGGCGCGTCCCGAAGGTTCCCGCCGCCGCCGATTCGTTCCCGGAATCCTGGTTCCACGAATTCCCGGACAGCTCTTCCAAGCCCCGCCGATTGGGCGAATTGCTGCTGGAGAAATCCATCCTGTTGCAGGGCCGCTTGCGGCCTCTGGAAAAACCCTGGGTGACCCGCGCCTGGGTGGGGATTGCCGGGACGGACAATTTCCGGTCCCTGGATCCCGCCCAGCCGGGCGTAGCGGACACGGCCGGCGTGGCTTTCACCTTGTCGGAAGCGCCCTTCCAGGCGCATCGGCTCGCCATCTATGCGGAGCCGGAAGTCTCCGTGGACCAACTGGACGAGCCCTTGCCTACCGAGGGTTTCGAGTTCCCGCTCCTCGATGCCCAGGGGTTCCGGGATGTCGGGGTCATCCCTTTCAAGCCGCGGTGATTAGCTATTTTGGAAGGGATGAAGCGCAAGGAAGAGGACCTTTTCGCAGAACCTGAAACGCCCGCGGGCGTCCAGGCCCAAAAGGATTCGCCCCTGGCCGCGCGCATGCGGCCCCGCACCCTGGACGAATTCATCGGCCAGGAGCATATCATCGGTCCCGGGCGCTTGCTGCGCCGGGCCATCCAGGCGGACCAGCTCACGTCCATCATCCTTTACGGACCGCCGGGCACGGGCAAGACCACCTTGGCGCAAATCATCGCCAACACCACCCGCGCCCGCTTCCTGGCCATCAACGCGGTGTTGGCCGGGGTGAAGGACATCCGGGACTCGATCGAAATCGCGAAGCAGGCGCGCAAGGATAGCGATCAGAAGACCATCCTCTTCGTGGACGAAGTCCATCGCTTCAACAAGTCCCAGCAGGACGCCCTGCTCCCGCACGTGGAGAACGGGACGCTCACTCTGATCGGCGCCACCACGGAGAATCCCTACTTCGAGGTCAACAAGGCCCTGGTCTCCCGGTCCCGGATCTTCCAGTTGAAACCGCTGGGCGAGGAACATGTGCGCGCCGTGATGCTGGCCGCCTTGGCGGATCCCGAACGCGGCTACGGACGTTTGCGGGTGGAAATCGATCCGGAGGCGCTGGACCATATCGTGCGCGTGGCTTCCGGGGACGCGCGCAGCGCCCTCAACGCCCTGGAACTGGCGGTGGAAACCACCTCGGCCGGAGCCGACGGCGTGGCCCGCGTCAACCTGGACGTCGCCGAGGAAAGCATCCAGCGCCGGGCGGTGCTTTATGACAAGGACGGGGACGCCCACTACGATACCATCTCCGCTTTCATCAAATCCCTGCGCGGATCGGACGCGGACGCGTCCCTGTACTGGCTTTCCAAAATGGTCTATGCCGGGGAGGATCCGCGTTTCATCTTCCGCCGCATGCTCATCCTGGCCTCCGAGGACGTGGGCCTGGCCGATCCCCAGGCCCTGGGCGTGGTTTCCGCGGCGGCCGCGGCGTTCGACTACGTGGGCCTGCCGGAGGGCCAGTTCCATCTGGCGCAGGCCTGCCTGTATCTGGCTTCGGCGCCCAAGAGCAATACCACCATGGCTTATTTCGACGCCCTGGAATCGGTGCGCAGCGAACAGAAGGATGAGGTCCCCGATCATCTCAAGGATGCCAGCCGGGACGGCGAGGATATGGGCCACGGCAAAGGCTATCTCTACCCGCACGCGTACCGGGACCATTGGGTGGCCCAGCAATACCTGCCGGGTTCCCTGCAGGGCAAGGTTTTCTACCAACCGACCGATTCCGGATACGAAGCCACCATCCGCGAGCGCGTGGCCCGCAACCGGGAGGCGCAACTGGAAGCCGCCGATCAGGATCGCCGCGAGGCCGGCGGGGGATGGGGGGGAACCTCCAAGCCACGTAGCGGCAAAGTTTCCTCATCGTGGCTGGACCGCGCCGCCAGCCAAAGCGGCGAGATCCTAAAAAAGGCGCGGGAGGAAATCTTCCGCCTGGCCCGCGTCAAACGCGACAGTCTGGTGCTGGACCTGAGCGGAGGCACGGGATTCCTGACCTGGGAAGCCTGCCGCCTGTGCCCGGCGGGCGGGGTATGGTCGCGCTGCGACGACGCGGGAAAACGCCAGGCGATGGAGGAATGGGCCCGGCACCTGGAAACCCTGGCGCGTCCCGAGCTGGTGACCGCGGAATTGGAGGCCTTGCCGCAGGCGCTGGACGAGCGCGCGGAACGGCCCCGCTTCGATGCCCTGGTGGGCTTGGACCTGTTGCGCAAGACGGCGGATCCCGCGGAACTGGTGATGTCGCTGAAACCGTTCGCCGCCAAGGGAGCGTCGCTGATTTGGGCGGAAGCGAATCCGGCGCGTTCCCAGGGCTTCCGTGAATTGCTGCCCGGCGGGCGCATCCCGGAAGAACTGGCCGCCAAAGTGGAAACCCTGGAACGGACTTGGCGGAACGCCCTGCCGCCCTCGCCGCTGGAATCCCTGCGAAGCGATCTCGCGGCCCGGGGACTTGCCGCCACCATTTCGCCCAGGGATTTCGGGGCCAAAAAGCATTTCACGCCCGCCCAGATCCGCAAATGGCTTTCCCCGGAAGCCGCGGAGCGTCCGGATTCATTGTTGGCGAAACTTTCCGGAGAGCTCTCCGTACGGGAGCGGGCGATGTTGGAAGCCGCGCTCATGGACGTTTTTTCCGGCCAGGGAATCGACTGGCGCCAGAGCTACGATTTCCTGATCCTGGAACTCTAGAGCCGATCGATCCCGAAGTAAAGCGTGTAGGCAAAGTCCGAATGGGGATCTCCGCACTCGATGGGAAACACTCCCCGCCCCAATCCCTGATCCATCATCGCCAGGGTATTCGCCGTCTCATAGGTCAGGAAGATGACTTTGGAGCGGCTGGTTTTGCTCAAAGGCAGATCGACCACGCAAGGGCGGCCCAATCCCACTACCCGCTTCCGCTCCGTTGCTTCCGGATCCGCCGCCTCTTTGGTTGCGGAATCGGCCAGGCCGCTGTTTGGACTGCCGCTTGGGCCGCCGGCGAGGTCCCCGGCAAAGCCGCCTGTAAGCCGGCGCCCCGGGCGTTCGATGGTGGGATTGCCGATGGAAATGGCGTTGGCCTTGGAGACCAGCGCATAAGTTCCCAGGGACAGGGGCAGCCATTCCGAAGCCTTGGCCGGGCCGGCCGGATCCCAGGGAAACCGTTTCTTCAAGCCCCGGACATCCCCCGTGATCATGGCCGTCAGCACGGCGTTTTGCGGGGCTCCGCCCGCGGCCAGATTGATCCAGGAAATGTCCGCTTGGAAATACGCCTTATCGTCCTCGCCTTCGGGCGTATTCCAAGCGGAGGCGCGCGCCGCGGGTGCGCGCTGTGAGGCCGCGGATTCCTCCACCGGCTTGGTCCGATAGCCGGTAAAGAAGATCCGGAAGTGGCCGCTGCGGGGCCCGACCTTATCCTTGGCCGTGACCGGGTCTATGATTCCGTTTTCAGATTCCATCGCATCCACCCGCCCCTAAACTATATCGAACCGGGGTCGTCCCGAAAGCCCCGCGTCGCGGGCATATTACGCCATGGCGTTGGAATGGCCCGGAAGCGTGAAACTTGCGGAATGGAAAAGGACGAAGGGGAAAAAATCGGGTTACGCGCGGAGGGCTTCAGCGCGAGGTGGTGGATTCCTCGGCGGGGAGGATGCGCCCCTGTTTGGAAGGCCAACGCAAGGCGTCGGTGACATGCCATTGATAGTATCGCTTGCGCGTGGGGTTCATGGGAGAGTTGCTGATCAGTTCGATGGTCGAGTCCCGCAAGGCCTTCAAGGCGAGGATGGCGGCCTTGGGCGGCTTTTCATCCGTGCCCAGCGTGTCCTCGGTCGCGCGTTTGAACCGCAGGGCTTCGATGAACGCGGGATAGAATTCGTAGTCCCGGAACTGGAACGACGTATCGGGGGCGTAGCGCTTGTCCGGGCTGGGATCGAGCAGGGTGTATTGGAAGCGGACGAGGTTTCCGTAACGGCGGCTGGTGAAATCCTGGGACGCGAAGGCGGTGATCCTGGACGCCAAGGCGGTGCGGGACGAATGGGAATAGAAGCTGTCCGGGTAGAAGCAGAGGGCTTCGTCGGTTTTCAAAAAGGTGTAGTAGGGATTGCGGGGAAAGGAGGATTCCAGGGAGCGGAAGATCTCGCGCTTTTCGCGCACCAGTTCCTGATCGTAAGGCGTGAGGAACTGGATCAGGAACAGCTGGCTGGAGACGGAAGTATATTGGCCCTTGTAGGCGCTGACGCGGAGGGCTTCCAGGCCCGCCTTCATGGTCACGCTGCGGCCGATGATCTTGAGGGTGGCGCGCACGAAAAGCGGCGCGTTGGCGGCGGTGCAGTTGAATATGCCCGTGCCCATGTAGCTGTCCTTGATGCGGGAATCCCGCCCCCGCGAACGTTCCAGGAGCTTCAAGGCCTGGAAGCCGTCGCCCATGGCCTGGCTGGGATTGCCGTGGATTTTCAAAGTGGCGGAAAATCCGCGGATGCCGCCCAGGATCAGCATAAAGGTGGGATGGTCCGGCTCCTTGTCCAAGGCGCGCTTGCACAGGTAACTTCCCTGTTCCGACGCGTCGTCGATGGATTTCAGCAGCGCCTTCTCCTCCTCTTCGTCCTCGTAGTCCCCGTTCTGGTAGCGCATCACGTCGATGGCCACGGAGAGGAGGTAGCTCAGGGGGGGCAGATGCTTGGCGGTCTCCATCGCCCGCAGGGCCGCCACCGATTTGCGCGCCCGCTGTATGTTGGCGGAATAGGCCTGGCTCAGGGCCAGATGGGCCAGTTCGCTCTGGTCCTCGCTGAGATCGAGGTAAAGGTGATATCCATCCTGCAGGTCCGGTTCGTGATAGGACGGATTGGATTCGGAGCCCAGGGACTTTTCGGACAGGGAGGCCTTCTCCTCCGCCGTGGAATCCGCGCGGGAGGCGGCGGCAGTAATGAGGATTGCGATGGCTAACAGGATTAGTGGACGTTCGGAATGGCGCATTTTGACTATTTTCAAAGGTGGGATTCCGGAGAGATACCGGGCGGTTTCCGACCTGATTTGGGAAAGCTTTTGGCGGAAAAAGATAACAAACATCGTACCTTCCTGATTCCCGGCGGACGGCTGAACCTGCTGCTCCGGGCCCTTTCCATGAAGGGCCTGGCGCTGCTGTCCAGCCTGCATCGGGTGGGGATGGACCAAGACATCCGCTGGACCCGGCAGTTCGCGGCGCGGCTGGCGCGGGTCCTGGTGCTGGCGGGAATGAGCTTTCCCGTCAACCAGATCCCGGTCCGGGCCAGCGCCCTGACCTACACCTCAATTCTATCATTCGTGCCATTCGCGGTCATCCTTTCTTCCGTGGCCGGCCGCTTCGGCTATCTGGACCTGCTTTCGCGCCTGGTCATCTACCTCGCGGACTCCATGAACCTCGATTTGAACCTGGATCCGGTACTGAGCGTGATAGACTACGCCCAAAAGGTCGACTTCCAACGGCTCGGGCTGGTGGGCAGCCTGGGCCTGCTTTTCGCGTTCTTCCTGTCGATGAGCAATATCGAGCTCGCTTTCGATCATATCTGGGATATCCAGAAGGACCGCAACTGGTGGCGGCGCATCAAGGATTACACGCCCTTTCTCCTGCTCTTGATATTGCTGATGGTGGTCGCCGGGAACATCCTGTTGAGGTACCGGACCTTTCTGGACACCAAATTTTCCGGCGTGGAAGTTCCGGGACTGGTGCACGAAACGGTGGTTCTCCTGAGCACGGTGGCCGTGGTGGGCTTCCTATGGATCGCCCTGGGCCTCCTCTTCTATATCATTCCCAACACCCGGGTCCGGCTTTTCCCCGCCGTCCTGGCCGCCGCCATTTCCACCGGGCTCATCTACCTGCTCAGCCGCGTGCTGGTCCTCTTTCCCAGTCTCATCCTGTCCCGCAACAACTTCATCTACGGGTCCCTCGCCATTTTCCCGGCGGTCCTATTGATGATCTACCTGTTCTGGATGATCGTGCTCTACGGCGCCGCCGTCGCGTTCATGTACCAACGGCTCTACCATTCCCGCGAGAAGACGTCCGCGGTGCAAGGCGATTCCGAGGCATTCCGCCGCATGGAAAAGGACGTGCTGGACGTGCTCAAGGCGGTCTACAGACTCTCCGGATCCAAAGCCATGCAAGGCCGGCGCGTGGTTCCCCTGAAACTCCTGGCGGGCGAACTCTGGGACGACGCCGCTTCCGTGGAACGCCTGGCCGAACCTCTGGTCGATCTGGGATTGCTGGCCAAACGCCGCATCCAATCGGGTCCCGTCTACGCTCCCCGCAAGCCGCTCGCGGAAGTGGATCTCACGGGAATCCATTACCTTCTGCTCCGCCTCGATCCCAAGGGAACCGGCATGCTGCGGTCGCTTACGTCCTGGGATGAAATCAAACATACCCTCGGCATTCTCTATTCCTCCGGCAAAAGCCATCCGCCCCTTTACCTGGGCACCGTCCTGGCCGAGCCCGACCAGGCCAAGGTGTAACGGGAATGGTCCCTGAACTCCCGGGGCTCTGGGGCTTTGGCGCTTTGTTCTGCGCGGGCATAGCCGTTTCCTTCATCAATTCGGTTTCCGGGGGCGGGTCCATCCTGAGCCTGTCCCTCCTCATCTTCATGGGCCTGCCGGCGGCCACGGCCAACGGGACCAACCGGCTGGGCATTCTGCTCGGCTCGGTGGCTTCATTGCTGGCATTCCGATCGCAAGGCATCTTCCTGCCCAGGCAGGCGTTCCAGGTGGGTTGGCCGGCGGCCATCGGATCCCTGGCCGGGTCCCTGCTGGCCGTAGGCATGTCGGACCGCATTTTCAATCCCATCCTGGCGGGAGTGATTCTCTTCGTGGTCGCCTCCACCCTGCGCGGATCGGGCGGGCGACCGTCCCTGGGGGAAGCCGCCGTGTTACGTAACGACTGGGTCGCCCTGGTCGCCTACGCGGGGATAGGGTTCTACGGCGGTTTCATCCAGGCCGGCTCCGGCCTCATCATGATGGCGGTTTTCAACCGCCTGGGCAATCTGGATATTTTCCAGGTGAACTCCCTGAAGGTCTCCAACACCGTCATCTTCATCTCGGTTTCCCTGGCCACCTTCGCGGCGGCGGGCCGCATCGACTGGCCCGTGGCGGTCGCGCTGGCGGCGGGCAACCTCACCGGCGGTTGGGCGGGCAGCATGTGGCAGGTACGGCAAGGCGAGGCCTGGGTCAACCGGTTCCTGCTTTGGACCGGATTGGCCATGGCGGGAAAGCTATTGTGGAGTACGTGGGTCGCTTGGGGTAAGGGTTGACTTCTATCCGGTTCAGTAGCGTAGCGTAAGCTCGCCCGATAGGGTAGGAGACGACAGGCTTTCACCCTCAACGCTCTTCCAGTTCTCCACTTCCAGAAACCCCAGGCTGCCGCGGAACTCCACGAAGCGCCGCCAGCGCCAGGTTCCCCCGATCAGCACCGCGTTGCGGGTCTCCACCGTTCCTCCCAGGAAGGTTTTCCGGGTTCCTTCGGTCGGCGTGTCGTGCACATCGAACAGGGAGCTGCCCCGGGAGTTGAGGTCCCGTTGCATGAAAGCGTATTCCAGGCGCAGGTCCAGGTCGAAGCGGACCGGATGTTCCCAGGCCGCGCGCAGGGCATGGGAATTGGAGGGGAGGGAACTTCCCAGCAAGGCGCCGAAGTGTTGCATCTGATCGTCCGTCACCTGGTGGGTGAAGACCCAGGGTTCCACGTGCGCATATTCCATTTGCAGCCGCGAGGCGGAGAAAGGGAATCCCACGGCCTCCGCGCCCAAAGAGTAGGCGTATTTGGCTCCCCAGAAATCCAGGTCCCAGCCGCTGAAATCGTCCACCAGCAATTCCCCGAACAACCGTCCATGCCCGGCCAGCAGGACTTCCGCGTCGATCCCCACCGCGGCGTTATCGCGATCGCCCAATTCATGCTCGGTGTATTTGAGAGGGACCAGGGGAACCATGTATGCCCAATCGATGGGACGTCCCGCAGTGACCACCATCTCCTGCATCCCCAGCCCCAGAAAGCTCCAGGGCCGGAATTCCAGGCGATGCGCCGCTATGTGGGCCAGGGAATCGCTCCAAAGCCCGGTCCGCTGGGCCACGATCTTGGTATAGGTGAAATGGCCCAGGCGGAATGCCATGCGCATCTGGGTCATGGGGGCCGATTCCCCCGGATAGCGGTAACCGCGGCGATACCTGCCGGGGAACGGGGTGCCTTCGAACCTGGCGGAATCGCTCGGAGGCAGGGAGTCCTGGACCCAGAACCAGGGGCGTTGGGACAGGAATGCATGCTGCCAGATGCCGGGACCCCATTGGTTCCAATCGGTGCCGAACTCCAGGCGGAACCCGGTCTCTTCGAATCCCACCACCGTCCGGAATGCATCGAAGGTGCTGACCGCGCGGGGAATTCCCGCCTTGCCGGTCCGGTCGGTATTGTAGGGAAGCCCGCGGGCGGGATCGTACGTTTCCGTGAAACGCTCGTGCAGGGAGCGCTCCTGGCCGCTTCCCGCATTGGAGAAGAATTGGATTTTTTCCTTGTAGGAGCCTTCGATGGTCCCGGACAGCGACCCGAAGCCGTGGGTTTGCGCCCGGGGGATGGAATCCGCGATGTAACCCCCATTGAAGGACTCGGCATGGATGTCCACCCGGAAGCTGGAGTCCCGATATCCCAGGGGATGGTAGCGCCCGTCCCGGCTTTCCATCAGTCCGAATTCCTCGCGGTAGGCGTCCAAGCGGGATTTTTCCCAGGACGGCAATGTCTCCCGGCGGGAATCGGCTTCCTGCAACAGCGTGCTTACTTCGGTTTTGGAAAGGGGAAGGGAGCCGAGGAACCCGGGCGCAATCCGTCCTTCCATTTCCAGGCGCCGGAGAAAGGCGTACACGGGATTTTCGATGTCCACCGGGGTGGCCCATGGGACCGAAATGACGGCCAGCAGAATCGCGATCCATAGAGCCGGAGCCCGCGTGGTTTTCAATGCCATCCCCGTAAAGATACTACTTGGCCCGGCTTTGACACCTGGCTGCCGCTTCCGGATCCGAGTATGTTTCTATGCCCCTCCAAGGCGGGCGGGCGGAAAGGTCGGGATACCCGGATGATTGGAACCGGCTGGCGGTGGAGGCTGGCATCGCTGTCCATCTTCGCTTTGCCGCTGGGCTCCTGCCTGTTCGAGACCGCCTCGCCCGGTACGGCCACGGAGGCGCCCGGAGCGGACCACCGTCTGGACTATCTGGTTTCCGCCGCTGCGGGAAGCAAGGGCTGCCGGGTGGAAATCACCATCCGCGCCTGGCCCGGAAACGAGGCCAGGATTTTCCAGGCGCCGGTATTCTATGCGGACAATCCCGTTATGCCCGCCCCGGGATACAAGGCTTCCGATCTGACGGTCACGGACGGCGGAGGGAATGCCCTGGCCGCCCGGGACACCGCGCTCGCCGGCGTTTCCCTGGACGGCAATTTCATCGTCGTGCCGGCCTCCGCCCGCACCATTTCCTACGCCGTGGATGCGGCCCCGGGCGACAGCTCCCGCTTCGGCCTGCCCACGCCGGGAACCGCCAAAGGGGTGGACCTGATCGATGGCGCCTATTTTTTCATCCTGCCTCTGCTCGGCAGGGATTATCCCGCCCAATGGCGCACCCCCGCGCGGATCTCGCTGGAGTTCGCGCCCATCCCCGGCCGCACCCTGGTAGGAGTGGATGCCAGGCTTTCCCTGGCGACCAACTACGAATTGATGTTCGTGCGGGCGGCGTACGATCCCATCAGGACGCGGACCTTTTCCATGCGTAACCATGAAGTTACCGTATACGCCACTTCCGACGGCACCCTGGACCTCGTCGCGTTCGGCGGTCTCCTGGAAAAATGCATCCGCGTGGCGGAAGACTCCTTGATGCCCCTGCCCACCTACCGTTATTTCGCCGGGGAGAATCCGGAATTCTGGGGCATCGAAGGCATCCAGGGATACTGGTTCAAGGCCGAGGCCCGGGAACTGGCCGCCGTCCACGTCCACGAGATCACGCATACATTCGTGGGCGTATACCATTCCGACCATGACGATCCCTGGTGGAAGGAGGGCGTGGCCGGTTACTTGGGCCAGTTGCTCGCCCTCCAGGCCGGACTGATTGGGGATAGCGCATTCGCCGGGGACATCCTGACGCTGCGCGATACGCTTCCGGCGGTCAGGGAGCACGCCTTGTCGGATCCATATGTCCGTGATCACCTTTTCCTGGCCATGGATTCGGCGTTCGCGTACCCGGCGGACCCCGCCGATTTCGCCGGCCTTGTATACGGCAAGGGCAGCCAGGCCGCCATGATCCTGGACCGGTATATCCTGGAGGGTTCCGGCGGCAAGCGGTCGATTTACGATCTGATCCGCGACTTGGTCCGCTCCTACGGAACCGCCTTCCACCGCTCCGATCTCGAGGCTTCGGTGGATCGCCTGGCGGGAGGTAGTTCCGCGGCATTCCTGAAAGGCCTGCTCGATCAGGCCGCGCCATTGGGGCTGGACAGCCTGAAGCATACCTACGCGGCCCTACGGGCCATGGGACGGTTCGCTCCCGGGGGAGGGACGTCGCCCATCAGCGGAATCGATCCGCCCGGTAAGACCGCCGCAAAGGCGCGCGGGAAAACCATATCTTTTCCCCAAGGAGCCAAATTTTGAAAGGTCTGGACGAAGTCCTCCGTCTGAAACGCGTCCACCGGCGCTGGCAGATTCTCGAATACCTGCTGGGCGCTTTCCCCGTATTCGCCATCGTCAACAAATTCCGGCCCATGCTCACGGACGGCTATGGCGGGGACCTGCTTCCCTCCTTGCTTCCGGATTTCCTTTCCGAGCGCTACAACCTCATCCTGGCGCTCGCCCTGGCCTTTCTGGTGGTCAGCGAACTCCTGCGCCGGCGTTTCCACAAGCGCCATAAAGAGGATTTGGCCCTGTAATCCCGGTCACGAGAATTTCCTTTGTCGGCGCCGGACGGGATATTATTTTCCCATCGATCCCCACCCGGTCCGGTTACCCAAGGAGGCTCCATGGCCAATCAAACGATTTCAAAGGTCATCCAAACCAGTCTGGAATGCGCCCAGGCCTGCGACAGCTGCGCGTCCCAAGCCCTGTCCGAGCTCGAAAACGGAAACATGGCGCGCTGCATCCGTTTGTGCATGGATTGCGCGGAAATCTGCCTGGAAAACGTCCGCCTGATACGCAGGGATTCGGAATTGCAAATCGCCCTGTGCCACCTGTGCATGGAAGCCTGCGATCTCTGCGCGGAAGAATGCCGCCGGCATGCCCGCTCCGTGGATGTCTGCCGCATTTGCGCCGAGGCCTGCGAACTGTGCGCCGTGGCCTGCAAGAACATGGCCAGGGCCATGGCTGAAGCCTAGGATAAGATCGTCGGGCGTCGGGCGAAAAGAAAAAACCAGGAACGGATTCCTGGTTTTCGTTTTCTTTTCTCTACGCCCGACGCCTGACGACGTCAGCTTTGAACCAGAGACCCTTTCAGTCCTCGTAGCATTTCATGATGCCTTCTTCGATCCACTTGTATTCCCCGGCCATCATGGCCTTGGCGATCTTGTTGGCCTGGCGATCGTCATTGTCGTTGATGCCCGCGAAAAGGGCGTCCACGCGGCGGCGAGCTTCCTTGCAGAAGAAGTTGGCCAGATGGACGTAGTGGGGATTGGAAGGGTCCTTTTCCCGGCGCAACTTGGCCAAGGCGCATACCGAGGACATGGCGAAGAGTTCCGTGCCGATATCGACGAAGCGGCTCAACAGCACCTGCTTGCGTTCCAGGGTGTTCTGGTACATCCCCATGGCGTGGAAAATGCCGCGCGCCAACTGGTGGGAGGTCCGCTCCACATAGTTCATGTGCCGGGCCAGCTTGGGGCCGAACTCCGAATAGCCCGGGAACACGCTGGAGTTTATCCATTGCGTGGGATACCAGGTGCTGTAGAAATTGGCCATCTTTAGGCCCGCCTTGATTTTCCGTCCGATGGGCACCTTGAGCATGATTTCCGCGGCCACCTGCATGTGCGGATCCATGGCTTCGCGGGCCAGGAACAGATGCATGATTTCCGAGGTGCCTTCGATGATGCGGTTGATGCGGCAATCGCGCATCATGCGCTCCACCGGCACCGCCTTTTCGCCGCGTCCCTTCAAGGACTCGGCGGTTTCGTAGCCGCGGCCGCCGCGGATCTGCATGGTCTCGTCGATCATCTTCCAGGCGGCTTCCGAGCAGAACAGTTTGGCCATGGCGGCTTCGATGCGGATATCCTTGCCGCCCATGTCGGCCATGGCGGAAGTCAGCCAGGTGGTCGCTTCCATGGCGAACAGGGTGGAGGACATGTAGGCGATCTTGTTGGCGACGGCTTCGTGCTTGCCGATGGGGAGGCCCCATTGCACGCGCTCGTTGGCCCAGTTGCGCACGATGTTCATGCACTGCTTGCCCATGCCCACGCAGGCGGCGGGCAGGGTCAGGCGGCCCACGTTCAAGGTGCTGAGCGCCAGCTTGAGACCTTTGCCCAACCCCAGGATTATGTTCTCGGCGGGAACCTTCACGTCCTTGAAGCTGATCAGGCCGTTCTGGATGGCGCGGATGCCCATGAAGTCGCAGCGCCATTCGGTTTTCAGGCCGGGAGTGCCCTTCTCGACGATGAACGCCGTGATCTGGGTGATCTCTTTCCCGTTCCTTATCTTGGGAGGGGTCCGGGCCATGACGACGAGAATGTCGGCTGCGGGGCCGTTGGTGCACCAGAGCTTCATGCCGTTGATGATGTAATGCTTGCCATCCGCGGTGGGCGTGGCGGTGGTGGACATTTTGGCGGGATCCGATCCCACGTTGGGTTCGGTGAGGGCGAAGGCGGAGATGGCGCCTTCGCGGAAGCGCGGCAGGTACTTTTTCTTCTGTTCCGGGGTGCCGAAAAGCTTGAGCGGCTGGGGCACGCCGATGGACTGGTGGGCGGAAAGCCACACCGCGGTGGATCCGCAATACGAGGAGACCATGGAGACGAGGCGGTTGTAGTTCACCTGGGTCAGGCCCAGGCCCCCGTATTCCTTGGGGATTTTCATGGCCCATAGGCCCATTTTGGTGAATTCCTCGAATATCTTCTTGGGGATTTCCCGGGTGCGATCCACTTCATCCGGATCGAGGTTGGCCCTGAGGAAGTCGGACACTTCCTTGCACAGTTTGTCGCCGATCAGCTTGTCGTCCGCGGACTGCTCGGGGAAGGGCACGATGAGCTCGGGCTGGAACTTGCCCATGAACAGGCCGCCGGCGAAGCTGGGGCTTTCCCATTTGTCTTCGCGGGAAGACTCGGCCACCATCATGGCTTCGGCCTTCTCTTTGGACATCTTCGACGTGTCAATTTTGATTTCGAATTCGACTTCTTTCGTGTCCTTGGTTTCCGCGCCCATGCTTTCTTTCCTCCGATGATTTCTTGCCGATAGGATATCGATATTATCTTACACTAATGCAATTCCCATGACCACGAAAACACATTTGCCAAATTGCCCAGGTCCCGGCGTCGGGATTTTCAGGCGGAAATCCGAATCCGATTCCGGAAACCGGCGTTACGATCGGAATCGAAGATGGAAGACGCGGGAGTGGATGGGGAAGAGATTCAAGGATGGGGCCTGCCGAGCAGGCGGGCCATCAGTGGAAACGCGCCATCAGGGATGGCGTTGCATCAAGGATGGCGAGCCATCAAAGATGGCAGCCGGGCACCCAAATGGAAGCCACGCTCAGAACGAGCGCCGCAACGACCGAGCCGATACCGATGGCGAACATCTTCTTCTGGCCCTTTTCCAGGCCTTGGGTGAAAATCAGCAACCCCTTCAGCGATTGGCCGAGAAGGATCCCGCCGAAGCAACTGAAGACGCAGACCAGGCAAAGCAAAAGCAGCATATGTTCGGCTCCTAGACGAATTTGTCCTATTATACCTTGTAGAATCCCTAGGAACAATAGAATCCGCGAGCCAATGATTCTTGCTTTTCGTTCATTTTGGGAGCAAAAAAAAGCGGTTCGGGACGAACCGAACCGCTTAGAGGTTACCTGAAGGTTTCCTTCTTTTTTTGCGCCCGACGCCCGACGAGTGGGTCGGACCACAGGGCAAAAGCCCCTGTATTCCTAGCCGGCGGGGGTCTTCGCTTTCTTCAGCTTGACGTATTCTTCCAGGCTGTAGGAACGGTTTTCCAGGTCCAGCTCGGCTTCCCGGGCTTCTTTCGCTTCCTTGGTTTCCTTGGTTTCCTTGGCGGAAGAGGGCGACGGTTCCGAGGAGTAGCTGGCGCCGGTGCCGTTCGCCATCGCTTCCCGGGAAAGGATGTTCGTCTCGCTGCCGGTGGCGGGCGAGCGGGGATCCGGTCCGTTGGAAAAAAGGTCCATGGCGTCCAAGGCGGAAATGTCCAGGGTGGGCAGTTCCTGGGCCAGCTTCTGGGTCAGGTTTTTGCCTTCGGAAGACGCCTCGATAAGCATTTCCTGGAGGCGGACGGGAATGGTCAGGCGGCCCAACATGGTGCTGATTTTGATGGTGGAGGAATTCGGCACTTCGTACAGGCCGAAATAGCAGGTGGCGCCGTTGGTCAGGGCTTTGAATTCCTCGCCCAAGGCGTTCAGGAACCGGCTCGAGGTCTTTTGCAGGATGGCGGCCGGGGCGTAGATGCTGATGGCGCCGCTGGCGGCGGTGGCGAAGTTGAAGCCTTCCGCCATCAGGCCGCTGGTCTGCCAGATTTCCTTGAGGCGGGGGAGGATATCGTCCAGGGTGTTGATCTGGGTGGCCGCCAACTCGGTTTCGCCGAAGATGAGAATGCCCTTGGAGAGCAACACCTTGCGGAAATCCTCGTTGTCGAAGCTGATGAGGCTCTTGGCCGAGAACTCGGTGGTGAGCGAGTTGAAATTGGAAAAGGTCTTGACCACGTAGTCGTTGGCCTGGGGGTAGAACGCGGACAGGCTGCTGTCCGGGAACTGGTTCAGGATTTTGTTGTTGTCCACGATGATGCAGGAGTCGAAGTTCTCGCCCACGATGCGGTTGATGGCGCGCAGGGCGTTGACCTTGGACAGGGCCGATTCGTCGTTCGTGGGGATGGTCACGAGCGCCACGATGGGCAGGTTGAAGCGCTTGAGCATGTTGCCGAGCAAGGCCACGTTGCTGCCGGTGCCGCCGCCTAGGCCGGCGGTGATGAGGATCGCGTCCGCGCCGGAAACGAATTGCTGGATTCCGGACAGGATGTTGGGAAGATGGGAGAAGATCGCCTTTTCACCGATGCGGGGATCCTTGCCGGCTCCGTCCGTATCGTTGAGGGGCGTATGGATTTTCCGGTTCTCGGGAATGTTGGCCAGGTCTTTAAGATCCAGGATGGAAGTGTTCACCGCCATGCTCGGGTATCCGTACTTGGCGAAGGCGTTGGCGAGGTTTCCGCCGCATTGCCCCAGCCCGATAATCGCGAATTTCAATCTCGTCGTCATAGCGCTCCCATGGATTGGAGAAGACTCCCTGCAGCGGCCTCTCCCGGTACAGGGGGTAAAGCTATTAAATGCATCGATTTCCCGCCAAAGGATTTGGCTCCGGTTACGGGGGATCCCGGGCCGGCGCCCGATTTCAGGTCGTTTTGACGCTTCGAGGGGAAGGGGAGGTTACCCTTCCGTGGTGGCGGATGGTTTTTTTTCCAGGGCGCCCATCAGGGCATGCCAGGCCAGGGACGCGCACTTGATGCGCGATGAATATTCTTTAACCCCCTCGAACAAGGTCAGTTTGCCCA
>JAQBPN010000030.1 GCA_028287505.1 Fibrobacterota bacterium | reverse complement strand
GCATGGAGGAAATCCTCAAGCTGGAACCGGAAGGCCGGGAACCGGAACGGATCCGCGAACTCGATCGGTTGCAGGGCCGGGTGGCTTTCGAGAACGTCCGCTTTTCCTATGAGCCCGGCAAAGAGGTATTGCGCGGAATCGATCTTGAGGCCGCCCCCGGCACCGTGATCGCCCTGGTGGGCAGCTCCGGATCCGGCAAGACCACCCTGGCGGGCCTGGCGGCTTCCTTCCTGCGTCCGACGCAAGGAAGGATCCTCGTGGACGGCATCGACCTCGCGACGATCAAATTGGAAAGCTACCGCAAGCATCTGGCCGTGGTGCTCCAGGACGAATTCCTCTTCGAAGGCACCATCCGGGACAATATCCTTTTCGGCCGGCCGGAAGCGGGCGGGACCGAGGTAACCGAGGCGGTACGTGCCGCCAACCTCAAAGAATTCACCGACGGCCTGGAAAAGGGATTGGACACCCTGATCGGAGAGCGGGGCGTCAAACTCTCGGGAGGCCAGCGGCAACGCGTGGCCATCGCCCGCGCCCTGCTGGCCGATCCGCGCATCCTGTTCCTGGACGAGGCCACCTCCAACCTGGACGCGGAAAGCGAAATGCTCATCCAGGAAAGCCTGGCTGGCCTGATGCGGGGACGCACCACCTTCGTCATCGCCCATCGCCTTTCCACCATCCGCCGCGCGGACGCCATCCTGGTGGTGGAGGGCGGTCTGATTGTCGAACGCGGCACCCATGACGAATTAATCGCCAAAAAAGGCCGATATTTCCAGCTTTTCACCTATCAATCGCGGATTTGAGGCTCTGGAGCCGGTCGAATCCCCGGAAAGATGGTAAAATGGTGCAGGAACCATTTTTGACGGACTTGTAGATGCATTACCTTAGACGACTGCTCCGGATCGCCCCCATTCTCGCCACCACGACCGGAGCCTTCGCCCAGTCGGCTTGGGATGTGGTCCCTTGGGTCAACGCGGCCCAGGCCGCGAATCTCTCTTCCATGCAATGGACCGGCTCGCAATCGGTTGCCGTGGGCTGGCGGTCCAAGGATACGACCGGCGTGATCGTGACGTCCCCGGACGGAAAGACCTGGACTCCCCGCGCCTCGGGAACCAAAAGCTTTCTCCACTCCCTGGCCTGGACCGGAAGCCAACTGGTGGCGGTGGGCGGCCCCACCGACAATGCATCCGGCGGGTCCACCATCCTGACTTCCCCGGACGGGATCACCTGGACGAAAAGGGCATTGGATTCCACCAACGTTCTGTATTCCGTGGTCTGGACCGGGAGCCAACTGGTGGCGGTGGGCGGGCCGCCCCTGAGCGGTTCCGGCAACGCGGCCATCTTGACGTCCCCGGACGGGATCACCTGGACGTCCAGGAACGGGAACGCGGCGCTCTTCAACAAATTGCTGGCCGAAGTGACTTGGACGGGAACCCGATTGGTGGCCGTCGGCTCCCCCGGAGCCGTCTTCACATCTCCGGACGGCATCGACTGGACGCCCATGGATTCGGGCCTCAAACTGGATCTGGCCTCGGTGACGTGGACGGGAACGCAATTGGTGGCGGTGGGCGACAGCGGCACGGTGCTGACCTCCCCCGATGCCGTCACCTGGACGCCCAGGACTTCCGGAACCAGGAACTACCTGACTTCCGTGGCCTGGACGGGAAGCCAATTGGTATCCGTGGGAGTCAAAGGGGACCTGCTCACCTCCTTGGACGGACAGACCTGGACCACGGACAACTTCAACGTCGCGGCAAGCGCGTTGAAAGTGGTCTGGGTCAACCACCGGCTCATCACGCTTTTCCTGGTGGCGAATTATTTCCTCACCTCTCCCGATGATCCCACCGCCATCTCCGCGCCGATGGCGCGCGGTGGCGACGGCCTTTCGCTTCGCGTCGCGGCTTCCCGGCTTTTCGTCACCTTGCCCATCCAGCGGGACCGCGCGGCGCGCGCGGCGATTTACGGAATTGCCGGCGGCAAGGTTGCCGATGTCCCGCTCCGGGAAAAAGGAAATGGCGGAAGCAGAGAAACGGAAGTGCCCATCGACGGCCTGGCGCGCGGTTTGTATCTGTTCCGCCTGGAAGGCCCGGCGGCGGCCATCTCCCGGCCTTTCGTCGTCGCGCCCTAGTTTTCCGCCCCGCCTTCCGCCTCGCAACCCCCTGACAAAAAACGCCATTCGCGATCGGCTGTAAAACATTCCGACATCCCGGGCGCGCATGCGCGCGTTTTCGGAGGCAGTAACACGGAGGCTAACACCGGAGAAGGGTTCCCGCGGAATCCCTCTGCGGTTTTCCGGGGCAATTGCTACATGGATTATCGCGATTCGGAAAAGGAAAAGGGAGGCACGGTGAAATCGTTCCGTTGGCTATGCATTGCGGCCGCTCCGGCCTTGTTCCAGGTCTCTTGCAACACCGAAGAGAACAGCCAGGCCGGTACGGTGTTTACCTGCGACGCGCGCAGCACCGTCGCGGAAATATGCATCGAAGAGCCCAACGACTTCAACAATCAGAAAGCGTCGAAATCCACCTGCACGTCCGCGGGCGGCTCCTGGAGCGATGCCGCCGTATGCCCCGCGAGCTACAAGAAGAAGTGCAAGGACGGGGACAAATACGATTACTACTACGCGAAGGACGATGAGGACAAGGACTGCTCCGCTCTGGTGGGAAGCGTTTTCACACTGATGTCGATGCAGCGTTGAGAACGGGCCTCGCTCTCAGTCTTCGATCCTGAAGAAAAACATCATCATATCTTCCATGTGCTCGGCGATATGGCAATGGGCCATCCAGCTGCCCGGGTTACTCGCGTCCAACAGCAGGTCCGCAGTGGCGCCACGGCCTATCAGGAAGGTGTCTTTCCAGGCCATGTTGAAATTCCTCTTTCCGTTCACGTTGACCACCAGGAACCGTTGGCCATGGAAGTGGATGGGGTGGGGCATGGGATGCGCGCCCGCGGAATCGTTATAGATCCGGATCATGACTTTGTCCCCGGTCTTGAACTTCCAAAGGATGTCATGGTTCTCCAGTCCGGTGCGCTTGTCGCGGATGATCCAGCGCATGTTCCGGGTGGTGGACGCTTCGTTGACGTCGGCCATATGGTCGGTCCACTCGATGCCCATGCCGTCCAGGGCTTGAGGGTCATGTTCCGGCGCGGCGATTTTCATGGCCATGGGCATTGGAGGGGAATCCATGGCCATGGCGCCCATGGTGCCGGTGAGGATCAATTCCTCGTCCGGCTCCTTGCCGAAGTAGGGGCGGAAAGGATCGATGGAATGGATGACCTGGGCGCAAGTGTCCTGTTGGGAAAAGAAGTTGCTGTCGTTCCCGGAGCCGACCATATCCGCGGTCACTCGGATTCTTCCCATGACAAAGGTCTGGCCGGGAGTCGAATGGAGGATTTCATGCGTTGCGGTGTCGTTGAAGTACACCTCGAAAACCGATCGTTCCCCCGGAGCGATCAATTCCAGGGGGGAGAAAACCGAAGTTTCGTACCGGCCGTTGTCCCCGCCCGCGATTTTCAATTGGCTCTGGTCGATCCCGAAATTGAAGACCCTGGCGTTGGCGGCGTTCGTGACGTAGAAGCGGACCACTTCCTTGCGCTTTACCGTCAGTGTATAGCCCGTATCCCCATTGATAAGCAAGGTGCTGCCGAAACGGCCCATCAGGGTGTGGTCCGTTTCCGAAACCCGGAAGGGGTGCATGGCCCCGGAATCCAGCTGGATGTCGTCCAGGACCAGGGTAACCTCCCGGTCAACCGGGTTCCAGTAGGTGGAATCCGCGGGGACGACGATGAAATTGCCGTAGAGGCCCATTTCCTGGGTGAAGTCCTCGCGGTAATGGCTGTGATACCAGAAAACGCCCGCATCCGGGAAATGCAGCCGGTAGACGAAGGAATCGCCGGGAGCCACGGCCTTTTGCGTGTACCCGTCCACCCCATCGAAATGATAATCAAGCCGCACGCCGTGGGAATGCAAGGTCATGGGCACATCGCTTCCGTTGGTCAGAATCACCGTGATTTCGGCGCCCTGGGGCACCTTGAGCGTGGGTCCGGGAATGGAGCCGTTGAACCCCAGCATGCGGACGTTTCGGCCGGCGATTTCCTTGCGCACGTACTCCACTTTGAGCCTCAGGGTATCGCCGGCTTTCGCCTCGATGACGCGGGTCGCCTGGGCCGGGGGCAGTCCGGCGGCGTCCACGGAATAGGCATCGCCTGCCGGGGAATTCTTCGTGTCGAAGAGGCAACCCAGGAAAAACAAAGGCATGAGAAATAACCGCATCCGCACATGCATAGTGTGGCACGTCCCCCTCGCGAGGCCGAATTTTACGCGGATTTTTTCCGCTCCGTTTCGGCCATTTTGAAAAGATCCTGCAGCAATCTCTTGAAGCCCGAATGCTCGGGGAGATCGCAGAGCAGGTCTCCGCATTCGCAGACCATCTGGTCGTTCAATTTTTCCTTCCTCAGGGAGGCCAAGGGAATCCCTCGCCTCGTCCAGGGAGAGGATTTCTTCTTTTGCTTCATTTCGTCCATTTCACTCTCCTTCCTTATGGGGCGGGCTTTTGCGCCGGATGCGGCTCGGGTCCAGATTGGGCAATTGGCGCATCAGGCTCCGGCATAGCGCCCGGGCATAGGCGCTCAAGGCCGCCAGCCCCGTTTGTTTTTCCCGCACTGGGGTGACTCCACGGTTACCTGACCGGGGCGGGCCCGCAAAACGGTCCCATGGCTTTTTTTTCATCTCGATTCCTTTCCCCTATTAAATTGGAGCGCCCGTTCATAAGGTGAACTCGTAGGTGATTTCGAACAAGGCGGGAAGGGCCGCCCCATTCCGGACCAACGGTTGGAAACGGGTGGCCTTGGCGGCCTTGATGGCATTGGCGTCGAATTCCTTGCCGCCCGAGGCCGCAATCGCCACGTCCGTCACCTTGCCTTGGGGATCGATGGTCACGGACAAGCGGACTTCGGCCTGGATGCCTTGTTCCTGGGCCCATCCCGGATATTCCGGAACCACCTGGTTCAAAGCCGCCGGTTGCCGGTCCAGGCGCACCGGGGCCGCGGGCAGGGGCGGCTGCGCCTTCTGCACCAGCGAATCCGCCGGCTTCATCAGGGTATTGCCCGTGGCCACGGACAAGTCTCCGGCTTTGTCGGTGGCCTCTTCCGGCACGCCGAAAACGGCTGCGGGCGGCGGCTCGGCCTTTGGCGGCGGCGGGGTTTGATCCGGATCGGGAGGCGGAGGGGGCGGCGGTTTGGGAGGCTCCGGGACGGCAATGGGATCCGGGGGCGGAGGCGGGGCTTCGTCGACTAGACGCAGTTCCTCATCCTGGGATGCCGGCTTCGCCAAAGCTTTACCGCCGAAATGCGACGCCAAACCCACCACCCCGATGAAACCCAAGGCCAGAAGCAGATTCGCTTTGCCGAACCTGCTTTCCGGCGGCGGGTTCAATCGGATCCCGCCGGGACCGCTTCCGGTCAAGCGCCGCGGGCGCCGGGGCTTGGGCATGGTCTTGTTCATGATCGGTTGCGGACCACTTTCAGGGCGTATTTGATGATGCCGGCGCCCCGCACGATATCGATGACCCGGACGATTTCCTTATAAGCCAGCTCCTGATCGGCTGCGATCAGCACCTCATGGTCCGGAGCGTTTGCCACCGCGCTTTGCAAAGCCATGGTAATGCCCGCGGAATCCGATGGAACCCCGTCCAGGAACATCCGTTTGTCTTTGTCGATGATCAATCCCGAGGCCTTGGGAGCTTCCGTACCCGCATGGGCGGCCTTGGGCAGGCTGATGTTGATCTCCCTTTGATCGATGACGGAACTGGTGATCATGAAAATGATCAGGAGGACCAGGAAGATGTCCACCAGCGGAGTGATGTTGATATTGGCGATGATGTCTTCGTCATCATTCCTTGCGGGAGCGGCCATGCTACGCCTCCGGCCTGGAAAAGACGGCCCGCAGGCTTTGCGCCAGGATCAATCCCCGGATTTCCCGCGCTTCCTCCAGGATGCGTTTGCTGCGGTTGCGGAGGATATTGTAAAAGACCACCGCGGGTATGGCCACCATCAGGCCGATGGCCGTGGCCACGAGGGCCTGGGAAATGGCCACCATGACCTCGGTGCTGCCGCGTCCCCCGGAAGCGGCGAAGCGATCGAAGGCCACCAGGATGCCGATGACGGTGCCGGTCAATCCCAGGAAAGGGGCGTTGGCCCCCACCGTCCCCAGAAAGGACAAGCCTTGATCGAGCGTCCGCTTTTCCATCGATTCCTGCACTTCGAAGACTTTTTCCATGGCCTCGGGAGGCAGGCTCTGATTGTCCAGGCCGGTTTTGACCACCCGGCCCGGCATGGTCAGCATGTCCGCTTCGGTCAAGGAGACCGCGCTCAGGCCGTCCTGTTTAAGGCCCTGGGTCAGGGCTTTGATCCATTTCGGAGCATTGCCTTGCTGCTTGGTGTAACTCCGGAACCGCCACAGGAAAACGGCGAGGACGGCCGCCTCCAGGAAGACGAGCAAGGCCAGCACGGCTTTCTCGATCAGCAGCAGGATGGGAGCCAGGTTTTCGATGATATGGACCACGTTGATTCTCCTTTAATGGGCTTGCTTGGACGCGAAGGCGCCAAGCTCGAAGGGCATCTTCATCCGCAGGAATATGTTCAGCCCCATTTCGTCCACGAAATAGCGGAACTGATCGGTGTATTCCCGGTACTTTTCGTCCAATACATTGTTCGCTCCCAGTTCGAAATCCACGGGACGCCCGGCCATGGATAGGCTCAGCCCCGCGTCCAGGTTCAACAGGTTGTATCCGTCCGGCGTGGGCAGATCATGATCCAGGCTGGCCGGCGGGGCGTACTTTTGCCTGAGGACGGTTTGCAGGCTTGCGCCCGCATAGGCGTTGCTGAGCCGTTTCCAGGCGGGAAAAGCATAGGTGAACCCGTTCTCGCAACGGTCCGCGGGCATCATGAACAGGTATTGCTTGGTCCGTTCATTGAAACCGCGCATGGAGGAGACCCGGCCCTGATAGGACACTCGATCCGTGAATTTGTAGTCGGCGGTCAGGTCCACGCCGCCCAATACGGCATCGGTCTGCCGATATTGGAAGGTGAGAAAGGCTCCGGTCGCGGTTTGGATGTTTCGGACCGGCTCGAGATAGATGTAATCCTGGATGTAATTGTAATAGGCGCTCAATTCCAGGGACAGTTTCTTGCCGAAGTGATATTCCAGATCGCCTGTGAGATCATAGGAACGTTCGGCCTGCAGGCTGGTGTCGCCAATGACGAATGCGCCCGCGCTTTGGTGGATTCCATAGCTGTACAACTCATTCACACCGGGTGGGCGCCAGGCGGAGGACAGATTGATTTTGGCTTTCAGATCGGGCGTGACCGCATAGGCCGCCCCCAGCATTTCCGAGACGGTTTGGTATTGGAATTCCGGAGTGAGCACCGAGTCGCTGGGCGGGGAGCCTCCCGCGCTGAAACCATGGTTGTTGAACCTGAATATCTGCCGCCAACGATAGTCGTAACGGGCCCCGCCTTCGAGTTGCAGTTTCCCGGCCGTCCAGGCTTCCGTCCAGAATGCGCCTCCGCCATAATCCTTGAAGTTGGGAACGAAATCCCGGTACTGGTAATAATTTTCCTGGGCGATGCCGCTGATGCCGGCGCTGCCCTTGAAGCCATGAACCGGGTTATGCTCCCAGACCAGCTCGGCGGTCTGGGTGGTGATGTTGAACAGCAGCACGGGAAGGTCTTTGTGCTCGAACCGGAATGAGAATTCATCCCGGTTGTCGTTTTGCAGGGCATAGGTAAGGCCCAGGATTCCCAGGTTCCCGGTCCTGGTGAATGCGCGCGCTTTGAACAATTGATGATCCACGGTCTGATAGGGATTGGCGATCTGGTAGGTGCTGTCCCAATAAAAAGGCCGGTCCACCAAAGGCTTTTCGCGGCGGATGGCGGTCTCGATATCGGCGACGCTTCCGATTTCCGTGCCGGAAAAAATCCCGAGCTTGGTATGGAATCGGCTGTAAAAAAGATCCAACCCCGTGCCTTCCTTCTGATACCCCAAGGCCGTGGAATAATTGAATTCCTGGAAGCCGGTATTGTTGATGAAATAGTCGGGCGTTTGCGTCTCGCCCGCTTTCTTGGCGGTGCCTTGCAGCCGCCAGCCCAGGCCCGGAATCGATGCCGGACTGCCCTCCAGGGACCCGGAGCTTACGCCTTCATGGTTGTTGGAGTAACCCACCAGGTTCAGCTCGCCGCCCACGCCGGGCTTGCTCCGGAAGGGAGGCGGTTCCAGCAGCACCACGCCTCCGATGGCATCGGAACCATAGCGCACGCCGGCGGCGCCCTTGATCACGGTGATCTGCGTGGCGAGAAATGGATCGATTTCGGGCGCGTGCTCGGAGCCCCATTGCTGGCCTTCCTGGCGGACGCCGTTGTTCATGATGAGGATGCGGTTGCTGTGCAACCCGTCGATGACGGGCTTCACGATGGAGGCGCCGGATTGGAGGCCGGTCACGCCGTTCACGGATTTCAACGCTTCGCCCAGGGACTTGCCGCGGGTCTTATCCAATGCGGCGCCGCTCAGGACGCTCTGGGTCTGGGTCAGGGATTTCGGCGCCCGTTTTCCCTGGACCTTGACCACCATCTTGGAGCCTGGGGCCGGTTGTTCGGAGGCGAGCGCGAAATCGGCGGAGTCGCCGTTTTGCAGATCCACGTCGCGGCGCGACGGCAGCAGGCCCGGGGCGGTGACCAGCACGTCGTAATGGCCGGGGCAAAGCATATCCAGCCGGTAGCGGCCGGTAGAATCGGAAGTCGCCTCTCTTCCGGTTTTCTCCAGCCGGACTGACGCACTCCGGACAGGCTTTCCGGAAACCGCTTCGCGCAACAGGCCCGTAAGGCTCAATCCGCAGGCGGGCAAGGAATCCTTCGAAAGGGAATTCGCGGGCGATACCGTGGCGGCGGAGTCCCGACGGCTGGAACCCACCTGCCTGGCTTCCTGGGCGAAAGTCGGGGCTAAACCGAAAAGAAAAGCGGCCAGAAAAAAAGGCAATGCCACCCACGCGCGCCCGGAAGAGGGGCGCCTGGGAAAGGCCCCGTCCATGGAGGACGGGGCCGGGTTCCGAGTAGCCGGTTTTCCCATTACAGGATGGTGACGTTGAAGGGCGCCTCGACGTCGGTTTCACCTACGGTGATGTCCCCTTGCGGATGGGCCGTCCAATCGATGGCCGGCTTCAATTTGGTCGTCCCTTCCTGCTGATGCTTGAGGGTGATCGTGAGCGTGCCCGTGCCCGCGGCGCCCGCCTTAAAGGTGGTTTCGAGGCCGACAGGGTGGTTGTTGACGTCTTTATCGTCATAGGTGACGGTAAGATTGGCTCCGGAAACCGTATAGAAAAGCTGATGGATATCCGAATCTCCCCCAACATCCAACGCCATATCGACCTTGGGCGACCGGGTTTCGTCCCACAATTCCGTGGTGACGGTATAGGTGGCGCCCGATTTCAGGGCGATGGTCTGGTTCTTGGACAACGTGGGCCCGGCCGAGAAGCTGACCGCGAATTTGACCGTGTCGGACATTTTATCCGCGGCATCCGCGGTATTGGTGAAGTTCAGGATGACGGTGCTGAAATTTTCCTGCGGGTCGGTATTGTCCGGTTTGGTAACGTCTTTGCATCCGCCCAGGAAGAGGGTGCCGGTCAGGCCGAGTATGCCGAGGCCGAGCTGAAGCTTTTTGTTCGTGATCGTGTTTTTCATTTTTTCCCTTTGATTCGAAATGGTTTGATTTTTTTCCATGGAAGCGCATAAGCACGGCAAAGCACGGATGCGGCCTGCCGAAGCGCAAGAAAACGACGTCCGCCGGAAGGCCGGAGGGAGATCAGTTATGGATGGAAGCGATCAGGAGAGGGAAAACCGGGGAGGTCCCCGGGAAGATACCCCGCCGGGGAAGGCCGATTGCTCGGCGCTTTGCGGGGCGGGATAGGCGGGAGCGGGAGAATAGTGGAAAACCTGAATCAGGACGATGGGCCGTTGCGGCGCATCCATTCCCAGGGACTGCCAGTGGCACAAGGCGCAGGAATCGGAGGAGCTGTTGTCTTTGGCGCCGCCCTTGGCATGGGAAAGGGCGTCCGTGCAGGCGCTTCCCGACCCGATCCCGTCCAAGCTGCACGGGTGTCTGTGCAGGGAAGGAGCGGTGGAGGCTATGGACAGGAAGAGATAAAAGGAGACACAGCAAAGGACCAAGAGGCGTTTGGACAGGGGCGCCTTGGGTTGGAGCGGCTTTGACTTGGCCTTGATGGTCATTGATATCTCAATATCATGGTAAAATAGACTGACAGGAATCCGATGTCAAGCAGCTCTAAAAAGCGCCAAACCCCTGGGAATCAAGGCTCCTGTTTTCCACAAATGATAATTAATTATTATTAAGAAAGCATCCCTGTCGGGGAAAAATTGGAGGAGACGCGGATTATGGAGAACAGGAGTGGCTATTTGCTGATGGGCTTCTTCCTTATTGCCGCGGTCATCCTCATTTTGAGTGGCGTCAAAAGCAGATCCGGAACCGGCGCCGATTCCCGTGGGCGTCTGGAGCGTGAGATCCGTATCGAGGAAGGTGGGCGTAGGTGTCTGTGCGGCGGTTGACTGACCTGTCAGCGGGTTTTTTTGGAGCCGGTACAGGACGGGCAAAGCCCGAAAAGGGTCAATTCATGGGATTGCACCTGGAATCCGCCGGGAATGGTGGTGCCGTTGGGAATGCCCACCGGGCAGATCCCCAAATCGTATACGTGGCTGCATTTGACGCACTGGAAATGGTGGTGATGTTCATCCAGGTGGCTGCTCTCGTAGCGGGTTTCGCCTGATGGCAGGATCACGCTGTGGATCAGCTGATTGTCCTGCAATAGATTGATGGTGCGGTAGACTGTGGCGATACCGATGGATTTATCCCCGGGGCTTTTTTTTCCTTTCAGGCTTTTGAGCGCCTTATCGTGGATCTGGGGGATGGTCAAGGGCCCGTTGGACGACTTGATGATATCGAAAATAATTTCCCGCTGCCTGGTCTGGCGCTGACCGGGAGCAGGTGCCGGGCTTTTATCGCCACGCGGCACATTCGTTTTTTGCATGGAGTACAATCTAATGAGATCCGCTTCGGGATGCAAAGGACGTTGCCGTCCGGAGACGGCTCTATGTTGTGAAGCGGGCTGCGTGTTCAGCCATGAACATTCAAGCCCGGGCGGGGCTATTGCTTAGCAGACGGGATCAGGTTCGCACGGGTGCGGCGGCCCAGGAAACCGCCTTTGACATCGAAACGGTTCCACTCCTCCCAGGGCCCAATCCCGATTGAACTGGAAGCGGCCGTATAGCTGATTTCCCGCACGCCCGTCTTTTCATTAAGGGCGATGCGGATCGAAGGTGCGCGGCGGCTGGGCCGGGCCCCGGCGGCCGGACGGACCGGCGTTCCGTTGGGATTGATGTATTGCTGCAGGTGCGTGTAACAGGCGGCGACCAGGGCATTGTCCATCACTTCCCATTGCATGATGCCGCCCATACCGTTGCTGATGGCCCAATTGACCTTGCCGTCCCAATCGGCGGCGGTCCCGTCCACCATCTCCCCGTTGCCTTCCGTGGGATCATTCCCGATGCCGATGCCCACGCCCAGGATGGATTTGGGAACGCCTTGATCGGTGAACTGTTTGAGGCGCGCGGTCAGATGGTTGTACTTGAGGTCGTAGCACATGTCGTTCATCTGATCCACGTAGGGCCAGGCGCGGGCGCAATGCTCCGCGAAGTAGCCGCCGCCGGCGATGGTGAGAAGCGGTCTGGGTGAAATCTTGTTGATGGAGTCGCGCAGTTCCTTGTGCCAGGCCAGGAATTCCGCGTCGTTGAACCCGTCCTCCCAATCCGTATCGATGCCGTCGTATCCGTACTTGCGCATGAAGGCCAGCAGGTTCTTCACGAAGGTATGGATGTTGGCCGGGGAGCAGGCGTCTTCCAGGGCGGTTCCTGCGTTCTCGCCGCCGATGCTGATGAGGATCTTGACGTTGTGCTTGTGGGCCTCGGCAACGGCGTCCTTGATGAAGGGCTCCTGCAGATCATTGGCGTCCGGATTGAGGGTGCCGTTGGGGCCCGGGATGAGCGCGAAATGGGCGAGGTGGGTGATGGCTTTCCAATTGATCTTATCGGGGGTCAAATCCTCCTGGTCCCAACCGGGGTAATAGGCCATGGACCAGCCGACATACTTCGGTTGCGCGTGCGCCGGGGCGCAGAGGCAAAACAAAACGAGGAAGGCGGCTGCGGATTTTGCGGCGGAGGCTAAAGCGGATTTCATGATATCAGGGACTCCCTTTGGACGGGAACATCCCCGCCCCGGCGCACGCGCCGCCAGTCCTCTCCAGGCCGCGCTTGCAGGGATTAGAATAGGCCGGGAACCCGGAAAAATCCACGGGTATTTCGGGGAAGGACGGATGTCTCCGGAAGGATGGGCCCCGCTATGGGCCCCCTATGTGACCCATGCGGGGCGGTCCGGCCTAGCGGGAAAGAATCAGCGGCGCGCTGCCGGAAGGACCCACGCCGGCCAAGGGAGTGAGCCCGCCGGATTTCGCCAATCGCATCCGTCCCGAAAAATCATAGGTGGTGAGCTTGTCCAGATCGCCCACCGATCTGCCCTGGAAGCGCTTGGGTCCCAGGCCCACGATGATCGAGCCGGTACCGGGCTTGTAGATGTGGACGAAGTCCACCATCACCTTGGCCGGGAAGGCCGTGGCCGGAGGCAATTGCATCCCGTCGAACTGGCCGCCCACGGCCAGGTTGAAGATGGTGTAGAAATCATGGTTGTAGACCCAATTGCCGTACCTCGTGACGTCGGTCTTGTTCACGGTGTAGTGCAGGCTGCTGTCCACGTAGAATTTGACCGTGGTGGCGGTCCATTCCATGGCGAAAAGGTGGTAGCTGTCGAAGAAGCTGGCGGCTCCCTTGGGCAGATTGTAGGTATGCGCGATGGGGGTATTGCCGGAGTAACCGGGTCCGTGCATGGCCGAACTGGAGACCATGGCCAGGCGTCCGCGGTTCTCGATGATGTCGATCTCGCCGCAGCTGGGCCAGCCGCCGCATCCGTTGTTGCCGCCGAGCATCCAGAAGGCGGGCCAGAAGCCGGTGCCCGCGGGCAGCTTGATCATCGCTTCCCAGCGGCCGTAGGTCTGCATGAACTTGCCGGAGGAATTGATTTTGCCCGAGGTATATTGTTTGCCGCCCGATGCCTGCTTCAGGGCGGTCAGCTCCAACTGGCCCGATCCGTTCAGGCTCACGTTCTGCGTGCTCTTCACGTAGGCTTCCGCTTCGCTGTTGGGCGGATTGCCGTTCACTTCGATGTTCCACTTGGTCGGGTCGGGGTAGGTATTGGCCGTCCCGTTGAATTCATCGGAAAAAGTGAGGTCCCAACCGGTCTGCGCATGCGCCGTGACCACTAGGGCGGAAAGGAGAGGGATGCATTTGAGGAAAAGATTTTGCATTGGAGGCCCCCTGAGCTTCGGTGTGAACCCATAGTATAGCGGGGGGCCGGGGAGGGGGCGGGAATATAGCGCCGGAGCAATTCATTTTTCACAGATGTGAAAGCCGGGGAATCGCGGTTTTTGGGGATGGTACCTTAAAAGTTACCCCCAATATCCCGAATTTCCACAGGCGGGGCGGGCGATTCTGGGAGCGATGGATCAAGGGGGGCGGAATCGATCCGGGGCGAATGGTTCCGGAGCATGCGCGGCTTTACCTTGTCTTGACTGGAACCCGCCCGAAGCAGGGCCTGCCAGGGCTTACTCGCGGTCTTCCAGGCCCTGCTTCGCCAGCTTTTGATCGCGATGGGAATCGTCCACGGGATCCAGATGGATGTTGATGATCCACCGGGCCTTTTCCAGGGCCCGCACCCGCATCTCGATTTCATCGGCGATCTGATGCGCTTCGCGCAGCTTGATGTTCTCGTCGAACACCAGGTGGAATTCCACCAGGTTGGTGTCTCCGGATCGGCGCGTCTTGAGTTCATGCACGTTGCTCACGCGATGGCTGTGCGATTCCGCGATCTTGCGGATGTTCTCCACCAGGCCTTCTTCCAGCGCCCTGTCCAGCAGCATGGCCAGGCCTTTGCGCAGAAGCGGGATGGCGGCCCGGGCCACGAACAGGGACACGCCCACGGCGATGGCCGGATCGAGCCAGGCCCAACCGGTGAGGCGGATGAGGAGGAGAGCGACCAGGATGCCGCCGTTGCTGAGGAGGTCGGTCTGGTAGTGGAGCGTGTCCGCGCGGATGATGAGGCTGGGGGATTCTTCGGCCCTTTTCTTGAGGTAGGCAACGAGGGCGGCCGTAATCAGCAGGGAGAATGCCATGGCGGCCATGGCCCAGGTCAGCCCGGCGGTGGGAATGGCTTTGGGGAGATGGAAGCGGAAGGTTCCCGGCGTCAGGAACTTGAAGATGGCCTGGCGCAGGATGTAAAGCGCTGAAGCCAGGATGAAGAGGCCTTCGGAAAAGGCCGCCACGCCCTCCATCTTGCCCCGCCCGTAATTGTAGGTCTGATCGCTCGGGCGCTCGGCGCTGCGGACGGCGTACACGTTAAAGGAGGAAACCAGGAAATCCAGCATCGAGTCCACGGCGGACGCCAGCACCACCACCGCCCCCGTGGAAAGACCGACGAACAGCTTTACGAGAATCAGCAACAAGGCGACCATCGAGGCCACCAAGGTGGCCTTGCGGGGCGCGCTGCGTGAAAGGGCTGAATCCATGGGGAAGGGGAAATCTAAAAAAGGAATCGCCTTCGGACGAACCCGCTGTTTGGGGGCCAAGCCGCCGCGCGCCCTTTCCCGGTAAAACTCCCGGAAACCCCGCGCTTTCCGGGACCCCGAGAATTTTTTTCTTTTAAAATTAGGCGGGGTATGTCCGGTCCGCGCGGGCCGCATCCCGGCACGGAAGGAAAGGATTCCAAGCGTTACCGGGCGGTATGACGGGGTTGGCCGTCCCATGTGGCGCTTTGCATCCCATCCTTCCATATTCCCAATGGAAAGGAAGCAAGTCATGAATCTATACGAAATGCTGCACCAGGATCATGAGAAGGTGAAAAGTCTCTTCGATCAGCTGGAGGCCGCCGGGGAGGATCAGGAGCGCCGCCGCGAGCAGCTTTTTTCCGCGCTATACCGGGAGTTGGACGTGCACTCCCAGGCGGAGGAGAAGTTCTTCTACAGCCAGCTCAAGGGCGAGGAAGAAACGCGGGAGCTGACGTTGGAGTCCCTGGATGAGCATAAGCTGGTCAAGCGCCTGTTGGACGAGCTGGAATCCATGGACAAAGGCACTCCGGAATGGACCGCCAAATGCCGGACCCTGCGCGAAAACGTGGATCAGCACGTGGAGACGGAAGAGCAGGAGCTTTTCCCGCTGGCCCAGAAAACGCTCGAGGACGAAGAAGCGGCCGGCATAGCCGAGGACATCGAGTCCTTCAAGGAGGAGCACACGGAACTGGAAGCCTACTGAAGAGGCGGAAGAGGCGCCGGTTTCTTTTCTTTTTGCAGGTCCCGGTATTGTTCCGCCTCCATAGCCAAGCCCTTGTCGCCGGGACGTAGGGGAAGCGCGCCCCCCAGAACCTGGGCGGCGCGATCATTACGCCCCTGCTGATGATATTCATAGGCGAGGTTCCGCAGGCCTTCCAACCCTTCGCGGTTGCCGGCCTTCAGGGCCTGCAGGTAGGCGGTTTCGGCGCGGTCCCACCACTTGGCATCGAAGGCAAGGTTGCCCAGGAACACGGCCGCATCGGTGAATTCCGGTTTGAACGCCAGGGCCTTTTGCAGGTACTCCATGGCCAGGAAGGGTTTCTTATCCTGGGCCAGCACGTCGGCAAGCTTGTACAGGGATTCCGGATCCTTTTCGCGCAAGGCCAGGCCTTCGCGGTAGGCGCCGGCGGCCCCTTCCAGATCCCCTTGCGACCGGTAGAGATCCCCGATGTAGAAGACGAAGTCCACTTCCGCGGGTTTGCGGGCGTAGGCTTCCCGCACCAAGGCGATGGCGGCGGTATACTCCTTCATGGACGCATGGGCTTCCGCCATCTGGTAGACGACGGAAAGATCTTCCGGGTCCAGGGCGCGGGCCTTCTCCAGGGCCTGCAGGGCGCCTACGTAGTCCCGGGTCCGGCCGTAGGCGTCGGCAAGATACAACCAGGCGCTCGTGTTCTCCGGGTCGCCCTTGAGGGCGCGGCGGTAGGCGGCGATGGATTCGCCGTATTGCTCCAGGCGGAAGAGTACGGCGGCGAGATTGAACAAGGCGGGCAGGTATTTGCCGTCGGTCAGCCGCTCCGTCTTCCGGAAGGCGGCGGCGGCTTCGGGAAGCCTGTCCAGGCGATACAGGCAATTGCCGATATTGAAAGAGATGGTCCCCAAATCGGCCCCGCGCGCTTCGGCCTTGCGGTAGAGGATCATGGCTTTGGCGAATTCGCCGCGGTTGTACAGGGCGTTGGCACGGTTCACCAGGTCCACGGTGCTTTGGCGCGGCGTGATGGCGGGTGCGGGCGCGGCCTGGCCTTTGGCGGCCGCAGCCTGGGCCGGTCCGGGAGCGGCCGTTGCAGCCGAGGCGGCGTTCCCCATGGAACCGGCCAATGCCAGCAGAACCGCCCAGGCGACGCCCGCGGCCCGCGGTTTCCGGGATCCTGCTTGCGGCCCCGCTTTCATCGGGCCCGTCCGGCCCATCCGGCCTTTTCCGTGCAGTAACATGTCCGCTACCTCAGTTCCCGAACTTCACTTCAAAGGGAATCGCCAGGCCGCAAAAGGAAACCGGCAATCCGCCCTTTCTGGCGGGCGTGAATACCGTCTGCCGCAGGGCCTCCCGTCCGGCTTGCGCCATTCCCAACCCTTGGGGCTTTTCCTCCGCCACCCGCACTTCGTACGCCCGGCCGGCCTGGTCCACGCAGAACGACAATACCAGATAGGCATCCTTCTCCGCCGCTTTGACCCCGTCCGGCATCCGGAAAGGGGGCGGGGCGCTCGGCGCCGGTTTTTCGTCCACGTCCCCGGACTCCCCTCCGGCCTGTCCACCGCCGCCGCTCGGCTTGTTCACGATGTCCACCGGCACCGCGGCCCCTTCCAGGCCCCCCACGGCCAAATCCATGGCGAAGCGCGGCCCGGATTTCACCGAGGCCTGCACCGGCTTGGCCCGCGTGGGCTGTTTCAGCTTGCGCCGGGGCTGCTCCGCCTGCCGCGCCGATTCCAATTGCTTCATGGACACTTGCGCCACAATCCGCGGCCCGCCCCTGCCAGGCCCGCCGCCATTGATCAAGCTGTTCATCAATGGAATCAACACCGTCACCGCGGCGCTCAACGCCAAAGCCACCAACCCGATCGCGCCGTTCCGGATCAACCTCTTCACAACCGCCACCTCAGGAAAAACTTCCCCCGCCGCGCCAAATCCAAGGACGAACGCCCCGCACCTCTCCGAGCCGCTCTCCCGAGCCGCTCCCACCTCTTAAACAACCGCAACAACTCCCCAAGACTGACTCTCCGCCCATTGATCCGATAAACAAAACCCCCAGGCCCGCCTCTTCTCTTAACCCGCTCCGACAACCCTCCCGGGGCTATTTTCCGTATCCCACCCTGTCGCGACAAATTGCCCGGTACAGCTCTCCGTTTTCCACCCCGCCGCGATAAATTGTTCGGACTCCTTCTCCCCATCCCAACCCGCCGCAAAATATCCGCCGGGCGAATATCCTTACCGCCGCGCTCAGTGGTGGGTCGCATGGTCTTGGGGTCGCCCTGGAGGGAGGGGCTTTGGGGGCGGGCCATCCCGCGCGGAGGCTTGTCTGAGCGCGGGCCCGGTGAAAGTCTACGAAAGAATAATCCGCGCGAGTTCCGCAGCGCGGGATGGCCCGCCCCCAAACCCCATCTACAAAGAGACCCCAACCCCACGGCTACTTACTCATCGCCGCGACAGAAATCTTCTTCGCACCCGCGAGATTGCACGCGTCCATGACGGTGACCAACAATCCCGTATTCGATTCCCGGTCCGCGATCAACACCACTTCCCCCAAGGCGTTGTCCGCCAGCATCCGATGCAGGACGTCCTGGAGGCTTTCCAGATCCACTTGGCGCTCGTTCACGTGCACGGTCCCTTCCCGGGTGATGGCCACCAGGATGCTTTGCCGGTTCAGTTCGCCCGCGGACTGGGCCTGGGGCTTGTCCACGGTCACGCCCGTCTCCTTGGTCAGGGAGGACGTGAGGATGGTGAAGATGAGCAGCACGAACACCACGTCGATCAGGGGCACGACGTTGAGTTCGAAGCCCCCGCGTTTCTTGGTTTGGATCAGGAACGGCTCCATATCAGCGCCCTCCTTCCTTGGGGTTGTAAATCTGGTTGAGCATCATGGTGATGCCGTATTCGACCTGGTTCTGCAGCCAATGCACGCGCCCTTCCAGACGCTGGCCCAGCAGGATGAGGACGATGGCGAGCAGCAGGCCGCTCTGGGTGGCGATCAGGGCTTCGGAAATGCCATGGGCCAAAAGGACCGCGTTCCCGTTGCCGTATTCGGTCATCACCTGGAAGGTGTGGATGAGCCCGCTGACCGTGCCCAGCAGGCCGAGCAGGGGCGCCGAGGCGGCCATCACGCGCACCAGGGGCAGGTGGCGCTCCAGGTTGAACAGGGAAAGCGCCAGCCTTTCGGAAAGCAGGCGGCGTAATGCCTCTTCGGAAAGGGCGCGGTTTTCCAGGGCCAGGGAAAGGCCGTACCTTACGAGTTGCGGGGCCCCGTCCGCGAGGTTCCTGGCGCCCGCGAGGTCGCCCGCTGCGAGCAGGTTGCGGACGCGCTCGAAAAGCGGATTGAGGTTGGTGCGCCAGAGGCCGGCGCCCAAATCCGCATACGTGGCCAGCACCAGGCAGAATCCCCAGAACCCCACCAATAGGATGGGGATGAGGACGAGACCTCCCTGTTGCCATGTTTCGTAGATGATTGTGAACATTTTCGTTTGCGAATCCCGCTTGGGGTTATCCCTTGGGCCAGATCTTGTTCAATGTTTCCAGGGCCGCGCTGCTCAGGGCCGCGTTCATGGTGTCGAGCTTTTCGTTCAGGAAGCCGTGGAGCAGCAGCACCGGGATGGCGATGGCCAGGCCCGTTTCCGTGTTGATCAAGGCTTCGGAAATGCCGCCGGCGAGCACCTTGGGATCGTTGGCGCCCAACTGGTTCAGCACCTTGAACAGGGTGACCAGGCCGCTTACCGTGCCCAGCAGGCCGAGCAACGGGGCCGCCGCGCCCATGGCGGCGATCAAGGGCAGGCGCTTTTCGAGCGCAGGCACCTCGCGCAACATGGCTTCGCGCACGGCCTTCTCCGCCGAATCGCGCGATTGCTCCCCATGCGCGGCCAGGGCGCCCAGGGTGCGCGCCAGGGCGCTGCCGGATTTGGAGCAAAGATCGCGGGCCTCCTGCCAGCGGCGCGACTCGGCCAGTTGCAGGAAGCGCGCGGTAAAAGCGCGCGCATTGGTGTTCTTGCGGGCGAAATAGATCAGGCGCTCCGCGATCATCAACAGGGCGATGATGCCGACTGCGAAGAGGGGATACAGGGTCACGCCGCCGCCCTTGAACCAGGATGCGAACCGCTTGGAGAGGGATTCCTCCTCGCCCTTCACGAAGCCGGAGCCCAGGCTCTTGTATTGCAGCACGTCCATGGGCAGGTTGACGGAGGTCTTTCCCTGGGACGCATCGGAAATGGACGCGGCGAGCAGCCGGTTGTAGTCCTGGGCCAGGTCTTCGCGCCAGACGAAGGTTTTGCCCTGCAGATTGCCCGTGCGCAGGAGGATCTGGGATTCCCCTTTTCCGGACTTTTCCAGCTCGCCGACGAACACGGTGCCCAGCTGCAGGCGCCAGGCTTCCGCCGGCCGCCCGCCCGCGAATACGGCCTGCCGGGAGGCGACGCTTTGGATCAGGGTCTGATCGAGGCGGATCAGGGATACGTCCAGGAACGCGGAAAGCGCGTCCTGCGTGGCAGGTTGCGATCCGGACTTCGCCGCCAGCAAATCGCCCGCGCGGGACAATCGCAGGGTGCGATCTTCCAGGGCCACCGGCACGTCCAAGGACAGGTTTTCCGCGGCGCCGTCCACGACGCGTTTGATGGTGGCGTTGAAGGCGTCCCAGCCGGATTGGATGGCCGCGGCTTCATCGGCCTTGTCCTTGGCCTCGTTGCGGGCCTTGACCAGCTCTTCTTCCAACCGGGTCAAGTCCGAAGCCAGGCGGCCGTACTTCTCTTCCAGCGAGCGGGACTTCTCCTCGTTCTCCTTGGCATGGGCGGCGTTGCGATAGCGGGTGTCCCAGCGCTCCGCTTCCTTCTTCTCCAGCGCTTCCAGTTTCTCGGCCTTCAGGTTTTCCAGCGAGGTCAGTTCCCGCCGGATGTCCTCCAGGGCCTTTCTCTTGATGGCATCGGGATCTTCCTTGGCCAGAACGGATCCGGCTGCGAGCATGGCCGACAATGCGGCGATGGCCAGACGATTCATCACTTGCCTCCTTTCGCGGCGGACCCTTGCGGGGCCGCATTGGCGGCCAGACCCAGGTCCAGCACCACCAGTTGGGGCGGGCGCTTGGCCGATTTCACTTCCAGCGCGGCCTTGATGCGGTTTTTCTCGGCGAAGCCCGGGTCTTCGCGCCAGTCCCAGGCCGGGGCGCCGTCCGAGCCCGGTTTCTTTTCCAGGATGCCGAAGCGTTTGCCTTCTTCGTCCATGTACACCAGCCACTGGTTTCCGATCTTGAGGACCTGCGCGTTCACGACATCGCCGTTCTTGCGCGTGATGGGTTTGTTCAACAAGGCGATTTCATCCCCTCCCTTGATCTCCTCCTTGATGACGGCGTTGAGACGCGCGAAGCCTTCCTCGATGGTGGCCGAGCCCGCTTCCAGATCCTTCTTCAGGGACTTGACCCTGTCCACGCGCGGCTCCCGCTCCCAGGGCGGACCCGCTTCGATGCGCGCCGCCACGGAATCGCAATAGCCGGCCAAGACCATGGCCAGGCGCTTCTGGCGCGCCTTGATCTCGTCTTCCGAGTTCTGCCAGCGCCCCAATCCGGACCGCTCCGCATTGATCTTGGCCTGGGTCTCCTGTAGGCGGACCTGCAGGGCGGCGTTCTCCTTCTCCCGGCGTTCGCGGTCCTTGGCCTGGCGATCTTCGGTCTGCACGGCGCGCGCGTTCTCTTCCTTCAGCAGGGAATCGGTCTTTTGCAATTCCGCCTCCGCCTTCTGCGCGTCCTTCTTGGCCTGGACGATTTCGCTCCTGGCCTTCTGGATGTCGGACTCGAGGCGCCCGCCCGCGTCCTCGTCCTGGCCGAATCCGGCCAGCGGGAACGCAAAGGCGATCAGCAGCACCGCCGTATTCCGTCTGTTGGAGTTCATCATGGCATCATTCCTTCCATTTACTTGCATAGCACCGACCCGGCATGGGCGGCGCAATATTCGTCCGCGTGCCGGCACAGGGTTTCCGACAATCTCGGCTTGTCATGGCAATAACTGGCCAGCGCCGGTTGGCACTGCTCCAGGTTCGCGCTCCAGGAGCGGTCCAGGCAAAAGTTCCACAAAGCCTGCTTGCAGGAGTTGATCCCTTGCGAATCCAGGCACCGCTTGCGGGAGGCGGCGCAGGCGGGAATGGAATCCGGAAAGTTACGGGGGATGCAGAATTGATCTTCCCCGAACTTGACGAGGTCCGCGTTCTGCCGGGCCGAATCGGCTTCCACGGTGCAGCGGGCCTTCAGCAACGTGTCCGGGGCCGCATCCGCTTCCAGGCATGCGGCGACGGCGGCTTGGCCGCACTCCCCGGGCTTCCAATCGTTGGCGTTACAGTAGGCCGGGTAATAGTCCCTGCAATCCTTACTGTCCTGCCAGCCTTCTTTGCTGCAGAAAAGTCCGTGCGTGATTTGCAAGGGATAGGATTTGGTGGTCAGCGAATCGATCTTGATATTGACGTCGAAGAAATCCGGAATGGCGCCCGCGAAGATGCCCCGCCCGCCGGTGACGTTGTATTTGGGTTTCACCCGCGCATCGCTCCCGTCCACGGCCGTGCTCGTGTAGTCGTAATAGGCCTGCTCGAAGCCGTAGAAATACAATCTGTTCCGCAGGGTGTGGAACCAGACGTTGACCACGCCCATGCTGTCCAGAAGGTTATAGCCATTGGCGCCCTTGGCATCCGGGTAGATGATCAGGCGGCGGATGGATCCCGGAAAATAATACCGGGAGGAATCCGGTTTGAAACCAAGGGGGGAATCGAAGCGGGTCTCCGGCCGCGAGCTGTTGGAATCGAACTGCTGGGTGATGAGCACGGCGTGCACGTCCGGGGAGCGGTCGGCGGAGAAATGATGGGACAAGGTATTGAGCGGGCCGTTCAGGTATAACAGGGTATCGCCTTTGGTATAGGTGAACTGATCGGCTGACAGCAGGCTCAACAGGCGGGCCTGGATGGCTTTGCCGTGGAGGGCGATGTAGTCCCGCAATGCCGTGGATGTGTCTGCGCCGCTGTCCAGGACCAACGGGACGGCTTCCGGGAATTCCCGGCCCAAAGCGACCAGGATGTCGGGGGGGAGGGATGTAAAGAATTCCCTGGTGAAGATAGTGTCCGGAACACTGACTTTCCTTTTCGGATCGGCGAAACTAGGAGCGGTAGCGCTATCATGCATTTTGAAAAGCCTGGGCACGTGGGCCGTGGCCGTCAACACGGAAGTGACCTTGGTTCCGGCGCTGTCCCAGGAGATGCGGGCCGTCAATGCATAGTCCCCGTCGCGTTCCACCAGGGAGGCGGAATCGCCCTTAAAGCAATTGGGCGTGTCCACGACGGGCGCCAGGACAAGCGTCCCGGCAGCTCCCGAGAAACGGCCGGCGATGCGCACGTCCGCGCTGTCATAGAACGCGAAAGCCTGCGTGGCCTCTTCGGACAGATCCAGAACGCGTTCGAAGCAGACATGCTCGACGGGCCTTCCGGCCAAGGCGTATCCGGTCAGGAACACGCCCTTGAAGACCTCCGGGTCCTTGGGGTAATAGTCCCACGGTCCTTGGATGCAGGCGACCAGGACGACGACCGTCGCGGCGGCGGCGGCGGCGAGTCCTGCGAACATGCGGCGGGATTCAGAAGAAGTATTCATAGTTGATCAGGAAGGGGAAGTTGGGGAACTGGGTGATTTGCGTCCGCTGGGGCGGGTTGTCCTGGCGCTGATAGGTGTAGAAAAAGATGTTCTCGTGGTTGGTGATGTTCAGGATGGTCCAGGAGAAATTCCATTTGCCCTCTTTTCCCCAATCGACGGCCTTCAGATCCCAGCGGAAATAGGCGGGCACGAATGCGGCGTTGCGGTTGCCGCGTTGCAGGTCGATGTTGTCCTCGTACTCGGGATTGGGCCCGCCGGCGTTCTTTCCCTGGTTCTGATCCAACAGATGCGCATTCATGTAACCTATGTACTCGGTATAGGGCAGGCCGGTGGCGTACTTCAGTTGCGTGGACATGCGCAGGTATTTGGTGTTTTTCTTCAGCCAGAAGCCGTCCTTGCCGGTGAAATTGACGGCCAAGTCCGCTTTCACGCTGTGAGGCTGGTGCCAGGAGGGAAAATAGGAATTGGGATTGAACTCTTCCCGTATCACCGAGGTTCCGTTGGAGTATGAGAGACCCCCGAAGACGCGGCCTTCCGGCCTGCGGAGGGACGCCTCGAATCCGTAACTGTAGCCTTCGGCCTCCTTGAACAGATCGCCCAGGGAGAGGTCCACGTTGTTCTGCACCGAGTCCGGAGTCTCGTTGGGGGCGAAGATCACCAAGTGGTTCAGGGTCTTGTAATAGCCTTCCAGGGTCATGTCCCATTGGCCCAGCACCTTGTCCGCGCCGTACCCGGCCGAGAAAAGCAGGGACGAGGTGGGCTCCACGGTGCGTGTGGACACCTTCTTGGCGGGATAGTAGAACTCGTTCAGGTTCTCCTGATCGGAAAACTGGATCGAGTTCACGTACTGCAGATAGTAGCCGGTGTGGAAGTCCAGGGATTGGTTGTGGGGAAGCTTGTACTTGAGGGAGACGCGCGGCTCCAGGCCTGGCTCGTCCAGGGTGGTGGAATGGGTTACGCGCAGGCCTCCGGTGAGTTCGGCGTCCCCCACCGTCCACTTGTCCTGCAGGAAAAGGCTGTTGAGGAAGAATGCGGTATAGTCCCGCACCTTGATCTTGGCGATGATCTGATCGTTGGTGAAAATGGTTTCCATCCAGTTCAGATCCACTCCCATGGTGAGGCGGTGGGCGTCCAGGCCGCTGTATTCGAACGACTGCTTGTAATTGGCGGTGATGATGCGGTTGTAGAATTCGAAGATGTTTTCCAGGCCGAACTTCTGGCTGAAATGGCTGTAGGACGCCGTGGCCTGGGTGGACCAATCCTTGGAAATGACCTGGGAGTAGTTCACGGGGATGACCGTGTTGCCCCACTCCACCTTGAAGGGAGTGAAATCCAGGAGGTCGCGGCCGTTGTACCAGGACAGCATCAGGCCCTTGTTCTTGTCGATATCGTAATGGACGTTCCCCTGCAGATCGTAGAAGAAATAATTGAGATCGAGGTCCGTCAGGCCCTGATCGCGCAGCACGCCCAGAACCTGGTCGATATAGGTGCGCCGTGCCGCGATCAGCCATCGGAAAGGCCCCTGCCGCCCTTCCACGTTCGCCTGGGACGCGAACGTGCTGATTTTCAGGCCGGACCCCTTGAACCACGTGTTCGCGGAATCCTTGCCGCCCTCGCGGGATTTGATGTCCAGCACCGAGGACAGGCGGTTGCCGTACTCGGGAGGGAAGCCCCCCTTGTAGAAGTTGACTTCATCGATGCCTTCCACCAGAAAGGTGGAGAAGAGGCCGAAGAAATGCACCGGCGAGTAGACCACGGCCTTGTCCAGCAGGATCAGATTCTGATCGGAGCCGCCTCCGCGCACATAGATCTTGGTGGAGAAGTCCGAACTGGCCACCACGCCCGGCAGGGCCTGGATGGAACGGATCACGTCCGCTTCGGCCAGGCCCGGCATGCGCTTGATGAGTTTGGCGGAGACCGTGGACTTGCCCAGCGACCGCTTGGGCGCGCGCTGGGCCCGCACCAGCACTTTCTTGAGCTGGACCGCTTCTTCGGATTTGAAGGTTGCCGACTCGGCGTCGGCGGCGCCGGTATCTTCCGGGGCCGCTGTCGCGGCCGGTCCGGCTCCGGAAGGGTTTTCCACCACGATGGCCGGGCCTTCGCCGATGTCGGCGCTGAAAACGGAGTCCGTCCCCAGGTAGCGGATTTCATAGCATTTTTCCGTCCGCGCGGCCCCTCCGGCCGTGCCTGCCGCGGTATCGCCCGCGGTCCCGGCCGCGCTGAAGCATAGGTTCCACAGGGTGTCCTTGGGAAGATTGACCCGGAAAGGGGTCCCGGCGGCGAAGTTCAGGGTGTCTCCCGTTTCCAGGACTTCCAGGCGCACGGGAACGGGAGGGGGGAAGGTAGTATCGCGCAGGTTACCCAGGAGGCGGATGGTTCCGGCGGCATGCGCGGCGCCGAGGGCCGATGCGCACGCGCAAAGGCACGCCATGGCGGCTCCCTTACCCAATCCTGCCCCGAAACGCATGTTTCCTCGTCCGTGATCGCGGGGAAATGGTTCCCTGCGAAGCAGGTTAACAATGTAAACACGTAGGCTGAAGAGCGTCAATGGAAGGTATCGCGCATGGTGTCAGGGGAAAATGCGGAGGCCGTGCAAAAGCCGGCCATGGGATTCCCAGAAGAGCTTCCTGAAGCCCGCTTCGTCCAGTTTGGATTTCTTGGCCAGGTAGATGGCCACCAGGCCGTGCCCGTGGGCCCAGATGGTCATGGCCACGGAGAATGCGTCGTCTTTGCGGAAGTAGCCGGATTCCATGCCTTCCTGGACCCGGTCCACCAGGAATTGGAAGGTGGCCATGCTCCGCTGGTGCAAGTCCTCGGGCAAATCCTCCTCGCCCAATTGGGACGGGGCCATGAAGATGACTTCGTAATACTTGCTCTTCTCCAGGGCGAAGTTGAGATAGGCCTCGCAACCCTTGAGATACCGTTCCTCCGGCGTCCTGGCCGACAAGGCCGCGAACAGGTAGCCGCCGAAGATTTTGACCGCCTCCCCGATGACGTTGTGGACCAGGTCTTCTTTATTGCGGTAATGCCGGTAGATGGCGGTGGCGCTCACGCCCAGCTTATCGCCCACGTGGCGCATGGAAAGGCCCTTGAGCCCCTCTTCCAGATACAAATCCAAAGCGCATTCCAGGATGCGCTCCCTGAGGTCAGACATGGTTAACAGTGTAAACTCTTGTCAGGGAGTTGTCAAATGCAAGCAGGCGGCCCGGGGCGGGGCCCGGGACCGGCTGCGGAGGGGATTATTCGGTTGGCTTCCTGGCGGCCCCGATTTTCTTGCCTTCCGGCGCCTGAGGGGCGTTTTGTTGGAAGGTGAAAATCTCTTTGCGGACCTCATTGCCCAGGTTTTCGGCCAGCAGGCGTTCCAGATTCTGCCGTGCCGCCGCCGGATCGATGACGGAGCCCTTGGGGATGGTGAAATGGGACTTGAGCTTGGCGATGTCGTAGATGGCGTAAGCCCAGAAGCGTGCCTGCTCGTCCAGGTTGGCCGTGGCCGGCGGGGCCAGGGGGGCCTTATGGCCGTTCTTGCCGGCAATGGCGGCAATGGCATGATCGTCCGGGCCGCGCAGGGCGAAATTGAGGCCGATCAGGAGGACGGCCGCCGCGGCCGCGATGGGCCAGATGCGGATGCCGCGTTTCGCCGACTTCAGTTTGGCGACGTCGTTTTTTCCCATATGGCCTGATGTCGCCAACTTGCGGCGCATCTTTTCCAACGTGCGCCTGTCTTCGCGCGCCCGTTGCACCAGATTGTTTTCGTTCTCGTCAGCCATGCCGTGGTTACTCCCGGTGGGGTCGAATGTTCAGGTTTGCCTCTATTATGAGGGCCGGGCGGACGCAGCCGCCAGTCATTAGGGGGTAAATCCTATTGGACGGTTTGGGGTAATTGATGATGGATTTCGCCGGCCATTGGCGCCTCACTCCTCATGTATCTCGTAATAATCCAGATTGAAGGGCGAGATGACGGTGGGGGTGCCGGGGGGCATGTTTTTGAGCGAGTTGTAACGCGTGTCGAAATTGAAATTGCGGTTGGGTTGGGTATAGACGTTGTTGTCCGGGTTCCAACGGAACAGGCCGGTGAGGTACAGACAGCGCCAAAGGGCGACCTGGGATCCGGTGAAGGTGAGCGTCTTGTCGCTCCAATCCTCCATGAGGGACATATGGTTGTGGGGCTGGCCGATGCGATCGGAATAGCTTGCGTTGTCGTCCTGGTTCCAGTTGTAGTAGTTGACGTCCGCGGGATCGTTCCACAGGGGATGCACGCGGGCCCGGCGCACGCCGCCGAGGAGGCAGGCGTTGATGACATCGTCCTGGGCGTTGCGGACGGCGGTATTGGCCACGTAGGATGGGCTCCAGCCCGGCGAGAGCACGGAAATGATGTCGGCCGCGATGGCGGAGGATTTGGTGGAGATCTTGTTGTAGTTGCCCCAGATATAGATGGGGCAATTGGACACGAAGGTGATGTTGCGGGCCAGGGTCCCGGCGTTGTAGAGCACGAAAACGTCCCGGGTGGCGGGAGCGGTGACCGTGTTGAAGCGGCCTTCCAGGTAGATGACCTGATCTGCGGCCACGGTGGAGGCCACGAAGAATCTGGAAACGTCCACGAAGGAGGCGTTCATCCAGGTCTTGTCGCCGTAGTCGTAGAGCAGATCCGGGTTCGGATTGCCGGGGGGGTTCACGATGGATGTGTTCAGGTTGGTGGTAGAGGCCGCGGACTCCGCCGCCTCCGATCCATCCGCGAGGTTGCGGCTCCAGGTTTTCGCCAGGCCCCCGGCCGCGTTGCGCTTGCGGTAGATGAGATCGGCTTTATAGACGAACTTCTGCTTCTTGGACGATGTCGATTCCGTGAATCCGGCCGCGCCTTTGTCGTCCACGCCCTTGGGCTGGATGATGAGGATGGCATTGCGCGTGCCGATGGGCATCTTGAAGATGGGGACCTGGTTGCCGTAGGCGATCCGCATCCGCTTGGTACCCCCATAATAAGGAGTGTCCACCGGCGTGAAGGACGCGGGGGGCGTGATGTAGGAGCCGAGCGTACCGTCCACGCGCTTGAAGCGGATGCTGCTGCTGCCTCCGCTGCGCATGTTCCAGATGTCGCAAGGGGATGTGAACCAGTCTTCCAGGGACAGCTGGGCCCACGGAAAAAGCTTCACGCGGGCGTTGCAATGCACGCGTCCGTTGATGGTCATGTCGGAGCCCGGATCCAGAAGCATCACCCCTTCCCAATAGGTGGCGAACTGGAAGATGGGGTATTGGTCGAAAGCGATGCGCTGGCGGATGCGGGCGCGGGAACCGTTCACGGTGTCCGTGGAGACGGCTTCGATGTTGGAATAGGAGCGGAAGGTGAGCAGATCGAACTTGGTGCGGATGCTGTCCATGCGCTCCGCGCCCGAGGCATTCGCCTCCATATCGCTGGTGACCACCACCCTATGGCCGTAGAGGTTCACGGTGGTGGAGGGGAATTCCACCATGTACCCGTTGCTGTCCACGGAATTGGCCGTGCGGTTGATGACCATGGCGATGGCGGACTCGGCGGCGTAACGGGATTGCGAACCCTTGCGGGATTCCGCGGCGATCTTGCGCCCGGAAGACACGTTGGTCATCATGGACAGGCCCAGGCCCATCACCGCGGCCAGGACCACCAGGGTCAGGAGCAGCACGTAACCGCGCTGTTTACCGTCCGCCGCCGTTCGCTCCGTGTCCTGCATGCTCACATTGCCCTGTTGTAGAGGCGGCCCCGCCGGACGCCGATGATGGTCTCGAAATTGCGTTTCATGGCGCCGACGAGCGTATGCGCCCCTTTGACGCGCACATAGACCCTGACGCGCGACACTTTGCTGCTGTCGGTGATGTTGCGGATGAAGCTGCCGTTCCCTTCCAGGCTCACGTCGAAGCTCACGTCCAGCGAATCGATGTTGACGGCCAGGGGGATATTCTTCATGGTCGAGCCTTCCGCCAGGATGGTTTTGCGCAGGGAGCCCATGGTATCCACGAACAGGGAGCAGTACTCCACGGGATAGACGAAATCGGCGCCGGCCAGTTTGGACTCGATGGTCGGATCCTTCAAGGTGATGGTCTTCGCCGCCGTGTTCACGCTCTGCATTTCCCCCAGCAGGCAATCTTCATTGTGGGAAACCATGATATAGCCGGCCCCGTCGAACGGGGTGATATCGTTTACCGGAAGGACTCCATCCGTAAGACTCAGGTTCAGGTCGTCCACCACGATGGAGGAAAGGTCGTCGCGGTTCACATAGGTGGCGACGCCGCGTCCGGCGGCGCATTTCCGCAACCCGCTCGCTCCCTGGGGCAGGCCCCCCCCGGCCGAAACCACCGTCGTGCGCATCATATTCACCACATAGTCCACGGTCAGCTGGGCTTCGTTCACGTCGTTCTGGCGCAAGTGCATGCTCGTCTGGGAGCGGTAGAGCATGAATCCCGAGCCCACCACCAGCATGCCTATGGTCCCGGCCAGGGCCATTTCCACAATGGTGAAACCGCTCTGGCGCCGCTTGGGGCAAGGGGCGCCCGGAAGCGGTCCGCGCAAGCCGGACAGCGCGCTCATGGGTAGCACTTTCCGGCGGTGGCTTCCTGGTAGTTGGAAACCGATCCGCTCAAAGTGCGCGTGGTGTCGGCCACCGCTTTCACGATGATCTTGCGCATCCGGGAAACATCCAGTCCGGGCATGACGGCATCGGCCTGGACCTGTGTATAGGCGGACACCACCAGCTTCACGTCAACGCCTTGGCGCGATTTGTACACGTTCCCGTTCATGTTGTCCAGGGAGCTCACGGGCTGGGTCATGGCGGAGTCCAGGACCTCCGAAAGGCCGGCGGTAATATCGATGTATTTCTTGTTCGACTTGTTGCTCGCGATGGTAGGCTTCACCGATTGCACAAAGGCGACGAGAGCGATGCCGGTCACCATCATGGCGATCATCACCTCGACCAGGCTCATTCCCAGTTCCTGCCGCCGGCCGCTCATAGTCAAGGTCCCAGCACCCGGCCGGAAGCGGCGATGACTTGCATCTTTGCGGAGTCGCCGTTCACGCCCACCAAGGTGATTTGGAAACTGTCGCCGGAGGACACGGCCCCGTTCTTTTTGAAACAGACGTCCCCCATGGCCACGGCGGCCGTGGTGGCCATGCTCAATCTGCCCAAGGGGCTCAATTTGGCGATCGATGAAAGCGTATCCGTGCCGCTGAAGATGTTGTCCTCGTTCCTGTCCACGAACAGCGAGGCGGTGTGAAGAGTGGAATCGAAATGCACTCCGAAATGCTTGGCTTCCACGATCGATCGACGCGCGGCCATGTTCAGCAGGGTTTTCACGGCATTCACATCGGCGGCTTTCTTGGACCGGCCGAGCAGCGAGTGCGCGAAAACGCCCGTGGTTATGCTTAAGATGAGCAGGACCACCATCATTTCCACCAAGGTGAATCCGCGTTCCTTCATGGGCCCGCCGCCCGGAGGGGAGGTTGTTTCAGCGCCAGGATTTCCGCCCGCGTTTCCGCGCCCAGCTCCAGGGTCAGCACATCTTCCACATGGTGTCGTGCGTCGGCCGGATCGATAAAGGCGGTGGCGAGGACGTGGAATCGCTCGCGCAGTTTACGGTTGTCGAATGCGGCATAGGCCCAGAAGCGGGCGCGATCGTCAAGGGAGAGGCCGTCCGGAGGGGCCAAGGGGGTCGCGAAAGTCTGTATCCCGATGGTTTCCAGAATGATGTCCTTGTGGGAGCGCACCAGAAGGTTCATTCCCACCAGGACCGCCACGAACAAGGCCATCGCCGCCAGGGATTTGCCGCTGGGCCGGCGCGACTTCCTTTTCGGGAGCTTGACTTTTGCTTCGGGCGGGGCCGAGGCCAGCCTGCTGCGCATCTGCTCCAAGGTTGGACGCTCCCTGGGGGGGCGCTGGGCCAGGTTGAATTCGTTTTGCTTGGGCGACGGAACCATTGACATTTCTCCGGAAATCCGGGCGATGCGGGTCTGGATATTATCGGGGTAGACCGCAGGTCAAGCAAGGTAAAGTCGGTAAGCGGGGCAAGCGCCTTGGGGATCTTTCGAGGGATTTTATCGGAAATTCAGGAGGGGTTGGAGGAGCTTGAGGCCGGCGATTCCATTCGCGCCGGACCCCGATGGATATGGGTCCGGATGGATGTCCGCAGGCAAAAACGCGTAACGCCGCCGCGGAGTCGCGGCGGCGTTGTGAGCGGATCGGGGAGGTTTCAGTGGATGACGGTGCCGGGGAGACCGCCGTTGATGACGACCTTGCCCACCTTGCCCAGCGTCACCGTCAGCTTGCCGGTGCCGGTGGTGGGGCCCACCCAGTCGAGCGTGATGGAGCGGGTGTCGTCGTTGCCGGCGGTCACCGTGAAGGTGGACGCGCCGCTGTAGAGCTTGCCGGAGTAGGCATGCAGCGCGCCGTAGGCTTCCAGGGTCACGGTGTGGGAGCCGGGGGTGATGTAATCCCAGAACACGTTCACGCTCTGGTTGGCGGAGAAATAGCTTCCCGCGGGCAGAGAGGAATCGGCCTTGATGACGCCGTCCACCAGCAGGACCACGCGGTTCAGGTTCAATTTGTCCTTGCCGGTTCCGGGCAAGGTGGAGCTGATGCTGTCGGGGACGGTATTGAATCGGGCTTCGTACATGGCGAAACGGGAGGTGAGGTTGAGGCTCACGTCGGCGGTATCCGCGGGCTTGACGAAGAAGGAGGCGCTGGATCCGGAGTGGATCACGGAATCCTTCGCGTCCAGGGACTTGGCGCTGACGACCCAGTTGCGCAAGGGGGCCAGGGTCAGGACGCGCAGCACGGAAACCTGGGCGTTACCGCTCACGGCGGACGTGTCGCGGACGGTATCGGGAGGGGTGGCGCTGGAAACGGCCGTGAGCACCAGCTTGGACAAGGTGATGGCGGAGGTCTTGCCGAGCACTCCCACTTTGCCGAGGATAACGGTGGAATTCACCGTGGCGTCCGTTTCATTCCGTTCGGGCTGCCTGTCCGCCACCGAAGTGGGGGAGCTGCCGCAGTTCGCGAAGAAAGCGGGCGCGAGCAACCCGATGAGAATCTTTACCGATTTCGATTTGAGCGTGTTCATGTGATGTCCTCCCTGTTCCACACTTATTTTCGGAAGGGGGTTTTGAAACCTTTAGCACTGATTATGATTTCCGCGTTTTATGTTCCACCTCCTCCGTGACAAGGCGACCGTGGTCACGCAGTCTTTTCAAAAACGCCCATATCCGGCTCTTATCCGGGCTTGCTCCGGATCCATCTTTCCGTCTTCGCGCCCGGGTTCGGCTTTCTGTCGTGGAGTTTGGGATGTTGGAGAGGCTATTTTTATGTTTGGGTGCCCATGAAGATCGCATTTGCCGGCGGGGAGATCCGCCCTTGGACTCTCGCGGATGTCCCGGACCTGGCGAGCCTGGCCGACAACCGGAACGTCTGGCGCAATCTGCGCGACCGCTTTCCCAATCCCTATACCAAGGGCGATGCCAGGGAATGGGTGCGCGGCGTCAACCGGCAGTCGCCTATCGCCCATCTGGCCATCGCCTGGGACGGCGCTCTCGCGGGCGGCATCGGGATCCTGCTCCAGGAAGACGTGCACCAGGGCACCGCCGAAATCGGTTATTGGCTGGGAGAGCCCTTTTGGGGCCAAGGCATCATGACCGCGGCGCTGAGCGCTTTTTCCGACTTCGCCTTCGAGGCATTCAAGCTGCGGCGCCTGTACGCGCAGGTATTGCACTGGAATCCCGCATCCATGCGCGTGCTGGAAAAAGCCGGCTATGTCCTGGAAGGGCGCATGCGTTGCAGCGCGATCAAGGACGGCCAGGTGGCGGATGAGCTGCTCTACGCCAGGATTCAGGTGCTATAGAACCACTTGCCCACCGCGTAGGCGGGCACGATCCACAAGGCTCCCGCCAACGCATACTCCGGCGGCACCTGATTGGCCAGCATGGCGATCACGTCCACCAAGGGCACCAGCCGCAGCATGCCCCCCACCATCTGGCCGGTATGCTTGGGCGAGGGTTCGGCGGCCAGGTTGCGCAGGGGTCCGCGCAGGAACATGGCCAGCGCCAGCCAGGCCAGGGCCATCAAGGGCTGGGCGCGGAACCAGGCCAGCGCCACGGTAGGCCAGCCGATGAACCATAGGCCGAGGCCGCAGAGGAACAGGATGGATCGCCGGCGCGAATTGCCGCCCACTTCGTCCCGCGCCAGGAAAGTCACCAGCGCGATATACGCCCACAGGGAAAAGAGCGCCAGCCATATGGCGTTGGGAAAGGCGTTGGGAAAGGCCGCCGGGCCCGGGAACCCGGACCAGGTGAGGGAGACGCCGGTGAGAAGATTCAACGCCCGGCACAATCCCATGGCGGCGGGACCGACCGCCGTGCCCTTCAGCAAAAAGTTATAGGCGAAGATGCAAAGGCACAATGCGGCTCCCACGGCGGTGGAGACGGGATTCGCCAACCACAGCAGCGCCAGCCCCAGCCCCATCATGGCCAGGCTGGCGGCCCAGGCCTGGCCCAGGGGAATGGCTCCGGAGGGAATGGGACGGGTGGGGCGCTCGCGGGCGTCCACGTCCTTGTCGGCCACGTCGTTCAAAGCCATGCCGGCCATGATGAACAGGGCCGCGGCCAGAATGCCCTCCACCAGGCGGGGCGAAAGATCGCGTCCGCCTCCGATGAAATAGCCGGCGTAGGCGTTGGACATGGAACTGAAGACGGTGGGGATGCGCACCAGCGCGAGAAAGGCCTTGGGCTTCAAGTTCCGGGCTCCCGGGTGACGTGGGATTCGATCAAATCGCGCACGGCCGTCATCGGCAGGGCTTCCGCGCCGGGATCCAGGGCCATCACGTCCGAGATCACCAGGGGCGCCTCATCCGGATTGTCGGCGGGGGTGCCGTGGCTGCCCTTGACCAGCTCCGGAGTCAGCGGGATCACGTCCATGTAATAGCGGAAGCCCAGCATCTTCTTGAGCAGGGTCAGGCCCATCTTGAGCTTGACGTTGCGGATGGCGGGATCGAGGAACAGTTCCACCGGATCGTATCCGGGTTTGCGATGGATGTCCACGCAGCGCGCGAAGTCGGGTGCCTTGCGGTCATCGTTCCAGTAATAATAGGTGTACCAGTTGTCCGGCTCCGCCATCAGGATCACGTCGCCGCTGCGATCGTGCCTGAGTCCGGCCTTTTCGATGGCGTCCCCCGTCAGGACGGCCCGCTGGCCGGGTTCCTTTTCGAAGAGCGCGGCCACTTCGCCGATGCGGGCCTTGTCCTTGACGTAGATGTGGCAGATCTGGTGATCGGAAACCGCGAATGCGGCGCTGGCTCCGGCGTCCAGCAGCTCCCAGGTCAGGCTCGTCCGCACTTTCAACAGGCCCGCCCGCCGCAGGATGCGATTGGGATGGGTGTGGCGGGTAACCTTGGTGATGCCGTACTCGGAAACGATCATGATGCGGACGCCGCGCTCCCGGTAGTAGTCGATCAGATCGCCCACCACCGTATCGATGGCTTCCAGTTCCTTGCGGATCTCCGGCGCGCCCGGCCCGAAGCGCTGCAGGCAATAGTCCAGGTGCGGCAGATAGACCAGGTTCAGGGTGGGGCGCTTGCGCTCGAAGATCCACTTGGCGCAGGCGGCGATCCATTTGGAAGAGCCTATGCCCGATCCGGGACCCCAGAATTCGAAGAAGGGAAAAGGGCCCAAGTCCTTCACCATATAATCATGGATCTCGTCCGGTTCCGTGTACACGTCGAATATCTTGCGCCCGTCGGCGGGGTATTGGGGCCGGGGCGTCACGCTCCAGTCGGCGCCGGAGTACATGTTGTACCACCAGAAGAGCTTGGCGCAGGTGAACCCGGGCTGCTCGCGCTTCAGCTTGTCGTAGACCTTTTCCCCCTGGATGAGGCCGTTATTCTGCTTCCAGAATCCCACTTCCGCCAGCTCGCGGAAATACCATCCGTTGGCCACGATGCCGTTCCCGGCGGGCGGCGCGCCCGTAAGCATGGCGGCCTGGCTGGAACAGGTGAGGGCGGGAAAGGGTTCCTGCAGGCGCGCGCTCCAACCCTCTTGCATGAATTTGCGGATGCGCGGCGTGCCCGGGCCGATCAGCGATCGCGTCAGGCCCACCACGTTGAGAACGGCTGTCTTATGCATTGGGTATGGTTCCCGTGGGCGTATGGGCTTCGATGAATCTGAGTTCGCGCGCGATGCAGCGGGCCAGGTCGGCGTCGTCCTTGGGCCGATGGGCCTGGGGCAGCACGCTCCAGGTGTAGGTTTCCACTTCGAAGTGGCGGCACAGGCCTTTGTCGACGGCGTGGCGGTAGGCTTTGAGCATGTCGTCCCGGGTGGTGGTGACGGCGGGGGAATCCAGCAGGCTCCGGGAATCGATGGGCAGATGGAAATGCACGCGCCAGGGATGCTCCCAGAGGTCTATGGCCGGAGACCCCGCGCCCGAGGGCGCGCCGCCGGCGGCCAAGGTGCCGGAGCCGGCCAGTACTTCCGGCAAATCGTCGAAGGAGACGATTCCGGCGGGAGTCCGGACGCGGGTCTGATGGAGGAAGCGATCCTCCACGAACTGCCTGCGCAGCTCCAGCGAGGACCGATCGGGATCGGGCTTGAACTCCAAGGCGCTGGAGAGCTGCATTTTCACGATGCGGATCCCGGCCGCCCTGAGGCGATCGAGCACTTCCACCGCATCCTCGAATTGCACGGCCTGATGGCAGGTATCGTAACAGATGCCGCAGAAATCCGCCAGGTCGTCGGGCGAAACCCCGGCGCGGTTCGCCGCCGGGCGCAGATGCGCGTCCCAGAAGGCGAGCACTTGGTCGATCGTCTCCAGGGCGCAACCCGGCTCCGGTTCCAGGCCCAGCCGAAGCGAGATGCCTTCGCTTTCCCTGAGGGACCGGGCCTCGCGGATGAAGGCGCACAGGTTTTCGGCGCTTTTCCGGGAATGATCCTCGCTCCAGCCGATGCGCCAACCCAGGGGAAGGGTGGAAACGGATCCTTCCCCGCCTACCGGCACCAGGCTGGAGAGGAGACGCGCGCAGGCTACAGTATAGGCCAAGCGCTCCGGCGTGGTCCAATCGGGCCGGTAGACCTTGGTCTTGACCACGGCGTCATGGAAGTTGCCGTAAGGGAATGCATTACAGGTGAAGGCGGAAAGATTGTTCTCCGACAGCAGGGATTTGAGCCTTTGCCGGGCGTTTTGGGGGTCCCGGCTCATCTCTTCTATTAAGGCGGCCGGAAACCAGAGGCCCATGGGTTGGGTTTTCCAACCCAGTTCGGCGCGGATGGCGGGCCCGAAACGGCCGATTATATCGCTCCAGGTGGCCCAATCCCCCAGCGGATGCACATTGGTGCAATAGGTTAGGGCCAGGTTTTTCAAGTTTTATAGCCTTCTGATTGGCAGGGATGGCCCCGCCCGGGTTTGCCAGGCCAAAGTTCCGGTTCCCAAAGTTAAGGCCTTGGGTTAGATTAATTTAGTGGAAAAGCACGACCAAGCCAAGGTGGCGGCCAATCCGGCCGCCGACTCCCGTTTCGCTGCCGGTTCTCAGATCCGATCCGACCGGGCCGCTCCCGTTCAAACCTGGAACTCACCCCTCAACGGCGGCATGCCCATCCTGTTCGGCGCGGGCGCGGTGGATCGCCTCCCGGAACTGCTGCTGGGGCACAAGCCGGATCGGGTCTTCATCATTTCCGACCAGCACGTCTTCCATCTCCACGGCGCCGAGCTGTTGCAGCTCCTTTCGCCGCATTTCGCCCCTGAAATCATCCTGATCGGGGAGGGCGAAGGCGAGAAGAAGATGTCCAACCTGGAATTCCTGTGTCAGCAGCTCTTCGAACGAGGCATTACCAAGTCCTCCATCGTCGTCAATTTCGGCGGCGGGGTTACGCTCAACATCGGCGGCCTGGCCGCGTCCCTGGTCTATCGCGGCGTCCGTTTCCTGCAAGTACCCACCACCTTGATGGCCCAGAGCGACGTGATCGTGTCCAACAAGCAGGGCATCAACTTCGCCGGAGGCAAGAACCGGCTCGGCGTTTTCAGCACGCCCCTGGCCGCGGTGGCGGATTCCCGGTACTTCCGCACGGAACCCCTGCGCCAATTGCGCGCGGCGGCGGTGGAGTATTGCAAGAACGCCATCCTTCTGGGCGGCGAGCACTATGAAGAAGCCTTGCGCTTCTTCTCCGTAAAGGACGTCTTTTCCGAGCCCCAATTGGAGCGCCTGCTGGTGAACAGCCTGGCGCAGAAATTCGAAATCGCGCGCCTGGACCCCAAGGAGAAATCCCTGGGCCTGATGCTCGAGTATGGGCACACCGTAGGCCACGCCCTGGAATGGCTGTCGCAAGGCCGGCTCATGCACGGCGAAGCCGTGTACCATGGCATCAACGTCGCCGGGCAGCTGGCCCACCAGCTGGGAATCATGCCCCTGGAAGAGCTCAAGAAGCAATCCCTGCTGCTCAGCCGCTTGCGCGGCATCCCGCCCATCCCCAACGACATTTCCGTGGGGCAGATCATGACGAGCGTGCAACGGGACAACAAGAAGGTGGGCAAGGGCATGGCCTTCATCCTGCTGAAGGCGGTGGGCGAGGTCAATCGGCAGGATGCCGACGGCCGGCAAGGCGATGGACAACCGCAGTCCGTGCTCACGCCCGTCTGCGAGTTCCAGCTCAATCGCGTCCTGCTCGAGTACTGGGATGCTCTGTTATAGCACCGGCTCCCTGCCGGACGGACTCCCGCTCTCCCAAATCGCCGACATCCTGACCCCCACTCCCTTTACGGGCGTGGAACTGGTCATCACCGCGGAAATGTTGCGGCGCTCCGGGGACGCGCGCCATTGGGAAATCGTGCGCGAGTCCTTCCGATCGCGCGGCCTGGTTTTCCGCAACGTGCATATGGGTGCGCCGCATCTGATGGGTCCCAAGCCCCATTGGCCCGGGCTATCCGCCTTGGATCCCCATGCGCGCGCGCAGAAGACCGATGCGGCCGAAAAATGCCTGGCCATCGCGTTCGCCCTGGAATGCCCGCACCTGACTTTGACCACGGGCCTTACGGATTCGGAGGCGGCGCGCGGCCGGCAGTTGGAGGGATTCCGGAGCGCTTTGGCCGTGCTGGTGCGGCACAAACCCAAGTCCGTGAAAATCATGATCGAGCAGGAACCGGAGCACGTCGTCAATACCGCGGAGCAGTTGATCGCGTTGGGCCGCGGATTTCCGGGCGAAGTATACGCCAATTTCGACGTGGGCCACAGCCAGGTGGTGGGCGAGGACATCGGCGCGGCCATCCGCTCCCTGGGGCCCTTGCTGCGCAACGTCCACCTGGAAGACATCCGCGGACGGGTGCATGCGCATAAGCTTTACGGGGACGGGGACGTGGATTTCGACGCCATCTTCGCGGCGCTTCACGAGATCGGCTATCGCGGCGATTATACCCCGGATCTGTACCCGTTCAAGGACACCTACGCTTCGGCCATCGAAGCGTCTTTGGAATTCCTGCGCAAGCACGGAGTGCTGACCAAAGCTCTTTAGAATACCCTTTAGTATATTTCCTGCCGCTGCGCGGACGCGCGGATCCCCGGAACACCATGAACATTCTCCTAGCCTGCTTCTTCGTCTCCGGTTTCGGCAGCCTGGTCTACGAAACCCTATGGACGCGCCATCTCACCCACGTGATCGGCGGATCGCCTTACGCGGTCAGCATCATCCTCTCCGTCTTCATGGGCGGATTGGGATTGGGCGGCGCCTTGGGCGGCCGGCTGGCGGACCGCCTGGCCCGGCCCGGCCGACTGCTGCAGGCCTACGGCGTCCTGGAACTGTTCATCGGACTCTATGCCTTGGCCCTGCCGACGCTGCTCTCCCTGTGCCGGCCGGTTTTCGCCGCCGTGTATTCCCACTGGTACGCATCCCCCTTCCTCTACAACACCGTGGTCTTTTCCCTGTGCGCGGCGCTCCTCATCCTTCCCGTTCTGTGCATGGGCGCCACCCTGCCCCTGCTCGGCAAATATTGCGTGCGCGGACCGGACCGGGTTGGCGGGCCCTTGAGCTTCCTGTACGCCGTCAACACCTTAGGGGCGGCGGCGGGCGTGCTGACGGCCGGGTTCTGGCTTTTCCCGGCCCTGGGGCTCAAGGCCACCACCCTGATCGCGGCCGCGCTCAACGGGGCCGTGGGCGCATTGTGCATGGTCCTGGGCGGCCGCGCCCCGCGGGAGGCCGCGCCGGAAATGCGGGCCGAGGCTTCCCGGGCGGCGGGCCCGGCCAAGGCCAAGGGTCCCGGAGGGAACAAGGGAAACCGCGGCCAGGGTAGCCTGAATGTTACTGAAGCCGGAGGGTCGGCCCAGGCGGGGTTCCGCGCCGCCCTGATCGTCTTCGCCGTTTCCGGGTTCTGCGCCATGGCCTACGAGGTCACCTGGACCAAGGTCCTCACCCTCATCATGGGTCCCACCACCCATGCCTTCACCTTGGTCCTGGCGGTCTTCATCACGGGATTGGCGCTGGGGGGCTGGGCTTTCGGCCGCATTTCCGATCGTGTGCGCAATCCCGCCTGGCTGCTCGCGGTCACCCAGGGCGGCGCGGCCCTGTTGGCGCTGGCGGCCGGCCAGCGCATGGGCAACAGCCTGTTCCTCTTCCAGAAAATAGACTTCCAATTCCAGGACCGGTTCATCGGATCTTTGGCGGTGAAATCCCTGTTCCTCTTCGCGTTCATGCTGGCGCCCACCTTCCTCCTGGGCGCGGCCTTTCCATTGACCATGCGCCTGGCCGCCCGCGCCGGCGAGCGTTTGGGCCGGAGCGTGGGAACCGCATACGCGGTCAATACCTTCGGCGGAGTGCTGGGCGCCTGGATCGCCGGCTTCCTGATGATCCCGCGCCTGGGGAGCGAGCGCAGCCTGGGAGCGCTGGCGGCCGTGCAATTGATCGCCGCCGCGGCGCTGGCCTTCGCGGCTTTGCGGAGCCGGGGCAAGGAAGGAAAACGGGTGTGGCGCCTGTTGGGGTCCGTGGCGGCCTCGGCGCTGGCCATCGCGTTGTGCCTCAACTTTCCAAGCTGGGATCGCGTCTCCCTGGGAAGGGCGGCCAACCGCATCCCGGGTTCCGCCATCGCAACCACCTCCTGGCTGGACGCCTTTTTCGGACGCCATCCCGCGTCCCCGGTCCTGATTCCGGAAGAGCAGGTGTTCTATGGGGACGGAATCGGCGGATTCACTTCCGTATGGCGGACCCTCAACCTGCTGGGAAACCATGAATACGGTCTGTTCGTGAGCGGCAAGGCGGACGCATCCTCGCGCCTGGACATGTTCACCCAGGTGCTGTTGTGCCAGTTTCCCATGGTGCTGCATCCCCATCCCAAAAAGGTCATGGTGCTCGGCCTGGCCAGCGGCATCACCGCGGGCGAGGCGCTCAAGTACGATATCGATCGCCTGGACGTGCTGGAAATCAATCCCCAGGTGGCGGAGGCCAGCGGATTCTTCAAACCCTGGAACGGGGCGCTGTTGGAGGATTCCCGCACCCACCTCATCTTGCAGGACGCCAAGGCCCATCTTCTGCTGTCGCGGGAAAAGTACGATGTCATCATCTCCGAGCCCTCCAATCCCTGGATGGCGGGCCTGGCGGAATTGTTCACGAAGGAGTTCTTCCAGCGCGCGCGCGACCATCTCGAGGAAGGCGGCGTGATGGTGGAATTCCTGCACTCCTACCAGATGGATTGGGAGACCTTTTCCATGGTGGGCCGCACCTTCGCGCAGGTATTCCCCAACGGCATGCTGGTCAGGACCATGCCCGATGATCGTCGCTTGCCGGGATCGGCCAGCGATTATCTGCTGGTGGGCATAAAGGGAACGGGCCGCCCCGGACTCGCGGGTACTCCGGAAAAACGGGAGGCCCTGGCCCGGTCCACGAACCTCCGCCTCGCAGATCCGCGTCTTTTCTACCGGTTGCTGGAATCGGAAAACCTGCCCGGGCTATTCGGTCCCGGACCGATCAACACCGACAATCTCCCCTTGCTGGAGTTCTCGGCCCCCAGATTGCGCTTCACCTTCGACAGCCGGGCCATCGAAGCGGCCATCGCCGCGGGCCCTCCCTTGTCGGATTCCACCCGGGCCCTGCGCGATTCCCTGCGCGCCGATCCGGAAAGCCGCCTGGAATTCGCCGAATACGCCCTTTCGGTGTCCAAACCCTTTCCGGGCATGATGGATTGGCCGGCGGCCACGCCGCCCCAACGCCAACAATTCACCAAGAGCCTGGATGCCTACTGCTCCCAGGCGCATGTCACCGATTGGGAGTTCCTGGACGATGCGGAAATGAAGACGCGCTGCTCCGTGGTCCAGATGGCGGCGCTCAACCGCAACCTGAAATCGGGCGGCTCGGCGGCGGTATACCTGGCCATGGCGGAAGTCTGCCTGGTCAACGGGGTGCCGGCCAACGCCATGCGATTCTATGGGAAGGCCCTGGAATCGGCGGGCGAGAACTCCTACGTCGGACGGCAAGCGCGCCTGCGCCTGGAGGAGGTCCGCGGTGCCTTTGGGGACGGGCCCACTCCCTCCGGGAATGCGGGGCCTTAGAAGCGGTCTCATACCATAAGACCGCTTCTTAACCTCCCGGTAAAGCGAAAGCGTCCCGGGGAGTTGCGGGCCGAAGCACAAAATGTACACTGACAGAATACGGAATCTTATCGCGCCCCGGGTTCCCGAATGCCCCTTTTATCGGGCCAAAGAAGTTCTCTCCGTGGAGAACCCTTTTGGGCCGGAAACCCTTTCCTGACAACGCAAAACGCGGTTTTCGCCTATGTTATCCCCATGCAATCGACACGACTATTGTCTTCTGTAACCCCCCGGAATTCCACGATTTCGGGGAAAGAATCGCCTTGCCAATCACATAAGGCCGGGATATATTACGATTGTTCTAAAAGCCTGTTTTCAAGCGAATTCGCCCAATCCTGGGGCCGCGGACGGGCCAACATTCTGCTTGTGGGGAGCATCTGATGAAAAAATGGATCCTGATTTCTGCCGCAATGTTGTCGATTCAGCTGGGCAAAGCCCGCGCCGAAGACAACGTTCTCAGTCCCGCCGACGTTGCGGACGGCTACAGCCTCCTGTTCGACGGGACCCTGGCCAGCTTCAAAAGCAACTGGGTGGATTACGTCAAAGGCAACGCCACCAACACCAATCTGGATTCCAAGTGGATCCTGGATGCGACGTGCCATTGCATCACGATGGGAATCGGCAACGCCCCCGACATCCGGTCCGTCAAGACCTATAAGGATTTCGAGTTGCGGATGAATTTCCGCATCGACAACAACCAGGGCATTTTCTACCGCAGCCTTCTGACCGGCGACCGCGCCTGGCAGACCGGCGTGGAATATGCCATCAACAACGTCACCAACCTGGGCAAGGACAACCCCGGCAGCGCCTACGATCTGTACGCGCCGGATCCCATCACCTACCAGCTGTTCACCACCAACAAGTGGAACTCCGTCCGCATCGTCGTCAAGGGCGACAGCGTCGAGCATTGGATGAACGAGAAGAAGGTGGTCGGCTACAAGTACCACAGCCCCGCTTTCTGGGAAGCCTACAACGTCAGCAAGTGGAACGCGGAAAACCGCCTGACCAATAAAGTGGTCGGCGATCGCAACAGCGGTTATATCGAAGAAGGCTACCTCGGCCTCCAGGGCGATCATGGCGGCAAGTGGATCATCAAGGATCTGAAGATCACCACCGCGCATCCCTGCTTCGGCCCCATCAATACGGACGGATCCTCCTGCGGCACCACGGCCATCGGCAATGCCGCCGTGGGTCCCAAGGTCGCGTTCATCTCCAGCCTGCGCCAAGCCGCCGGAACCCTGACCGCCACTTTCTCGGACAAAACCGTGCAGCGCGCATCGCTCATCGGACTGAACGGCAAGGTCATGAGCCGGGCCTCGCTTTCCGAAGGCGGCCGCAAAGCTTATTTCGCCGAATTGCCCAAGACCGGACTGTATCTCCTGAGGCTGGACCTCGCCTCCGGATCCGTGACCCAGAAATTGAACATCCTCTGAGCAGAGGATAAGGACCAGGGCGCCGCGCCCGGTTTCCACGCGCCCGGATCGTTCCGGGCCGCTTGGGCCGCGTTCGCCCCGCCGAAAGGCTCCTCTCCGTTTTCTTCCAATCTCCGGTTTATACTGACGACGAGCCATGGTTTAAAGGACAAGAGCGGACGGACACCGGGAACGGAGGGAAACACGCAGGTTTCCCCTGGGATTCGCCCTTGCAAGTTTTGTAACGGAAAGACAACTTTTCCAAAGGTATCGATATGGTTCTTTCAAACTCGGGTAGATCCGATTTCCGGGGCGTGACGATGGTCCATAAGATTGGCGTAGCCTTGACTCTCGCCGGAATGCTGGCGGCCGCATACGGCGAAGACGACTCCAAGCCGGTGTACAAACCGCTGGCCTTCGGGGGCTTCTCCGAATTCGGCATGCTGCAAAGCGGCCAGTACGGAAACAACAAAGTCTTCAGCGACGAGTGGGTCAACCACTTCGGCGCCTACATCGCCCAGACCGTGAACACGGGGGATGACCTGGCCTTCGACATAGGGCTCGGCGGCGTGTTCGAATACCAGAAGCGCGAAGTGGTCCAGGCCCAATGGGGCGGCAGCCAGTACAAGAACTTCTTCATCGGCCCTTCCGTGGCCGATATCCGCTGGAAGGCCGCCGCGCGCGATGGACAGGGCCTTGGATTCCAGTTCGGCATGTTCGACTATAAATACAACGAGGACGCCAGCAATCTGGGCGAATACCTGTTCCGCTCGGGCACCTATCCCGTTTACGTGACCTCGGGCGGGCTCTGGTTCATGAACAAAACCTCCGTGCAATTGCAGGCCCTGAGGGCCGGCTATAACCGCGGCGCCCTGACCAGCGACTTCTTCCTCATCACGGAAACCTCCATGCCTTCCCTCTACGATCTCTCCGCCGCCGCCGTGGTGGGATACAAGTTCGCCGACGGGCTGGTGGATTTGGGCGCGGGCGTCAACTTCAAGCACATGATCCCGGTCAAGCCTTCGCGGACCTCACCCCACATTTCTTCCAACGCGTATTTTACCAAGGACGGCGAGACCTATACGGGGTACGACGCCTACTATTACGAGCGCAGCAACTTCTACAAGCGCCGCATGACGGAAGATCCCGCCAATGCCGCCACCTATCAGGCGCTGGCCTCGGCCGATTCCCTGAAAGGCTCCAACGTCAAGCTCTGGCTCGCCAATCCGGACTCGGCCGGCATTGACCCGAAGTATTACACCCAACAGGGCCTGATCACCATGGCGCGCGCCTCCGTGGACTTCAAGAAGCTCATCGGCTCGGAGCTCTTCGGCCCCAATGATCTGCGCCTCTACGCGGAAGCGGCCATCCTGGGCGTGCAGAACTATCCCTTCTATTACGAAAAGATCACCGAACGCATGCCCATCATGGCGGGCTTCAACTTCCCCGGATTCAAATTCATCGACCTCATCTCCATCCAGGCCGAGTATTTCAACTCCCCCAACCTGAATTCCTACTGGGAGCTGGTGCGTTCCAATTCCGCAGTCCCCACCACCCCCAACGGCAGCGACGTGACCCGGTCCAAGACCGAGTACGGCGACATCACCAAGAATGACAACCTGTCCTGGTCGATATTGGCCAAAAAGACTTTCGGCCGCGCATCTTACATCTCCGCCCAGGTGGCCCGGGATCATCTCCGCACCGTCAGTATCGATACTTGGACCGCGCCGGAACCCGTCGAGGTTCTGGGCCGCAGCAGCGACTGGTACTGGATGCTCCAGTTCGGTTACGGGATTTGAGGAAGGTCGGCACGATGGCCAATTCAAGGATAGGAGCCAATATGAGGGCGAAGTTGGCGGCAAGCCTGCTTTGGGCCGGCGCCGTTTTCGCAGGGGCAGCCCGGGCGGAAGACGGCATGGAAGTCAAGTTGTCGCCGTTGCATTTCGGCGCGCTGCAGGAATTCGGCATGATCCAGAAGGGATACCTGATTTCCAACCAGAAGGAATTCGCCGCGGAGTGGGTCGACCATTTCGGGTCCTTCCTGGTCCAGGAGGCCACGGTCAACGATCGCCTGGTGCTCAAGGGCGGTCTGGGCGGCATCTTCGAATTCCCGAAAGAAGAGAAGACGGGCGAGGAGTTCGGCGGCAGCCAGTACAAGATGTTCTATGTCGGCCCCTCCGTCGCCGAAGCCATGTATCATTTCGGCGGGGTGGACAACGGGGTCTTCAGCGTGGGCGGGGGCATGTTCCCGTACCAGTACAACCCGGACGCCAACAACCTCGGGGAATACCTGTTCCGCGCGGGCCCCTATCCCACCTTCATCATGACCGGCGGCAACGGCGGACTCACGGCCATCGGCGATCAGTTCACCGTGCTGGAGGGATTCCGGGCCAATGCGCATACCAGCAACCTGAACGTGGACGTCATCCTCTCCACCGAGACCGGCCTGCCGCCCCTTTACGATTGGTCCCTGGCCCTAGTGGCCGGATACAAGGTCGCGGACGGGCTTCTGGATCTCGGCGCCGGCGTGAACTTCAAGCGGCTCATCCAGGTGGACAAGAAAAGGACCACGGTGGAGGCGCTGGAGAACTCCTACTTCCAAAGGAACGGGACCTGGTACTCCGGCGAAGCCCGCTATTACAAGAACCCGGGTGATTTCCTGGCCACCTTGGCGGATTCGACCCGGGCCAAAGGCACGGCCCAGGACTCCGTCCTGGCCGACCAGTATGCGGCGAAAAGCACGGCGCTCCTGGCCATCGTCGATTCCCTGGCAAAGGGCGGCCCCTGGGTGGACGCCACCACCGGCAAGGTGAACGACGCCAAGTATTATACTCCCGCGGGAACCATGGTCATGGCCCGCGCCAGCGTGGATTTCAAGAAGCTCTTCGACTCGGAGCTGTTCTCGAAGGAAGACCTGCGCCTGTACGGGGAAATCGCCATCCTCGGCGTCGAGAACTATCCCGTATACTACGAGAAGATCACGGACCGGATGCCCATGATGGCCGGCTTCAACCTGCCCACCTTCCACCTCCTGGACCTCCTGTCGGTGCAGGTCGAGTACTACAACTCCCCGAACCTGAACAACACCTACACCGTGGGAGAGCATAATTGGTCCATCCCGTACATCCCCGAGAACGGCACCGCGGTATTCTCCGATAAGGCGTTCAACGACCTGACCAAGAAGGACAATTACGCCTGGTCCATCCTTCTGCGCCGGAAAATCCTGGCCGGCCTGACCCTCAACGGGCAAATCGCCCGCGATCACATGCGCGTCATCGGCACGGATTGGTTCTACGGTTCCCGGTTCCAACCGGACGAAGTCCTCCACAAGTCCTCGAGCTGGTATTGGATGTTCCAGCTCGGGTGGAATATCTAAAGGGAAACGGCAATGAAGAAGATATCCTTGGCATTGGCGTGTGGTATCGGTCTCTTCGCGGCGCCGTCGTTCGCGGAGGACGGCCCCAAGATAGAGTCCAAGCCCCTGGAAATCGGGGCGCTGCAGGAATTCGGACAGCTCGAAAAGGGCGTCTACAAGATCGGCCCGGGCAACGTGGGCGAGATCTGGACCAACGATTGGATCGATCATTTCGGGGCCTTCATCACCAAGGAAGCCGTCATCAATGACCGGCTCTTCCTGAGCGGCGGCCTGGGCGGCGTCTTCCAATACCGCAAGCCCGAGAAGGTGGATCCGGGCTTTTACGGCAGCCAGCGGAAAGGCTTCTTCATCGGCCCCACCAAGGCGGTGGCAGAATATCATTTCGGCGATCCGCAAAACCCCTATCTGACCGTCGGTTCGGGCATGTTCATGTACAAGTACAACCCGGATGCCAACGATCTGGGGGAATACCTGTATCGTTCCGGGGCTTATCCGGGTTATACCATGACCGGCGGATACGTGCTGGTCAACAGCGCCGCTGCCAACGTGCAGGGGCTCAAGACCAGCCTGAACCTGGGCAATTTCAAGGCGGATATGCTTCTCACCACGGAGACCAACCTGGCTCCTTTGTATGACTGGTCCCTGGGCGCAATCGTCAGCTACCGCATCGCGGACGGGCTTTTGGACCTGGGCGCGGGCGTCAACTTCAAGCGCCTCATCCCGGTCAACCCCTCGCGCACCTCCAAGCACACCCTGGAAAACGGATACTTCACCAAGGACGGACAGGACTATACCACCAACACCAACTTCTACGGGCACCAGGTCGAGTTCTACAACAACAAGCATACCGCCGCGGACAGCGCCAAGGCCGCGGCCCTGCAAGTCCTGCAGGATACGGTCGCGGCGGTCACCGCCCTGGACAGGGTCGACAACAAACCGGATATCAACTACTACTCGAGCGCCGGGATCCTGGCCATGGGCCGGGCCAGCCTGGATCTGAAGAAGGTCCTCGGATCGGAAATCTTCGGACCTCAGGATTTGAAGCTCTATTCGGAAATCGCCATACTCGGCATCAAGGATTACCCCATCTTCTATACCAAGATGACCGATCGCATGCCCATCATGGTAGGCTTCAACCTTCCCTGCTTCAAGTTGCTGGACCTGTTCTCCGTGCAGGTGGAGCATCTGAGCACGCCTTGGCTCAACAACACCTCGCAAATCGCCAACGATGCCAATCCCCTTCCCGCTTTCCCCCTCGCTTCCGATTCCATCGCTTCCAAGACGGAATGGAATGATCTGGCCACCAAGGATGATTACAAATGGAGCGTGCTCATCCAGAAGAAGTTCGGGAACTACATCACCTTGTCCGCGCAGGCGGCCAACGATCATATGCGCATGGTGTCCTCCCGCTACTTCTATGGACCGCAATTCGATCATAATGAAATCACGGTTTCCAACGACCACTGGTATTGGATGACCCAGCTTTCCTGGGGCATTTAGGCCGGGGAATGCCTTTTCCGTCCGGCAGGCCCTAGGGCCAGGGCGCTGCCGGCTTACCCACTACTCTCCTCCTCCCGGGCCCATTCCCCACCCCCGCTTTCCCCATCCGGGCCCCTTCCGCCCTGTCCTTTCGAAAAAACCAGCAAAAGCTTTCGCAATACCGGGTTATATTTTGTGGCTCTCCCATGGGAAAGATTTTGCCTCATATCGCATGCGCATGGTCGCGGCGCGCCTCTATCCGGCCCGCGATGCGGGCCTGCGCCTGGACCTTGCCGTTGCTGATGGCCTCGCTGCCTTTCCTGGGCACCCTGAACGGTTGCGGATCCGGGAGCCGGGTCCCGGAAATCAAGATCCTCTGGGCCGAATGGCGCCCTTCGGACGCCTTGGCCGAGCTCGGAAAGCTCTATCAGGCCAAGTCCGGCGTTTCCGTCAAAGTGGTGAAGAAGTCCTGGGACGGCGCATTCGGGGACGCCACTTTTTCCGAGTTCCGCAACCGGGACGACAATTACGACATCATCATCGGGGACAGCCAATGGATGGGGCTGGGAGTGGTGGGCGGCCACTACCTGGAACTCACCGATTGGATGAAGCAGAACGTGAAGATGGACGAGCTGGAGCCGGCCGCGCTCAAATGGTATTGCGAATACCCCAAGGGCGGGGCCCGCTATTACGCCGTGCCCTGCGAGGCGGACGCGTTGGCCTGGGCCTATCGCAAGGATCTGTTCGAAGACGCCGCCCATAAGGCCGCCTTCGCGCGTTTCCTGGAAACCAACCATGTAACCCCTGCGTTTCCCCTGGCGCCCCCCAAGACCTGGGAACAGCTGGCCCTGATCGCCAGGTATTTCAAGCAGGCCATACCCGGCATGGCGGGCCTGGTCATGCCCACCTCCCGCAATTACGACATGGCCACCATGAGCTTCGAGCCCGTCATGTGGGCCTTCGGCGGGGAATACGGGGACTTCGTCACCAACCGCGTGACCATCGATTCGCGCGGTACCATCGACGCCCTGCGGTTCTACACGGAACTGATGGAGAGCACGTCCCCGGGCGGCCGCAATATGGGCTATGGGGAGGTGGCGGCCGAGTTCATCGCCGGCCGCGCGGCCATGGCCTGCAACTTCTTCGCCTTTTTCCCCGCCATCGCGGACCCGGGCAACAATCCGGATTTCTACGATAAGACCGGGTATTTCAACGCGCCCGGGCACATCGGCGCGGATGGCATTATGCGGCGGGCGGCGGCCTTGGGAGGCCAGGGCATGAGCATCAACGCGCATATCTCCCCGGAGAGGCAGGAGCGCTCCAAGGACTTCCTGAAATGGTTCTCGGACGCGGGCACCCAGGAGCTCTGGGCCGAAAAGGGCGGGTTCACCGCCAACAAAACCGTGCTGTCGGGATCGGTCTTCCGCAAGGCGGCCCCTTACAACCGCCTGTTCGAGGAAGCGTTCCAATTGATGCGGGACTTCTGGTCCGTGCCGGAGTATGACGATATGATGAAAGCCTGCCAGCGCGAGTTCTGCGCCGTGTTCCAGGACGGCGCCAATCCGGTGGACGCGGTCCGCCAGATCCAGTCGGAACATGAGGCCATCCTGCGCAAGCGCGGAAGGATCCAATGACCCGCGGTCAATCCGGGCCCCACGGCCGGTTCATGTCCGATGCCAAGGTGCGCAACCTGTGCATCATGCCCGCCTTGGCCCTGTTGATCGCCTTCAACGTTTTCCCCTTGCTGGCCAGCCTGGG
>JAQBPN010000084.1 GCA_028287505.1 Fibrobacterota bacterium | reverse complement strand
AGGCCGATCCTGGCCACTTCGACCTTCAGGCAGCCGATCTCCCTGGCCAGCAGCATCGAGAATTGGGATACCCGCCAGAGATGCCCGCCCGTATAGGGATCGCGGGCTTAGACGACCCAAGCCAGGGAAAGGAGGCTTTGCATCAGGGATCTCGATTCCACCATTTTCACATTCGCCATGGGACACCTCTGCGCGGGATTTGATCGCAATCGTCAAGACGCTACGATCTTAGCATCCGGACGCGCGGGCGGTCCATCCCGGGAGGGCGGAATCGAAACGGCGAGCGGCCGTTTTCAATCAATTTCCATAGGCCTCGAACTCATACAGCGAATACGGAATCAGCGCGCGGGTCTTTTGCACCGTGGCGCCGTCCTCGCCCATATATCGATCCAGATAAATCCCCGGCAACAGGTTCTCCCGCAGCGCCAGCAGATCCGCCTTCGCATCCCCGCTGGATTCGATGGACGCGACCAGGCGGCCCTGGGTGTCGAAGCGATGGATGCGCCCGATCCGCAGACCATGCGCCCAGGCATTCCGCGCCAACCGGGTCGTAACCGGCTTGAACTCCAGGAGTTTGGATCCCTCGCGCTGGCTCTCATAGTTCAGTTTGATCCAACTCTCATCCTTCACCGTCTTCAGCACGCGGGCCTCGTCCAGATAGCCGTCCCAGTAGCGTCCGTTCATCTGGCTCTGGTAGCCGATGCCGACGGTGGGCACGGGATTGGAGGTCCAGGTGCCCGCGTATTGCTTGGTCACCGGCGTCATGTCGATGTAGTACTTGAGGGTGGGATTGTCCTGGACCACGGTGAGCAGGTGCCATTCATTGGGCTTGAGTTCGGCGGGAGTGTCCCGATGTTCCAGGCACGCGTCCTGGCCGCCCAGTTCCACGCACATCTCCGAAACGTATTTGCCGTTGTTGTCGCCCCAGGAGTAGATGCCGTACATCTGTACGCGCCAGGAGTCGTCCCCTTTCGCGAAGATGGTCATGTACTCGGTGGGATAGGAGGTGGCCTTGACCCAGATGGAAAAGGTCATCTGCTTGGTGAGATTGAACAGGTCGTTCTTGGCGCCCACGATACCGATGGAGCGCTTGGAGGCATACTTGAACTCGGGGCATTTGCCCACGCGGCAATCGGCCGTATTGGCGGCGGCGAATCCGACGCCGGTGGCGTTGGCGGCGTTGGGAGTGGCGTCCTTGTAGCCGCCGGAGGTTGTGTTGCCGGGTTCGCTCATGTGCCAGACGCCCATCCATCCGTCCTCCAGGGTGAAGACGGCTTTGGGATTGCTTTCCGTCTGGGCCGCGGCATTTCCCCAATACATGGTGACGGCCTGGGCCGCGTCGTTGCCTTTCACGTCGGTGCGGACCCAGACGGTGGCCTTTTGGGCCGCGGCGTCCCAGCTTTCGATTTCATAGGGCAGGGCCGCGCCGGCCGCGTCCGAGAAGCGCAGATCCGCGCCGTTGGGTTGGGCCTTGGTGAAATCGAAATTCGTGGCGGTGAGATTGACCGGAACGGGAAAGCCCTTCACCTCGCCGGGAACGTTGGCGCCGGTCGCGCTGGTGTTGAGCACGATCTTGGCCTGGCTGGACCAGGCAGCATAGGTTTGCGCGGACGCCGGAGCGACGCACAAGAAGGCCGAAAGCGCGAGGACGCCCGCGCGGCAGGTGTTCCCATAAAACCGTTTCCGGCAATTCGTTGACAAAGCCATAAAGCACTCCATCCCCACCGAATCGTTCCAGAGCCCCTATAATTGCTTTTTTCCACGGTATTGGCGCCGCCAAAGCGTTGAACCTATTGAAAAACTGTTCAAACCCACCAATTAACGCTGCCGGCGATCTTCCCTTTTTATGGAATTTCTAGTATTCATGAGGATGCGAATTCCCGTTCTGGCTTTGCTCTGCTTAATGGCACAGGCCGCCTTCGCCGCGGACAAACCCCTGAATCAAATCGCCATCCACTACAAGTACAATGACGGCGATTTCCCCGCCGTCACCCAGGCCATCGAGGCATTCACTTCCACCCATAAAAAGTACGATCGCAGCGACAGCGTCTTCATCGCCAAACATCTGGCCGTGGTATACTCCGCCAATCCGGACACACGGGAGAAGGGCAAGTATTACATGTACCAACTCCTGGAATTGGTGCCTTCCGCGGAGCTGGTGGACATGTACGTGAGCGACGAGATTGAAAAGATTTTCGACCGAGTCCGCAGCGAAGTCGAAGAGCGGCATAGGGAGAAGGCCGCGCCGGCGGTCGTCGCGGAAAGCGGGAACGGCGGCCACTATTGGAAAAACCCCTGGGTATGGGCCGGCGGCGCCGTGGTCGCGGGCGTGGCCGGGTTCGTGATTTACGAAGCGATGTCGGAAACTCCCGGGGACAGGCCTGAATATGTCGTTCCTTAGCGGCGCCGCCCGCCTGGCCCTCCTGGGCGCCTGCGGCATTGTCCTGTCCATATGCCTGGAATCCTGCAACGCCACGGACCACAGCGGCGATCCCGGCCTCATCACCGTCACCTTAGATTCCTCGGCCACGCGCTTCAGCCGCCTGTTGGTGGTGTTGCAGGACAGCGCCGGCGTCAAGGACACCCTCTTCGACGATTCCCTCAAAAGCCCATCCCAATTGCGCCGCGTCCCCACGGCCGATTACCGCGGAGAGAAAGCCGTCATCTTCATCTCCGGCTACGTGGACGGATCCATGATCTACCAGGAAAAGCGCGCATTCGATTCCCAGGATCCGTCCGCGACTAAGCGGGACACCCTGTTGGACCTGGGCGCCGTGCTGACGGGAATCCACTGGTCCGCGCCCGAACTCATCATCACCGCCGGGGACAGTTCCCATGGCCTGAACCTTTCAGTGACGCCGAAAAAAGGCGATGGGCGCGTGGAGGTGTTCATCCGGGACTCCTCCATCCTGAAGATCCGCCTGGTGAGCAAGGACGCCGGCGGATCCATCTACCGCTTGATACCGGTGAAAGCCGGCCCGACCTGGGTGGTGGCGCGCTCCGTCCCGTTTCCGGGACTACAGGACTCGGCTTCCATCCTGATTACTCCGGCGATCATAACGGTTCCCAAGCCCGTGAACAAAAGCCCGGAATGGTCCACGGTGGACCAACCGACCTGGGCCTGGTCGAGCGGGGGCGGCAAAGGCATAGGCTATTACCGCCTGCGTCTGGACGATGATGCCATCGAGGGCGGAAAAATAATCAACGACACCCTTTTCAAACCCGCGTCCGGACTGGAAGAGGGGGCGCACACTCTGTATGTCCAGGAGCGGGACACCGCCGGCAACTGGTCGCCCGTGGCCGCCTTGATCCTCAAAGTGGATCTGCAGGCTCCGGCTGCGCCGGCCGTTGCCAACGAAGCGTTCGACGCAACCAGCAAGCCAAGACCGGCATGGACTTGGACGCCCCAGGGAGGGGGCATCGGGACCTTCCGGTACTTGATCGATTCGGACAGCCTGGCGGAGCGCGGCCAAGTCATCACGGCGCGCAAGCTCACCTCGCCGGACAGCCTCAAGGACGGCAGGCACACTTTGTTCGTCCAGGAAAGGGATTCGGCGGGAAACTGGTCGGCTTCCGGCTGGGCCCAGGTGAGCGTGGCCCATGGCGACACCATCGCGCCCAAACTCCCGCTGGCCAAGGTCCGCAAGGCGGATTCGCTGGGCATCCTTCCGGCCATCGATTCCGTGGCCTGGGGCAGCGGCGGCGGGGGCGGGAGCGGTCATTACCGTTACCTGCTGGATACCCTCGATTTCGTCAAGAACCCGCCGGAAGAAACCACCGACAGCAGCTTTGCCCTGCCGGACAGCCTGGATACCTTGCATCTCAGCCACGCCTTGTACGTGCAGGAACGCGACTCGGTGGGCAACTGGTCCGCCGCGGCGAAGATTCCCTTCGACATCAAGCGGTTCTCGTTCATCATGCCCAATATGCCCGATACCGCTTTGGTCCTGACCATTTTTCCGGACAGCAATAAAGTGGGCCTGACCCGCCGGATCGATTATCCCAGGAACGACGCGGAGAAGGCGTTGCAGAAACGGCAGCTATGGACGACCTTTCCGGTCGTGTTCCCGGCATTCCCGCCCAGTGTCGGCTATCTCATCCGAAACCCGTTCGCGAACAAGTTGCTGGAACACGAGGGCCTCGCACCGGTGGTGCTCTTCAAACAAACCCCGCAGACCCAGTTGATCCCGATCCTCTGGACCCTCGACCCCGCCGCCGCCGGCTTCAACGTTATCAATGATTTTCAACCCACCAACAACACCGTCCGCAACCGGCTCAACGTGGCCGGCCCGCCTTTCGATGAAACCAGCCCGATCAACCTGACGGATCCCTTCCACGATTCCTTCTCCCAGCATTGGAAATTCGTGGTCCAGAAACAAGGCAGATACATCGAGTAGCGGGGGAACGTTGCCTCCTACGGCTTGGATTTGATATTTTGATAGTGATCCTCCCGAACCAAGCAGGCGAACCATGAACGATGTGATCCTGGGCGCAACGCCCCTCGGTTTTCCCTGGCAGACTCCTGATCCCTTCCTGTTCTGCGCCTATCACCATGACGGCTATCCCGCCGGCAACGAAAAGATGGGGCCCGCGGCCTCCCTGGCCGGGCGCGACCTGGGCAATGATTTCGAAGGCAAGGACGGCTGGCGAATGTATCACGGAGAGACCGTGCCCGGCTTTCCCCAGCATCCCCACCGCGGATTCGAAACCGTCACCATAGCGAGGCGCGGCTATATCGATCACGCGGATTCCCTGGGCGCGGTGGCGCGCTTCGGCCGCGGGGACGTGCAATGGGTGACCGCGGGACGCGGCCTCTCCCATTCGGAAATGTTCCCCCTCATCGACCGGAACGGCCCCAATCCGGTGGAATTGTTCCAGATCTGGCTCAACCTGCCCAAGGCGGACAAGCTGGCCGATCCTTATTTCACCATGCTGTGGAGCGAAGGCATTCCCGTGCACCGGGAACAGGATTCCGAGGGACGTAATACGGAAGTTACCGTAGTGGCGGGACGCCTGGGTGATTCCCTCGCGCCGCAGCCGCCGCCCCAGTCCTGGGCCGCCCACGTGGACGCGGACGTGGGCATCTGGACTCTGCGCATGGATCCCAGGGCGGAGTGGGCGCTGCCGCCCGCCGCCAAGGGCGCCAATCGGACCCTCTATTTCTTCCGGGGCGGATCGATCCGCATCGGGGACAGGGAATTCAGATCCGGAACCGCCCTGCGCCTGAAAGCGGACGAAAGGATCCTCCTGCGCAACGGATCCACGGAAGCGGAATTCCTGCTCCTGCAGGGGCGCCCGATCGGCGAACCCGTGGTCCAGTACGGACCATTCGTCATGAATACGCGATCCGAAATCGAACAGGCTTTCACGGAGTACCAAAGCACCCAGTTCGGAGGCTGGCCCTGGCCCAGCGACGATCCGGTGCAGGAAAGGGAAGCGGGGCGCTTCGCCCGCCACGCCGACGGGCGCATCGAAAAGCCGCAGTAGCGGAGCAGCGGATCCCTAATAGCGGATGGTCCGGCCCGCTCCTTCGCGATCCAGGCCCCGCCCTCTGGCGTCGCGGCCGGGACCTTTTTCGTTTTTGGTTCCGGGCGCGGACGCTGCCGCGCGGCCCGATTCCGATTGCAATCCCGTCGTCTTGAAGACGTAGACCTCGGTCGTCACATCGCTCGGCGAAAAGCGGTTGCGGAAGGTTCTGGCCTTTAAAGTGGTATTCCGGTCCAAGGTCAGCGGACCGGTATATATGGGGGACGGCTCCGTAGGCAGGCTGCCGTCCAGGGTGTAGCGGATGACCGAGCCGGTTACGGCCGCTTCCAGGACCACTTTGACCGGCGCCGCCTCGAGGCCGCCGGCGGGCGTGATCAGGGGACTGACGAGTTTTTCCCCGGGCGTGAAGGGACGGATTTTCAGGTTGCGGAACCAGACGCGCAATCCGCCCCCGTGATCCTGCAGCCCTATCAGCCCGCTCGGAGCGCGCATCCACTTGTCCGGATAGGCCGTGCACATCGCCGGATACTTGCTCAGGCTGAAGCGCGTATTCCAATCGCCGGTGAACAATTCGTAGTCGACCACCTTCTGATCGTTCAGCCAATGCTCGATGTGCGCGCCTTCGGCCCAGATGACGCCGCGGCTCCACTGGTCGTAGGGCTTGGAGACCAGCACGTACGGGCTGTCCACGCCCCCGTTATGCGTGGTGGGATAGAGATCGTAACAGGCGCCGGAGCGCTTGATGGGTGTCTGGGTCTGACCGGGCATGTGGCCCAGCTCGGTCCTGTCGTCCCCGTTCACGTCGTCGAGGATGGCGTATTCGGAACTGCTGCAGAAGCGGCCCACCTGGGGATTGACGCGGAAGAACATTCCGCTGTTGCCTTTGAGGCCCAGCTTCCATTCCACCGACCATTCGAAATCGCCGTAGGACTGTTTGGAGAAGACTTCCGTCACGGCGCCGGATGGCGTGAGGGCCCCGTCTTCCACCTTCCAATCGAGGGTGGTGCCGTTCACGCCCGCGCGCCATTCGACCTTGGGATCCACGCCGTCGAAGAGGGAAATCCAGCCGGCCTTTTTCTCGGCGGCGGATAGCTTGTTGATCAGGGAATCGGGCGCCTGGGAGAATGCCGGAAAGGCCGACAGGCCGGCGGTGGCCAGGGCGCATGCCCATGGCAGGATTGTTTTGATCCGGATCACGATTCCCCCAACCCGGAACCCGCGTTCCGGTACGGGAAATATAATCCGGCCGGCCCGGACCGCCCGGCCTTTCGGCGTTTGCCGTCATGGCCTTGGGGTGGAAAATCGATTTATTTCATAGTAGGGGGCCGCCATGACCGCAAAAGTCGATGTAAAGATCATCGTCAATCATATCCTGGACCGCATGAACGAGGATCCGCTCGTCGATGCCGCCATGGTCAAGGTGGACGTGACCCCCCGGGGTACGGTGACCTTGCGCGGGAGCGTGCCGACCTATCGGGCCAGAAGGGCCGCGGAAGAGGATTCCTGGGCCGTGGAGGGCGTCAAACGCGTCCACGATTTCCTGGTGGTCCCCATGCCGGACCCGGCCGCTTTCATGGATGCCCGGTTTCCGGGGGACGAAGGCCTGTTGGCCACGGTCAACCAATACCTGCGCGGCCAGGATATCCTCAACCCTCTGACCATCGATGTGGCCGTTGAGGACGGAGTCGTGACCTTGCGGGGCTCCGTGAACGCCTTCTGGAAACGGCGCCGGGCGGAAGAGGTGGTGCTGGGAGTGGACGGCGTGGAGATCCTGAACACCTACCTGACCGTGGTGCCGACGGTTGATCTGGGGGACGAGGTGATCGCGGAGCGTATCATCGACGGGATGCAGGAGAACTCCCTCATCGAGGCCCAGGCCGTGGACGTCAAGGTGAACCGCGGCCTGGTGACCCTCCAGGGAACGGTGTCGGGCCATTTGGCGAAACGGGAAGCCTTCGAAATCGCTTTGTATACGGAAGGCGTGATCGATGTGCGGGATGAATTGATAATCCAGCGTGCCTGATCCGCCGGATCAGTCCGCCGGATCCTTCGTTTGCCCTTTCCGATGCGCCGTTTCCAGCGCCTTCAGGAAAACATCGGCGTCCTGGGCTCCGGAAACCGCGAATTTCCGATCGAAGACGAAGAAGGGAACGCCGGTAACTCCCAGTTGCCGGGCCTCCCGGACATCGGCATTCACTTCATCGGTAAAGGCATCGCTTGCCAAGACCGCCTCGGCCTCGGACCGATCCAATCCCGCATCCGCGGCCAATCCCGGCAGGGTGGCGTGATCGGCGATATTCTTGCCCTCGCTGAAGTAGGCCTTGAACAACCGCTCTTCCATGGCATCCCCCAACCCGTCGCGCTTGGCCAATTGCACCAGGCGATGGGCGTCGAAGGAATTCGCCACCACGGCCTTGTCGAAATCATAGAGCAGCCCCGCTTCGGCCGCGGACTTGGTAAGGCGCTCGTGAATCTGGCGCGTCTGCTCCAGGGACCAGCCCTTTTTCTCGGCCAGGTAGGCATTGATGCTTTTCCCAGGCTCGGTTTCCATATCCGGGTTCAGTTGGAAGCTCTTCCACGCGATTTCCACTTCATCCCCGTGGGGGAATTGCGCCAAGGCGCTTTCCAGCCTGCGCTTGCCCAGGTAGCAGAACGGGCACATGACGTCGGACCAAATCTCGATTTTCATCAGGGGGATTCCGGGCTTGGGTTTTCTGGAGACAAGCATAAAATACATCGATGGCGCCGGCAGACAACCGGTCCGGCTATTGATACCTTTATTCCGGGTGGTGGGAATGCCCGAAGGATGAACTCATGAAACGCATTCCCTCAATGATCGCAATTTTGACTTTCGCGCTCCAGGGCGCCGCCGTGGCCGATACGGTCCTGCAGATCCCGGTCGCGTCCATTCTCAATACCCGTTCGGTAACCACGCTTACCGATGGGAAACTCGTCACCTGGATCATAGGCATAGACGGGAACGGAACCGGCGACGGCTACCTGACCCGGGCCGCATCCCTTTTCAACGGGGACGTGAACCCCAAGGCGCTTCCCGACTCCGGCCGGATAGCCGCCGACGCCCGCCATCCGGAGGTTGTCCTCAACTACTCCAACGCGGACGGGACCGGGAACCAGACGCGTTACGTGCGGGGCGCCGGCGACTTCACCTTCCCGGTGCCGGCCGCGAAATACTCCAAATTGTTCCTGTTCTTCACCAGCGCGGAAGGCGGGTCCGCGCTGACCTTCCTGCTCACCTACTCCGACGGCACGGAAACCGTGAACGTGTCCTTGCCCGACTACTACAACGATTTGAAACCGGATGATGCGGTCCTCTTCTACCTGGTCAAGGATCTGGCCAAGTGGAACAAGACCAACAAAATGGCCGAGACCGGCCACCACAATATCGACGGCATCGAATTGCATCCCGCGGCGGGCAAGATCCTGACGGACGTGAAGGTGTCCAAGACCGCGCCGGGTTACCTGGTGTTCTGGGGCGCCACGGGAATCGCCACCTCTCCGGTTTCCCTGCTTTCCGGAAGCTCCCGGACGGGCGAGGGAAGCGGCCGGAAAGGTATGCTGCGCGTTACGGGAATGGGCATCAACGGACCGGGGTCCGGAGAAGCGGGACGGAATGCGGAGCCGTTTTCGGCGGCGGGAAGATGGCTTGGCGGAACCGGGGAATAGCCCGGGCTACTTCGCTTTCATCCGGTTGTTCTTGGGATTGTGCTCCAACTCGGCCAATCCCAAAGCCTCCAACAATGGCGGCAGATAAACGCCGAAGCGCACGCGCAGTCCTTTCTTGAGACCGTACCAACCGCCTGCCGGGTTATCGGGGGAACGGCCCCAGGCCTCGACCGTGCCCTCCTTCACCGGTTTCAATTCGTCGGCGCCGCCCAGGTCCATCCAATCGCCGTGCTTCATGAGCATCTTATGCAGGTCGGCGACGGCGCGCCATTGATAGTGGAGGACCGTTTTGCCCACCGTGCAGACCAGGATGGGCGGTGGCGCGGGACACCCAAATCGGATTGTCCGGAATGCGGCGGGGTTTATTAATTTTCATGCCAAGCTTAAACCGAGGTGATCCCGAAAATGGAAAACGATCTTTGTCCGTGCGGCACGCAAAAAACCTTCTCCGTGTGCTGTGAGCCGGTGTTGAAGGGGCTGAAAACCCCCGAATCCGCGGTCGATCTGATGCGGGCCCGGTATACGGCCTTTGTTACGCATGAAATCGATTTCATCCTGAACTCGGTTTCTCCCGCCAGAAGGAAGGAATTCGACCGGAAGGGCATCGAGGACTGGTCGCGGAATTCCGAGTGGGACGGACTTGAAATCGTGTCCACGGAAAAAGGCGGCCCCGCGGACGCCACCGGCCAGGTCGAGTTCATCGTGAAGTATCGCGAAAAGGGCGAGGAAAACAAACATCACGAGCTGGCCACCTTCGTGAAGCTCGAAGGCTCATGGTACTTCGACGACGGACGCACTCCTCCCGTCAAACAGGTCCGGTTGGAAGGCCCCAAAATAGGCCGGAATGATCCATGCCCCTGCGGCAGCGGGAAAAAATACAAGAAATGCCATGGGCAGCAGGCGGAAGCCGTAGCCTGAATTCCGCGCCAAGAAGCCCCCCGCCCTACCGCACCGACCGGTACTGGGACGGGCGGTTCTTCGAGAGCACGATCTGCCAGACCTGGTTCTGACGCGCCCGGAACAGTCCCGCGAACGACAACAGGTAATAGTCCCACATCCTCTTGAAGGTCTCTCCGTACTGGTCCCGCAATTGCGGCCAGGCGCGCTGGAAATTGGCGTGCCAGGAAAGCAGGGTGAGATCGTAGTCGGTGCTGATATTGTGCCAATCTTCCATGACGAAAAGATTCTCCACGGCCTCGCCGATTTGGGCGATGGAAGGGATGATGGAGTCCGGGAAGATGTACTTGTCGATCCAATCGTTGGTCTCCGTGTAGGATTTGTTGCCCCCCATGGTGTGCAGCAGGAAGAGGCCGCCGTCCTTGAGGCAGCGATGGGCCATTTTCATATAGGGGCGGAAATGCCTGACGCCCACGTGCTCGAACATTCCCAGCGAGACCACCCGATCGAACTCTTCGTCCACCTCCCGGTAGTCCTGCACGCGGATTTCCACCTTCAGGCCTTTGCACATGTCCCGGGCCAGCCTGGCCTGCTCCCCGGCGATGGTGATGCCGACCATCTCGACGCCGTAATTCTCCGCGGCGAACCTGCATAGGCTGCCCCAGCCGCAACCGATGTCGAGCATGCGCATGCCTTTTTCCAGTTCCAGTTTGCGGCATACCAGATCGAGCTTGTCCAGTTGGGCCTGTTCCAGGTTGTGCGCGTCCTTCCAGTAGGCGCAGGTATACACCATGTTCCCGTCGAGCATGCCCACGTAAAGATCGTTGCCCAGATCGTAATGCGCCCGGACCGTGCCCATGGGCTCGAATTTCGATTGGCGGTTGCGGAGCCTGGCTTCGATCGCGGAAAGGATCAGCATGGGCTTGCGATCCACCTTTTCCTGGAGACCGCCGCGCAGGCATTGGCAGAAGAATTCATCGATGGACTCGCAATCCCACCAGCCCTGCATGTAGGACTCTCCCAGCCCCAGGGTGCCGTGCGCGAGCACGCGCTCGAAGAAGCGTTCATCGTGGATTTCCGGATCCCACGGCCTGTCGCCGCCGATGCGGACGTTGGTGTGCTCCAGGAGGTTTTCGATTTCGGCCTGCGCGCGGGATTTGGTTTTCGTCTTCACGGAGCCTCCAGCTGGGAAGGGACGGAGTAATCCATCCGGGGACATTCGAAGTCTCCAAATTAAACTTTCCCGCAATTGCGTGCGGAAAAAATGGAAGCGCGGAGGCCTGCCAATGTGGCGCCTGGGGGCGCGGCGAATGTTTTCGCTTCCGGCCGTCCCGAGTTTATTTTGATCTTACTCTCGGCTCGCACCCCGATTTCCATCCCTACGAAAGGAGCTTCCCATGAAGGCCCTTCCTCTCCGCATGAAAACCCTGGCCATTGCCGCGCCTTTGGCCGGCCTGCTGATGGCCGGTTGCTGGAATGACAATGACAACGACAGCGGAACGAGTCCCACCAGCCAATTCCCGTTGGCCTCGGCCATGGCCACCGCCGCAATCCGCGGCTACACCGACAGTAACCTCACGGGAACTGTCACCTTCAAGGAACTGGGCGATTCCATACTGGTGCAAGGAACCGTCTCCGGCCTATTCCCAGGCACGCAATACGCCATCCATGTGCATCAATTCGGCAATTGCACCTCGCCGGAAGCCTCCGGAGGCCATTTCGCGTCCGCGGGGGAAATCCATGGCAACCCGTTCGACACTCTCCCGTCGCATCATAGGGGCGATTTGCCCAATCTCCAGGTCGATACGAATGGAGTGGGCCATTTCGAGATCATTACGGGCGTCTTCACGCTGAGCACCGTAACCGCGTTGGCCGGCGGGCCCATCAAGGATTCGGCTGCCGACCTGGATACGGCATCGCGCTCCGTGTTGGGACGCAGCGTGGTGGTCCACGCCCTTCCGGACGACTACATGACCCAACCCGCGGGCGGCTCGGACGGCCGCATCGGTTGCGGCATAATCGGACTGGTGACCGGCAATCCGACCGATACCACCGTGATCAAGAACGATACGACCGGCACGAAGGATACGACGACCATCAAGACGGATACCATTCCCGTCCCCGTTCCGGTGGACACGGCTCCCAAGCCGCCGTCATACTGAGACGAGGGCTTCCCTCGGTTCCGGGATCCGCAGGGACGGGGCTTCAGCGCCCCGATCCCCCCGGGATTTTGCGGCGTTCGCCTCCGTTCACCTCCATTACGGCCTTTCTTCCCCATGCACTTCCCCATATCCGCCGGTTCCCCAAAAAGCGGGATTGGCCGATCCCGGATAAAAAGCTATTCTCCCCTACCCGCCTTATCGCCGTTCCGGCCGATCGCGCCGGTCCAATCAGGAGTTCCATGTCCAAAGTTCCGTTCACAGCCTTGTCCCTTTCCAAAGAAGTGCTCAAAAGCATCGAGGAAATGGGTTTCGAAATCGCCACCGCCATCCAGGGCGAAGCCATCCCTCCCATCCTGGAAGGCCGCGACGTGATCGGCCAGTCCGGCACCGGGACGGGAAAGACCATCGCCTTCGCCGTTCCCGCCGTCGAGAAAACCGACACCGGCAGCGATGCCGTTCAGGTGCTCGTCCTCTGCCCCACCCGCGAGCTCTGCATCCAAGTGGCCGAACAGATCGGCAAGCTGGGCAAGCACAAGAAAAACCTGCGAGCGCTTCCCATCTATGGCGGCCAGGCTTATGACCGCCAATTGTTCGGCCTCAAGCGCGGCGCCCACATCGTCATCGGCACTCCCGGGCGCCTGATCGATCATCTGGAGCGCGGCAGTCTCAAGCTGGACAAGGTCAAGCTGGTGGTGCTCGACGAAGCCGACGAAATGCTCGACATGGGCTTCCAGGAGGATCTGGAGAAGATCGTGGGACGGATCCCGGCGGAACGCCAGACGGTACTGTTCTCGGCTACCATGCAGCCGGGCATCAAGCGCCTGGCCCAGGCCTTCCTCAAGAATCCCTTGATGATCAAATCCACGCCGGAAAACCTGACCATCCCCGCCATCGAACAGGCGTACATGGAAGTCCAGCGCTACCAGAAGGCCGAGGCCCTGAGCCGCGTCCTGGATTTCCACCGCGTCAAACTCGGCATCGTGTTCTGCAATACCCGCATCGGGGTGGACGAACTGGTGGAACACCTCCAAGCGCGCGGCTACTCCGCGGAAGGCCTGCACGGCGAGCACAAGCAGGCCATGCGTGATCGCATCATGGCCAAGTTCCGCAGCGGCACCACCGAAATCCTCGTAGCCACGGACGTGGCTTCCCGCGGCATCGACGTCAAGGACGTGGAGATGGTCGTCAACTATGATCTGCCCAAGGACGAAGAGGATTACGTGCACCGCATCGGCCGCACGGGACGCGCCGGCAAGAAGGGCCTGGCCCTGAGCTTCGCCTCCGGCAAGGACATCTTCCGCCTGCGCAACATCGAACGCTTCGCCAAGATGAAGATCACGCGCCGCGCCGTGCCCACCCTGGATCAGGTTGAATCGGCCCAGCACTCGGTGGTTCTGGACAAGATCCGCGAGACCCTGGCCGCGGGCGGCCTGGACCGGTTCCACGCCATGGTGGATACGCTGATTGAAGGGGATGTGACCGCGTCGGACGTGGCCGCCGCCATGCTCAAGCTGACCCTGCCGGAAGCGCAGACGCGCGAACCGGAGCAGTTCAACGCCGGCCGCGAGGGCGGCGGATTCGATCCCCGCGACCGCGGCGATCGAAGCGATCGCAAGGGCGGACAGGATCGCGGAGGCTACGGCGACCGCGGAGGTAACATTGACCGCGGAGGTAACGGTGACCGCGGACCCCGCCCCGATCGCGGTGGATACAACGATCGGCCCAGCCGCAGCGACAATGTCGCCGAGGACCGGCCCAAGCGGGAGTGGAAGAATAAACCCGCCTCCAAGGACATGGCCGAATTCGAAGGCGCCACCCACGCCAAACTGTTCATCAACGTGGGCACCCTGCAGGGAGTCCGTCCCAAGGACATCCTGGGCGCATTGGCGGGGGAAACCGGCATTCCCGGAAAAGCTTTCGGCAACATCGAGGTGAAGGAAAAGCACACCATCGCGGAAGTGCCCGAGGACAGCCTCGACACCATCGTGGCCGTGTTCAAGAAGGTCCGCATCAAGGGCGTGCCCGTCAAAGCGCGTCGCGCCGAATTCTAAGGAGTCCCTCGGACTCCCGATTCCGAGCCGGGTTCCAGAAGAGGCGCGGGGTTCCAGGGAACTTCGCGCCCTTTCAGAATTGCGAGTGGATGAGTTCTCCCAGGCGCAGAACGTCCGCCATGCGCGCCCCGCTCTTTTTCCCCATTGCTTCCGACTAGTGGAAACCTAGTTTCGGGTGGAACCCGCCCCAGGACCGGTCCATCCGGTAGGGGGCTACCCAAGAGGAATACCATGAAGAAATCCACGATTCCCGCCGTGCTCGCCGCCGTCCTGATGGCCGCCACCCTGACCCTGAACACGGGTTGCCGCAAGGAAGGCGGCGCCGAGAAAATGGGCGAAAAGCTGGACGGGACCAAATCCAACTCCATCCATGATGCGGTGGAACCCGACGGCTTGGGGGAAAAGGCGGGCAAGAAACTGGATAAAGCCGTGGACAAAGCCACCGACTGACGCGTTATTCCTCCGCCCCCTCCGCCCGTGAATGCCAGACATGCTCCTCGTCCTGGGCGCCCTCGTAGGTTCCCGATTCCGCGCGGATCCGGGACGTGATGCGGAAATCGAAATGGACGATGTTGTTGCGGTCGGTTTTGACCCGGCTGGTGTCGACGACGATTGCGACCGTCGCTTCCCACAGGGTATCCCGGGCGATACCTCTTTGCTCCAATTGGCTGTCCAGGCCGGCCTTCAGTTCCCGGGCAATCGTGAGGTCGAGGGTTCCCGCGGTTTCGTGGATGGCGGCGCCGGCCAGGGCATCGATGAGAATGCGGCCGTCCGGATGTTCCGCCAGGATCTCGAAGTCCCGGGGCAGGCGCCACCGGGCGAACATGTGGGGCAGGATTCTGGCCAGGAGGCTCAGGTCTTTTTCATGCATGGATGCATGGAAAATACATATCCTTCCCCGTTAAACGCTCATTTTTGCAGGGCCCATACCGGCGCATAGTCGCCGTTGGCCTTTTCCTTTTCCTTGAGGTCCTGCAGCCCCTTGCGGAAAACCGCCACCAAATCGGATTTGCGGATGATCTTTTCCAATTCCGCGGGTGTGATAGGGGTTTTGAAACCGACGCCGGTGTTGCTTTGGATGCTGCCGGAGCAATACTTGGTATCCACAATGGGGCCATTGGTCCTTCCGACCATTTCGAAGCCGAATTTCGGGACCATGAGAACGAGCTTGCCGTCGGACGAGATCTCCAGATCCAGGGTCATCGTAAGCAGCCCGTCGGCCCCGGCCTGGTTCATGAGCTTCTCGTTGATCCCGTTGGATCCATAGCCTTCCGTCACCGGCATGAATGCGGACATCACCTTCGTATCGCGGAACGACCGGGCGAATGCGACCTTGGTATTGGCGTCGTCCTTGGCGAATGCGACGGTGTTCTTGTAGGCGTCGGAATGGGAGACGGCTTCGACGGGAAGGACCTTGGCGCCCATCTCCGATTCGATCACGGCGATGAAATCCGGATAGGCCCGCTCCATAAGGCCGTCCCAGACCGAATCGGGCTGCATCGGGAACTGCAAGGTGGTAGTGGTCGTGGTAGTGGTGATGGTCGTCGCGGTTTCCGAGGTGGAAGTGGAAGAGGACTGGTGGTAAGTGGTGCCCCGGATGGAAAAGGATTTCAGGCCGATGGTTTTCATCTGTTCGAACGGGCGGCTCATGAAGGCGTTGGGCTTGAAGAAATCGTACTTCATGTCCAATTGCTTGTCCGTCCCTTTGGACGCCAGTCCTTTGTTCAAGTTCGGCTCCACCGTGACCGTGACCAGCTTGCCGTCGTTGTAGGAGGCGGAATACCTGAGGGCGGAAAAGCTCCCGGTGACTTCCTTCGCGTCTTCGACGGTTTCCACGCCCACCGACAGGTAGCTGTTCTTGAAGCTGTATAGGGCCGTGCTCGCGGGGGCGACGCCGACGTTGCGGAACGCGCTGGCGGGGACGATGATTTTGGGAGCCGCGTGCGTATAGCATACGTCGTAGATGCTCTTGACGCTCATCTGGTTGATGGCGACGCTGACCTTCATCATGGCGTTTTCCATGCCGGCGGGAACCCCCAGTTCCAGCTCCACATCCTTGCTGAGGTCCACCTTGATATCGCCGTCCTTCTGTCCGTTGATGGAAATCAGCTTGATCATCTTGCGGCACGGTTCGATCTTGAAGCTGGCCTTCTGCCCGGAAGTGGTGGTGATTTCGATCTTGCGCGCCGCGGGGTTGGCATCGGAAACCAGGCCATAGTTGCCCGCCGTCAGGTAATCCATGGGCTTGCCGTCTACCGTGACGCTGCCGTCGATCTTGAAAAAGCCCGGCAGGTCCTTCTTGGAGAACATGACGCTGACGGCGTCGCCGCCCGATTTCCAGCCGTTGAAAAACGATTGGGAAATCGTTCCCAGCTTGTCCGTATGGAGATTGCTGCCGATATTGACCGTGGCCACCACCCCGTCCAGGTTGGCGACCTTGGCGGTGGTCAGGTTCCCGACCGCCTTGGCCAGCTTGGTGAGGCCTTTGGTGAAGAAACCCTGACCGTAGGAGACCTGAGCGGCGAGGGCGGCTGCCAACAGCAATTTCAATTTCATATCGGGCCTTTATTCGGGGTTGGATCCGGTTCCGGTAAAATTATGGTGAATCATATGCTATCTGGATTCCCTTTTCAATCTAATCGGCGTTTGGCGTCCGCGAAAAAGGACGCCCCATAACCCTTTTCCCCAGCAAAAAACGCAGTGCCCCGTAATGATGGACGACGTTTTCTTGCATCCGGCCTTCCCAGAGCCTTTATTCAACTCGAAACCAATTCCTCAGGGAGAACCGTCATGAACAGGTTTTTACAAGTAGTGGCCTTAGGTATTTTCGCGGCTACGGCCCCGCTAAAGGCCAGTCCCGGATCCGCCATGCTCGAGGAGCGCTATAAGGCGGCCTTGAACGATATGGTCCAGGAAGTGCGTAACACGCCGGATCCCGCCGCCAAGCGCCAGATCCTGGAACATTTCATCACGCATATGAGCCAGGGCTTGGAGAAGGCGGAAGCCATGCAATCCATTTCCGAGCAGGACCGGGCGTCCCTGCATTCCGTGCTCGGGAAGTTCTACGCCTATGACTCGGAACTGAAGGGCATGCCCGGGTTCGCCCCCGTGGCGGACGCCAATCTGGACGGATTCGCCGGATACATCCAACAAGGGATGGAACAGGCGCCCGTGGGCGGCGGCATATACCTCAGCGGCGGCGCCATCATCATCATCCTGCTGATTCTCCTCCTTCTGATCCGTTAGAATGATGCGGCTCCGGATCCGGCCTTCCATCCGCGCCGTTCCCTGGGCCCTGGGGGCCTTTTGCCTTGTTCTGCTCTGCGCCTGCTCGTCCTCCGCGCCGCAACCCGGCGGTTACCCCAGATACCCCGGATCCGATACCGCCGCCGATCCGGCGCCCCCCCCGGCAGCCCCTCCGGTCCGCGATCCGGATTCCGGGACCGACGGCATGGGTATCCGGGTCCCCAGCCCCGCCGGGGACACCCAGGGCATCCGCTTCCAAATCATCTACGTGGTCCACGGGGACGCGGGCTATACGTACTACGATCGGAATGGCGATCGCCATCTGGCCGATACCGAGGCGGTGGCCCAGGCCGTGGAGGTCGCGCGCGGCGCGCCGGGCGCGGAAGTCTTCATCTTCCATCAAAAACCCACTCCCTTTCTGTGGTTCTTCCGGGGTTCCGATGGGGTCATGCGGCATTACCGGAAAGGGAAGCTGGTGCGTACCGTGCCTTATGACCGCTCCACCCGGGAGGATGATCTGGGAGCGGAGGCGGCCCTGTACCTGAAATATTCGGCCTATCCCGTCCCCGGGATTTGCCCGCCCCGCACGGACAGCGGTTTGGCGATGATCGATACCTTCGACACCTCGCTTGCGGCGGCGGCCCCGGGGGGCAGGCGCGGGCCGGTCCGTTTCTTCATCTATTTCGGACACGAGATTCCGGTAACCGGCGGGATACCCTACTCCCGCTCCCGGCCGGACATGGCCTTTTCCGTGGCTTCCTTCGCCCGCGGTCTGGAGCGGTTCGGAGGGCCCGCTTGTCCCCATGCCAAGCCCTTCTCCCTCATCGTTCTGTCCGCGTGCCATGGCGGCACCCCTGCGGCCACGCGCGCCATCGCCCCGTATGCCTCCTATCTGCTGGCCTCCCCGGGGGAACTGCATCTGTCGTACCTGGACACCCGCGCATTCGCGCGCCTGGCCCGGGAGAATCCCATCCCGTTCGAAACCGCGCACGCGGAAGCGTGGGGCAGGACCATCGCCCTGGAATCCTTCGCGCGGCTGCGTGAGAATACCGTCACGGCCATTACACTCTCTTTATACGACACGGACAAGGCGGCGGCTTATCTGGAAGCCCGCAAAGAGGCATGGAGGATCGAACCGCCGGCGGGAAAACGGGGGGCGAAGCCTGCCGGGCCCCCGGCGCCCGATGTCTATCACGATTGCTCCGAAAACCCTTCGTTCGGATCCGGCGGGGCGGAGGCGGGAGTGACCGTGTACTATCACGCCCCCTTGTTCGGAGCGGACCAGGCCAAGGTTTTCCATTCGGGCTGGGAATGCCCCGCCGTGACGCCGCGCAGATTGGGCAGCGCCGAATAAGCGGAACCGGACGGTCCTGAGGACCGGGCAGTCCCAGGCCGGACCGACCGCTCCTAAGCGGGACCTGGACGCGAGGTATCGTCGGTATTGATGATGCTGAAAATCTGCAGTATACCGCCGACGCAGGCCCCCAGGAACAACAGCACCGCCAAACCCGGGTATCCCAATATCTTGAACGGCGTATCCACCCGCATCAGCAGCGCGGCTCCGATGATCAGGGCCGCCAGCACCAGACCCATGGTGATGCGATTGGCTATTTTCTGCAGTCCGCCGATCAGCTTGTCCTCGCCGTGGCCTTCGACGCGCACGCGCAGGTCGTTGTTCACCGCCATGTCCAGAATGGCGTTCAGCTTGGCCGGCAACTGCTGGACGAACTCATTGGCCTCCAGCGCCGTATTGTAGAGCTTGCCCAGGCTCAGGGTCTTGCGCATCTTTTCCTGAAGCAGTTCCGAAGCGTAACGTTTGACGGTTACGTTGGGATTGAAATCCGGCGACAGGCTTTTGGCCACGCGATCGAGCTTCAAGAGCGTCTTACCCAAGGTGATGAACTGGGGAGGCGGAGAGACTCCGGCGCTTTCCGAAATGGCGGCGATGTTCAGGAACAGGCGCCCGACCGTGATGTCCGAGACTTTCAGGTTCTGGAATTCCGCCACCATGCCCGCGGTCAGATCCCGCCATTTCAGGGGATCGAAACCGTCTTCGCGCCGCCCCAGGCGCAACGCGATCTCGGCGGCATCCTCTCCGCGCCCGTCGCTCACCGCCACGAGCATCTTGGTGAGCTGGCTCTGCATCTGGGGCGGTATGTATCCGACCATCCCGAAATCCAGGAGCACCAGGCGATTGTCCCCGGTGAGATACACGTTGCCGGGATGCGGATCCACGTGCACCAGGCCGTCGATGAGGATCTGCTTGATGAAGGCGCGGTACAGCTCCTCCGCCAAGGGCGCGCCCTTCACGTCCAGGCGGGCCAGGGGCGAAAGCGTGGTGATCTTGCGCCCGGCCAGGTATTCCATGGTCAGCACGCGGTCGGAGGAATAGCTTTCCAGCGGGGCGGGGACGATCAGATTTTTGAACTCCCTCAGGTTCTCGCGCATCAGGGTCATGTTCCGGGCTTCCTGCTTGTAGTCGAGCTCCCGGAGCAGGGCGTTGCGGAGTTCCCCTAATTGCTCCCGGAAGCGGTAATGGCGGCCCGCCCGGGTATGCCGCTCCATGAACCCGGCCACCTCGTCCAGCACCTCCAGATCCTGCACCACCGTCTGCCGCACGCCCGGCCGCTGCACCTTCACGACCACGTCCTGTCCGTCATGCGTGACCGCCCTGTGGACCTGGGAGAGGGATGCCGCCGCGAGCGGTTCCGCGTCGAACGCGTGGAAGATCTTCTTGATGGGCGCGCTCAGTTCGGCTGCGATGGCCCGATCCACCTCTTCGAAAGGGAAAGGCTCCACGCGATCCTGCAGCTCTTCCAAGGCCAGGATATAGGCTTCCGGCATCCAGGAAGTCTGGGTGCTCAGGAGCTGCCCCAGCTTGATATAGGTGGGGCCGAGCTTTTCCAGGTCATGGGCGAATTCCCCGGGACGGCCTTGGGTCTCACTGGACTCGTTGACCGCGTCCCCCATGTCCGGGAAATCGCTCTTCATCTTCCTGACAAGATCGGAATGCCCGTACTTGATGAGCAGAGAGGCGATGTCTTTATAGCGCTTGAGATGATTCGGGCTTAGGGAGATCATGGCATGGCCCCGTCCGGTTTCGAAGGGGCTCCCGGCGCGGGAACCCTACCTCGAAATTACGTTCCTGAGGGGTTGATTCAAGCGGATTGGAGGGACGATTCCGCCGGTTTCAGAAACCGATGGCGATGATGAGAGTCTTGGGTTTGGCGCATTCCGAATAGGCGGCCATCCCGGCGGCATCGTCGTACGCGAAGCCATAGGCTTTTTCCTGGAAACTGTATTCATGGAAGAACCTGGCGTAATAGTTCGCGGGCGCCTGCTGGTAGAAGTTCTCCGGCTTGCCCCATTCGCTCTTGGCCAGATGGGCCGTGTGCCGGTTGACGGCGCCGCATAATTGGGCGTTCTGCCCGAACACGGGACCGGCGCAGGCGAATGCATCCTGGGTCACCGCCCCGGCCAGCCCCAGCTGCGTGAAATAGGTGTTGAAATAATCCGCATACTTGTCCTTGGGGCCGAAGGCCTTTTCGCCCTTGCCGGGCGCGACAATCCGCTTGCCGCCCACGCTGTCGATGGTGGACTGGAATTCCACCGGGACCGAGGCCTTGTACTTCGCGAAAAACTTGTCCCGGCCCAGATAGAAGACCTCGTACTTCTCTCCGAGAAGTTCGTCGTGCCCGTCCCCGCAGATAAGCCGCATGGCCACGGGAAGGGTGAAACCGTCCACCCGGGTGGTGTTGCCGTGCCATCCCGTGGCATCGAGGGTCTGTTCCATGAAATCCCAGTACTCCCCGGTGGGAGTGCCCAGGTGGAAGGTCACCCGTCCCGCGCTGTGGGCGGCCACGTCCAGGGTGGGTTGATCCTTCAGGTTGCCGTTCTGGGTGGCGATCCCTTTGCCGGTCAGGGTCCAGAAGACCTGGTCGTCCGCGTACTTGCCATTAGTCCGATTGAGGAATACGTAGGTCATCACGTTCTTGGCCGCGGGGTAACTTGCGGGATCCCCCCAGAACGCCGCCGGCCTGACGAGGAAGAAATCATAGACGCCAGCCAGGGAATTGATGCGCTTGTAATCCGGGGAATACCCGTCCTTGCTCACCAGCAGGGTGTCGTAGGATCCGGCGGCCGCGGTCTTCGCCGCCGCGCGCGCGGACCCGGCCGACGCTTGCGCGGAAACCGCCCCGGAGGCGAGGGCTCCGCCGCCGATCAGTTTCAGGGTATGGCTCTCCGATCCGATGCGGACCCGGAGGAATGCGAGGCCCGCTTCCGAGCCGGCCGGGAACGGATCGATCCGGTAGCTTCCCTTTTCCAGGCGGGCATCCACCAAGGAGCGCACCGGTTTCCCCGCCAGATCGAAAGCCTGGATGCGGACATCGGCCCGGTCCGCGGCGACCCCGAATTCCAGCCGGCCCCGGCGGAAGGCGGGAGTAACAGGCGCGTTTCCCTGGGATCGGCTCAGGATTCCGGAATTACCGTCCAGCCTATAGGCGCCGTCCGCATCGGTCAGAGCGGTGAGCTTCAGGCTTTTCAGCCTTACCTGCACGCCGGGAATGCCCTTGCCGTCCGAGCCCACCACTTTGCCGGTAAGATTCACCTGGGCCAGGGCCGGGATTGCGGCCAGCCACAAGGCCATGCCGAGCGAAGAAAAAACCGTCCTTGTCATCATCGCGTCCTCGTCCTTCCACATTCGTTCCGCATAGTCCAATTCTACCGCTTCCCGGGAGGAAAGCGATGCGGCCGTTGTAAACATACGCGGGCGGGAGGGTTCCGACTCCCGAATCCCGGCACCCGCGGGGCCGAATTGACCCTGTTTTCGCGGAAACCCGGGGTCAAAGCGGCTTGGCGTAAAACAGGCAACTCCCCGTGTCCCCCGTATACGACAGGGGATTGAATCCGAAGGCATGATATGCCTTCCGCGCCAGGGCATTGGTCTCCAGCACTTCCAGGGTCAGCTTGCAGCAGCCCATGGCCCGGGCATGCGCTTCCGCCGCCTCCATCAATCCCCGGCCGATTCCCCGGCCGCGGAACTCCGGGCGCACCGCCAGATCGTGGATGTTGAGGAGCGGCTTGGCGGCGAAAGTCGAAAAGCCACCGAAGCACACGGCGACGCCGACCGGGACGTCCCCGACGCGGGCCAGAAAAACCACCGTGGTGGGATGGGCGCGCAATCCCGGGATCATGCCGGCGCGGACGGAATCGGGAAGCGGCCGGCCTCCGCCCATGGGCTCGCGGGCATACATGTCCACCAGTTCCAGAATGGCCGATTGGTGTCCGGTATCGTCGAGATCGGCTTGGAAAATGCTCATGCCTTCCATGATCAGGTTCCCGGGGGAAGCAACGGAGGGGTACCGGGCTTGTGGCGGCGCTTGAGCGCATGGATGGCGCGGTCCAACTGCATCAGGAACTCGGAGCGGTCCTTTTTCTGGAAGGGCGCGGGCCCTCCGCGCATCATCCCCATCTCCCGCATCTCGGTGGCCAGCTCCCGGGAAGCCACGGCATCGCCGATATTCTCTTCGGTGAAGGGCCGCCCGGTATTCCCCAGCACGAATGCGCCCTTCTTCAGGCATCGATCGGCCAACAGGATGTCGGCGGTGATGACGATGTCCCCGGGCCCCGCCTGCTCCACGATCCAATCGTCCGCCGCGTCGAATCCGTCCGAGACCACCTGCAGCCGGATGGTGTTTTCCAGGGGCATGCGCATGGGCGAATTGGCCACCACCACCACGGGAAGCAGATGGCGCTTGGCCACGGAGTAGGTCTCGTCCTTGACCGGACAGGCATCCGCGTCGATGTAAATGGTCAGCATGGAACGGGCCCGCTCGCGTAGTGAATGGAGATCCGCAATCAATCCTCGCAAAAATATAACCTAAACGGGATGTTCGCCTTGTTCTCCCTGGAAATGGGTGACTCGCGTCCCCGGCGGCATTTCAGGACCCATTTTTCCTGCATTCTCCCACTTTCATGTTCTCCAAGAAATGCACGGGTGTCTCCCGGGATGGGTATTATTTTTTGGCCCGGTATGGAAAAATCGCATGGCGCCCCGGCGCCCGTCAACATCTTCAGCTTCGTGGACTTCAAGCGCTTCCTGGCGGAAGCCTACGAATGGCGCGCCGGCAGCGACGACAGGTTCACCAAGACCTCCATCTGCCGCCAGATGGGCCTGCCCAACAGCCGCAGTTTCTTTTCCGACATCATCGCGGGCAAGAAGCAGCTTTCCAAGGCCAAGATGGAATTGCTGATCCCCATTTTCGGCCTGGACGGGGACGAGGCCCAGTATTTCCGATTCCTGGTCCTGTACAACCAGACCGTGGTCAAGGACGAAAGGGAGTTCTACCTGGATCAGCTCATCGCCTTGAACCGCACGCCCTGGATGCTGGTGGACAGGAGCGCCTATGAATATTACCGGGAATGGTATACCAGCGCCATCCGCGCCTACCTGGATATCGCCGACATCTCGGACGAACACGAGAAGATCGCCAAGGCGCTCTATCCTCCCGTCACCGTGCCCCAGGTGAAGGCTTCCATGGAGCTGTTGAAGCGGCTGAATTTCATCAGGCAGGACAAGCGCGGGTTCTGGAAGCCGGGCGAAAAGATCCTGTTCTCGAAATCGGACGCCAACGACGCCCTCGTCAAACGCTATCAGGCCAAATGCATCGAGCTGGGGCTGCCCGCCCTCTACGATCCCGACCTGCAACCCAAAACCTTCGTCACGCGGACCTTGAGCGTCTCCTCGGACATCTACGTCAAGATCGAAAAGAAGCTGCAGAAGTTCCTGTCGGAAGTGCGGTCCCTGGTGCATAAGGACGAGAAGCCCGCGGACCGCCTGTGCCAATTGAACATCCAATTGTTTCCCCAGGCGAGGACCCGGCCGTGAAACTCCTGCGAACCGTCCTCCCCCTTTTCCCCATCGCGTTCCTGCTCCTGTTCGTCCCGCTCGCCTGCATGCAGGGCACGGAAAGCGGCACCGAGACGGGCATGCAGGGCATCCAGGGAGGCTTGTCCCGGGACGATGCCGCTTCCGCCGCGGGCGCGGAAGTATATGCATTCCGGCGGGACCCGGCCGCGCGGCCGGACAGCGCCGTTCTGCTCCGGGTGCTGCAGAACCCGGATACCTTGCGGGACACCGTCCGGTTCCGGGCCACCCTGGCGGATGCGCGCGGGCGATACCGCTTTACCGGACTCGCCGCCGGCGACTACGGCATCCTCGGCTTCTATTCCAATCCGGGCCAGGGCGGGAAATGGGTGGGCTACCTGCCCTCCGTAAAGGTCACGGCCCTGTCCATCACCCAGGCGGCGGACCTGGACCTGCGCCGCGTGGGCGGCATCACGGCCGTGGTCGCCGCGGGCGCCGGCTCTGGCCCCGGATCCGGCCGCAAACCCCTGGAGAACGTCACCTGCCACATACCCGGCCTTTCCTACGTGGCCTTTACCGATGAAAGCGGACGCTGCACCCTGCTGAACATTCCCGAAGGCTCCTACACGGTGGAGTTCGACAACGCGGAATACGTGGCCCGCAAACTGGGCCCCATCCAGGTCGTCTCCGGAAGCATCGCTCCCCTTCCGGACACGGTGGTTCTGGTCCTCAATCCGGCCGGGCCGCCTCCCGCCCCCAAAGGCTTCCGCATCGCCGTGGACGAGGGCAAACGCATCGCCGTCCTGGCCTGGGACCCGGCGGAAGTGCCCGACGTGGCCGGTTACATCCTGTTCCGCAAACCCATCGAGTCCGTCCCCAACGTGATCGAGACCCCGCTTACGGATATCCTCATCCGCGACACCGTCTTCCGGGACACCCTTTACCGGACCGTTCCCGACACCGCGGACTTCGCCTGCACTTATCGCCTGGCGGCCGTGGACGCGGAAGGCAACCGCAGCGCGGCCGCCGTGATTACGCCGGTGCATGTTCCGCCCTCGGCATCTCCCATCCGGTTCCAATTCACCCGCGCGCAATTCTCCGCCCGGGAAAGCGACGCCGCCGTGGTGGCCATGGTCCGCAGGCTCGGGCCCGCGGACCGGCCCGTTTCCGTCAAATGGAATCTCCGGGATTCCACCGCCGTGCGGGACTCGGATTACCTGCCCCTGAGCGGCGAGCTGGTCTTCGCCGCCGGAGACACCCTGCAGCCCCTGCACGCCCTGCTGGTGAAAGACGATCGCGCGGAAGGGACGGAAAGTTTCGCGGCCGTGCTGCACTCTCCCGGCAATGGCGCCGTCCTGGCCGACCCCGTGCGCGCCGTCCTTTCCATCCAGGACGACGACACCGCTTATGCTCCCGTCGCCGTGGATTTCACCAAAGCCTACACGTCCCATAATGCCGTAAGCCCGGGCGTAGCCCGCTTCCCGGGAGGATTGTACGACGGGGACACCCTGCTGCCCGGCCTCATCGAATTCAAGTCCTCCAATCCGGACCTGATTCCCAAGCCCGTAGCCGATTGGGACTTCAAGGATTGCGGCAAGGCCTCCATACCCGACCTGTCCGGAAACGGCCATGACGGATTGGTGCAAGGTTCCCTGGTCTGCAAAAGCGACAGCGCCGGCGCCTGGGCGCAATTCAGCAACGACGATACAGTGACGGCGAAGCCCGCCCCCGATCTGGATTTCCGCGAGTCCATGACGGTGACGGCCCTGGTCAAGCCCGATAGCACGGTATTCCGGCGCACCCTGGTGGGAAGGCTGTACTGGCCCACCTCCTTCGCCCTGGAGATCGTGGACGGGCAATATAATTTCGGCATCGTCATCGAGGACGGCACCCCCGACGGACATTCCTACGTGGTTACGGCCCCGGCCGTAATCGGGGAGTGGACCCATGTAACCGGCACCTATGACGGAGCCCTATTGCGGATCTTCATCAATGGGGAATTGATCAATGAACTTTCCGTAACGGGACCGATGAAGATCACCGACCGGCCGGTCACCATCGGCAACCATCCCGAATGGAGCACCTATGCGGGCGGCATCCGGGAAATCAAACTGTTCAAGCAGGCTTTGAACGGGTACCAGGTGCGCGAGCAGATGCGCCTGGGCGTCTTTCCCTCCCGGCCCCTTTCGGTTACCTTCGCCTTCGACAAGCCCGTCTGGACCATGGGCGCGGGCGCGGCCCTATCCGGGTCCTTGGGCACCGGCCGGTATTCCTGGAGCCTGGCGGGCGCCGACACCCAGGCGGATATGGACGGAAAGTCCGGAAGCTTCATGGAACTGGCCTCGGTTCCGCAAGCGGCGGCGGATGCATGGTCCAGGCAGGCCTACAAGGCCCGGCCGTTCAAAATATTCCGCTTTACCGTGACGGGCCTTACGGGCACCGGATTCGTGCAGATCAACGAATTGTCCCTGATTGGGGCGGAACGAATTACTCCGCCTTGACTGCGTAGGGGGATCCCCTATGCCATATATGCTTACCCGTTAGTGACTGGAAAATACCAGGTGAATTGGCGGAAAGATTACAGCACCAAGCAAAATGGTGCTTACAGAGGGGTTTTACGGGGGTAGATTGGTTTTATGCGAAGCGGCTATTTATTTGTTCAACCAGGCCAGGGCGTCTTCATGGCCATTTACCATCAAGATCCGTAATCCCCGGTTATAGGCGGTGTCTTCCATCAGTTTTTTCACCTGCCCGGCATCCTGGATCAATGCGATTCTCAAACCGACCAGCTTCTTGGCCGCATATTCGCCGATGATGTATTCGCCCATGATTCCGAGGGTCACTTCCGCTTCCCGGATATCCACCAGGCATTTTCTGACCTCGGGCCGTCGGTCCATCCGGGCCGAGATGGTGTCGATGAGCGCGATGACATCGCCGCGTTGGAACGCGCCGGTACAACTGACTTCCCACCTATCCTCTATGACGGTGAGTTCTGCGTTGACGGGAAGATTTTGTCCGGGTGCAGGAGAGTTCATGTGTCCAGATGAAAGTATAGGTAATGGCGTTTGTTCTATCAATAGAACTCAAGGACGGTTCTTAATCCGTACCTTTGCACTCGAAGGCTGAACCACATTGCACGATAGACAAACCATAGCTGAAAACATAAGACGCCTGATCGAGAAGAAGATCAAGCAAGGCGAATTCTCCAGCATCGATAACTTCGCCAGTTCTACCGGAATCCAGAAATCCCTTATCAGCCGGATCCTGAATCTCAAGGCGGATCCGAGATTGAGTTCCCTGAACAAGATCGCGATTGCCCTGGAAGTCCCCGTATCGGACCTGGTACGGTCGCGGAAATAACCCCTCCCGGAACTTTCAACCGAATCCGGTCAGCCTCATGACCGGAGCCCCGGCCGCCCGGGACGCGGCCAAATCAACCTCGAACACCGCCTTCCCGTCATTGTGGCCTTCGTGATCCTGCAGCATTTGATCCACGCGCCATGCCCCCGCGTGCGCGGCCCGATCGACCACGGTGTGGACGGCCGATCGTCCTTCCGGATCCAGGCGGAACATTCCATGGTCGGCGCGATATTCATCCAAGGCCTTGCGCACCCGATCTTCCGTCCAAGGCGCATTCTCTCCCCCCGCCAGGGCGGCCATCGCCAACGCAGCGGCGCCTTGGGCCCCGCCGGTCGCGGCCGTTCCGGCGTCGCCCAATCCTTCCGACAAGGCTTCGAATGCCCCGGCGGTATCGTAACGCGCCAGTGAAGCCAGAAAGCTGAATACCCGGGCCCGGATGGCCGCGGTGAAGGTCTTGGCATCCGCCGTTACGTCTCGCGCCGCCGCGCGCGCGGCCTCCTCCGCCCCGGGAGGCAAGGGCTCGGAGCGTTCCACGGGTTTGAAGTCCGGATCCATCAGCCGCTCCCATTCCTCCAACAGGCTGGAATCCACGCGCCGGACGAGATCTCCGAAAAAGACTTCCGTTTCCCGCACCGGATCGGTCTTGGCGGATTCCGGGATGGTATTGGCCAGCACCTTGTAAACGCTGTTCAGATGCCGCAGCAGCAAGCCTTCCGATCGTTCCAGTCCATAGCGTTTGATGTAGCCGGAAAAGGTGTAGTAACCTTCCAGCATCTCCCGGGCGATGGATTTGGGCCGGATGTTCCCGCCGCCCACCCAGGGATGCTTTTCCGTGAAGGCATTGAAGGTCTGGTAGATGAATTCACGCAAAGGCTTGGGATGCTCCATGGCGTCCAGCTCCGCGATACGCTGATCGAACTCCATGCCCTGGGCCTTCAATTCCGCCATGCGCTCGGTCTTGAGCATGTCCAACTGGCGCCGCAGCACCAGGTCCGGATCCTCCAGGATGGCCTCGGCCAGGGTGAGCACGTCCAGATGGTGCTCGGGGAGTTCCGGGTTCAAAAGGGGAAGCGTGTCCAGCAGGTACAGGGAAAGGGTCTGGTCCATGGAGAAATTCTGCTGCAGGTCCACGTTCACGCGCAGCTTGGATTTCCGTCCCGGGCCGGCTTCCCCGGCCGCCGCCCCGCGTCCCGCGGACGGGGTAATTTCCACGATACCCCGCTCCACCAGCGACCGGAACAACTGGAACGCGCGCTTGCGGTGGGCGGCCTTGTCCTTGGCGGATTCGTGGCTGTCCGTGATGAGGTTGCGCATGGCGCGGCATCCGTCTCCGGCCTGGCCGGGGCCCGGCTTGCGCCCCAGAACATTGAGCAGCATGGCATGGGTGACCTGGAAGCGGGACACCAGCCGCTCCGGCTGGGCGACGATCAGGCGTTCGAAAGTGCCTTTGTCCCAGGGCACGTAGCCCTTTTCCGGAGGCTGGCGCTTGACGAATTTCTTTCCGGACTGGGAAGTCTTGGCCGCCAGCTTCAGGTTTTCGATCACGTGTTCGGGAGCCTGGGCGGCCACGTATCCGTGATCATCGAAACCCTTGCGGCCCGCGCGCCCGGAGATCTGGTGGAAGTCCCGGGCGGTAAGGATGGCGGTCTTGTCGCCGCTGTATTTGCAGAGCTGGGTGAAGAGCACGGTGCGGATGGGCACGTTCACGCCCACCCCCAGGGTGTCCGTGCCGCAAATCACCTTGAGCAGGCCCTGCTGGGCCAGCTTCTCCACCAGGATGCGGTACTTGGGAAGCAGGCCGGCGTGATGCAGGCCTATCCCCTGGCGCAGCCAGCGCTTGAGATCGGGCCCATAAGGGCTGGAAAAGCGGAAGCCTTCCACCGCGGCGGAGAGGGCGTTCTTTTCCTCCTTGGTGCAAAGGTCAAGGCTGGTGAAGCTCTGGGCGTTGCGGGCCGCGTCGGCCTGGGTGAAGTGGACCACGTACACGGGAGCCTTGCCCTCCGTGGCGAAGCGCAGGACGGTTTCGGACAAGGCGGTTTCCGCATAGTGGAAGGACAAGGGCACCGGGCGATCCTGGGATCGGACCGCCACGGTGGGAAGCCCCGTGAGCCTGGTGAGCGCCTCTTCGAAGAATACCGTCTCGCCCAGAGTGGCCGACATCAGCAGGAAGCGCGCCCGGGGCATGGTCAAGAGCGGCACCTGCCAGGCGACGCCGCGATCCCGATCGCTGTAATAGTGGAACTCGTCCATCACCACTTCTCGGATGGGGCTGTCTTCGCCTTCGGACAGGGCCATGTTGGACAGGATTTCGGCCGTGCAGCAGAGGATGGGCGCGTCCCGGTTCACGGTGGCGTCCCCGGTGGACAGCCCCACGTTTTCCGGGCCGAACTCCCTGCACAAGGCCATCCACTTTTCGTTCACCAGGGCCTTGATGGGACAGGTGTAGACGGACCGGCGGCCCTGGGCCAGGGCCTGGAAGTGCAGCACGGAGGCCACCAGGGATTTTCCGGAGCCGGTGGGCGTGTTGAGGATGACATTCTTGCCCTCGAAGAGCTCCAGGACGGCGGCCTCCTGGGCCGGATACAGGGACAGGCCGCGCAGGCGGGCCCAATCCAGGAACGACTCCAGCAGGAACCCGTTGTCGGAACGGTATTCGGAAGGCAAGGTCTCGAGAATGTCGCGGAAAGTGGGGGATGGCATCGGGGTAAAGATACTTACCCCGGACCGGGGCCGAAATGGGCCGATGTCCGGCCAAAGCGGGGTCGGGGCGCGGGCAAAACGGCTCCCAAGGGGCGATCCGGGCGGTTTGGATGCCGTCCCGGGGAGGATCCGGTACCTCTCCGGAGGCCGTTCCGGGAGATGCACGGTAACGCGAACGTTACCAATGGACCGGTCCGCCGGGAAACGGGGCGGCGGCGGCGAGGTACCCCTAAAGTTACCCTGTAAAAATTCCCTGACCGTTCTCTGACCGCCTGCATCCCAGCAACGGCGGGCTTTGGCGGCCGTATGCGCCGATTTGTTCAGAGAAAGGTAAAAGTTTCCATCCCGGGTGGTTTCCGGATCCGCTAATATTTAAAATCATGTCAGCCGAGTCCTTGGAGACTCAATCCGCTTCCATCCGGCTCTCCCGAATCCATCAGGGGGAGCCGGACCGACGCAGCGGCCTCTTGACGGTTCGGCAATCACCCCAGCCGGAATTCGTTCCTGGAAGGACTTCATGCGTTCACTTCTCTATCCCGCGTTCGCGCTTTCCCTCACCCTCGGCTTCAACGCCTGCGATTTCATGTCGGCGTCATCGAGTCCGATCCAATCCGAAAGCTCTTCACCCATGTCCGAAGCCTATAACGAAGCCGACCTGGCGCCCCTGGGCCCGAAAGTCCTCTCCGATGTGCCCGGCGAGGCGCTGGCGAAGCTATCCGGCTACCCGCTCCTGTGGCGCAGCGACTTCGAGGATCAGACGTCTTCCTGTTGGGGAGCCCGCAGTTCCTCCGGTTACGCCACCGCCGCCTGCGGAGAGTACGGCGGCATCGGTTCCTGGGGCGCCAAGCTGAATGAGAATGGAATCCATCATTCCGGAAACAAGTCCCTGGCCGTGACCTACGCCAAGAACGAAGACGTGGCCGGCACCTCCCTGACGCTTTCCGCCAACGTCGTGGACGTGCGCGCCTATTATTACTTCGGGACGGGCTATGACTTCGGGCAGGGCGTGAAGATCGCCCGCGTGCAGTCCTTCAACGAGGCCACCCAGCTGAACGATATCGACATCGTGATGACGGTGCGCAGCAATGGCGGCGTCAACCAATGCGGCACCACGGACATGTCCGATATGGGCCTGTTCTTCAACGGCCGCCCGGTGGGCTTCGATTGGGGCAACCTGACTTCGACGCGCACGTTCCAGCGCAACCGCTGGTACGCCATCGAATACCAGGTGTTCCTGAACACGCCCGGCAGGAACGACGGCTGGGTGAAGATCTGGGTGGACGGCGTGGAAGCGGCCTCCAAGACCGGAATCAACATCCGCGGCAAAGGCGGCGCGACGGTGAAACTGAACCGCATCCGCCTGGGCGGCTGGTACTCCAACTCCGCCCACGGCAACAGCTGCTCAAGCCCCAGCCAGCCTTCCACCATGTACGTGGACGACGTAGCGGTGGGCACGGAATATATCGGTATTAATTGATTGCGCCCGGGCGGGAAGCCCGGGGCTAGCGCACGGTTTGCGGCACGGAGAGCATCAAGGCTTCCCGCAATTCCGCAATCTTGGGCGGCTTGCTCAGGAGCCGGTCCACGTGGGCCGGCATGTCTCCATCCGCCAAGAGGCTTTGCCCCCAACCCGTCAGCAGAATCACCGGCGTCGCGGGCGAAGCCTTCTTCACCGCGGCCGCCACCTTGCGGCCGTCCACGTACGGCATTCCCAGATCCGTCATGACCACGTCGAACGGCGCGCCCGCCTTCTGCGCCGCCAAAAAGGCGTCGATGCCGGCCTGGCCGCCGTTGGCGGTGGAAACGTCATGGCCGTCCGTCTTCATGGTATCCCGCAATACCTTGGCCACCAGCGGATCGTCGTCCACCACCAGGACGCGGACATGGACCGGCGCGGCGGGAGCCTGCGGGGACGGCGCGGCCTCCACGGCCGCATACTGCGCCACCGGGAATATCAGCCGCATGGTGGTTCCCTTGCCCACCTCGCTGTCGATCTCCAGATCCGCCCCATGGCGCTCGGTCACGCCGTACACCATGGCCAGCCCCAGCCCTGTGCCCCGCTCGCCCTTGGTGGTGTAGAAGGGTTCCAGGCATCGCCGCCGCGTCTCCTCGTCCATGCCCGCGCCCGTATCGGACACCTCCACGCATACGAGGGTATTGCGCACGACGCGCGTCCGCAGGGTCAGGGTGCCGCCCTCCGGCATGGCGTCGAAAGCGTTCAGGAACAGGTTGGTGAAGGCTTCGCGGATTTCCCCTTCCACGCCCATGACCACGGGCAGGCTCTGGTCCAGTTCGGTCTCGATCTTGATGACGAACCCCCGCTGCTGCGGCGTGTCGTGCCAGCGGGCGCGCGTGAGATCGATCACCTGCTGCAGGGAGCGGTTGAGCTGCACGGGCACCAGCGCCATCATCGGCTCCTTCTTGCGGGAGAACTCGCGCATGCGCCCCACCGTGGCGGACACGTCCTCGATGGCGTGGGCGATGGTCTGCAACTGTTCCCGCGCTTTGGGGCTCAGCCCGGTTTCGCTTTCCAGGATTGATTCCGTATACAGGGCCGCCGGGGAGATGGCATTGTTGATGTCGTGCGCTATGCCGCTGGCCATCTGTCCCAGGGCCCGCAAGCGCTCCTGTTCCATCACCGCCTGCTGGGAACGGCGCAAATCCTCATAGGCTTGCTGCAATGCCCCGTAAAGATGGGCCTGATGCGCCGCCAGGGCCGCATGATCGCTCAACTGCCGCAGGAACTCGCGGTCCATCGCGCTGAATCCATCCGGCATGCGGCGCGCGGCTATCAGGACCCCGAACACGCCGCTTTCGACAATCAGGGGCGCAAGCACCAACGAATGCAAGCCTTGCGCGACCAGGCGCTCCGCGAAGGGGGAGCCGGTTCCGGATACATCCGCATGGTAGACCATTTCCCCGCGCAGGCATTTTTCCAGTCCGCTCCCCTCCGCCTGCATGCGCGCTTGCGAGGTCAAGCCCAGTTCGGCGGCCAGGGCGCCGGATTTGGCTCCCACGCTCGTCACCGTCAGGCGGTCCTGCGCGGCATCGTAGCGGCACACGCAAACGAAATCCACCGGCAGGTCGTTTTCCAGGGCGCCGGTCATCACCTGGAAAACGCTCGAGAGATCGAGGCGTTCGCCGATGGCGCGGGTAATCTGGTTGAGAAGCTCCATGCGGCCCAGCTGTTCCTGGATCTGGTTGAGCATCTGGTTGAACGAATCCGTCAGGAGCCCCAGCTCGCCGTCCCCGATCCGGCGGGCCCGCACGGAGTAATCGCGCCGATCGGAAACCGCCTGGGCCGTTTCCGCCAGCGCCATGATGGGCGCGGAGATCTGACGCTGCAAGGCCCGGGAGAGAAGATAGGATGCCAGAAAGGCCACCGCGGCAACCAGGGCCGCCACCGCGCCGTACAAGCGGAAGCGCGCGGACACGGCCTTCAGATCCGATTGCACGTACAAAGTGCCCAGGCGGCGATCGTTCTGGACCACCGGCTGGAAGCCGATCAAAAAGGATTGTTCGAAACGGAATCCATCCGCGGCGGGAACGGAGGGTATCCCGGCCGCTCCGCGCCCCTCCGGGTAGATGGAAAACACGTTGCCGTTTTCATCATAAAGGGCGGCCTCGGTGATGTGGGGCTCCGCCTTCAGCGCGGAAAGGATTTCCCGGGCGCCGGGCCTATCCGCGAAGGCGAGAACGGCGGTGCTGTTGTCGGCTATGATGGCCGCGACAGTGGACAATTGGCGGACGGTGGATCGGCGGAAAGTGAGGAATTCGTAGGCGAAGAATCCGGCGCAGGTGAGCACCAACACCGAAGCGCTCGTCAGGAGCATGATGGCCATCAGCCGTTGCTGCAGGCGCATGTTCCCGAATGCCATCGGCTACTCCTTGCGCGGACCCGCGACGTCCGCAAGCCTGAGAAGTTTCGAACTCACGACGAGCTCCGCGTCCTGGACCGCTTCCAGGTTGATCTTGAGGCGGATCCGGCCCGCCTCGGTGGCGAAACAGACCATGCCCCCGCGCTGGAAGAACAGATCCGATTCCCCCACGGTCAGGATATGGCTCGACTTGAGGGCCGCGAAGATGGCCTCGGTCCTGGGGATTTCCGAATCGCTTATGAAAAGCACATGGCATCCTTTGGCGTCTTCGATGCGTTTGTAGCGCTTTACGACGATGGAGCGGTTGTTCACTTTCTCGCCGCGCACCACCTCGTCCAGATAGGTGTCGAAGGGATCCTCCCCCAGGATTCCCACCACCAACGGATCCTCCGGCCCGGCGAAAGCGCTGTCCGGCCATTGCACGAACTGAGCGAAATTGAAAAGGAAGACGGCTTTGATCCGATGTTCACGGTCCGGGGACGCCTGCGCGGCCAAGCCCGGAAGTCCCAGGAGAACCATCGCGACCAGCACCCAAGCGGCTTTGCCCTTCAAAAACGCCATGAGGCCCTCGCCGAAACCGAACGGGGAACCTCGTTTCGCGTCGTTACCGGGCCGAATTCCGCATGGCTCTTCTCCGCGAGGTCATGCCCCACGATGGAAAAAGTGAAGGAATGGAACATCCAGACTACGCTCAGATCGAAAGTGGAGTAATAGGGAACGGCGGGGGAAGGAAGCGCGGAGACGTAACGCACGGCGCCGTTGAGCTGAAAACCCGCAGGGAGGTCCATCATCGACTGCACCAGGAATTGGTGATCCGGATCGTCGCCCTGGCTTCCGGGGGAAGCGAGCTCGATATGGCCCGGCTTGGTCCAGAACTCCTCTTGCAGATAGGTATAGCCGCCTTTGAGCTGCCACCACGCCATCGCCTGCCAGCCCGCGGAGAGCTCCACCCCGCGCACCTCGCCTTTCGAACCGTTGGTGAATTGGATCACATTGCCGCCCACCGGCTCGAAAATGCGGAGATTATCGTACCAGTTGTAGAAGGCCGAGAGGGAAGCCGTTACGTTCGGCATCGGCACCACCCGATAACCCGCCTCATAGGCGGTCAGGTCCTCGGCCTTGAAGCCGGGGCCGCCTTCCAACCTGATGGAGTCCGCCGGGACCGGCGGGCCGGGCAGATACAGGTCCACGTCGATGCGGCTGGGGGAGCGCACCGCCCGGGAGACGGCTCCCCATATGGTCTGGCGGTCATCGGGCGTGAAGGCCAGACGCCCCGACGGCATCACTTCGAATCCGGAATAATCGTTGTGCTCGAGCTTGCTGCCCACTATCAGCCGCAATCTCTCCGGGATCAGCATGATCTGATCCTGGAGAAAGCCGTTGAAGAGGCTCAAGTCCTTGTGGCCCGGCACGAATGCGAGGGCCGGGCTGTTGACCACATCGTCCCGCATGAAGCGGTAACCCGTTCCCCAGATCAACGCGTTCCTATCGCCAAGGCGCAGCCGGTGCTGGAAATCGAAATCGTAAATCTGGAGATCCTCGCCAAAGATGGCCGGGATGGTGCGCGCGGAGCGATCGAAATACACCTGGGCCTGGATGCCGGATTCTTGGGAATAGTCGCGCGTCCAGCGGCCGATGAGATATTGGCCGTCCACGGCAGTGGGCGAAGGAGTATCCTGGTCCAAATCGCCGGAATAGAGGTTTCCGGTAACGGTGACCCTATCCCCTTCTTTCGGCAGCCAGTCAGTCCGGAAGCCGCTCTGCAACATGTCCCAGGGATTCTTGGCGTCGTTCCCGTTGGAGAAATCCGTGCTGTTGTGCCGCAGACCCCGTCCCCAGACGCGGTAATAGACGTCCTTGCCGATCCTGCCGCCATAGCGCCCCGCCCCAACGCCTTGCATGGCCGTTCCCGCGCCGCCGCCGATCAAGCCGCCCTGGGTGGATTCGGCGCCCTTGGTGACGATGTTGATGACGCCGTTGACGGCATTGGCCCCCCACAGGGTTCCCCCGGGCCCGCTGATGACTTCGATGCGATCGACGTTGTCCAGCATGATGTTCTGCACGTCCCAGAAAACCCCGGCGTGCAAGGGCGTATAGACGGTGCGCCCGTCGATCATGACCAATAGTTTGTTGGACAGGACATTGTTCTGGCCGCGGGCGCTGATGGCCCATTGGCGCGCGTCCACCTGGGCCACCTGCAGATTGGTGGCCAGGCGCAACGCCTCCGGAAGCGTGAAGACTCCGAAGCGGCGGATGTCGTCCTGGGTGATGACCTGGACGGCGGAGGGGACTTCGTTGAGTTTTTCGGATTGCCTGGAGACCAGGGTGACCCTGACGTCCATCAGTTCTTCCAGGCTCATTCTTTTCAATTGACCCGGCGAAGGCAGACTCTCCATGTCCTGGGCGGAAGCGGAATCCAGAGCCATAGCAAAACAGACTACTATGGCGGCGGTCCATTGGAAACGCCATGCCTCCGCACTCGACATTAAACGGACCCTCCGGATTTCCTGATTACTCCACTAACTAATGTTATTTCGACCTCACGGCAAGAATTGAGCGGAGTTATCGTACCGTAACGGCGATCAGGTAAAATCCCCTGGAAACAGGGTTTCCGCGGGAATCCCGGCCATTCCAGTGGAGGTCCTGGACGCCGGCCGGCCGTATTCCCAGGCTCAGGTCCGCCAATTTCCGCCCATTCAGGGTGAAAATAGCCGCATCCACGTGCCGCGCTTGGGGCAAATCCAAGCGGTAAACGACCTGATCGCCCGCCCCCGGGGAAAAACTCCGCAGCCAGGCGAATCCGGAAAGGCTTGCCTGGATGGCCTTGCCGACGGGGTCTTTCGTTCCGGTCGCCGCATCGGCGGCGAAGCAATAGATGAATCCGTTGCCGCCGGTGCTGACCAGGGCGGAAGGACTGCATCCGGTGGAGGCATGCGCCTGGTTCCAGGACGTCGAATCGATATTGCCCGCCGCGCCATGGCGATCGTGATGCCCCAGCATCGCGCTGCCCGTGGTTTCGCTGGTCCAGTTGTTGCACGTCATATCGGTCCCGGCCGGAAAGGCGGTGCCATCCGCTTTGGATCCCGTCAGGATGTCGTGCCGGTTGGGAGTGTCTCCCCTGCCATTGACCACTTCGCCTTTTTCGGTCAGAGAGTTCTCCTTGTTCAGCTTGTTGTTGACGCTGTGCAGATCCTCCACGCTCATGGCCATCCGCAATCCCTTGAAGTTGTACCAGGGTCCGGTTCCGATGCGATCGCGTGCGTTTTCGGCCGGCTTTCCGGCGGCGGGCTGGGTGCTGAGGTAAGCGTGCCAGGTGCGCCTGCCTGCGCCGACGGCCGCCGCCAAGCTCTGGCAATGGGCGTCCGCTCCCGCGAGCCCGCCCAGGTTGGCCCCCTTGCCGGGATTGGCGCTGGAGATGAAAAAGCTCATGCTGCTGTCGGCCTTGACCTGGGCGGTCGCGGACCCGGGAAAAAGCAGGCAAAGAACCGGGGCGGCCAGGAAAACGACGAGGCCCGATTTGAATGCGTTGGTTGCTTTCAAGGAACCCTCCTTTTGCGCGGCGCGCCGCGCACTTTTCACGCGGCGTACCGCGCGTTTCACTCGGCCGCACCGCGGCCGGGGCCGACCTGCCGCCGGCATCGTCAAAATTAATCTTTGACGGCCCGTCGCCGGGAAAGGAAATGCCCGGGGTCAATCAGGGCGAAGGCGAGGAGGAGCGGGCGGTACTATATTGTTTCCCCAGGGTGGAGGGGGCACAGGAGATGATCCATGCGCCGACCCTCGGATATTTTCGTCCATTCGCTTCTTTTCCTCGCCATCGGCCCCGGTACGCCCGCGGCCCAGGATTACGGATACGCCCAAGGCGACGTTCCCGTTACCATCGCCGACAAAGGGGCCAAGGTCCTTCCCGTCCTGACCAAGCATCCGGAGACCGGCAGAGCCTTCGGGCTTTGCGACGGCGTGGCCGTGGACGCGGATGGTAACGTGTTCTTCTCGGAACCGGCGGCCAACAGTATCTACAAGGTTACCCCGGACGGCCAGGGATCGGTTTTCTATTCCGGCCACGGGGATTCCCCCAACGGCCTGGAATTCGATCCCCAGGGCCGCCTGGTGGCCTGCACCCTGGGAGCCATCCTGCGCTTCAATAAGGACGGGAGCCGGGATACCCTGGCGATGTCAGGCGCCGGCTTCGAGTTCAAGGCGCTCAACGACATCACCATCGGCTCGGACGGTTCCATGTTCCTGTCCAACCAGTCCTCGGGCAAAACCGTCTTCCACGTCAGCGCGGACGGGAAGACCGTGATCGCCAATACCACCGTGCCCAATCCGGACGGGGTGGAATGGCTGGAAGAAAGGAAAATCCTCTACGTGGCCGATCGCAACGCCACCACCACCTGGCAGTTCGACGTGGCCCCGGACGGCTCCCTGTCCAACAAACGCGGCTACGTGCTCGACATCCCCACGCCGGACGGCATCACCCTGGATGAGAGGGAAGACGTGTACCTCGCCGGCTTCGCCCAGGGCGCCGTGCACCTCTACTCGCCGGGCAAGAAGGATCCCTTTCTCGGCCATATCCTGGTCAAGGGAAGCCCCACCGCCGCGGGCAACAACGCCAACCAATGCTTCGGCGGGCCGGACTTCAAGACCCTGTACATCACCGGCAACGGCGGTCTTTTCAAAATCGGACTGAACGTGCGCGGCCGCAAGCGTCCGGGCTCCTCCAGCGCGTTGTTTTTCCGGGCGCGTCCCGATCCGGCCGATTTTTCCCGGGGCCCGTACCGCTTCCCCCAGTCTCCCCTGGTTATCTTTTACGGCGGCTCGCGCCGGAATCTCTCCGGCCGCGCGGAAGACGGACGGACGCGGACATATGTCAGCCTCTTTCCGCGCCCGGGGGCCGAGGAGTAAGGACATCTGATTCCCTATCGCCTGTGGATCATGCTGGCGTTCTCCCGGATTCCCGGCAACGCCTTTTCCTTCTGGATCCGGAAGTCCCTCCGCTGGTCGCGGGGAATGCCGTCGCTGCCCCATGAGCCCAAGGAGAGGCTGTTCTCCTATCTGGCCGCGGGAGAGGAAGCCGCCTGTGAAGCGCGGGAACGCGAACTGCGCGGACGTTACCGTCTGGGCCCGCTGGCCGATGCATCCACCCGGGCCCTCTACCGGAAAAACCTCTATCTGCTCGACATCCTGGAGAAAGCCTGCGAGGGCCTTTCCATTCCCACCAGGGAAAATGGTCATATTGCGGCCATGGACGTGGGCTCCCAGGATTGGCACTACGTTTTCGCTCTGGAGAGATGGCTGCGCCACGCCAACCCGACGGAAGCGGAGCGGGTGGGCGCGGAAGCCATGCGGGTAAGCCTGAAAGGCGTGGAGGTGGACGGGTACGGAATCTACCCGGATTTCCGATCCCGCAAGGACTATGCGCAAGCCTATATGGCGCAGACGGAGAACCCGGACGTCGCCTACGAGATCGGGGACTTCCTCAAGGCCGGGGGCGGCGGGTACGGCCTGATCACCCTATTCTACCCGTTCGTCACCCGGCACCATCTGCTGCTATGGGGATTGCCCCTGCGCTTTTTCCAGCCCGCGAACCTGTTGGCCAAAGCCGCGGCGTTGACCCGCCCGGGCGGATGGCTGTTGGTGTTCACGCATACCCTGAAGGAACACGCACTTTTCCTGGAATTGGCAAAGGGCGCGGGGGGTTATGAATTGGTGCGCGAAGGCCGGGCCCTGAGCCCGCTCGTGGATTTCCACGAAGACGTGGAGGACCGGCGGTTCTCGATCTGGCGCGCCTTTATTTCTTGAAATCCACCTGTTGCGTTTTCAGATATCCGATCAGATGCTGAAAGCTGTTTTCAAAAGCATTGTTCAACGCCTTGCCGTAGGCGAAAAACGATACCTTGGATTCCCCTCTATTGTTGAATGAGAGCTTTTTCTCCCTGGTCTTCGAGTCCCAAATCTCCACATCGTAGGAAATCACGCAACTTTCAGTGGTACCGCCGGTCCCCATCACCATCCCGCCGGAAACGGCGCCGTTCGTACCGGGAGGGGCGGCCATCATGGTGGCGGGATTGGCGATGAATGCATTGCTGACGATTATGTTCTTGATATTAATCACGTACTTCGAATCGGTTGATTTGAAAAACCCGTCGACCTTGGCGAGCGCCTCAGCATTCAGGTTGTCGATATCGAACACATTCGAATATTCGGCGTCCACGCCCGACACATTGATTTCGGGTATGCCTTTGTTTATCGATTCGACGATTTTGCCCGAGATGAATTTCCTGCAGGAATCCGAATCCTGGAACTTCTTATCGTACGCCTTCCTGAATTCGAGAACGGTCACCTTTTCCGAGGCGACCAAGGCCACCTTTGAGGATTTCAATTCATTGACCGAGAATCCATTTCCCGAATAATTCACGTTGATGAACCGCTGGGAGCAATTGATCAAAAAGAACCCGCAAAGCCCGGACAATAAGAGTTTCAAGTTCAACCGCTTCATGGGGATTCCTTTCACTGTGGATCGTGCGTCCCGATTTCATCGACGGACGCACGGGGCATGATTTGATTTTCGGGCTCCCGGAATTTAACAAAACCGCGACGGATGTCATTTGCAAACGCGCATTTATTCCCACGCATTTATTCCCGTAGTGGAGGCCGGGGGCCGCATTTTGAAAGTCACCATGGATTATGGTGCCCTGGAGCGCCGGAGCGCCTTGGGCCTGCGGTGACGGTCGATCCGCACCCGGGCGCCGGACCGGAGATGCCTTCGTCGTCGGCGGTGAGCGGGCGGAATCCCGCGGGGCTTGAGTCCGGGCCGGCCGGCGGCGTGGGCGGCCCGCCCGACGTTGCCGGGATTCCGCTTTTTTGCGGTAAATTGCGGAAGATCTCTGGCTCCGGGAAGGCCGTCTGACCCCAATAATTTCCCTCAGTTACTATATTTCACCTACCCATTATTAATCACCCCATATGCTTTCAAATTGCTTTCGACTGCCCCTTCGAATTCTGGCCTGGGAGGCCTGGGCGGGACCGTCGCTTTCTGACCGGGAAGCATGGCGGGAATGGGCGTCTTCAGACCGGGAATGGAGCGATACTTTGACCCACACCGCCCCCGTTTCCGCCATGCCGCCCATACTCCGGCGGCGCGCGGATGCGGCCGATCGCCTGGGACTGGAAGTCGCGTTCCGCCTGGCGCCTCCGGGAAACGACCTTCCCTGCGTGTTCGCCAGCCGGCACGGGCAGGTGGCGCGATCCGTCGCCATGCTCAGGGCGCAGGCGGAGGAGGAGTTGGCTTCCCCCATGGACTTCAGCCTGTCCGTGCACAACGCCGCGGCCGGCCAGTTCTCCATCGCCAAAGGCGATCGCAGCATGAGCTCTTCGCTTTCCTCCCGCGGCGAGAGTTTCACCGCCGCATTGCTGGAGGCCCAAGGCATGGTCCTGGAAGGCCATGATCGCGTGCTGGTGGTAATGAGCGATCCCGTGCCGCCCTCCGCGCTCGACGGGCATTGGGACCGGGAACCGGGGGGCTATGCCCTTGGGCTTGAGCTGGGAGCCTCAGGAGGCGAAGAATTCGAATTGTCCTTGTGGGAAACGCAATCGGAGCCGGACCGGGAAACCGTTCCGCCCCAGGCCCTGGTCTTCCTGAAAATGTGGGCCGGGAACGGGAAGAGCGCCTCCTGGCGGCGCGGAACCCGCCGTTGGGATTGGGTCCGCCCATGAAACTGCTTTGGCGGACCTGGCGTACGGCGGCCACCCTCATGTGCTTCGCCATCTTCGCCCTGGGGGGGGCGACCTTGGGTCTATTCGGCATCCCCCTGGTATGGCTGGTCTGGCGCAAGGAAGAATCGCGCCACCGTGTGGGCCGCATTATCATCCAAAGGGGATTCCATCTCTTCGTACTGCTGATGCGGATCACGGGAGTGCTCCATGTCCGCTACGAAGGCCTGGAAGCCCTGCGCAGGTCCGGCAATCTGGTGCTTGCCAATCATCCCACGCTCATCGATTTCGTGCTGCTCGCCTCCGTCATTCCCCAGGCCGATTGCTTCGTCAAGAGCGCCTTGCTGAACGATTGGTTCAAGCGCTGGCCGGTGCTGCTGGCCGGCTACATCCGCAACGACGAAGGGGAATCCACCATGGCGCGCTGCCGCAAGAGCCTCGACTCGGGCAACAACGTGATCATCTTCCCCGAGGGGACGCGCACGCCGCCGGGCATGCCCGTGAAATTCCGGAAAGGCGCGGCCCAGGTAGCGGTCCGCACCCGGCAAAACGTGACTCCGGTGGTGATTGAAAGCACCCGCAGCAACCTCCACAAGGGCGGTGCGTGGTATCTGGCCCCGGAACACCGGATGAGGATTGTCCTGCGCGTGAAAGACGACATCCCCATCAGCCCGTTCCTGAAGGCGCGCCCGGACCAACCGGCGCTGGCGGCCCGGGACCTGAACGATCATCTTCAGTATTACTTCAACAAGGACCTTTGCAGTGCCGGAGCTTGAATTGGAAATAAAGGAGCTGATCATCACGACGCTCAAACTGGAAGAGGTCACCCCCGAATCCATCGACGCGGAAGCCGCCATTTTCGGGGACGGATTGGGATTGGATTCCATCGACGCCCTGGAGCTCGGCATCGCCATCCAGAAAAAGTACGGAATCAAGATGTCGTCGGACTCCAAGGAGAACCGGGAACATTTTTCCAGCGTCAGAAAACTCGCCGGCTTCGTGGAAAGCCGCCGCGCCCCGGTTGCGGAGAAATAGCATGAGCATCAGGACCCGGGACGAAATCATGGCCGCGGTGGTTTCCACTTTGAACGAAACCTTCGGCATCGAAAAAAGCCGGTTGGTTCCCGGCGCCGAACTCTACAAAGACCTGGAAATCGACAGCATCGACGCCATCGATCTGATGGTCAAGCTGCAGAAGCTGATCGGCAAGCGCATGCAGCCGGAGCCGTTCAAGACCGTGCGCACCATCGACGATGTCGTGAACGTCATCGAAAAGCTGGTGAACGAGTAGCCGTGGCGCCGTCCAAGCTCACCGCCGTGACCGCGGTTCTGCTGGCGGCCTATCCGGCGCTGGTCTATGCCGGGCTTCGCCAAGGCATCCCCGCCCGCTTCATCGCCCTGGGGCTGCTGGCGGTGCTGGCCCTGCGCTGGGGGAAAACCATCGTGCGCAAGGTCCCGGTCTACGCCTTGATCGGGATGATCGCCGGCGCCGGCGCCCTGGCCTGGATCTGGGGCGAGGCATCCGTGCTGTACTACCCCGTGGCCGTAAATCTCAGCCTGCTTCTGGTTTTCGGCCTGAGCCTGTGGATTCCTCCCACCGTCATCGAACGCCTGGCGCGCTTCCGCCATCCCGATCTTGATGAGCATGGCGTACGCTATACGCGCCGGGTCACCCAGGTCTGGTGCGGTTTTTTCGCGCTCAACGCCTGCGCCGCGGCGGCCACCGCCCTTTCCGGCAATCCGGGACTATGGGCTTTCTACAACGGGTTCCTGGCCTACCTGCTGATGGGCGTTCTGTTCGCGGGGGAATGGCTGGTGCGCCGCCGGGTGATGTCGGCGAGGCACAGGTAAAGCGCCCATGCTGAGGTTTACCGACATGGCGGCCGGGACCGGCCTCTCCGGGCCCGTGGGGCTTGCGCCCGGACAGGATTGGACCGCGCTCGCCGCGCTCCGCGACGCCTGGCGCGATGCGCTGAAGGGAGCGGGCGCAAAGCGCGCGGCCCTGCATTTCGGGAATACCTTCGACTTCGCGGCCGCGCTGCTGGGTTGCTGGGCCGCCGGATGCACCGCGGTAATCGCAGGAGATGCGACGGAGATCACAACCGCCCTGCTGGCCGGCAGGGCGGACGTCTTGCTGGGGGATTTTCCCGCCGGCGGCCCGGGGCGGCCCGGAATGCGGACGACGTGGAACGAACCGCCCTTCGCGGCACCGGCTCCCGCGACTCACGCAACTCCCTTACCGCCGGCCGTTCCGGATCTACCGGTGATCATCTTCACTTCCGGATCCACGGGCCTGCCCTTGGCCGTCGAAAAGACCTGGAGCGATCTGGGCAACGAGGTGGAGACGCTGGAGGCCGTGCTGGGCGCGGGTCTTTCCGGCGCGCGCGTGCTTTCCACGGTCGGCCATCAGCATATCTACGGCCTGTTGTTCCGGTGCCTCTGGCCCCTGGCCGCGGGCCGGCCTTTTTCCGATCGCCTCATACGCTTTCCCGAGGAATTGGCTGAGTCGCTGCAAGCTCCGGGTCCCGTGGTGCTGGTGGCCTCCCCCGCTTTCTTGCGCCGCCTCCCGGAGGCGCGTCTCCCCGAGCCGCATCTTCCGGATGCGTCCGGCGCTACGGTAGGCTTCAGACCGTTGACGGCGGTTTTTTCCTCGGGCGGCCCGCTGCCCTGGGCCTGCGTCCCCGCCTGCGCGCATCTGCTGGGCGCGGACCCGGTGGAAATCTACGGGAGTTCGGAAACCGGCGGCATCGCTTGGCGCCGGCGGGCCGGAGAAGATCCGCCCTGGACCGCTTTTCCGAAAGTTGAAATCGCCATCGGCGAAGCGGGCGAACTCCTGCTGGTGAAATCGCCGCATATGAAGGCTTCGAAGCCGTTCGCCACCTCCGATCGCGTGAGCGCGGTCGAGGGTGGCTTCCGGCTGCTGGGCCGCGCGGACCGGATTGTGAAAGTGGAAGAGAAGCGCCTATCCCTCACGGCGATGGAAGACCTGCTGACCGCCCATCCCCGCGTAGCCGAGGCCCGCGTGCTGGTGCTGGCGGGCGATCGGGACACCCTGGGCGCGGTGTTGCGGCTCAGGGACAGCGCGATTCCCACGCGCGGCAGCGAAGCCAGGGCCGCCCTGGTGCAGTCCCTGCGCGCGCATCTCTTGAACGGTTTCGATCGCGTGCTGCTGCCCAAGCGGTGGCGGCTGGTGGAAACCATGCCGGCCAATGCCGCGGGCAAGACTGCGCTGGCCGCCTTGCGGTCCCTGTTCGATCCCCAGGTCAACCCCGTGATCCTGGAAACGCGGCGGTTGGAAAACGGCGCCGCCGTGCTGGAGCTGGAGATTCCCGCGGAGCTGGAACATTTCCGCGGCCACTTTCCCCAACTGCCTTTGTTGCCGGGCGTGGTGCAATTGGATTGGGCCATCCTGGAAGGCGCCCGCCTGTTCGGCCCCTTCGGCGCTTTCCGCGGATTGCAGGCCCTTAAGTTCCAGCGCCCCATCTTTCCCGGCATGCGCATCAGCCTGGAGCTCGCGCGCCTCAAGGACAAATCCGGCATCTCGTTCAAATACGATTCCTCCCAGGGCCGGCACGCCAGCGGCCAGGCCATCTTCACAGCGTAACGGCCTCCTGATGTTCCGCCCCTGCATCGTCATTCCGGTCTATGAGCACGCGGGCCCGTTGCAAAAAGTGTTGGCGGGACTGCGCCCCAACGGGATTCCCTGCGTGGTGGTGGACGACGGCTCCGGCGAGGCGTGCCGAAGGGCCCTGGAAAGCCTGGCCGCCGCGCATAACACCCAGGTTACCCTGGCGCGCCTGGACAGGAACGGCGGCAAGGGCGCGGCCGTGAAGGCCGGATTGCGGCTGGCCGCGAAGCTGGGATTCACCCATGCGCTCCAGGTGGACGCGGACGGACAACACGATTTGCGGGCCTTGCCGGAACTCCTGGCCGCGGCCGAAAAGGAACCGGACGCCGTCATCTGCGGCCGGCCGGTGTTCGACGCCAGCGTTCCATCCTCCCGCCTGTACGGAAGGCGGCTGACCAATTTCTGGGTCAAGGTGAACACCCTTTCCAGGGCCATTCCCGATGGGATGTGCGGCTTGCGGGTCTATCCCCTGGCCGCCACCCTGCGGGTGCTCGACGCGGGCCGGACCGGAAACCGCATGGACTTCGATCCGGAGGTGCTGGTGCGTCTCAAGTGGGCCGGGCTCGCCTTGCGCTTTCTGCCCGTGGCCGTGAACTATCCGGAAGGCGGCGTGTCCCATTTCCGCCTGGGGCTGGACAATACCCTCATATCCTGGATGCATACCCGGCTGTTCTTCGGGATGCTGGCGCGCTTTGTCCCGCTTCTGCGCAAGGCCATCGCATGAGACCGGTAGCCGAGGATCATTGGGCCGGCACGGCGGAATTGGGTTCCGCCTGGGGCCTGCGCTTTCTGTTCGAGGTCAGCCGCAGCCTGGGCCGCTGGCCTTTCCGCATCGCGTTGGTTCCGGTGGTGCTCTATTTCTTCCTCACTCGCAAATCCAAGCGGGACGCGTCCCGCCAGTATCTGGAGCGCCTCTACGCGTTCCGGGGATCGAAAGGAAGGCCTTCCTACTTTTCCGTCTTCAGGCATCTGCTGGTTTCCGGAGAGGGCGTGCTGGAAAGGGTCCTGGCCTGGGATCCCCAAAGCGCTCCTCCCCGCTTCGCCCGCCACGGCCGCGAGGCGGTGGTGCGCGCGCTCGAACGGGGCAAGGGTATATTGCTGATCGGTTCCCACCTGGGGAACATGGAAGTGGCGCGCCACCTGGCCCTGAGCGAGCGGAAGGTCCACGTGAACGTGCTGGTGCACACCAAGCACAATCCGCGTTTCATCGCCCTGATGAGCCGGATCAATCCCATGAGCCAGATGTCCCTGTTCCAGGTGAGCGACATTTCCCCCGCCACCGCCATGCTGTTGAAGGACAAGATCGATGCGGGAGAGGTGGTCCTGATCGCCGGGGACCGGGTTCCCCTGGACGGCAAAGGGATCGCCTGGGCGCCGTTCCTGGCGCATCCGGCGCCTTTGCCCATCGGGCCCTACGTGCTGGCTTCGGTGCTGGAATGCCCGGTATTCCTGTTCTTCTGCATCGGCCGGAACGGCCGCTATGACATCCATTACGAGGCCTTTTCGGAACGGATCGCCTTGAACCGCGCCACGCGGCGCGAAGACCTGGCGGCCCTGGCCGGCCGGTATGCGGACAGACTTTCGTACTATTGCACTTTGGCGCCCATGCTCTGGGGCAACATCTATCGTTTTTGGGGCGACCCGGAAGTTGGTAAGCCATGAAGCGGACGGTTGTTTTCGACGGCGGCAGGTTGCGCCTTGAGGATGTGGTGGCCTTGGCCGAAAGGAAGGCCGCATCGCGGATGGGCGAGAGCGGAGGCTTCCGCGTCCGCATCAACAAAGGCGCCGATCTCATCGACGCCCTCATCGAGCGGAACGGGACCGTCTACGGCGTGACCACCGGCTACGGCGAGAACGTGTCCGTGCAGGTTTCCCCGCTGCTCGCCTCCCTGCTGCCCGCCAAGCTGGTCCGCTACCACGGAGTGGGCCTGGGGCGGCCGTTCTGCGAAGAAGAGACGCGCGCCATCCTGGCTTCCCGCCTCATCTCCCTGGCCCGGGGCTATTCGGGCGTGAGCTTCGCGTTGCTGGAAGGGCTGCAGGCGCTTTTGCAGCACGACATCCTGCCCGTCATTCCCGAAGAAGGTTCCGTGGGCGCCAGCGGCGATCTCACTCCCCTTTCCTACGTGGCGGCCGTGCTGTGCGGCGAACGCCGGGCGTGGAAGGACGGCGATATGGTACCCGCGGCGGAGGCGCTGCGGACCGCGGGACTGCATCCTTACAGCCTGCGGCCCAAAGAAGCCCTGGCGATGATGAACGGCACCGCCGTCATGACCGCCATCGCCTGCCTGAACTTCGCCCGGGCGGAATACCTGACGCTGGTCTGCTCCCGCCTGACGGCCCTGACCCTGGTGGCCCTGGACGGCAACGCCGGCCACTTCGCCGAAGGCCTTTTCGCGGTCAAGCCTTTCACGGGCATGGGGGCCGCGGCCGCGCGCATCCGCCGGGATCTGGCGCAACGGGATCAGGTTACGCCGGGGGGGAGCCTTCAGGACAGGTATTCCATCCGCTGCGCCCCGCACGTGATCGGCGTGCTGGAGGACTGCCTGCCCTGGTACCGGGACTTCATCGAAACCGAACTCAACAGCTCCAACGACAACCCGATAGTGGACGCCGAGAACGGCGTGGTCTACCACGGCGGCCATTTCTACGGCGGGCATATCTGCCACGTGATGGACTCGATGAAGACTACGGTGGCCAACCTGGCCGATCTCATCGATCGCCAGATCGCCCTGCTGGTCGATCCGAAAATGAACGCCGGCCTGCCCGCCAACCTGAGCGGCGCCGTGGGCGCGGAATCCGCCACCGACCACGGGCTCAAGGCCCTGCAGATCACCGCGTCCGCCTGCACGGCGGAAGCCCTGAAACTGTGCATGCCCGCCAGCGTGTTCTCCCGTTCCACGGAAAGCCACAACCAGGACAAGGTGAGCCTGGGCACGCTCGCGGCCCGCGATTGCCGGCGCGTCCTGGAATTGACCGAACAGGTGGCGGCTTGCGGCCTGCTGGCCGCCTGCCAGGGAGTGGAATTGCGTATGCGCGAGCAGGGCCGCGTCGCCGCGGATCTCCACGGTCCCTTGGGCGCCGCCTTGGTCTGGACGCGCGGGCGCAGCGCCCTGGTCCAGGCGGACCGGTCCCTGGAAGACGATCTGCGCAGCCTGCTGGAAGGACTACGCGCGCGGGACCCGGCTCTGGTGGGCGGAGACTTGGAGGCAGGCCCATGATCACGGCCAGCGCGGATATCCTGGTCGAGTTCTTCGACGTGGACGCCATGAAGGTGGTCTGGCATGGAAACTATGCGCGCTTCCTCGAGATAGGCCGCAACGCCTTGTTGGAAAAGCTGGGCTTCGGATATACGGCCATGGAGGCGAGCGGATTCAGCTGGCCGGTGGTGGACCTGCATATCCGGTACGTGCAGCCCGCGCGTCTGGGCCAGCGCCTGCGCGTTACCGCCACCCTGGTGGAATGGGAAAACCGCGTGCGCATGGAGTTCCTGATCCACGATGCGGTCACGGGCGAGAAGATCACCAAGGCGGACAGCGTGCAGGTGGCCGTGGACATGCGCACGGGAGAACTGCAGTTCGAGACCCCGGAGGTTTTCGCCTCGAAAATACGGAGCGCCCTGAAATGAAATCACTTCCGTTCGCGGGTTCCCTTTGCCTGGGCCTGGGTTTGATCCTGAACTTCAACCCGAGCCTGGGAGCCGAAGCCGCGAAAGCGCCGCTTGCGGACCGCCTGGCCTCGCCGCCGATCCTGTCCGGACGCTTCACCCAGGAAAAACGCATCGTAGGATTGAAGAAACCCCTGATCAGCACGGGCGATTTCCTGGTCGTGCGCGACAAGGGGGTCATCTGGCGCACGCAGAAGCCGTTTGCCGCCGCCGTGGCCGTCACGCGGAAGGGAATCTGGTCCCTGAAACGGACGGGCGCCGATCTCAAGCGCGAGCCCATCCACCAAGGCAACCTGGGCGCGGCCATGGACATGATCCAGAAGGTGCTGGCCGGGGATCCCGCATCCCTCGCCAAGGCTTTCTCCGTTACGAAAGAAAGCGAGGTGGGCGGCGGGGGCGGCTGGTCACTGGAGCTGAAGCCGTTGGATCCCGTGGTCGCCCGCGTCATCCTCTCCATCCTCTTGCAGGGAAGCAAGCACGTCGACCGCGTGGAATACTCCGAAACCAACGGCGACAAGACCCGCATCGATTTCGCCGGGGTGGCGGACAACGCCGGGGAACTGGGTTCCTGGCAGGCCGACGCATTCCGTGATTAGTTCCGTGATCAAAAAAGCGCTCGCCCTCGCCTGGGCCCTGTTTATCCTCGCCTGCGGCGCCTATCTCGCCTGGCGGCTTCCCACCGCCTCCATCGAAAGCAGCATCTTCGCCCTGCTTCCGGAGCGGAACCAGGATCCCGCCGTGCGCGAAGCCGGCGCGGCGCTCCGCTCGGAATTGGAAAGACGCTTCCTGGTCCTGGTCGCGCATGCCGATCCGGAAAAAGCCGTCCTGGCCGCCGAAGCCTATGCGGCGCGGTTGCGCGCGTCCGGAAGCATGCAGGAAGTGGCCTGCGCAATCCCGGCCACCGGCGTGGGCCGCATGCTGGACTTCTACGAGCCGCACCGGTACGCGCTCCTTTCCGCGGAGGATCGCGAAGCCCTGGAACGCGACTCGGGCAGCCTATATGACGCCGCGCAACGCACCCTGTACCTGCCGCCCGGCGTTTCCGGCAGTCTGGGGTTCCGCAAGGATCCCTTCGGCACCTGGGGCCGATGGCTGTCCTCGCGCAGCGGGGCGAGCGCGGGCCTCACCCTCCGGAACGGGCATCTCACCGCGGAGGTGGACGGGAAAACCGCCGTGGCCGTATTGGGAACCCTGGGTCCCCGCGGGCGCGGCATGCAGGCCCAGAACCTCCTGTCCGCCCGCTTCGACAGCGCGGGCCGGGCGGCGGAAGCCGTTCCCGGCGCGACGGTCCTGCGCTCCGGCTTCGTGTTCCACGAATTGCTCGCCGCGCGCCAGGCCCACAAGGAGATGACCTCCATCGGCACCGTTTCCGCCGTGCTCCTGATCGTGTTGATGCTGCTGGCCTTCCGCGGCATCTGGCCCACCCTGCTCGGATTTCTTCCCGTCGTCATCGGGTGCATGGCCGCTACCGCCATTTTGCTATGGGCGGGCGGAGGCAAGGTCCATCTCATCGCCATGGTGTTCGGGTCCACCATCGTGGGCGTAGCCGAGGATTACGGCATGTTGTTCATCGCCGGTCTCTACGAGGACAAGCCCTGGGACGGCCGGCGGCGGCTCCTGGACGTGCAGCGCAGCATCTTCCTGGGATTGCTCACCTCCGTGCTGGGATACCTGGCCCTGTTCTTCGTGCCCATTCCCGGCCTGCGGCAGATCGGCCTGTTCTCCATCGCCGGACTGGTCGCGTCCTGGGCCACGGTGATGCTTTGGTATCCCTGGCTGGGAACGCGCCTGAAACCGGTGGGCGCCGGCGTGCGCCGCGCGGCGGAAGCCATGGAACGGAGATGGCCCAAGGTGCATGGCGGCTATGCGACCGGGCTGGCGTTGACGGGACTGCTGGCCTTCTCCCTATGGGGTTGCCTGCGCATGCGCGTGGACGATGACGTGCGCCTGCTCTACGCCCATGACCTGCGCTTGCAACAAGAACAGGACAAGATCATGTCCGTGCTGCGGATGCCGGGGGGCGGCCGCTTCTTCCTGGTGCGCGGCAAGGACGGGCAGCAGGTCCTAGAACGGGAGGAGAAACTTCTGGCCGCGATGGCGGCGGCGGATTCCGCAGGGTCGACGGCGGTGGGCGTTTCCGCCTTCGTGCCTTCCCGGTCCCGCCAAGCCGGGGATTCGGCCTTGCTGCGATCGGCCTTCGAAGGCGCGGGCGGAACCGGCGCGCGCTTGGCCCGGGACCTGGGCGCTCCGGAGCTGGAAACGGATTTGCGGAAGGACCTGGAAAAAAACTCGCGTCCCGTGACCGTGGCGCAATGGCTGGCGGATCCGGTGTCCGCGCCGTTCCGGTATCTCTGGCGCGGGCCGCCGGACGGCCTCGGGGACGGCGCCGTCGCCACCGTGGTTCCCGTTCCCGCGGCCATGCGCCTGGGCATGGAGCCCTTGCGGGCCTTGGCCAAAAACGCGGACCCGGACATCGTGCTCGTGGATCAGATTCAGGACGTCTCGGACACTCTTGCTTTTCTGCGGCGCCATCTGGTCTGGGTGCTGTGCATCGGATCCGGCATCGTGCTGGCCGCCCTGATTCTCCTGTTCCGGAAACGGGCCTGGGGCGCCGTGGCGCCGGCCGCGCTGGGCGTGGGCGCCGGATTGGGAAGCCTGGGTTGGAGCGGACTCCCCGTGAATCTTTTCGCTTTGCTGGCCCTGGCCCTGATCCTGGGGATGGGAATCGATTACGGCATTTTCGTCCAGGAAAGCAGGCGACAGCGCCAGCGGGCGGCCGCCCTGGTGGCCATCAATATGGGCGCGGCCTCGAATATGTTAGCTTTCGGCATGTTGGTGTTCAGCACCACTCCGGCCTTGAAAGCCTTCGGACTGGTCCTGGCGGTGGGACTCGGCGTCGCCTGGTTGACCGCGCCTTGCTTTGCGGTTTCAAATGAAGAAGAAGGATTTGCGAATGGCTCATGATCTGGACGTTGCGATACTGGGCGCCGGCCCGTCCGGGAGCCTGGCCGCGGCGTTGCTGCATAAGCGGGGATTGAAGGTCGCCGTTTTCGAACGGGAGACCTTCCCGCGTTTTTCCATCGGCGAGAGCCTGCTGCCCCAGACCATGGAAATCCTGGAAGAAGCCGGATTGCTGCGCCCGGTGGTGGAAGCGGGCTTCCAGCACAAGAACGGCGCGGCCTTCCGCCGCGGCGAACGTTCCTCCGTCTTCGACTTCCGCGACAAGAGCAGCAAGGGTTGGAGCACGACCTTCCAGGTGGTGCGCGCCGATTTCGACAAAGTGCTCATCGATGCCGTGGCCGCCCAAGGCGTTCCCGTGCACTATCGCCATGAAGTGACCGCGGTGGCCATGGACGGCACGGGAGGGCGCTTGACCATCAGGCATCCCGGCGGCGACCTGGAAATAAAGGCCCGCTTCGTTCTGGACGCCACCGGCTTCGGACGCCTGCTGCCCCGGCTGTTGAAGCTGGAAACCCCTTCCGAATTCCCGGTGCGCATGGCCCTGTTCACGCATATCCGCGACGGCATACCCCATGGCGGCATGGACCGCGAGAAGATCCTGGTCAGCGTGCACCCGGATGACAAGGCCATCTGGTATTGGCTGATCCCGTTCTCCAATGGCCGCTGTTCCATCGGCGTGGTGGCGGAACCGCGCCTGCTGGAGCACGTCCGGCAAAAAAATCCCGGAGCGGACGATACCGCCCTCCTCAAAGCCATCGTGGCGGAAACCCCCGCCCTCAACGATATGCTCAGCAACGCGGTCTGGGATACGCCGGCCCGATCCCTCAAGGGCTATGCCGCGAACGTCGCCTCCCTGCATGGGCCTTCCTTCGCCCTGCTCGGCAATGCCGGCGAGTTCCTCGATCCGGTTTTCAGTTCGGGTGTGACCATCGCCATGCGTTCGGCCAGCCTGGTCGCGCCCCTGGTGGAAAGACACCTCTCCGGGGCCGCCGTCGATTGGGCCGGCGAGTACGATATCCCTCTGCGCCGCGGCGTGGACGCATTCCGCGCCTTCGTGGATTCCTGGTACCGGGGCGGATTCCAGGACGTCATTTTCTTTCCCGGGCAGCAGCCGGAAGTGAAGGCGATGATTTGTTCCATCCTGGCCGGATACGCCTGGGACAGGTCCAATCCCTATGTCGCCGATCCGTCCCGCCTGAAGGTTCTGGAGGAACTTTGCGCGGCACCAGGTTCCTGACGGCCGCAGCCACGCGCTGCGCCATTTTATTGACCACGGGCTACGCCCTTTTTCTTGCCACGGGCCGCGCCCTTTTGCTCACCACGGGCTGCGCCTTCTTTTTGACAACGGGCTGCGCCCTTTTGCTCACCACGGGCTGCGCCCTCATGCACCCTCGTCCCACCGCCTGGGACTTGCCTCCCCTGGAAACCGGAACCATGCCCGGCCGTCGGGTGCAATCCCTGAGGTTGGAGCGCCAGGGCAAGTCGCTGGAACTCATGGCCGTGATCGAGAACGACGGGAAGACATTCACCCTGGCGGGCCTGAGTCCCATGGGACAACGCCTGGTGCTCATCACCTGGTCGGGCGGAAAAGTGGCGCAGGAAAGCGACCCCAACCTGCCGGTGGCCATCGACGGGGAAGCCATCCTGCGCGATATCGTCCTCGTGAATTGGCCCGAGTCCTCCCTGACGCGCGTGTTCGCCAAGACGGGATGGAGCGCGGATTTCAAGGGCCCGGAACGGAAGCTATCCTGGCGGGGGCGTCCTTGGGTGTCCGTCAGACCGGAAGCCGGCGAGGGCGGGGAAACAGGGGAAGGCGTCCTGGTCGATCATCTGGCCGAAGGCTACCAGGTGCACGTGACCACGGTGGAACGGGACTCGCAGTGAAACGAGAGGCCGTTTTTCTCAGCGCGCCGGGAATGACGTGCGCCGCCGGAGACGGGACCCCGGCTATCCTGGCCAATCTGCGCAAGGGCGTCAGTCCCGGCCTGGTCGCCCGCGACCACTGGACTCCCGGGCAGCGCCAGACCGTGGGAGAGGTATCACCGGCGCTTCCCGCCTTGGACGGATACGCAATCGGGCACAGGACGCGCAACAACGGGCTGGCCCTGTATACCTCGCGGCAAATCGAAGCGGAGGTGCTGCAGGCGGTCGCCGCGTTCGGAGCCGGCCGCGTGGGCGTGGTGGTGGGCACCACCACTTCCGGCATGGCGGAAGCCGAAGCCGCATTCCTGTCGGCGAAGGAAAACGGATCCCTGCCCCGTTCTTTCGCCTACGCGCAGATGGAACTGGGATCGCCCGCGGAGTTCCTGGCCCTGGCCTGGGGCCTCAAGGGGCCCGCCTTCACGGTTTCCACCGCCTGTTCTTCTTCCGCCAAGGCCCTGGCTTCGGGGCGCCGTCTGCTCCGCCTGGGAGTTTGCGATGCCGTACTGGTCGGCGGGGTGGACACCCTGTGCGAATTCACCTTGCGCGGCTTCTCCGCCCTGGGGGCCCTTTCGCCGGAGCCCTGCCTTCCCTTCAGCCCCAATCGCAGGGGCATCAATATCGGGGAAGCGGCCGCCTTTTTCGTCATGCGGCGCGACCGTGGAACGGTCCGCCTGCTGGGCGCAGGGGAAACCTCGGACGCGCACAACATCTCCGCGCCCCTTCCCGGCGGCGAAGGCGCCCGGGATGCGATGGCGGCGGCCCTAAGGGACGCGGGCGTGGAACCGTATCAAGTCGGTTACGTAAACCTGCATGGTACCGGGACCCTCCAGAACGACGTCATGGAATCCCGGGCCATGCGCGCGGTGTTTCCCGGCGGCGTGGCCTGTTCCTCCACCAAGGCCCTGACCGGGCATACCCTGGGCGCGGCCGGAGCCCTGGAAGCGGGCATATGCTGGGCACTTTTGGCGGACCCGGAGGGATGCCTTCCCCCGCAAGTGAACGACGGCGCGGTGGATCCGGATCTCGAACCCATGGACCTGGTGCGATCCGGAGGCAAGGCGCCGGGGCCCCTCCGTTTCGCCCTCAGCAACGTCTTCGGATTCGGCGGGACCAACGTTTCCCTCCTGCTGGGCGCGCCATGAACGACTTGATCGAAATCTGCCGCCGTCCCATCGCCCAACTGCTGCCCCACCGCGCGCCCATGATCCTCATCGACGAAGCCTGCGGCATGGAAGGCGACAGCTTCAAGGCCAAGGTGCGCATCACGCCCGCCAGCCCGTTCTTCGCGGGGGACGGCGTGCCCGCCTGGGTGGGCCTGGAATACATGGCCCAGACCGTGGCCGCCTATTCCGGAGCCCAGGGCCTGGCCTCCGGCGGCGAAGTCAAGGTGGGCATGCTCCTGGGCACGCGCGAATTCACCGCGGAGGAGCCGGTATTCAAGGACGGCCAGGAATTGGAAGTGCTGGCCCGCATAGATATCTTTCAGGAAAACGGAGTCAGCAGCATGCACTGCCGGATACGGGATCCGGGCGGCCGCATCCTGGCCCAAGCGCAAATCACCGTGATCGACGTGCCGGATATCCGGAAATTCCTCGAGGAAAGATCCACATGAACGGGGCCAAGTCCATCCTTGTGACCGGGAGCAGCCGGGGCATCGGCCGCGCCGTGGCCATCCGCCTGGCCCGGGACGGATATGCTTTGGTGGTGCACGGGCGCAAAGCGGGCGGATCCACGGGCGAAACCGTGGACGCAATCCAGGCCGCGGGCGGATCGGCCCGGGCCATCCATTTCGACATCGCGGACCGGGCCGAAGCCTTGGCCGTGCTGGAAGCCGATCTGGAATCCCACGAGGCGTACTACGGAGTGGTGTGCAACGCCGGCATCACCGCGGACGCGCCTTTCCCCGGCATGAGCGGGGAGGAGTGGGATACCGTCATCCGCACGGACCTGGACAGCTTCTACAATGTCCTGCGCCCGCTGGTCATGCCCATGATCCAGAGGCGGCTGCCGGGGCGGATCGTCACCATCGCGTCGGTGTCGGGACTGATGGGAAACCGGGGCCAGGCCAACTACGCGGCGGCCAAGGCCGGCGTCATCGCCGCCACCAAGTCGCTGGCGCTGGAATTGGCCAAGCGCAAGATCACGGTCAATTGCGTGGCGCCCGGGCTGATAGGCACGGAGATGGTCCGCGAGGAAGTATTGGAAAAGCTCATGGAACTCATCCCCCTGCAACGCGCCGGCAAGCCCGAAGAGGTGGCCGGTCTGGTGGCGTTCCTGATGTCCGAAGAAGCTTCGTATATTACCCGCCAGGTGTTCGCCGTGGACGGAGGATTGAGTTCTTGAAACGCGTGGTGGTGACCGGCATGGCGGGCATCTCGCCGATCGGTAATGATTGGGCCGCGGCCGGGGATCGGCTCCGGAAAGGCCTCAGCGCGGTGGTGCGCATGGAGGATTGGACCCAATACCAGGGGCTCAACACCCTGCTGGCGGCCCCGGCGCAACCGTACGATCTTCCCGCCGATCTCTATCCGCGCAAGGTCCTGCGTTCCATGGGTCCCGTCGCGCGCATGGCGGTGCGGGCTTCCGACATGGCTCTGCGCGACGCCGGTCTCACCGGCCATCCCATCCTCAAGAGCGGCATGACCGGCGTGGCCTACGGATCCTCCACCGGATCCCCCGAGGCCATCGGCGACTTCGCGCGCATGCTCCTCAACAAGACCACGGACGCCATCACCGCCACCACCTATATCCGCATGATGCCGCACACCACCTCCGTCAACATCGCCGTCTATTTCGGATTGCAGGGCCGCGTGTACACCACCTCCACGGCCTGCACCAGCGGCAGCCAATCCATCGGCCTGGCCTATGAGGCCATCCAGAGCGGCCGGCAGACGGTCATGATCGCGGGCGGCGCGGAGGAGCTGACGCCCACGGAGGCGGCCGTGTTCGACACCCTGTTCGCCACCTCGGTGAAAAACGACAGCCCCACCAAATCCCCCCGGCCTTTCGACCGCGATCGCGACGGCCTGGTGGTGGGCGAAGGCGCCGGCACCCTGATCCTGGAAGAGCGCGAGCATGCCCTGGCCCGGGGCGCGCGCATCCATGCGGAGGTGATCGGCTTCGGCACCAATTGCGACGGCAGCCACGTGACCCAGCCTTCTTCCGAGACCATGAGCGTGGCCATGAAACTCGCCCTGCGGGACGCCTCCCTGAGCGGGGAAGCCATCGGCTACGTGAACGCCCACGGCACCGCCACCGAACACGGCGATATCGCCGAGACCGCGGCCACGCGCGAAGTCTTCGGCCGCAAAGTGCCGATCAGCTCCCTGAAGAGCTACTTCGGACACACCCTGGGGGCCTGCGGCGCGCTGGAAGCCTGGATGACCATCGAGATGATGCGGAACGATTGGGTGTCCCCCACCTTGAACCTCGTGAACGTGGACCCGCGTTGCGCGGATCTGGATTACGTGATGGAAGGCCCGCGCCGCCTGTCCACCGAACACGTGATGACCAACAACTTCGCCTTCGGCGGCATCAATACCTCCCTGATCTTCAAACGCGTGCCTTGAGCGCGACCCTGACCCGCGCCATGGCCTGTTGCGCCTGGCTGCAGGACGCCTCCTTGACGATTGTCTCGGCGGTGGATTCGGGAGTGGAGGGAGTGAAGAGAGTGGGATGGCCGGAGCCGGGTGCGCCCGGCTCCTTCCGGAATCAGGCTACCAGACGACCGCGGCGGTGACGCCGAAGGCCAGACCGCTGTTGAAGTAGTAGATCAGGGGAATATCGAGCTTGACCGGGCCCAGGCCCAAGCCGACGCCGGTCATGGCGCGCATGCGCGCGAAGGACGGGCCGTTGTCGGTGCTGCCGTCCACCTTCACCTTGGCGGGCGAGAAGGTGACCTTGGTCGTGTCCGAGGAGATCTTGGCCAGGGATTCGCCTTCCAGCACGATCTTGGCCGAGCCGAAATTCATGTCCATCCCCAAGCCCGCGTTCACGTTGATGATGCCCCAGAGCAGAGCCACGGCGGTATTCACTTCCAGGGGAACGGTGTAGGTGGAGATATCCAGGCCCATGTTGAATTCCGGGGTCAGGGTCACGTTGGCATCCGGATTGGAAGCGGTATAGCCCATCTGATCCAGCAGGGTTTTCTTGTCCGCCGAGTCCTGGGCCGTGGTGGCTCCGGAAAGGACCGCCTCGCGGAAATGCGCCGGGGTGGTGAGCGAGTCGGGGACGATTTTCATGTTGAGCTTGTCCATCTGCATATAGAATCCGGAACCCACGGAAATGCCGCGCCACTTCACCAGGCCGACGAAGCTCTTGGGCTCCAGGATCTTGTAGTTCACGCCCACGCCCATCACTTTGAAGTCCATGGAGAAGTCCCCGACGTCCTGGCTTAGGCCGCCGTATTTCGCGTTCAGGTAGAGGCCCGGCAGCAGGAACTTGCTGCAGTTGATCCCGATGTTCAGGTAGGTGAAACCCACTCCCACGCCCGCGTAGAGATCCCCCTCTTTGGCGATGTCTTTGCCGATGGACCCGGGGCTGACGCTGAGGCTCGGGGCCTGGAGGCCGAGCATGAAGCCGCTTGAAACCGCGAAGAGACTATAGTTCTGGAATCCCTGCAGGGTGGCCGAATTGGTGGAATAGACATTGGCGTTGGCCATGCCTTGGGCCAATTGCTTCTGATCCTTGAAGCCGGCCAGCTTCGTCCGGGCATCGACGATGGTTTTGTCGAAAGCCACTCCGACCTCGGTGTTCATTTTGGATTCGAACTGCGCTTGCATGTCCGGAGTGAAGAGCAATGGATTGAGATTGCTGTTGTTGAATTTCACGGTCGGGGCCTTGCCGTCGATGGTGAAAGCCTGCCCAACGGAAAATGCTCCCATCAATCCGGCAAACGCGATACCGATAGTTCTTCTTAGCATCATTCTCCCTGCATCGTTTGAGATCTCGAGGACGATGGTATCAAGAAAACGTCAAGTATGGCAAGGAGAATTCAAGCCTTTTTCATGACGCAGTGTAAAAAATCCCGGCAATTTGTGCGTAGCCGGCGGGGGAAAGACAAGGGAAGCTTCGCATAATTCCCGATTGAAATCCGATTTTCTCAAGGCCGAAACATGACGCGCCTACCTTGGCTACCCATTGCCACGAGTCCCGTTCACCAACATCCCATTCCATCCAGGAGAGTACTTCCATGAATATAAAGCGCGCATTCCCTTCCATTTCCACCCTTTTACTTCTCGCCGGCGCGGCCCAAGCCACTCCGGTTCTGATCGCGACGGGAACCTTGGACGGCACGACCGACAAGTCGGGCCTGACCGGCGCCCTGGAAAGCGGCGCGGCGGCCAATACGCTGGGCGGCATCGGCTCCGGCCTCGCCTGGGCCGGCGGCAACAATTTCATCGCCATTCCCGATCGCGGCCCCAATGCGACCCCGTATGCGGGAGGCGCCGTCATCGACAATACCCAGTCCTTCATCGCCCGTTTCAACTCCCTGCAATTGACCTTGGACGCCACCCCGTCCGGTTCCCTGCCCTTCACCCTGACCACAAGCCTGACCGGCACTACCCTGCTCTCCAGCCCCACGCCCCTTTTCTACGGCAGCACCGTGGGATTGCCCGGCGGCGCTCCCGCCGAGAACACGGCCGGCACGTACTATTTCACCGGCCGCTCGGACGGCTTCGGTCCGGGTTCATCCACCAATCCCAACGACGCCCGCCTGGATCCGGAAGGCGTCCGCGTGTCCAACGACGGCCAAAGCGTCTTCATCGCGGATGAATACGGACCGTACGTCTACCAATTCGATCGCGACACCGGCAAACGCATCAGGACATTCGACCTGCCGGATCATTTCGACATCGCCAACCTGAGCGGACTGGGCGCTACCGAGATCAGCGGCAACACCACGGGCCGCGTGACCAACAAGGGCATGGAAGGCCTGGCCATCTCTCCCGACGGCAAGACCCTGATCGGGTTCATGCAGAGCCCCTTGATCCAGGATGGCGGCGACGGCGGACGCGCCAACCGCATCGTCACCATCGACATCGCCACCGGAGCGACCCATGAATACGCATATGACAACAAAATCGGGAGCAAGAATTTCAACAGCAGCGAAATCCTGGCCTTGAACGATCATCAATTCGTGGTGCTGGAGCGGGACGGCAAGGGCCTGGGCGACGGCAGCAAGGCCGTGGTCAAACAGCTCTGGGCCGTGGATCTGACGGGTGCCCAGGACGTTTCCACCCTGCAGGGCGAGTCCGCATTGCTGGCGGTGGCGCCGACGAAAACCCTGTTCCTGGACATCGAAGGCGCGTTGCTGGCCTTCGGGCTGAAGGATACCCAGATCCCGGCCAAGCTGGAAGGCCTCGCCTTCGGGCAGGATGTCACTATTGACGGCGTGGTCAACCACACCTTGTTCGTTTCCAACGACAACGACTTCATTCCCGGCGTCGCCGGTCCCAGCCAGTTCTACGCCTTCGGATTCACGGACGCGGATCTGGCGGGAATGAACCTCTCCTTTGTGCGGCAAGAGGTGGTGCCGGAACCGCAGTCGGTCGTTTTGATGGCGATTGGCCTGGGACTGCTCGTCCTGGCCGTGCGCCGCCGCCGCATAATCTGAAACGACGCGCCGGAGCGCGTCAATCCGCCCGGATGTAAAGTCCGGGAGCGCCCCGGCCGACCCTGAAGGCCGAACCCATCGCATTCAAATCCGCGGGAGTGGCGGGGATTTCGCGTCCCCGCGCATCGTATCCCAGGATGGAATTGGGAAGCCCCAGGTATTGGTTCGCCCGCTTGAGCTTGGGCGTGATATGGATGCCAGTGATGCCGATCTGCTTTCCGGTGGAGTCCCACGCGTTGTTGGCCGGGATCTGGAAGGAATTGTTCAGGGGCTGGATGTAGATGTTCTTGAAATTCACGATGAAGTCCCCGGGCGCATGCAATTGCAGGCCGATGTAGCCTTTGGTCACCACTTTGAACGTTTTGTAATCGAAGCAGGATTTTCCGTTCATGAGATGGGTGGCGTGGGGACCGTCGGCGATGATCTCCATTTTCTTGAAGTCATTGGCCGTGAGGCCGGCGCCCGAGCAGCCGCCGGTGAATCCGAGCTCGGTTCCACGTTCATGGTAGAAGGCTCCCGTGCCTCCGTCGGAAATCTCGTATTGGTAACCGCTGGCGGCATATCCGGTCTTGTTGACGATGGTGCTGCGGTACATGATTCCGCTGTTCCGGTAGCCGCCGGAGCCGGGCATCCGGCCGTCCAGCTTGAGACGGAAGTCGCTGAACATGCTGTCCGTGAACAGGAAGGTGTTCTCTCCGTTCATGGCCGCCGCCGCGGTGGGATGGGTGCCGACGATCACGCCCGCGCTGTCGACCACCCAGTAGCCGCCGGTCCGGCCTTGCCAGCCGGTCAGGTCCTTGCCGTCGAAGAGCTTCATCCAGACATCGGGAGTCTGGGAAAAGGCGGCGGAGACGGTCCCGGCCAAGGCAAGAATGCGGACCAGCCGTTGAATTGATCGTGCCATATTGGTTACCCCTGTTATTTCATAGAACCCGGTCAGGCGTATCCGATTGGGTCGGTACACTGCCCGTTCAGGCGTAATCAGAAGGTACAGGAAGACCGGGGAAACACATGAGGAGTCGGCATGGGGCCGGAAATTAATTTCACATCTGTGAACACCCCATTTGGGGTGATAGCCGGGTCAATCCCTTCGGATTCGCGGATCCGCCCAAAAAGTCAAAGGAAAGTAAGGACCGGAAACGAAAAGGCCCGCTTACGCGGGCCTCGAAGCACTTCGATTTTCCAGGGCCTGGAAGGGCCCGGGAATGCGAGGGTCACATCTTCTGGATATTGTTGCCGAATTGGCTCATCACCCACACGTTGACGCCGTCGAATACAAGCTGGTACGGGAAGGAACCCACGGTATAGGTACCGATGATCGTTCCGGTGGTCGCATTGATCTTCGTTACGCTGGCGGACTGCTGATTGGCCACCCAGACGGAGTTGCCGTCAAAGGTGACACCGAGCGGCTGGGTCCCGACGTTATAGCTTGCCAGCACCGCGCCGTTGGCCGGATTCACCTTGACTACGGTCGCGGTGGACGCATGCGAGAACCAGAGGTTGGTTCCATCATACGTCACCCAGCGCTGTCCGTCGCCGGTCCAGATTGGGCCATACACCACCGCGCCGGTGGCCGGGTCCACTTTAATCGTTCCCTGGAGGGTCGAAGCATAGATATAGGTTCCATCGAAGGCCAACATGGATGTTATGGCTCCCCCGCCCAGGGAGTAGGTTCCCACGATGGTGCCGTTGCTGGCGAGTACTTTGGTAATCGTTTCGTTTCCGTTCGCGACCCACATGTTCTTGCCGTCGAAGGCGAGACCCTTGGGGGAATTGAAGCCCGAGATCGTCTGCGTAACGGCGGCCGTGCTGGCGAGAATCTTCTGCACCGTGTTGGCGTTCTGGTTGGCGACCCAGATGTAGGTCCCGTCGAACGCGATTGATCTCGGAGTGACATTGACCGTGACCGTAGCCGCGACCGCGCCGGTGCTGGCGAGGACTTTCGTCACGCTGGGTCCGGCATTGCTGCAAATCCACAGATAATCGCCGTCGAATACGGCAGCGGTGGGTTGGGCCGATGAGAAGGCGACACCGGACTCATTAACCTGATTCCACCGCAAGGTGGCTATCTGTTTTTCATTGAGACCCGCCCCGTTCGCACCGGTGGTTCCCTGGGGGCCGACAGCGCCGGTCGCTCCATTCGCACCGGTCGGACCGGTCAAACCAATAGGACCTTGGGGGCCTACGGAACCCGTGGCGCCGGTAGCGCCAACCGGACCGGCAATACCCTGGGGGCCAACGGCGCCGGTTGCGCCCGTCAAGCCATTCGGACCTTGAGGGCCGACGGGACCCATCGCACCCGTAGCTCCGGCGGGACCGGTAGCACCCGTGAGACCCGTCAGGCCTTGCGCGCCCGCGGGGCCGGTTGCACCGGTCAATCCGGTCAGGCCTTGCGGACCTGTCGCACCCGTTGCACCGGTCAGACCAACCGGACCCTGCGGACCGGTTGCACCGGTCAATCCGGTTGAGCCTTGCGGGCCAATCGGACCGATGGCGCCAGTGGCACCCACGGCTCCGGTTGCGCCCGTGGAACCGGTCGCCCCCGTCAGTCCAACGGGACCCTGTGCGCCGGTCGCTCCGGTCAAACCAATCGGTCCCTGCGTGCCGGTCGAGCCGGTCAAGCCAATGGGTCCCTGCGGACCCATGGCACCCGTCGCGCCCACATCGCCTTGATCGCCTTTGTCGCCCTTGGCTCCAGTCGCTCCAACCGCGCCAGTCGCCCCAATGGAACCTTGCGCACCGGTTGCGCCCACGGCACCCGTCGCACCGACGTCACCCTGATCACCCTTGTCGCCTTTGGCTCCAGTCAAACCGATAGGCCCGATATCGCCCTGGTCCCCTTTATCGCCTTTGGCGCCGGTCAGACCGATTGGACCTTGTGCGCCCGTTGCACCGGTAGCACCCACGTCACCTTGATCGCCTTTGTCGCCTTGAGCCCCAGTCAGGCCAATGGGGCCCTGAAGGCCCGTGGCGCCGGTTGCACCCACATCGCCCTGGTCACCCTTGGCTCCCGTAGCTCCAGTTGCTCCGGCAGCGCCAGTCGCACCTACATCACCTTGATCGCCTTTGGCGCCAGTCGCGCCCATGGCGCCCGTGGCTCCATTCGCACCAACCGCGCCAGTCAAACCCATCGGACCCTGCGGACCGATGGCTCCTTCGTTACCCTGATCACCCTTGTCGCCTTTGGCTCCGGTTGCTCCGATGGCTCCCGTCAATCCGATGGGTCCCTGAGCGCCGGTTGCACCCGTGGCTCCGGTCGCTCCAACCGCGCCGGTCAAACCGATCGGACCTTGCGCGCCCGTGGCGCCAATCGCGCCCGTCAAGCCGATAGGGCCTTGGGCACCGGTAGCACCCGTGGCGCCTGTCATGCCGGTCGTGCCCTGGGGGCCTTGCGGACCGGTGGCGCCGGCGGGACCGACGGGGCCCTGGGGACCCGTGGCGCCATATTGGATTTCCACGAGATCCTGGTTCTGCTTCTGGTTGGAATAGGAGAGCTTGATCCAGTCGGCGGAGCGCGCCGAGGAGGAAATCCGGACTTCGTCGAGCTTGCCGCTGTAGCTGCTGACGTTGTCGTGCAGGAATTTGCCGAAGACCAGGCCCTGGTTATAATCCGGAATGAGCCCCAACTGCGGTTTGGCGCCTTCCAGGACGCCGTTCACGTAGATCCGCATGGTGCTTTGATCATAGGTCCCTACGACGTGATACCACTGGCCGATCACGGTGGGAGTGGTGCTGTTGACGTAGGACTGGTTTGCACCCATGCCCAGCACGAAGGCGAAGGTATTCGAATAGTCGCTGAATTGGATGTCGTATTCGTCCCAGGGACTGTTGGCGGAGGAATAGGGCTTGCTGACAAAGCGCTTCCATTGACCCTGCGCATTCGCGCTCATCCAGCACTCGATGGTAAGGTTGCCGGTGGGATGCAGGGCGTTCGAAGCCGGCCGGGGGATGAAGATCGATTGGTTGTTGTTGAACTCCACGCCCTGGCCCGTGGGGCCGGAGGTGGCGGTCGCGTTTCCGGACCCGTTGGCTCCGGTGGCGGTCGCATCCTTGTACACGGATCCGGCCGCTTCATTGAGATGCCATACGCCGGAAAAACTGTTCGCCGAACCGAAGACGGCCGCGGTGGGGGCCGGGGAGGGCGGCGTGGCGTGCCCCCAATACATTTTGATGGCCTGGGTGGCGTTGTTCCCGAAGACATCCGGGACTTTCACCCAGACTTCGGCCACCTTGTTGGCGTTATCCCAGCGTTCGATCTGGAAAGTCAGTTCGGTGGCCGCGGAGGCATTCTCGTCCTTGCTGAAGCGGAGATCGCTGCCGTCCGGATTGGCCTGGTCGAAATCGAAATTGTACGGGGTCAGCTTGACCAGCACCGGAAAGTTGGCGACGTTGCCGGACACGTTGGCGCCGGAACCCGAAGTGTTGAGCCTGATCACCGTGGAGAAGGGCCACGACGAAAAATTGGCCGCCCGCGCCGAAAACGGCAGGACGACGCAAAGGAAGGACAGCAGGGACGACAATCTCATGGGGTCTCGACTTTCTGTTAATACGCATCACGCTGTTACGTAACGCATATGTGACGGTATCTTGGCGGGAACAAAAGACAATGTAACGATCGTAATGCTCGAAAACTTACGCGAGCATCCAAAGTAATCCAATTGGTTCTCTCCGGAGAGAACGACCTGAAAACTTTTCGACATTTTCCGGGCATAAGCCCTTCAATGAACGCAAATCGCGATCCAAGGACCCTATCCGGACCCGGGACGTCGGAATTCTTTCCAGCCCGCCGGAATTTCGACGATGATGGCCGGAGAATCCGGGCGGGCGCGCAACATAGGCTATTTTTCCGGAGGCGTATGACTGGCGAGAATTCGAAATCCATCCGGCCCCTTCTGGCCATGGCCATGCTTCTGGCGGGCTGCGCCAACCGCATGATCAAGCCGTCGGAAACCTGGATCGGTTTGAATTCCGAGCAGCGCCAGAAACGCCTGCAACTGGCGCCCGCGTACGATTCCCGCATCCTCCGATACAACCATGGACAATTCGAATTCGTGGAGCGCAGCCCCCGGATCCGGAAGACCGCGGCCGGGGCGGCTCCGGAGGTGCCCATCGTCTACGTCCACGGTCTGGGCGGCAACATGGGGGATTTCGGACCCCTCCTGCTTGCCGAGGATACGGAACGCACCGTCGTCGCCGTTAACCTCCCGGGTACGGGCCGATCCACCAGCCAGAACAATGAATTCACCATCAACGCCCAGGCCGATGCCCTTCATGAATTGCTCATCCGCCGCATGGACTTCCGCAAGGTGGATCTGGTCTGCCATTCCCTGGGCGGCCAGGTCTGCATGGCGTTCGGCCTGGAGCATCCCGCCAACGTTTCCAGCCTGACCTTGATAGACGCGGCCGGTTCCTACGACCAGGGCGAATTCGCCCAACGGATGGCGAAGCGGTTCGGGAAGGTGAACCTGGGCAGCATCTCCGTGGCAAGCCATCCGGCCATCTCCATCTTGACGGGCGGGGATCAAAGCCTCGTGAACCGGCTGGTCAGCGACGATCCCACCGTGATCGCCGCCTTGGACTCCTTCAACCAGACCTATCGGAACCACATCCGCAACCTGACGGTCCCGGTGCTCCTCATCTGGGGGGAAAACGATCCCATCTTCCCCATCCAGAACGGATTCTTCCTGTTGAGCAACATCAGGGATATCCGCATGAAAGTGGCGCCCGACGCGGGGCATCTCCCCCAACTCACGAATCCGGACCTGGTCGGCGGCTGGATACGCGCCTTCCATCAATCCCTGGCCACGACCCATCCCTGAACAGCCCCGGAGCAGCATGACGCTTATGAAACGGATTTTCCCGCAGGCGATTTTTCCCCTGATATTGCTCTTGAGCCTGCCCGCCGCGGTTTCCGCCAAGGATGCGGAAACGGGGAAGCTGCCCGACTCCTCCCATGCGGTGGTCGTCAAAGACGGCGCCATCGTTTTCGAGAACCCGGACGTGCTCGCCAACGCCCTGCGCCTGCTTTACGCCGGAGAAGTCATCGGAATAAGGGAAGTGCTGCTGGATCCCACCGAGTCCAAGTGGGCGAAGATAGACATGGGCGGCGTGGTCGGGTACGTGAAATTCTCGGACATCGAGTATAGCGGCTCCTCCAAGGTGAAGAGCTGGAGGCCGGCCGTGATCCTGAGGGACGAACGGCCGCTTTCCTTCAGCCTCAAGGCCGGTGCGGACATGTTCGGCGGCGGCATGGGCATCCATTACCTGCCGTTCTCCCGGCTGGGCGCCACCTTTTCCGTGGGAAGCATCATCGACGACGGGAAGATGAAAGGGACGTCCCTGGCCTTGGGGGTGATATCCTACCTGGCCCTGGAAAATTTCAGTCCCTTCGTGGAAACGGGATTCACGCGCCTCAGCTATCACGAAAGCTATTCCATCCTCCGGGTGGACGCCTTTTATCTCTCCGCGGGAGTGGAGTATATCTTCTCCTCCGGTTTCTTCGTCAATGTCATGGCGACCTATCTGCGCAGCGCCGACGTGGAAGTGTCCTTCGACTATGCCAACGCCAAATCCGGGCGCACGGAAGTCCCCGCCAACTTCGGCGTCCTGGATCCGGGGGACGACAATACCTTCCAGTTCCTGTTGCCGGGATTCTCCCTGGGATACGCCTTCTAGCCATACAATCCCCGTCTCCTCAAAAACCCGTTTTCCTTTTCCCTAAAACAAACGGATTTGTTAAAAAAATCATCAGATCACCTAACCAATTGTCTTTTTTGGCGAAGTAGCTTGGGAACAGGCCTTTAAGGGGCGGTTGGCCGGGCTAATCAGGGCCCGGAACAGGATTAAGGGGATCGGGTGAAGGGCAATGCTGTCATCGGGCAATCGGGCGGACCGACTTCGGTCATCAATTCCAGTCTGGCCGGCGTCATCCATCAGGTGCGGGCCTCCGGCCTCGCGGACAACCTGTATGGAATGAACTTCGGCATCAAGGGTTTGATGGAGGAGCGCCTCATCGATCTGGGCAGGCAACCGGCCCACGTCATCGATGGATTGCGGACCACGCCGTCCTCGGCCCTGGGATCCTCGCGCCACAAGGTCTCGGATCCGGATTTCCCCCGCATCCTGGAAGTCCTGCGCAAATACGACATCCGCTTTTTCTTCCTCATCGGCGGCAACGACACCATGGATACCATCCACCGGGTGGAGAAATATTGCCGCGAACACCATTATGAACTGCACGGTATCGGAATCCCGAAGACGGTGGATAATGATCTGTTCGGAACCGACCATACCCCGGGATTCGCTTCCGCGGGACGGTCCAACATGCTCAGCGTGCGCCAATCGGGCTGGCTGTTCCGGGACATGCAGCGCGTGGATCAGTTCGTCATCTACCAGACCATCGGCCGGGACGCGGGCTGGCTGGCCGCCGCCACCGCCATGGCCAAGACCAACGAGGACGACGCGCCCCACCTCATCTACATGCCGGAACGCGTATTCGACGCGGACAAGTTCCTGGTAGACGCCCAGGAGTGCATCAAGAAATACGGCTGGGTCTCCGTCGTCTGCGGCGAAGGCCTGAAGTACGCGGACGGGTCTCCCGTCAGCGCTTCCCTGACCAAGGACAACTTCCACAACACCGAATTCGGCGCCATGGGCGGCGCCAGCGTGGGACTCAACCTGCACAAGATGATGTCCAAGGTGACCGGATTGCGCGGCGAGTTCCAGATCACGGAATCCCTCATCATGTGCGCCATGGACCGCGCCTTGAAGCAGGATTTGCAGGAAGCCTTCGATTGCGGCAAACAGGCCGTGGACCTGGCCGATAACGGCGAAAGCGGCTTCATGGTCACGATCGACCGCATAGGCAACTCTCCTTACAAAATCCGCTTCGGCAAAGCGGCCCTGGGAGACGTGGCCGTAAGGGCCAAGCCCATGCCGGATTCGTACATCAACGCGGCGGGCAATTTCGTCACCCCGGAATGCCTGGAGTATCTGCGTCCCCTGCTCGGGGAAGTGCCCGAGTATGTCACCTTGGAAAAATCGTTCGTGCAGAAACCCCTGGCGAAACAAGGAGCGTCGGTTTGAACCAGTTTCCGAAGAAAATCGTAGCCATCCACGCCCATCCTGACGACACGGAAATCTTTTCCGCCGGCACCATGGCCCTCATGAAGGCCAAGGGGTACGAGCTGACCGTGGTCACCATGACTCCCGGAGGCCTGGGAGGCATCGGATCCACCGAGAAGGAAACCATCGCCACCCGCAAGCGGGAAGCCGAACGCGCCGCCAACATGCTCGGCGCGAAATACTATTGCCTGGACGGCCGGGACGGATACCTGTACGACACCGCCGAACTCCGGATCCAGGTCACGGAAATCCTGCGCAAGGAAAAAGCCGGAATCGTCATGACCCATCTGCCCTTCGATTACCACAGCGATCACCGCGCCACCTGCGGCATCGTGGAAGCGGCCACCATGGTGGCCACCCTTCCCAACGTGCCCTGCAAGTCCGCGCCGTTGGACATCACCCCGCTGCTCTACCATACCGCGCCCCTGGGCTCTTCGGATCCCATCGGAGGCAAGACCATCAACCCGCATTTCTACGTGGACATCACCGGCGTCATGGACACCAAGATGGAAATGCTGGGCCAGCACCAGTCCCAGATCGAGCTGATGCGCGTGATGCACAAGATGAACGATTTCTTCGGCGAGATGAAGAAGCAGAACATCGAGTTCGGGGAACGGGCGGGATGCGGCTACGCGGAAGCGTTCTGGCAGCATCTGGGGGGAGGGTTCCAGAAGGATCCGCTGCTCCAGGAAACCATCTCGGAATACGTCATCGAACACCGATCCAGGGCCGTGGCCCAAGGGAGCCTGGCATGAACCTGCAAGACGGCAAATACAAAAGCTACGCCCTGGTCAAGGAAATGCTCGAGACCGCGGAAGTGATCGGGAAGTTCGATCCCGAATGCGCCGCGGCCTTCGCCGACTCCCTGCATCAGGAGAACCGCCTGTTCTTCACGGGTGAAGGCAGCAGCCGGATTTTCCCCGCCAAGCGCGCCATGTACGAAGCCATGAAAACCGGCTTCCCCCTGCCCATGGCCACGGACGGCGCCACCCAGGCCCTGGAGTACGATCTGTCGCGCCATGCGGTGCTGGCGGCCTCCAACTCCGGCAAGACCAAGGAAGTGGTGCGGCTCTTCAAGAGCCTCAACGCCAAGTCCCACAAGCATTGCTACGGGGTGATGGCCCATGCGGGCGCCCCGCTGGCCGGGCTTTCCCAAAAGGCCCACGTGCTGTCCTGCGGCCCCGAGAACGCGGTGGCCGCGACCAAGAGCGTCGTGGAGCAGGCCCTGTTCTACCAGGCCGTGCTGGCCAAGTTGAGGAAAACCACCCTGGATCAACTGCCCGCCGCCGCGGCCGCGGTGAAAGCGGCCCTGGAAATCCAAATCGACGCGGATCAGGCCATGGCCATCGCCGCGGCCCCGGTCATCTACTTCTCCGGCCGCAACAACGGCGTGGCGGAAGAACTGACCCTGAAGACCAACGAAATCACCCGCAAGAAATCGGCCTTCCTGGAAGGCACCTATGCCGTGCACGGGATCGAAGAGGTGATGAACCCGGACGAAGTGGTCATCCTGGTGGAACCCTTCCCGGAAGAAGAGGAAAAGTTCACCCAGGTCCTCAGGACCGGCGTGGGCATGAAGGTCATCGCCATCAGCTCGCGGGAAACCTCTTTCCCCACCATCCGCATCCCCTCGGTGAAACATTTCGACGAGTACATCCAGCTGGCCGCCGGCTGGAACCTGTTGGTGGAAGTGGGGATCCGGTTGGGCATCGATCTGGACAAACCCGTGCGCGCCCGCAAAGTGGGCAACGAGTTCATCGGATAGGTTTCCGTTTCGCGGGGAAAAACGGGGGTAACCCCTTATTCCCCAAATCCGCGGTTTTTCCCGATCCGTTCACTATTGTGAATAATGCTTCCCCGTCCCGGGGGGAAACGGGACCCCATTCCCGGAAAACAGGATTATCGTAAAGGATGCCCGGTACCGAGCCTATATTGGCGCGGGAATTCCATTTTTTTGGAATCGGGCCATTTCCTTTCCGGGGGTTTGTGTATGAGAAGAAGATCCTCTCTTTTCGGAGCCATGGCGCTCATGTCCGTCTTTTGCGCGGTCCAGGCCTTCGCCCAGGCAGGCAATCTGGGGAGTTGGGCGACAAAGCCTTCCATGCCCTCCCCGCGTGCGAACGGGGCTGTCTGCCTCATCGGGCGGAACATCTATTACGCCGCCGGTTATAACTCGGGGAATCCCACCAAGACCCTGTTCATCTACAACCTGGACACCAAGACGTGGAAGTCCGGCGCGAACCTGCCCGTGGCCTTGCACCATATCGGAAATGGAGTCACGGTGGGCGGCAAACTGTACGTGATGGGCGGGGACACCCATGGTGATTCGAACAGCCCCAAACCCGGAGGAGCCGAACATACCGGAACCTCCTGGGCCCTGCAGTACGACCCGGCAACGGACCAGTGGAAGAACCTCAAGTCGATGATTCAGACCACTGCCACCTGCGCCATCACCGCCTTCAAGGATAAGATTTACGTGATGGGCGGGGTCGACAGCTTCGGCATCGTCATGGCCGTGAATCAGGTCTATGATCCGGCCACGGACACCTGGAAGCTGCTTAAGCCCATGCCCACGCGCCGCGATCATCCCGGAGCGGAGGTGCATGACTCGCTCATCTACGTATGCAGCGGCGGCGTCCGCAAAGTGAACGTGTCCGCCATGGAAGCCTATTCCCCCGCCAGCGACACCTGGTACAAGCTGGCGGACATCCCCACGGGCCGGAGCGACATCGGTTTCGGATTCGTCAACGGCAGGTTCTACGCCTTCGGCGGCGAATGGCCGGGCATCTGGGACACCAACGAGGAATACGATCCCGTCACGAACAAATGGCGCACCGTGCTCAAGATGACCGAAGTCTGGAAAGCGCTCGCCTGCGCCACGGTGGGTGACACCATTTATTCCTTCGGAGGCTATCTCGCCTCGGGGATGACCGCCCGCGGCGTCGCCTTCATCCCTCCCCCCAACACCACCGCCTTGCTGCTTCCCCAGGGCAAACTCCCCAAGACGGGATTCCGGACCTTGACGGAAGGATTCAATATCCGCTTCGCAACCGGACAGGACGCCCTGGGCCGCAAGACGAAATTGAGCATCTTCCCCTTGCCATCCCGGGAAGCCCAGGTGCCCGCGGGCACGCGAAATCCCGAACAGGCTAAGTAACCCGGAGGTTACGGCGGGAATCCGTCCCGCGCCGTAACCGCCCGCTCCGGATGAAGGCCGAATCGGCCGTTCCTTACTTGCCCTTGACCAGGGTGCCCTTCAAGGCCACTCCCGCCACCACTCCTCCCACATGGCATTCATACTCGGTGGGGCTCGAGTACTCCATCTTCTTGTAGTTGCTCACGATTCCATCCACGTGGTCCGCGCCCACGCTCTCCGCCTTTTCCTTGAAGGCGACGATGAATCGGCCTCGCCGGGCGTTGTCTCCAGACAACGCCTCGATTCCCGGGATTCCCCCAATTCGCGCTTTTGCTCCATCCCGGTGTTAGGTTCTATGCAACCGCGCATCTGATTGGAGCCTCCATGAAAACCGCAATCCCGTTGCTGATTTCCACCCTCGCCTTGTCCTTGACCCAGGTGGGGGCGAAAGTGGCTTGTCCGGCCTGCGGCCCGGTTCCCATCCGGGAGGCGCCGACCTTCCGGTTTTTCAAGGCCATGGTCAGCGAGACCAGCCTGCCGGATGAGAACTACGCCCTCTACCCCAAAACCTTTTCAGCCACGGGATTTTTTTCGGATCCCGCCGCCAAGGTGGTGGGCCCGGGAATATACCCGTTCGAAATCAACAGTCCGCTCTGGAACGACGGAGCGGTCAAATCCCGCTTTCTGGTGCTGCCCAAGGATTCCGTCATCACCTACGTCAACGACACGGACGAATACCTGTTTCCCGAAGGCGCCACGTTCGTCAAGCATTTCATGATGGATACCCTGAAGGACAATCCGGCATCCCGGATCTACCTCGAGACCCGGATCATGGTGCGGCAGTATGGCAAGTGGCACGGGTTCAGCTACAAATGGCGCAAGGATCAAAGCGACGCGGATCTGATCGGGGAGGCGGCGGGCGGGGGCGAAACGGATTCGCTTTACGTCCGGGACGCCTCGGGAAACCCGCGCAAGAAGAAATGGCTCTTTCCCGCGCGGTCGGGACCCGACGTCCGGGGATTCGGGTTGACGACTTGCAATAGTTGCCACGTCAACGGCCGGTCCGGAAGGCAACGCGGGATCCTGGGTTTCATCACGCCCCAACTGACGCGCCTGGCCAACGGCAAGGACCAGATTCAGGACCTGATGGACAAAGGCTATCTGGTCAAGCGGGCCGGAGCGGCTTACATTCCGTCCGCCGCCCATCGTTGGTACGCCTTGGATGATTCGGCCAGCCCGGGCTCGACCCTGGAGAAGCGGGCCCGTTCCTACCTGGCCTCCAACTGTTCCCATTGCCATAGTCCGGAAGGCAACATCAGTTGCACTCCCGTCTACACCTATGCCACGCCCGGCGCCGCCATGAATTACATGGACAAGGTGAGCCGGGGAGCGTGGGGGGTGACGGTGCCGGCCCCCGATTCGGCCAAATGGATTTTCCCGGGCAAGCCGGATTACTCCGTCATCCTGCGCCGCATTTCCGCCGCGGACCCGGATGGATACCGCGATACGTCCCTGTGGGACGTCCAGGGAAACCGCCGTGCGCTGGCCAAGGTCGCCGGCTGGGATGGGAACGGGAAAATCCAGATGCCGCCCCTGGGCACCTACGAAATCAATCCCCTGGCCAACGAGGTTATCCGCGCCTGGATCATGAGCCTGCCCCCGGGGTACACCGGCGCCGCGATTGCGCGCGGGATGGCGCGGAGCGCCGGGACGCGGGTCCGGCTGGAAAACGGAAGGCTTTATCTACCGGAAGACATGACATGGATAACGGATGCGACCCTGTCCGGTCTCCAGGGAAAACGGATCGCCCTGTCCGCTTTGCGCGGAGGCGTTTTCTCCATGCCTACCGGACTCGAACACGGGATTTATGTCCTTACTGCGGGCCGCCGAACATTCGCCTTCGCCTACCTGGCGCCGCGATAGACGGAAAGAAAAGGCCCGGGGCCGGCAGGGGATCCGGCCGCAATCGGAACTATGTTTTCATCCGGCGCCCATGGCGGCGCCGGAGGATCCATGAACGCTCGCCTATCCCCTGAAGAAGCCATTACCCTCATCGAACACGCCGCCGACACCAAGCCCGGATACCGGCGGGCCCATGCTCGCGGCCTGGCGGTCCGCGGTACCTTCCAAGCCGGACCCGAGGCCAAGTCGCTGTCCAAAGCGGAACATTTCCAGGGCGCGGCCATCCCCTGCCTGGTCCGCTTTTCCAACGCCGCCGGCAATCCCTGCGCTCCCGATCGCGCCGATCCAAAGTCCGGGCGCGTACTGGGCTTCGCCATCCGTTTCGATCTTCCTTCCGGCGCCAAGCCCACCTGGGCGGGCATCAACATCCCGGTCTTTCCCGCGCGCACGCCGGAGGAGTTCCTCCGCCTCACGAGCGCGCAGGTTCCCGGTCCCGGCGGCAAGCCCAACATGCTGCGCATCATCTGGCACGTGCTCAAGCACCTGCACATCATCGCCAGCGTCAAGTTCATCAAAGGCCTGAAGCCGTCGGGAAGTTTCGCGATGGAATCCTACCATGGCATCCACGCCTATTATCTGGTGGACGCGGCGGGAAAGCGCCGGGCCTTCCGGTACCATTGGATCCCGCAAAGCCTCTCGGGTATTCCCGGGGCGGAGGAAATCAAGGGCCGTCCCGATCAATACCTGCTGCAGGAAATCCGCGCCCGCCTGCAACGGGGCCCCGTCTCCTGGGATCTGGTGGCGGAGATGGCTGAAGCCGGGGATCCGCTCACCGACCCCAGCTCGGCCTGGCCCGAAGGAAGGAAGAAAACCGTTCTCGGCCGCCTGATCCTCGATCGCGTCCACGAAGATCAACCCGGCACGGAATCCGTGGTTTTCGATCCCACCAACGTGGTGCCCGGCCTGGAACTTTCCGACGACCCGGTCCTCAAGTTCCGCTCCCAGGCATACGGGGTTTCCTACGATCGCCGCTCCGGGGAAAAGCGGGCGGAGCCAGCTCCCGCGGACATGGGCCAATAGCCGACAGCTCCCGTTGAGCCGCGACCGGCCGGCGCCTCAGAGCACGGCCAATCCGATGGCGGCCATCATGAGTCCGGCTCCCAGCAGCCGGTGTGCCATGGCCCGCCTTCCCGCCTTCGCCTCCTTGTTCGCGAACCAGCGTCCTCCCAGCCAGACGAACACGACGCTCCAGACGCAGCGGGAATTGAAGAGGATGTTCACCAATGCCGCTTTGCCGGCCAATCCGATGACGAGCACCAACCCCAGGGTGATGAAGGCCATGGCGAACGCGCCCGCGCCCAGCCAGGCCCACGCTCCGGCCGGGTATCCATGGAACCGGCGCCCGGGAAAAAAGAACAGCGAACCGGACAGCGCGGCCTGGCACAGGAATACCCAAGCGCCGAACCGTTGCGCGCCCCAGCCCGGAGACCATTTCTGCACCGAGATATCGAAGGCGGCGAAGGCGGCGGAAGCCAGGACGGCATATCCCAGCGTCACCCGGATCCGTTTGCGCCACCGTTCCCCTTCGGCGCGATCCTGTAGCAGATAGATGGCCGCCACCGTAAGCGCCGCCGCCGCCCAGACGCGCCCGCCCAGTTTCTGTCCCAATAAGCATACGGTAAGGGCCGCGACCAGGAGCACCTTGCTGCCTTGGGCCGGTATGGCCACGGACAGATCGCCGGCGGCGAAGGATTTGTAGGCCGCGATCTGCGCCAGGAAAAAGAGGAGACCGCTCAAGATGGGCTGATAGGCCTTGTCGAGGGGTTCCAATCCGCCGTCCCAGGCGAACATGGGAAGGAAAACCGACGCAACCGCGAGGTTGCTTGCCAGGACCGTTCCCCACGGATCCCGGCCCAGATCCATGGCCCGTTTGAGGGCCATGGCCGCGAAGGGAAACAGGACGGCGGCGGCGAGTGGGACGAATATTGAGAACGTAGCGGTTCCCCGGTTGGATCTTGGGCTTACTGAAAGGAAACTAAGGATCCGAAGCGGGGAATGCAACCATGCCGGAACACGTTTTTATATTGACGCATTAATTGACCCGTGATTAAATTACTCTGGAGTCAATAAGGAACCTGCCCGCATGCGGCTGAAGAAACTTAAGTGGGAACGGAAAGCCGAAGAGCGCCCCGGCGCCCTTTTGCACGCCGCCCTGGACGTGTTTTGCCGGCAGGGCTACCGCGCCACGCGCCTGGAGGTGGTCGCCGATGCCGCGGGCGTTTCCAAGGGAACCGTCTACCGGTACTTCCGCAACAAGGAAGACCTCTTGAAACAGGCGCTTGAAGAGCGGGTCCGCATCAAGCTGGGAGCGACGGAAGCGGCCCTGCAGGAATTCTCGGGGGCCCCGGCGGAAAAGCTGCGCTTCATCCTGACCGGGTACTGGACGCGCGCCCAGGAAGCGGATTTTATGCGTTTCCACAGATTGATGTTCGGCGAAATAGCCAGGGAACTGCCGCTCCTGTTCCAATATTGGATCCAAAATGGAACCGTAAGGGGCTGGAAGCTGCTGGAAGGCATCATCCGGGAAGGCCAGGAAAGCGGCGCGTTCCGGAAAAACGCCGATGCCCAGGGCGTCGCCCAATTCGCGCTTTCGGGCCTGTTCCACCAAGCGTATCTTCAAGCGCATATCGGGACCAAAAACCGGAGCGCCTGTCCGCCCGATCGGATCCTCCAATCGGTGCTGGACCTTCTCATCACGGGACTGAAACCCATCAAGCTGGCTGGAAAGAAACATGATTAGTACGGCTCTGTTCGTTTCCCTGATGTTGCAAGCCAAGCCGGACACCCTGACCCTGGGGCTCCGCCAGGCCATGGACGCTGCCCGCAAGGATGCCTACCAGGCGGAATCCGCCCGATCCAAATCCAGGGAGCTCCAGGCCAAGGTGGGGGAATCCAGGAGCGCTTTGCTCCCGCACGTGGGCGCCACCGCCAGCGATGCCATCCGTTCCATCGACCTTCCCGCCATGGGCTTCTCTTTTCCCGTCGCCGCGGGATCGGAACCGTTCCCCAATCTCATCGGGCCGTTCAATGCCCAGGACGCCCGCATCAACGGGCGCATCGCGCTTTTCGACGCGCCGGCCTGGAAGCATTACCAGACCGCCAAATTGGATATGGCCAAGGGAAAATGGGATGCCGCGGCCGCGGAGGAGAACGTGGCCTTGGCCGCCGCGGAAGCCTACTTCGCCCTGTCCCGGGAACGGGCCCTGGTGGATTCGCGGCGTTCGGAACTCGCCCTGGCTTCGCAATTGTCCGATTTGACCAGGGCCCAGAAGCAAGCCGGATCGGCCACCCTGATAGAAGTACTCCGCGCGGACGGCCAGGTCTCGACGGCCAGCAGCGCCCTGGCCGCGGCCTCCGGAGCCGAGGAACAGGCGCGTTACGTCCTGCTCCGCATCCTGGGGATGCCGCTGGACCGGTTCCCGGTATTGTCGGACACGCTCTCGCTCAAAGATGTCGCTACCTCCGCTCCGCGAAGCGCCGGAGACCTGGGCGCGCCGGTGGTCCGGCCCGAGGTCGAAGCGGCGGAAATCGAAAAGCGTTCCGCCTTGGCCACCCGGGATGCGTTCACGGCGGCCTATCTGCCCTCCCTGGAACTGTCGGGCGATTACGGCCTGAGCGGGCGCCGCCTGAACAGCCGCGCCGAGTGGACGGAAAACATCGCCCTGCAATTGAACTGGAACCTGTGGGACGGCGGCAAACGGGAATCCCAATCGCGCCAGCTTACGGAAAGGGCGCGCCAGGCGGATCTGCGCTCGCGCGACGTGCGCTTGGGCGCGGAAGAGGATGAACGCGTTTCCCGCACGGCCATGAACGCCTCCAAGGAAGTCGCGCGCTTCGCATTGGACCGGGTCCGCTTCGCCGAGCAGGAAGAAGCCTTGTCCCGGGAGCGTTTCAAAAGCGGCGGTTCCGGAAATCTGGAAGTGATCTCCGCCCAGGCCAGCGTGAGCCTGGCCCACCAGGCCTATATCGACGCACTCTACGCATACAACCGGGCCATGCTGGAATTCCTGAAGGCATCCAACCGGTTGTCGGAAATATGAAACGAACCCAGGAGACGGAAGCCATGGCCAACGCGGTCGAAGCAGGCGGTAACGGCGGAAAAGCGAAAAAATCCGGAGGGAAATCCGTGCGCAACCTGGTGTTGCTGGGCCTGCTCCTGGTGGGGCTGGCGATCGGGATCCCCACTTGGTGGTCCCACCACAACCACGAGTCCACGGACGATGCCCAGGTGGAAGGCCACATCATTTCCATCAGCCCCCGGATGATGGGACTGGTGACTTCCGTGCGGGTCATCGACAATCAGCCGGTCAAGGCCGGGGACACGCTCTTCACGCTGGATGACCGGGAAATGGGGATCAAACTGCAATTGGCGGAAGCCGATCTGATCGCGGCGGAGGCCGCCGCCAAGGGAGGCATAGCGGGGGCCGGAGCCCAAGCCGCCCAATCGCAGAAATCCACGGCCCAGGCCAACCTGGATGCGGCCAAGTCGAATCTGTCCAAGGCGAAGAAGGACCTGGACCGCGTGCGGGAACTGTTCCAGAAGGACATCGTCAGCAAAGCCCAGCTCGACGCGGCGGAAGCGGCGTTCCAGAGCGCCCAGGCCGCGTACGCGGCGGCTTCCGAGGTGACCCGGGGAACGGCCTACGGCATCGCCGGCGCCAACGCGCAGGTGCGGGCCGCGGACGCCCGGCTGCTCGCGGCCCAGGCCGCCGTGGATGCGGCCAGACTGCAACTGTCCTACACGGCCGTGACCGCGCCCGCGCCGGGGCATGTCGAGAAAGTCTCCCTGGAGCCGGGCCAGCAGGTCGCCGTGGGCCAACCCGTCATGGCCATCGTGGATGCCGCCCCGGTCTGGGTGGTCGCCAATCTCAAGGAGACCCAGTTGGCCAGGGTGCATCCGGGCCTCAAGGCTGAAATCGATGTGGACGCCTACCCGGGCCGCACCGTGACCGGGACGGTTTCATCCATCCAGTACGCCACCGGCGCCCGCTTCAGCCTGCTCCCGCCCGACAATGCCAGCGGCAACTTCACCAAGGTGGTGCAGCGCATCCCGGTCCGCATCGATCTCCCCCCGGAGGCCAACCGGGACGAACAACATGCCTTGCGGCCGGGAATGTCCGTTTCCGTGTCCATCGACATCCGGCAGGGCGGATAGCGGCAATGAAATTCGGGCTCGACAAATGGATCGTGATCGTGACGGTCATATCCGCGGCCCTGCTGCAATTGGTCGATACGTCCATCGTCAACGTCACCCTGCTCCAGATGATGGGCAGCCTGGGGGCCACCCTGGGCGACATCAGCTGGGTCATCACCTCCTATGCCGCGGCCAACGTCATCATGATCGCCATGGCCGGGTGGTTGAGCAACAAATACGGCCGCAAGAAGTATTTCGCCGCTTCCATCATCGTCTTCACGGTGGCGTCGGTGCTGTGCGGCATGTCCACCAACGTGTGGATGCTGGTGTTCTTCCGGTTCATCCAGGGCATGGGCGGAGGCGGATTGCTGTCCACGGCCCAGGCCATCCTGGTGGAAACCTTTCCCAAAGAGGAACTGGGGCTGGCCAACGCCATCTACGGCCTGGGCGTCATCATCGGGCCCACCATCGGCCCCGTGCTGGGCGGGTACATCACCGATACCCTGTCCTGGCATTGGATCTTCTTCATCAACATCCCAGTCGGCATAGCCGCCACGGCCATGACGTGGTTCTACGTGAAGGAGCCTTTGGAAAAATACCAGGTCCGCGGCATGGATTGGCCGGGGATAGGCCTGCTCGTGGCCGGCGTGGGAGCCATGCAGGTGGTGCTCGAGCGCGGCGACAAGGAAGGCTGGTTCGAATCCCGCTATATCACCTTCCTCAGCATCGTGGCCGTCGTGGGCGCGGTGGGATTCGTCTGGCGCGAATTGGTCTACGAGCATCCGGTCGTGAATCTGCGCCTGATGAAGGACCGCTCCTTCGCCATGGGCATGCTGTTCAATTTCATCCTGGGCTTCGGCCTTTTCGGATCGGTTTTCGTGATCCCCGTTTTCGCCCAATCCTTCCTGGGCTTCACCGCCACCGACACCGGCAAGCTCCTGATCCCCGGCAGCATCGCCACCGCCATCATGATGCCCTTCATCGGCAAGGCCCTGCAGAAGAAGCTTCCCGCCAACCTGTTCAGCGGGATCGGATTCTTCCTGTTCTACTTCTTCACCTACATGCTCTCCCACCTGGGCGCGCAGACCGGAACCTCGAGCTTTTTCTGGCCCTTGGTGGTCCGCGGCGTGGGCCTCGGACTCATCTTCATCCCCTTGACCACCATGTCCCTGGTGGGCCTCAAGGGCAAGGACATCCCCCAAGGCACCGGTTTGACCAACATGATCCGGCAACTGGGAGGCTCCTTCGGCGTGGCCGTGATGGCCACCTTCATCGAACGCCGCACCACGTTCCATCAGAGCATCCTCTCCGACGGGATTACGTCGTATTCCATGGCGGCGTATCAACGCCTGTCCGGGATGACCGCCGCTTTGATCGCCAAGGGAGTGGACGCCGCCACCGCCAAGGTGCGGGCGCTGGCGATGCTGGACCATCTGGTCGCGAAGCAGGCCTCGTTGCTGGCCTACCTGGACACTTTCTATTTCGTGGGATTCTTTTTCCTGGCCTGCATCCCGCTGCTGTTCCTGTTCAAAGCGAACAAGGAGAAGACCGGCGGCCCCGTCGCCGAATTCCACGGCGAGTAGCCGATTCCCGCGGACGGCCCGCAGTGCGGAACGGCCGTTTCAGCGTCCTTCGGCCGGAGTCAGGATATGTTTCAATCTCCCTTGGAGGTTGCGCGGATGCGCGCCGGGTTGCGCGGCGTATCCAACCGATGCGCTGCGGTCCGGGCGGGAAGCCTTGGAAGTCTTAGGGACCGACAGGGCCACCGGGTCCTTCTCCGCCAGCTGCGGCGCAGCCCAATCCGCATCGTCCATATCGTAGGTATCCGTCCCGATGGTGACCCCGAGCTTCAGCTTCTTCTTGCCGGCCACGCTGATGGAGATTTTCTTCGCCGCCACGTTGCCCTTCATCACTCCGCTGTGATAGACCAGGGAGTCGTCCGCGAAAACCTGGAACTCCACCGAGCCTTTGCCCGCGGTCTCATCGTCTATTCCCACGTCCGCGGTGAAGGTGGCGTACTTGCCGTCCAGGTTGTACACGATCTCGCTGGGGGCATGCGTGCCGAGCCCCTTGGGATAGACCTTGCCGCCCAGGGTGATGGGCTTTTTGTCGATGGAAAGATCCTTTTGCACCGTGCTCCAGCCGCTGGTGGCGGAAACCGTCGTCAGGTCCGAGCAATGGACGGTGGCGGCCGCCGCGGGCCTGGTCGCAAGGGCGAAAGCGGCAGCGGTCAGGAACAGGGGGTAATGCATGGGGCGGCTCTTTTCATGAAATGATGGTTTGCTCCCCCCGGATACACCGGCCTTGCCTGGCCGCCATGGAAATAGAACTCATCCGGCGCGAACCTGCAAGCAATGCCGACGGAACCGCGCATCCAAGGTATAATTTCTACTTATCCGGATCCAACCCGGACACCGACTCATGCAAGCCGCCTCCGATTCTTCCCCCGCAGCCGATACGGATCTCCCGTTCAGCCGCATCCAGAAAATGATGCTTACCCTGCTGTGCTTCGCCGATTGCATGGTGATCCTGGACTTTTCCATCGTCAACGTGGCCGTTCCCTCCATCCAGGAAGCCCTCGGCTTCACGCCCTCGGGGGTCCAGTGGCTGTTCACGGGCTATGGGCTGGTATTCGGCGGGTTCCTGCTCCTGGGCGGGCGGCTTTCCGATCTCTACGGCCGCAAACGCATCTTCCTGGCCGGCGCCGCGGTGTTCACCTTGGCGTCCCTGCTGGGAGGATTTTCGGTAAGCGCCGCCATGCTCGTTGCCATGCGTTGCCTGCAGGGCCTGGGCGCCGCAATGCTGACCCCTTCGGCCTTGGCGCTGCTGATGGGCGTGTTCGAGGAAGGACCCTCGCGCAACCGCGCCTTCGGCATCTGGGGCACCGTGTCGGCGGCGGGATACTCCATCGGCGTGGTGCTGAGCGGCATCATCACCGCCTGGCTGGGTTGGCGCTGGATCCTCTTCGTCAACGTTCCCTTCGGAATCCTGGTGATCGTTTCCGCCTACCGCCTCATCCGCGAACCGGAAAGGCCCCGGGTCAGGCCCAAGCTCGACATCCTGGGTAGCGTGCTGGTTACCTCGGGGCTGATGATACTCGTCTATGCGCTCGCCAAGGCGCCCACGGCGGGCTGGATATCCTGGCACACCTGGCGGCTGATGGGAGCGGCGCTGGCGCTCCTGATCGCCTTCATCGCGGTGGAAGCGCGCGCCGAGCAGCCGCTCATGCCCCTGCGGATCTTCCTGTTGCCCGGGATAGCGGCCGCCAACCTGGTGAGCACGTTCCTGAGCGCGGCCCTGGTGGCCATGAACCTGGTGCTCACCCTGTATTTCCAGCAGGTGCTGCACTATTCGCCGTTCCTGACCGGACTGGCCTTCCTGCCCCATGGCCTGGCCGCCAGCATTGCCGGACCCTGGGGCGGGCGCCTCGCCAACAAAATGGGTCCCAAAACCGTGCTGGTGGGAGGCACCGCCCTGGTCCTGGTGTCCATGGGCCTGCTGTCCCTGCTTTCCGGCCGGGACACGTATTGGGTCCTGATCCTGCCCGCCACGGTGTTGATGTCTTTCGGACTGATGCCTGCCTTCATCACCCTGACCGTGCTCGCCACCTCCGGAGTCAAGGAGGAGGACCATGGGTTGGTTTCCGGCATCGTGAACACCACCGGGCAATTGGGCGGGGCCCTGGGACTGGCCGTGTTGGTGGCGGTGGCCGCGGGGCGGACCGCCCATCTCCTGGCCGCGGGGGCGGCCGGCCAAACGGAAGCCTTGCTGGCCGGGTATCGCCTGGCCTTGGGGACCGGGGCCGGATTCGTGGCCGTAGCGCTGGCCATCGGATGGTCGGGTTTCAGGAAGCGGGCCTCGGGCTGAATCCTGCGGGTTTCTATTTTCAGGGTCTGGACCCAAGGAGCCCCGCATGCAAACATGGTGGATCTACGCCCTGCTTTCCGCCGTCTTCGCCGCCCTCACCGCCATCCTCGCCAAGATCGGCATCAAAGGCGTGGATTCGGACGTGGCCACGGCCATCCGCACCGTGGTCATCCTCTTCATCGCCTGGGGCATCGTGTTCGCCAGGGGGAGGATTGCCGAGGTAACCTCCCTGTCACGGCACAACCTTCTCTTCATCTGCCTGTCCGGCGTGGCCACGGGGCTTTCCTGGCTTTTCTATTTCCGGGCTTTGCAATTGGGCAAGGTGTCCCTGGTGGCGCCCATCGACAAAGCCAGCCTGGCTCTGACCATCCTGCTGGCGGCGGTGTTCCTGGGAGAGGCCCTGACCCTCAAGACGGCCATGGGAGCGGGCTTGATCCTGGCGGGAACCTTTGTGCTGATCCTCTAGGATGGACCGCACAAAGGAAACGGAACCACCGGGCTCCAAGCAGGAGCCGGGGCGCTTGGCGGCCGCACGGTTCCGGGCATGGGGTGAAATCCGGGAAAAAAATGGGGTGGACGACGGGACTTGAACCCGCGACCAGTGGAACCACAATCCACTGCTCTACCAACTGAGCTACGACCACCGCGGTGCCCGTTAATTTATAAACGACCGAGACTTATGCCAAGTCAAAGCCGCCTTTCGCTTCGAAAGGTGCGGCCTTTCGAAGCGAAAGGTGCGCCTTCCGGAGCGGAAATCCGGTGAATCGGTCAGGCTTGGCGGGAAAAGACCGGGGCCGTCTCGGGCAGGATGAATCCTGAAGAGGCTCCGATGTATGTCTTGGCATGCCCTTCGACCACGGTGGCGGCTTTCCGCGGAGGCGGAGGCAACAACTTTACCGTGAATTGATTGTCGCCGAACTTGCGGTTCTCATGGTACATGAAGATGGAGAACCCCAGCAGGAACAGGGCGAAGCCGGAGAGGAAAGCGGTGAGGGCGTAGGTAAGCACAAGCAGATTATAGCACCTGGCTTTTTTGGAAGTCCAAGGTTGGGGACCGGATACTTGTCCCTGAACTAAAAAGACGCAACCCCCGGATTCGATTAATTGTTCAGAATCCAGGGCTTTTTTGAGAAAGTGTAGAGTATCTTTTCAGGCATCCGGCGCCTGGGGGACTGTATGTTCAGGGGGTTTTGCCGTGTTGTCCAACATTGAGAGCGGAGGATTGATGAGGGGAAAGACGCCTCTAATCGGAGCTTTGCGTCGGGCATTTCCGATGCTTGGTCTGCTCATGGCGGGCCTCGGCCTTTGCCTGCTTGCCGCCTGCAACGTGTTCACGCCCCTCGCCGCCGACGCCGACAAGGACCTCACCTATCGCGGCCTGATCCTCAAAGGCAATGAAGCGATCAACAACGAAGAATATTCGGATGCGGTGGACTATTACGACCGCGCCAAGATCCTGAACCCGCGCGGATCGGAAGCGTACCTGTTCCACGCCAAGGCGTTGGTGAGCCTGTACCATATCGATTACAATACCCTGAACGACGAGTTCAACTCCCGCCGGGGCAAGGATAGCGCCACGGCCAAAAAGGGAATCCCCTTCATCGACTCCGGCACCACCCTGGCCAAGATCGACAGCACCTATTACCCGGTGGCCCAATCGGTGGAAAACCTGGAGCACATCCTGCGGCACCAGCGGGACACCGTTCTGATTCCCGGCGGATGGAAGCTGCTTCCGGACGGCGACACCGCGTCGGACGGCAAGGTCTCGGAAGGCGTGGCGCGCCTGGATCTGGGCCTGTTGCAGACCATCAAAGGCATGCTCGGCCCCCTCGACCTGGACGGAGACAATCACGTCAGCGATCATTGCGGCCGCAACATCTGCCCCAGCCTGAGCGGCCCTTGCATGGAAACCGCCCTCTACAAGAGCATGTGCAAGGAGGGCCCGGTCAGCGAAATCAACGAGTTCGAAAACTTCAAAGCGCTGACCCGGAGCATCGACATCAACAACCTGGACACCAAGGACGTCCGCGCCCGGCAGTTTTCCAGCAATCCCAACGACATCAACTCCTTCCTGGACAAGATGCAGGGACCCATCGCCTCCTCCAGCTTCAACCTGGATTCGGTGACCGGCGCCATGAACACCCACAAGGAAGACAAGCTGAGCGGACAACTGACGGAAATCGTCACCAATATCGCGGACCTGAGCAACTTCCTGTCTTACATGCGCTTCGACGACAAGCTCGACAACGACTTCGACGACCAGGACAGTTCCGGCAAGGGAACGCGCATGATCTGGCACGATTACAACAAGGACGGCGGCATCCACTTCGACTACGATGACGACGTGAACTGGAAAGCCTACCTCGACGGCTTTCCCAACGGTGAGGGCGTCAACATCGGCCATCCCCTGCATCGCTTCCTGCATCCGGACCTGTACGTCAAGTTCACCGATGCCTCCTGGACCGTTCGCAAAGTGGCCAAAGACACCTCCAAGAACGCCCGCAAAGCCACCATGATCAAGCATTGCCAGGACGTCGCCAGGGAAATGAAACCGAATAACGAGAAGGTGGACGATGTCCTCATCACCCGTCTCATCGCCCAGACCTGCTCCACCACCACGTCCTTCCTCAAATCCACCGTCCGCCCTCCCGCCCGGAGCGATTGGCTTTCGGGAACCTTCGGCATCGACGAAGAGGAGATCGACGATCGGGACAACGACTACGACGGCATCAAGGATGAGGATGCGCGCAATGCCAAAGGCATGGACGATGACGACGACGCCTTGCTGACGATCGACATGATCGGAACCATGCCCGCCCCCATGGTCTGGAGCGACGTCCCGGGCCACGAGAACAAATGCCCCGACATCGACATCGCCATTCCCATGCAGGCCCCGCCCTTCCAGCGGCAGTTCTGCATCGGATCCCTGGAACACCGCATCTTCCTGGCCCAGAACGGCGGCGTGGATTCCCTGAAGGTCTACTATTCCAGGTTCCTGGGGGAAGGGCCCAGCAAGAATTGCCTGGAGGACTTCGACAAGCTGCCCCAGACCTACAAGGATCTGGTGCACCTCAAGTCTTCCAACGATGACGCGGTCCAGGACGCCTGCCAATTCAAGCATATCTGGATCCATGGCATGCCGCCGCGTTCGGAATGGACCGCCGGCGTTCTGGGCCTGGATGAGGAAATCCCCGACGGGGTGGACAACGACGGCGACGGCTGGATCGACGAGGACGTGAAATGATGCGCAGAACCGTTCTTTTCGCGGCCGCGGTCTCCCTCTCGACCGCCAGCCTCTTCGCCGAAGCGGGCCCGCAGTTCCGCGATACCAAGTCCCAGTCCCTGAGCCGGACCGGCGTCGCTTCCTCCAAGGGCGCGCCGTCCCTGTTCCTGAATCCCGCCGCCCTCGCCAAAGAAGATGGCGGCGGCATGGGCCTGTCCATGGACCTGGGCGTCAACTCCGTGCTTCTCGACTATGCCACCTGGGCCGCCGACAATTACAAATACCTGAACAGCATGGATTCCCTGTTGGCGAGAATCGGTCCGGTGGACAACAAGTGGGCGCCGTTTTCGCAGACCTTTCTCCTGTACGGCAATTGGCAGGGGATCGGCTTCGGCGTGCTTTCGGATACCCGCTACAATCTGACCCTGGGCAAAGCCGTGGTGACTCCCGTGCCCGGCGTGGGCGCGCTCTCGGACCTGGTCCTGACCGCCGGCCGCGGGTTCAAAGCCGAGGATGGCTACCGTTTCGGCTTCGCCCTCAAGTACATCTATCGCCTGCGATACGATGACCGCCTGGTGGGAACCACGGATGACGACTTCTACAAGGTGAAGGCGGCCTGGCAGGGACCCGACAAGGGCTGGGCGGACAAACTGTCCAAACTCGGCGTGGCCGGAGATATCGCCGAGACCCGCCAGGGCGTGGGACTCAACCTGGGCGCGGAAAAGGATATCGGCGACGACTGGACCGCGGGATTGTCCACGCTGGATTTCCCCACCATCCTCAACCAGCGTTTTCTGCGGCCGGAAATCAACCTGGGCTTGGCCTACCACCACGATGTGGAGCTGGTGCCGGACCTGGACAACCGCGTGCTGGTCAACCTCGACTGGCAACGCTTCCTCATCCCCGGCACGCCCTGGTTCAAACAGTTGAAGGCCGGCGTGGCGCTGGAAGGCTACATGAAGAAACGCCCCGTCGCCTACCTCGGAATGGGCCTGAACGACGGATATCCCACCTTCGGCGTGCGCTTCGGCTATCTCGTCTACCTGAGCTACGTCTACGTCGCCGAGGAAATCGGGACCTATCCCGGCCAGGAAAAACTCAGCTTCCACAAGATCGCGTTGCAAGCCGAGCTTTAAGTTCGGCGACCTCCGGTTCGGCACCGGGCATAAACCCGGCCCGCCGAAATCACCTTGTCTTCAATTTTTCCAGCAGGGCGGCGTGCGTTACGCCGTTGGAGGCGATGATGCCTTCCGTGAGGATTGGATTGGGAGCCCGGAAGTCCAGGCGGCGGCCCTGGAGATCTGTCAGCCGGCCCCCCGCTTCCTCCAGGATCAACTGGGTGGCGCCCATATCCCACAAAGCCATGGGATTCTGGGCGGGTGAGACGAAGGCGGTATAGGCCCCGCGCGCCACTTCATTGATCTTCAGGGACCCGTTCATGCGGTGGGAAGGCGGATTGCCCAGTTGGCGGAGGATGTCATTGAGCCCCGGCGACAGCCTTCCATGCGAGGTGATGAGGTTGGGTTTGGTTTCGCCGGACACGCGGACGGGAATCACCTCGATCAAATCCGGGTCCGACGCCACGAAGGCGCGGAATGCCCCTTCACCCTTGACCGCGAAATAGATTTCCCCCAGCTCGGGCTTGTAGGTCATGCCCACTTCGGGCCGCCCCTGGATGGCCAGGGCGAGAATCACTCCGTAGTGCTGGCCGTTGCGGATATAGCTGGACGTGGAATCCAGGGGATCCAGGATCCAACAGCGTTCCGCCTGATGCCAAGGGGCCGCTTCCGGATTCAGATGCCAGGTTTCCTCGTTGAGGATGGAGTCCCCGGGAAAATTCGCTTCGATCTCGCCGTCCAGATAGGCCGCGCACTGATGATCGACCTGGGTGACGATGGAGTTGTCGGATTTGTAGGAGACTTCGGTGCCTTCCAGGCGCCCCGCCAGCAGCAGCTTGCCGGCTTCCAGGATCACCCGGTACATGAAATCGAGTTCCGCGGAATACCGGGAACCGGCGAATACCTTCTGCATCAGTCCGAAAGATACAATTAACGGGGGATGGGAGGATCGGCCCTGTGGGCGCGGCGCCAGCGGCCCAGGAAATCGAAAATACCGCCTCTCCAGGCCCCCGCGGCGGCGGGAAGCGGAAGGGCCGCCGGGGTTCCTGCGGGCTGGATGATGGAGGTTGAAGGCTTCAGATAACCCCTGTCCTTCATCCAGGTGGCGCAGATGGTGGTCCAGGTGGCGATGGTGGGGAGGTTGGGGGCGCCGGCCACGCCGTTGGCAAGGCCGAATCCATGCGGACCGTGGTCATAGAGTTTCATCTGCACCGGCACCCCGGCTTTGATCAGGGAATCGTAATACACCATGGTATTGTCCAGCAGCACGTCGGGATCGTCCTTGCAATGCACCAGGAACGCGGACGGGGTCCGGGCATCCACCTGCTTTTCGTTGGAGAGCAGATGCATCGTTTCCGGCGCGGGATTGCTCCCCAGGAGATTGGCGCGCGACCCGAGGTGGACGAAAGGGCCTTCCATGGTGATCACGGGGTAGGCCAGGATTTGGAAATAGGGTTTGCAGGACTGGCGATCGACCGTGTCCGGAGCCGATGGATTGCCGGAGTCGTAATGAGTGGCCACGGTGGAGGCCAGATGCCCGCCCGCGGAAAAACCCACGATGCCTATCCTGGCCGGATCGATCCGGTAGCGCACGGCGTTCGCGCGGACGAAGCGCATGGCCCTTTGGGCGTCGTTCATCTCGATGGGATGATGGTAGGGAGCGACCCGGTACTTGAGCACGAAGGCGGAAACGCCCTGGGTGTTCAGCCACTTCGCAATCTGATAACCTTCCTTGTCCATGGCGACATGGTCGTATCCGCCTCCGGGGCAGATGACGGCCGAGGTCCCGATGGCGGTACCGGCGTCGGCGGGAAAATAGGTGACGGAGGGCTTGGAAGCGTTGGTGGTATCCATGGCGCCGGGAGCGCCTTTCGGCCAAAGGAATTCTTCGCCCGCATGCGCCAAGCCGGACATCACGGCCAAGCATCCCAAAAGCCCGCCCAAGGCTTTCCGGTGGAAACCCGACATGGTGCTAGTTCCTTCCCCGCCCTAAAGATATACCGGATTCCCCTTTTGAGGGCGGAGCAGATTTGACTTTATTCGGTACTTTTCCCAGAGTATCGGGTTCTTTGACGCCTTTGGATTTTGACATCTTCCCTAGAGGTTAACTTAGGAGAGGACTATGCAGCCGGACCGGGTGGACACGACAATGGAAAGCCGGGGGATGACCCTGCTGGAAATCTGCGTGGCCTTGGCCGTTATCGGCATTCTGGCGGCTTTATCGGTCAACCCCATGAAAAACTATCTGCGCCGGCTGGATTTCAGGAACAGCTGCCAGAACATCAAGCGATTGATCCAGACGGCGCAATCCAAAGCCATGGCCAATCCGAATCTGCATATCGGGGTTTACTTCGATCTGGGCGCCACCCCCAACAAGGCTTTCCTGTTCGAGGACAAGATCAATCCTGCGGCATACAATTATGATGGAAGCGGAGACTCCCCGTATCTGCAGCCCGAAGTGCTGAAGAAAAAATCCGTCTTCCGGGCCCTGCCCGGATATCCGGACGAAGTGGTTTTCCGCGGGGACGGCTCGGCCTGGAAAAGCTTCAAGATCGTGGTGACCGACGGTACCTTGAACGATACCCTCGATGTCCTGGCCAGCACCGGCCGGGTGAGGTTGGGAAAATGAAGGCCCGCATCAGCGGCTTGGCCGCCGCGGCGGTCCGCCAAGCCGGGCTGAGCCTGATGGAGGTGATGATCGCCATGGTGGTGATCGGCGTGGGCACGGCCGTGTTCATCAAGATGCAACAAAGCGCGGGTACCAACATGGCGAGCAACGGCAGGGTGATGCGCGCGGGCCAGCTGGTGGAGAAGCACATCGAAGCCATCCGCATCGGCATCGCCCGGGATACCATCGCCAATTGGCCGCCTCGCGACACCAGCTACCAGGAGAACCTGCTCAAGTTGGTGCGCCGAGTTTCCGAAGCGCGGTCCCCCAGGACCGACGCCGTGCTCGCCAACGTGCGCAAAGTGGAAGTGGTCGTCTCCTGGGGAATCTACCGCCTGGACAGTCTGGATGTGACAACCTATGTATCGCGCAGATTCTGAAAGCCCGCCGGCTCCCGGCAGGCGCGCCGGAAGCCGGGGGGGATTCACCCTCATGGAAATCATCGTGGCCTTGGCGGCTTCCGGCCTGTTGCTGGTGGGCCTGGCCCGCTTCTTCAAGGATTTCAACCGATCCTTCAATCTGCAAGAGCAGGCGACCGATCGCGATCTGAACGCCCACTATACGATCAAGCGCCTCTCCGAAGCGTTGATGGCGGCGGGGTCCAATCTGCCGGCCGTGGGCTGGGACATCATCACCCTGCCGGAAGGCAATCCGGGCGGCCGCATCAAGGTCTCCGTGAATCCGCGCGGCGGCGTGCAATACCTGGCGGGTCCCCTCGCCGGCGCGTACGAAATCCCCGTCGACGATGCCAAAGGTTTCACCAAGGCCGCGGCCATCCTGTGCGATCCGCAGGATCCCGCGAAACCGACCTTCAAGGTCGACATCAATCTTGGCTACAACTCCGACGGATTCGCGGAGGGGATCAAGAATACCGGCAAGGGAGGCCTGGTCCGCGCGGCTTCGCCCGTGACCCTGGAGGCCGGCGACGCCGTCTACGCCTACGACGTGGAGGACTACCGGATCCAGGACGGCAACCTGATGCTGAACAACATGGTGCTCGCCGAGAACCTCCAGAACCTCGCCTTCACCGCCTTCACGGCCAATCAGACTCCCACCTCGCAATGGTCGTCCATGCGCTCCGCCAAGCTGGAAATCACGGCCCGTACCCGCAACCGCGATCCCGGTTTCGCCGGGAACGACGGCTACCGCACTCTCGACCTTTCCATGGACGTGCTCCTGAGGAACCGACTATGAAGCGACACGGCCCGCGGGACGGCGGGTTCATCCTGATCGTTTCCATCCTGATGCTGCTCGGCATTTCCACCCTGGCCATCGGCATGATCTACAATGCCCACCACGGCCAGGTGACCGCGCAAAACTACAAGAACCGCATGCGCGCATTCTACGCCTCGGACGGCATGCGCTCTCTGCTGGCCCAGGAAGTCATCGACGGCAACGTAAAACGCTATATCGACACCTCCCTGATGGACGGAATCGAAGGGGAGGTCTGGAACGGCGCCGGCGGTTCCATCGCCGCCCTGCAGGGCGCCATGAGCCATGCCCCGGACCGGAAGGAGAAATCCGGATACCTGGGCTCCAACTGGAAATCGGTCACCGACTACGGCGTGCGCTGGCGCGGGTACGTGGTCCCGCCTTCTTCCGGAGCCTATACCTTCTTCATCCGCGCCGACGATGCGGGAGCGTTCTATCTGAGCACGGACGACAATCCCGCCAACCTTTCCTCATCCCCCATCGCGCACGTGGAATCCTGGGCCTTCGCCTGGCCCATGAGCGGAACGGGCGTATCCAGTCCCGTGTCGCTGAAGATCGGCAAGCGTTACTATTTCGAATTCCTCCACACCCAGGGCGTGGGCAAGGGCTTCGGGCAGATAGGCTGGAAGGGGCCGAATTACATGACGGAGCGGCCCATCCCCGGAAAACGGCTGGCCGCTTTCGGATCCAAATCCGAGAAATGGGACACCACCCAGGTGGGAAGGGGGAAGGTGAAATATTCCCTCTCCGAGGCCGGGCCGCTGGTCTACACCCTGAATACGGAGGCCATCATGGGCGGAAAGGGAGACACCACTTTCCGTTCCCCGCTCAACCAGACCTTGAGCCTGCGCGGGGACAACCCGGCGCCGCCGGACACCTTATGGCAGCGCGTCATCCTCTACGATTTCCATGCGGACGGATCCAATCCCGATTTCAACCGCGGCCCTCCCGACTTCGCGGGCGGACAGGTCACCCCGGGCATGGTCAAACTCAAGGGCCTGCGCTATACCACCGAGAATGCCTCGTTTTTCGGACTGGACTCCATCGGCAAGCCGATGATGGGGACCAATCCGAAATACAATTGCGGCATCGACAAGTGGTTCACGGCCTGGACGCCGGGATGGTTCGGGACCTACGACTATGCGGGCGGCAAGGCGGACTGCAATGTCAGGAATCCCGGGAACGACCGGGTCTTCTTCAACATCATGTTCAAGGATTCCCTGCCCTTCGTGCGGCGCAAGGATCTGGGCGCCAACGCCTACCAGTACAAGCGGTTCGGCACCAAGGATGTTCCCGCATTCGTGCCCCTGGACGGCCGCGGCCTGGGGGACGAGGGGATCAGGGACAAGGACGGGGTGTTGCACAACTATTCCTTCTGCATGGAAATCCACACCCAGTTCGAGCATACCTCCGGCATGAACTTCGAGTTCAACGGGGACGATGACGTGTGGCTGTACATCAACGATTCCCTGGTGATGGATCTCGGCTTCGTGCATTTCTCGACCTATGCGACGGTGAGCCTGGACGATCTGCCCCTGACCTTCGGGGAAACCTACCCGATGGACCTGTTCTATTGCGAACGGCAGATGGCGGGATCGAGCATCGATCTCATCACCAACCTGCCGGTGCTGACCCAGTCCGGCAAACCCTCTTCCAGTTGGAAGCGGGACTATGGAAACCTTGAGTAGACCACGTCCCGCCCGGGACTACGGCAATCTCGAATAGGGAGCCAGGAGTCCCCGGGACTCCAGCCATTTGACGCATTGGGCCGGCCAGGTGGAAAGCTGGGCCTGCCCGGGCTCCCCGTTCCGCTCCGCCGCCAGACCGAAGGCGTGCGTTCCTTCCACGAAAGCCAGGAACTCCACCGGCACGCCGGCCTGCCGCAGGGCATCCGCGTAGGCCCGGCTGTTGGCGAAGGCCACCACGGGATCCGATTCTGCGTGCACGATGAAGGCGGGGGGTGTCCGCGCGGTTACGTGCTTTTCCGCCGAGAGGGAATCCAGGACCGCCGCGGCGGGATTGCGGCCCAGCAGGTTGGTGCGCGAAGCGCGATGGGTATAGGGCGCTTCCATGGAAATGACGGGATAGATCAGGATCTGGAAATCCGGCCGATCGGATTGCCGTTCCACCGGATCCGGGGATTGCGATTGGCCCTGGTCGAAGCGCGTGGCCAAGGTAGCGGCCAAGTGACCCCCCGCGGAAAAACCGAGCATGCCCACGCGGCCCGGGTCCAGTCGGAAACGATCCGCATTGGCCCGCACCCAGCGCACCGCGCGCCCGGCGTCGCCCATGGGGATGGGATAATGGTAGGCGGGCCCCAGCCGGTAGTCCAACAGGAACACATGGACGCCCAGGGAAGCGAGCCATTGGGCCGGTTCCACGCCTTCCTTGCGGCGGGCCAGCATCCCATAGGCTCCTCCGGGACAAATCACCACGGCGGCTCCGTTGGCCTTGGCGGGATCGGGCGGATACACGGTGAGAAAAGGCAGGTCGGCGGGGGCGTTGCCCAAGGCGCCCGGGGCCGCGTCCGGCCACAACGGTTCGCATTCCTGGCCTGCCGCGCAGGTGGCGATGGGTCTGGAGCCTTGGACGGATGGGTGGATGGAGGATTTGGCAGCCGCGGGCGCGGAAATCAGGCAAACGGATGCCAGCAATCCGGCGCAACCGGATCGGCTTAGCACGGAAAGCGGTAACATGGGTTTAGTGGCTGAATTTCCAGGCCAGACCCAGGACGGCCCCAAGCACCACCAACACGATGAGGATCTTGGCGACCACGGGCAGGCCGGACTTCGTTTCCTCGTTCAGCCAATCGGGCGCGGTGGCGGGAGCCTCCGCGGCCTCGGCTTCGGCCGAATCGGGGGCGGCCGGAGGCGCATCGGCGCCGGCGTAACCCGCCTGTTCCTGGGGGTAGGCGACGGTTTCGGATCCCAGCACGCGGGGCTCATCGGAATACGCCCCCGGCACCGCTTCCCCGTCCAATCCATCCATGCCCCGGCGATTGCATTCGGCGAGAATCAGTTTCACGGCCACGTCCGGACCGGTGGTGCGGCCGGCGGTCAGCATCTGCCGCAATTTCGCGTCGGAAACCGTCCCCAGCTTTTCTTCGAATTCATTCAGTTTCATCGGCCAAGCCCTTTCACAAGCATGCCTACGGGAGCCGCGATCGGAACCCCCGGCAAAGACACTGCCTTTCCGGAACCAAGGAACCGGAAACGCCCTTTGGCCTATAGTGTAGCAAACAAACCAGGCGCCCTGCAAAGGGTCAATTTGGCGTAAGCCCAAGTCCCGTATCCCGTTGCCGCGCTCGAAGCGGGCCCGTTTGCATTTGACATCGGCTCATAATTGCTAAATTCACCCGCTGCTGATACAGTTATCCCTTTTACAACCAAAGGAGCGTCCCTTGGCCCAAGGCAAATCCCGTCTCATCGATGCCATGTCCCCTCTGATCTTCACCGTCTGCATGTCGGCGGCCGCGGTCTGGAGCGCCGAGACTCCCGCCGATACCTCCAAACAGGCCATCCGCGGCAAAGAAGCGCCGGCCGCAAGCACCAAGGCCGCGCCCGTGCAGGGCGCGCTGGCTCCGGGCGTGTACGCCGTCTTCTACACGGTGAAGGGGAAAATCGTCACGCAACTAGAATACGAGAAGGCGCCTTTGACGGTGACCAATTTCGTGGGCCTCGTCGAAGGAACCAAGGCTTCGAACAAGCCCGCGGGAACCCGGTTTTACGATGGCTTGACGTTCCATCGCGTCGTCCAGGAATTCATGATCCAGGGCGGCGACCCGCAGGGCAACGGCACCGGAGGCCCCGGCTACCAGTTCCAGGACGAGTTCGACCCCTCTCTCAAGCATGATCGGCCCGGCATCCTTTCCATGGCCAACTCCGGCCCGGGAACCAACGGCAGCCAATTCTTCATCACCCATGTCCCCACGCCGCACCTGGATGGACACCACACCATCTTCGGCCATGTGGTGGAGGGACAGGACGTGGTGAACGCCATCGTCGTCGGCAACGTCATGGACAGCGTGCGCATTCTGCGCATCGGCGCCAAGGCGAAGAAGTTCAAGGGCGATGAAGCGGCCTTCCAGGCCCAGTCGAAGAAGAGCGGCGAGGTATTGGCCGCCCAGAAGAAAAAAGAAGAAACCGAAAGGAAGAAAATGGAAGCAGCAACCGAAGAACTGATGAAGAAGGCCACCGCCACCCCGTCGGGCCTCAAGTACATCGTCACCCGTCCCGGCGCCGGCGCCAATCCCGCCAAAGGCGCATCCGTCAAGGTGCATTACGCCGGCCGCCTCACGGACGGCAAGGAGTTCGACAACTCCTACAAGCGCGGCCAGCCCATCGACTTCAAGGTCGGCACCGGCATGGTCATCCCCGGATGGGATGAAGGCATCA
>JAQBPN010000041.1 GCA_028287505.1 Fibrobacterota bacterium | reverse complement strand
GTGCTGATTCCAGGGCTTTGCTTCGATAACCGGGGTGGCCGATTGGGCAAAGGTTTGGGATTTTATGACCGATACCTCGCCGGCAATCGGGCGCTCCGGGCGGGGTTGGGATTCGACGTGCTAATCACCCAGAAAAACTTAACTTTGGACCCGCATGATCAGCTTATGGACGCGGTGGTTTCGGAGAAACGGCTCTTGGTCTTCTCCGCCCCCCGCGCGGATGTATAAGCGGCGCGGAGAATCAGCAGAATGAAAGCCATACTTGCCCTGGAAGACGGTAGCTATTTCGAAGGGGAATCCTTCGGAGCCGAACGCGAAGGTTCGGGGGAGGTCTGTTTCAACACCTCCATGACCGGCTATCAGGAGATCCTCACCGATCCTTCCTACTCCGGCCAGATCGTCACCCTCACCTATCCGGAAATCGGCAACTACGGGATCAATCCCGAGGACGTGGAGTCGAAGAAGATCCAGGTCGCCGGCCTGGTGGTCAAGAACTGTTGCGAATACCCTTCCAACTGGCGCGCCGACGAAGGCCGCGCCACCCATCCCTGGTCCCTGTCCGAATACCTGAAGAAGAACAACATCCCCGGAATCCAGGGCGTGGATACGCGCCGGCTGACCCGCATCCTGCGCGAGACCGGAGCCAAGAACGGCATCATCGTCGTGGGCGAGTACGACGTGAACGCCGTGCTGGCCAAAGCCAAGGCCGTGCCGTCCTTCACCCAGATCGATTTCGTGAAAAAAGTGACCATCGCCGCCAAGGAAGGCTGGGACGAAGGAGAGCACGCGCTCAGCTTCCAACCCATTCCCGTGCGCAAGGCGCGCTTCACCGTGGCCGCCATAGACTACGGCATGAAGTACAACATCCTGCGCAAGCTGCAGACCCAGGGCGCGGAAGTGGTCCGCTTTCCCGCCGACGCCAAGGCCGAAGACATCCTGGCCATCAATCCGGACGGCATCTTCCTTTCCAACGGCCCCGGCGATCCGGCGCTGTTGGACTATGCGGTGGATACCATCAAAAGCCTGCTGGGCGTGAAGCCCATTTTCGGAATCTGCCTGGGCCATCAACTGCTGGCGCGCTCCCTGGGCGGAACCACCTTCAAACTCAAGTTCGGCCACCGCGGCGCCAACCATCCGGTCAAGGATCTGCGCACGGGCAAGGTGGAAATCACTTCCCAGAACCACGGCTTCGCGGTCGATCCCGAGAGCCTGGACGACAAGCGGGTGGAAGTCACGCATATCAACCTGAACGATAAGACCGTGGCGGGCCTGCGCCATCGCACCCTGCCCGCCTATTCGGTGCAGTACCATCCCGAGGCCTCGCCGGGTCCCAAGGATTCCCACTACCTGTTCGAGGAATTCTTCGATCAGATCCGCAAGCACGCGACCCAAGCGGAAGCGACCGCGGCCGGTTCGTCCCCGAACCGCCGCGCAGGCTGAAGCGCCGGCTTCCCCCAAACGAAAAGCCCCCCGACATGCCCAAGCAAGTAGACGAAACATCCATCGTGGCCGGCGTTCATGCCGTAGAGGCCCTGCTGCGCGGATCGCCCGGCAAGATCAACCATCTGGTCCTGCTCCATGGCGGCCAGAACCATCGCCTGCACGAGCTGCAGAAACTGGCCGACGCCCAGAAAATCCGCGTCCACCAGTTGCCCAAGGCCCGTCTGGACCAGTGGTACAAAGGCGCCCACCAGGGCGTGCTCGCGTTCTGCAACACCCGCGCCTGGGACAATTGGGAAGACGTGAAAAAGGAACTCGTGGCCTCCAAGCGCGCCGGCTATTCGCCCATGATCGTGGTGCCCGCCGCCATGGAAGATCCGCGCAACCTGGGCGCCTGCATACGCTCCGCCGTCTGCATGGGCGCGGACGTGGTGCTATCCCACAACAAGGGCGGCGCCGGCCTCACCCCCGCCGTGGCCAAGACCGCGGCCGGATCCCTCGAGTCCATCGCCATCTGCCAGGTGGGGGACATCGAAAAGGAATTGAAGTCCCTGCGCAACGAAGGCTACACCATCATCGGGTTGGAAGAGGACGGCGAAGTGGACATGACCAAGGGCAAGTACGACGGCCCGGTGGTTTTCGTGGTGGGCGGCGAGGATCGCGGCATCCCGCCCCATGTCCGGCGCGCCTGCACATATGTGGTGAAGATTCCGATGGCGCCCGGCGCGCATTCCTTCAACGCCAGCGTGGCCCTTTCGCTTTTGCTGTACGAGGCCAACCGCTCTTCCGGGTTCAGCCGGCTCACCGAGGACCGCCCGAAGTTCTACGCAACCAGCACGGCCTTCCCGGCCGAAGCCTCCGGCGCTCCGGAACCCTGATCACCCTTTCCCATTACTCCTGCGGGCCTTGCCCGCGGGGGCCCGCGGGCATGCGATGGATCCATTTAGGATTCCCGGTCTGATTTTCTTTTTTTAATAGATATGGCCTGGCCTGGGCGTAGCCTTTTTGACGCGCCGGAATGGAGGAACATGTCACGCAACAATTTTCCACGCGCATTCGGGAATGCATTCGGGAATCTTTACATCTGGACCTTTGCGGCGGTGATTTTCGCCGGCGTCGGCCACCCCTGGGCCGCGCTCACCAAGATGGACATGGAACGGGCCAAGTTCTCCGTGGGAGCGGGGTCGATGGCATACCTCGCCCAACAATCCCCGTCCACCGGCCTGGCCCTGGATACCCGGCTGGAATACCCGCTCAATCCCAACCTGGCCGTGGAAGGCGCGGCTACCACCGCCTTCAGCCAATCCGTCCGGGGGGAAAGCGAGACCATTCCCCTGCTTCTGGACGGCTCGGTCAAAGTCCGCCCCGTCCGATCCGACAAGGTGGATCTGTACGCCGCGGCCGGCCTTGGATATGGAGCCTATCTGGGAACCCAAAGGCTGGAAGATGGAGCCACATTCGGGATTCCTCTCTCCGTGGGAGCCGAATGGCAAAGAAAAAACCTCGGCTTCGCGCCCCGGTTTACCTATCGCCCCGTTTTCGGCGACCAATTGGGGACCTCCCAATCGGATGCCGATAGCTGGACCGCGGTCCTGGACGTTCAGCTTCCCTTCCTTTGAAGCCTGCCGGCCGCGTCCCGCGCGGCCGCAAGCCCATCCGGCTCAATTAACCCAACCCTGCAGCAATCTTTCCGCGGACGGCCCAGCCATCCGCCCGAAATTACGGCCCCACAAGGACTTGCCCATCCTCCCGCCTACCCTTAAGATCTAACGTGGACCGGCGACAAACCGGCCCAAGCTACCGGTGAGCGGACCGGAAAGGGTTGTCCCATGATGGACAAGGTTTGGAAATCGATTTCCGATAAGCGGCCCAAAGGCCTCAATCTGATCAAGATGGTGGGAATCGTTTCCATCCTGGTCTGGATCGGCGCCATCGCAGCCATCTTCCTTTTGAAAGACAAGCAGTTGCCCGCCTTGGCGGAGGGCCTTGGCCACGGCGGAGCCAAGGTCGCTTTCGGCCACGGCGGCCACGCGCAAGCGGGCGGCGAGGCCATAGAAGCGGGCGCTCCCGACTCCGAGGAATCCACGCCCGATGAAGAGACCGAAGACGAATCCGGCACCGAGCTGGCCGGCCACAAAACGGAAACCGGCGAAGCCGGGTTGGCCGCTGCGGGCGCCCACGGTGGAGAAGCCGCCCAGGGTTCGATGGATGGCGAAGAGCATGCCGCCTCCGGAGCCGAGGCCGGGCGCTCCAGCGCCGCGGCAGCCCTTCCTTCCCGGGAGGAATTGGCGGCGCTCAGGCAGGTGGCGGAACTTTTCATCGCCGCGGGCGAGCCTGCCAAGGCCGTAACACCCATGCGACGGGTGATGATGATGCCCACGCGCGATGCGGTCCTGCTGACGATGGCAACGGACGTTTTCCTTTCAACCGGGAACTACCCGGAAGCCCTGGGATTCGCGGAACAGGTGCTGGCCCTCAAGCCGGACGACATGCGCGTCAAGGTCCAGGCCGTGGAGGCGCAATACCGGATGGGACGGGTGGAAAAGGCCGTCGCCGATGCGCAAGCGGTGCTCAAGGAACATCCGGGCGAATTGGCCATGCTGACCACCCTGGGCACCATGGAAGTGGAAATGGGGCCCGGCCACGACGGTTACGGCAAGTCCCTGAAGACGGCCCTGAAGCTCAAGCCCGATTATGCTCCGGCCCTGTACCTGCAAGGCCGCAAGGCGCAGTTGGAAGGCGATTACAAGGATGCGGAAACCGCCTTCCGCAAGGTGGTGAAGCTGGAACCGCAAAACGCCAAGGCCCACGGACAATTGGGAATGGCCCTTTACCACCTGGGCAAGGAGAAAGAGGCGGAAAAGGAATACCGCGCGGAACTCTCCATGAACCCCGAGGATTACAACACCTGGTTCAACCTGGGAGAGTTGCAAATGTCCTATGCGGCCAAGGAAAGGCTGCCGAATCCGATCAATGCCCTGCGCACGGAAGCCATGGAGTCCTATCTGAAAGCCCTGGAGTTCAATCCCGATCATGCCCAGGCGCATTTCCGCGTGGGAGTGTTGTTGAACGGCAACGGCCAGTACCGGGAGGCCATCCGCCATCTGGAAGCCGCCTTGAAGGCCGACTCCCACCACGTCCCTACCCTGGTCCAGCTCTCCCTCGCCTTCGAAAACCTCAAGCAACCCGAGCGCGCCAGAGCCTATCTCACTAAAGCATACGAGCTTGACCCTTTGAACAAGGTGATCCTTTTCAAGCTAAAGCAATGGTCCTGAGGCCGATCGGCCGACGAATACGGGACATTCCCTCCTCTTGGCGCAATTGCCCGCCGGTTGGCTTTACACCTTTCGGCCTTGCGGGCCGCCAGAACCAATGGCTCCGGTTTTCTGAGTAAAAAAGGTTTCCGCGGTCTTGCTTGGCCTTTCCTAAAGTGTTATTATACCTACTGTTACGGACCACAGGAGCCCTATGGGGAACGTCACCAAAAAAGATATCGTGGATGAAATCGCCGCCCGCACGGGGTTGACGCAGGTGGACACAAAAATCATCGTCGAATGCTTTTTGGATGCCATCGCCAAGTCCCTGGTGCAAGGCAAGAACATCGAGATCCGCGGTTTCGGACGCTTCAAGGTGAAGGAGAAGAAGGCCCGCACGGCCCGCAATCCCCGCACCGGAGAGATGGTCCACATCGACGCCGGACTCAAGCCCATTTTCGAGGCCAGCAAGGAATTGAAAAACGTCCTCAACTCGGACGGCACCGAACCTGCATCGGATTCCGGCAAAAAAGACGCCTAAAACCCCTTCTCCCGGCTTCTCCGCCCACGCATCCGGCGTTCATGAACGTTCGGATGCCCATCTTACTAAATTGGCACTATGAACCGACAGACCATGCCGGAAATCCTGAACCGCAGAGCGCGGCATGAGTACCATGTGCTGGACACCTTCGAGGTGGGCATTATGCTCAAAGGCACGGAAATCAAGTCCGTCAGGGTGGGCAAACTGGAGCTGGCGGAAGCCTTCGTAGTGGTGCGGAACGAAGAAATCTGGCTCGTGAACGCCTATATCAACGAATACAGTTGGGGCAACATCTACAATCATCTGCCCCGCCGCGAACGCAAGCTCTTGGCGCACAAGCCCGAAATCGTCAAGATGAAGGACGCCTCCGATTTGAAGGGGTTCACCATCATCCCGTTGAAAGCGTACTTCAAGGGAAGCCTGCTCAAGCTGGAAATCGGCATCTGCAAGGGCAAGGAAGACCGGGACAAACGCCAGGACAAGCACAAACAGGAGGCCAAGCGGGAAATCGATCGGGCCCTGAAAGAACGGAACCGGTTGTGACCATACTCGCCAAACTCCTCCTCCCCTTCCTCTTCGCCGTATCGGCCCAAGCCTCCATCTCCCTGAAACCCTCCCCGGCCCCGGCAAGCCAGGACGGAAACCAAGGCGGGCGGAAATGGCAAGGGGGTACCTTCGCGGATACCTCCTTCGAAGGCGTCCGTTACGTGTCCTCGCAATTCCTGGAAAGCCTGTTCGGCCACGAGGGCTCCTGGGTCCCCGACCGCCAGAAATTCGTCATCCCGGACACCAGCGGCAGGAAATGGTATTTCACCATCGACAATCCCTATATGAACATAGGGGACGAAGTCTGCAACCTGGTTTACCCCGTGCGCCGGGGTCCGGAGTTTCTGTACCTACCGGTTACCTCCCTGGTCCGCCTGGTGAACAACCGCCAGGGATGGTCCATCAGCATTCCGGAAGCCGCCCAGCCGTCTCCGGAACAGCCGGTCCCGAGAAGCGAGGCCCCGCCGATCAAGCCCGTAGCCTTCCCCAATGGATCGAACATCCTGGACGTGGGCACGGAAGAGCGCGAGAACGGGACCCTGGTGTCCGTGCGCACCGCCGGTCCCATGGAATGGGAAAGCTTCTGGGTGCCGCCGCATTTCATCCTGAAATTCCAGGGAGGCCAGTTGGCGCCCCAATACCCGGTCAAGGCCCAGGGCCAGGGTCTGGTCAAGAACATCATGACCGTCCAGGAAAAGGATCTGGTGCAGTTGACCTTGAACATCCCACGCGCCATCGACACGGTGGAAGTGGCCTATTCCGGCGAAACCCAGGGCTACCAGGTGACGGTGCGGAAAAAGACCGAGAAGAGCGAAAAGCGCGAAAAGGAAAAAGCCGCGGCCGACAAGGAAGCCATGGCTCCCCAAGGCGAGACGGACAAAAGCGCGGCCAAGACCTACGGCAAGACCGCCACCATCATCATCGATCCCGGCCACGGCGGCAAGGACCAAGGGGCCATGGTGAGCGGCGTGAACGAGGCCCAGGTGACCCTGGCGGTGGCCAAGGAACTGAAAGGCGCCCTGACGAAGCTGGGCTACAAGGCGCTGCTGACCCGCGAAGACGATCAATTCGTCAGCCTCCAGGAACGCCCCAAGTTCGCGTCCGGTCAGGGAGGGGATCTTTTCATCAGCCTGCACTGCAATTCCATCGCCGGTTCCATGAAGCGCAAGAAGACCATCACCGGCTACATCGCCTACATCCTGCGGGAAGGCGAGAGCGAAGAAGACAAGGCCCTGGCCCGGCGCGAAAACGAAGCCATCAGCGAGGAAAGCGGCAAGAGCAAGGCCGAGATCTCCCCCGTCGAGTGGATTCTCCTGGAGCATCAGCTCAATCTGTATTCCAAGGAAAGCGAAGGCTTCGCGGAGAACATCATCCAGGAATTCGGGGGCTTCCAGATCGGCAAGTACGCGACCGGGGCCAGCCAGGCCGGGTTCTACGTGCTGGTGGGCGCCTACATGCCCGCGGTGCTTTTCGAAATGGGCTACCTGACCAACGATGAGGACCGCCGCACCCTGGCCTCGGAAAAAGGCCAAAAGCAGATCGCCGAACGCCTGTCCAAAGCCATCGACAAATACCGGAAAACCCAGGTGGGCGGGACGACGGCGAAAGAGGAAAAAAGCAAAGCCAAGAATGGGAAATGAACCCGGCGATTTCCAATCCCCGCTCCGCAATCTATCTTTATTGACCTACTTCTAGACTGGAGTCCGTCACATGTCCGGCCACTCAAAATGGGCAACCACCAAGCGTAAAAAAGCCAGAATCGATGGGGCACGAGCCAAGGTCTTCAACCGCATCCTCCGCGAAATCACCGTGGCGGCGCGCATGGGTGGATCCGATCCGGAAGGCAACCCGCGCTTGCGCGCGTCGATCCTCAAGGCCAAGGGCTCCAACATGCCCAACAAGAACATCGAAACCGCCATCGCCAAGGGCGCGGGCGAGCTCGAAGGGGTCACCTATCTGGAACTCACCTATGAGGGCTACGGTCCCGCCGGCACCGCCATCATGGTGGATACCATGACGGACAACAAGGTCCGCACGGTGGCCGAGATGCGCCACATCTTCAGCAAGAACGGCGGCAACATGGGCGAAGCCGGATCGGTGGCCTGGATGTTCAAATCCAAGGGCATCATCACTCTGGCCAAAGACGCTATCGGCGAGGATTTCCTTTTCGAGTTCGTCACCGAAAACGGCGCGGAGGATCTCGATTCCTCCGGCACGGAATACGAGATCAAGGTCGAGCCCGAGCATTTCCATTCCATGCTGGCAGCCCTGGAGAAGAAGGGGCTCAAGCCCATCACCTCGGAAGTGGTCAAGATCGCCGACAACATGGTGAAGGTGACCGGCGACGACGCGGAGAAGGTTCTCAGGATCCTGGAAGCGCTGGACGAACAGGACGACGTGCAGAACGTGCACACCAACGCGGAATTCGATCAGAAGGAGCTGGAAAACCTTTGATCGTCATCGGGGTCGACCCCGGCACCCACCGCACCGGGTATGCCTTTCTGGAAAGCCGGAGCGGCCGCATCCGCGTCCTGGAATACGGAGTCATCCGCTGCAAGAGCTCCGACCCCCTGCCCTTGCGCCTGGGGCAAATCCACCGGGAGCTGATGGCCCTGATGGTCGTCTATACTCCGGTTCACCTTGCGCTGGAAAACATCTTCTTCGCCAAATTCCCCCAGTCCGCTCTGATCCTGGGCCACGCCCGCGGAGCCATCATGGTGGCCGCCCAATCCATGGGGATTCCGGTTTCCGAATACGCCCCCCAGATGGTGAAGAAAGCCACGGTGGGCACGGGGAGGGCCAGCAAGGAACGCGTGGCGGAAATGATCCAGACCCATCTCGGGTTGAAGCAACCGCCGACTCCGGCCGATGCGGCGGATGCGTTGGCGATTGCGTTTTGTCATTTGATCCAGGCGGGGAAACCGGCCTAATCCCCCACCTTTCAGAACCGATCAAGTAGACTATAACATTCGCGACTTTGTGAGCAACTGACTGCCGTTGAAGGCGGAAACGGGTTTATGGGCAAGGTCCCTTAAAACATGATTAATTTGTTGCCTGTTTCTTAATTTCACTCAGTTCTTTTTCAACAAAACTTCTCCACATCGGCTCTTTTATTTGGTTTTTCTTAGACTCCATTATTTTCATTAAATTCGTATTTCCCGCTACATCGTAGGTCTTTTTAATGGTCATCCAACGAAACACAGAAATAATATCTCTTATCGTGGGTTCGCTCTCCGTTTCTTCTAGCCTGGCGGTAAGATACCCAACCACATGCTCCCCTTCTAAAGCGAACTTCAAACCGAACTGCATAAGTGGGGGTTCAATGTATTGATTCCCGCAAATGTAAATAGCGTATTGCGTTTCGATATCAAATTTTTCAAATTCCGAATAGGTTTCCCCAACAGATTTTCGGAAATACTTTTTATTAACATCAGAGCAATACGTTCCTCTGACTTTTCCAGAGCCACCGCTGCATCCAACCGCGATAAATAAAATTATCCCAGCTAAAGTCCCAGTTTGTCCGAACTTCTGATTTAGTCCTGGCAATTGCAGCCGCCGTTTTCAATGGTTAATTCTTTAAATATCATATCTTGTGTTTCATAGGCCTTTTGTTCAAATGGGCTTAGATAGTACCCTTTTTTTGTTGACCACAAATAACTAATCCAATTCATTCCATTTTTATATTGACCAACATGGACCAGTTCATGGCCAAGCAAAGCAAGCCCTGCTGGTGTACTCGGGTCATATTGCCCAGGCCTAAAATAGATATCATTTCCTCTCGTTATACCTGTATAACCATCCATCAAATACCAAGGTACTTCACCATCATGAAGATCTGCATATTCCAAATCTTCCATCGAAATATAAGGATTGAGTGATTTTTTCTCACATTTGGATAATGGCCTCAATCCAGAAGGATCAATACGGTTTATCGGGTCGTTCGATATGTAGACGTAGAGATTTGCATTTCCTCCCGAGAACTTAACGGGATCTTTGGTTGTCCATCGGCCCTCAAGCGCAGCATAATCTCTTGCCCCAAATCGTGTCTGTGCAATCGAAGCATCATAGAGACCTCCAGCAAATCCAAATGGTTGGAATTCCGGATTACTATCATATGTGACATTACCGAACTCGTCGTAATCAATTCTCTGTGTGACGACCCCAGTTACTGTATTGAGAATAAGCCTTGGGCTTCCAAGCTGATCACAAACGAATTGATAGGCCGTATCGTTCTTGATCATCTGATCCGGTACATTGGAGCGAGAGCCATATACGAATTGTGCCATTATGGTTCCGGAACTGTCGACAATTGCAGCAGGATTCAGTTGGCTCTGGTATAAAAACCCCTGCACAAATGCGCCGTTCATTTTTTTGACAACTCGTCGATTGCGTCCATCTACCAGAAAAGAAACGGAATCACCTCCTGGGAGCACGACGCTCAACAGGTTCCCGAAAACATCATAGTTATAACGGGTGGTATCGCTCCCGGATATCTTTTTCAGCAAATCGCCATTATGGTTATAAGTGAATGTGCTGCTTCCATACCGGGTCATGCGGTCCTGATCATCGTACGTACCTGAATCGATGGTGGAGGCATGGGTTCTTATTCTCCGATTGCCATTGCTGTCGTAGGCATAGGTCGAAGCAATCACACTGTCCAGGTAAGATTCGATCAAGCGTCCGGTCCTGTCATAGGTGTATTGATAACTATGCGTAGTACCCGCGATTGTCTCTATTTTCTGCTTGATCCGACCCAGCTTGTCGCGGTCATAGCGGCATTGATATACCGTGTCTCCATCGGAAATGGATGCACTTTTTTCAAGTTCACCAAAGGCATTGTAACTCAAGGAATCGACCACCACACCCAGGGTGGTTTTGGATAGACGTCCATGGGTATCCCGAGTGTATCCCATGGTTCCTGCCGAAAGCAAGAGACCATCCCCATCATAGCCGAATTCCAATGTGCTTGTTCCATCGACCGTCAATCCACTAAGTCGATGATTTTCGTCATATCCAAACGCAATGGCACCTGTGACGGGTCCTGACCAGGAAACGGAAATGGGCATGGTCCCATCGTACGCAAAACCGTTTTCGACGCCAAAGGGAGACGACATGAAGTCCAGCAGACCCGATTCAATAGTATAGTGAAAGCGATAGGCTCCCAAGGGAGTGTAAAGAGAGTCGACCCGTCCCGCGCTATCATACGCGTATTGGATATCCCTGCTATCGGGCCGGTTTACTTCGAGCAATTGCTTGTCCAGGTTGTAGCTGGTATGCGTATCGAAAGTGCCAGCGCCCAGCGTCGGTGGATCATAATGGTTTTCCAATCCGATTTCAGTATAGCCGAATACATGATCGGGCTTCCCAGGCGGCGAAAGGGTATCAATATTACCGTCGGCATCATAAGCGTAATTGACCTCCTGTCCCCCTGCCAGGATTTGCCTGACGACCCGCCCCGCCAAATCATACTCGAATCGCACGGAATCGTTCAAGGGATCCTTCATTTTTGAAAGATATCCGGAATCATTGTAAAAGAAATGGGTCTCCCGGGCATCTGGACCTTCTCCTTGCGTCAGGATGGACAATCGACCGTGGCCATCGTATTCATAAAACAGCGTCGCCGCGCCTGGAACGAATCGCTCGATGATTTTTCCCAGCGTATCCACCAAGGTGGTGTCCCTTCGGCCTTCCGCGGATGTGCTGATCCACAGTTTGAGCGAATCGATGTATTGCGTAGTGGCCAGATTGCCGTTGACCGTGGTGCTATCCACAAAGGAAAACAGGGACAGCGGGTTTGTGGAATCGGCCAAGATGGCTTTTTGAGAACTTGCGAACTCCGAAAAAATACCATAGGGAGTCAGGGATTCGCCCCCGGATCGTCGCATGGCCTGTAATCCGAGAATGGGATCGGGGCCTTTTAAGACAGTGGATTGGGTTCCATCCGGACTCGTAGTGACAACACTGCCGTTCCCGACCCAGTTGGTGACCGTGGCCAGGCCCGCGTAATCGAAGTTCAGTTGCAAAGTCGACCGATCGATTTGCGGCAGCAACTCATAAACATTCGACCTGCCCATGGCCGTGGCCAAGGTCGTTTTCCAACCCCCTGCGGTATCGGTCTTGGCCAAAGTTTTGTACCCACCGGATGGGTCATCGTCGCGCGTCAACCGGCCCAAGGTATCGTAGGTGAACTCATGGTCGAATCCTCTCGGGGTCGTGTAGGTATCCATCAGTCCGGCCGCGTTGTACGCGAATGCATGGGTTTCACCGGAAGGTAAGGTGATGGAAGCCAAGTTCCCGTCAATGTCCTGATCCAAGGCCAGCGTCCGTCCATAAGGATTGACTAAGGAAGTCGCGTCTCCACCGGGATTGCGCCCAATTTCAGTGACATTGCCGTACGCATCCGTAACCGTGGTCAAGCGTCCGCTTGCGCCGTATCCGAATTCCAGCAATTTTTTGCCCGTGAATGCGTTGAATGTCTTCAAGTGTCGGCCCGCCGGGCTGAACTGGTAGATTTCTCCCGCTGACATGTCCGGTATGAAAATATCCCGGTTGGAAAAGTCCGGAAGTCTCCCGATGATTTTCCTCGCGGTAACGGCCTCGCCGGCGTATCGACCCACATAGAAGTTCCCGGCCGGATCCACCGCCGTGCCCCGGGCTTCTTCGAAATTGGCCTCCGTACCTGGGATGCCGTTGGTTTCAGTATTGAATCCACCTCCCGCGAACCGGTAAAGGTTTCCTTTTTCATCCACCACGCGGATGGTGTTGTTGATTTCGTCCGAAAGGTATATGAGGGTGCCCCCTGCCTTGCTGTTGACCGCCTCGATGCGGTCGGCGATGGTCTGAGCGCCCAAAGCCGGTCCTCCATCCCCAGCGGTTCCGGAAGTCCCATTGCCGGCGACGGTGGTAACCAGTCCGGAAGGATCCATCTTTCGGATTCGAGCGGTAAACGGGTCGCTGAAATAAATCGTTCCATCATCCATCACCGCCAGTGATCCCGGGCCCATGTTTGTTTGGGTGGCAGGCAGGCTGTCGCCGTTAAAGCTCGTAGAGCCTGTGCCCGCGATGGTCTGGATGATTCCCGTGGTCGCGACCTTCCGGATCCTGAAATTGCTTCGATCGACAATATAAACGCTGCCATCGGCTCCCAGATCAATGTTCGTGGCGTGATTCAAGGATGCCGAAGTTGCCGGTCCGCCATCTCCGGAAAATCCGGCGAATCCATTGCCCGCGAATACGGTCAACGCGCCGGAAGTGGAATATTTCCAGATTCTGCTGTGGTCCGCATCCGCCAGGTAGAGCGAGCCGTCCGGAGCCACTTTGACGTCATGCCAATTTTGTCCCGAGGCAATGGCATGGATAATCCCATCTCTCCCGATTTTCCAAACCAAGCCTTCACCTCTGTCCGCAAGGTACACTGTCCCGTCAGGACCCACGTCCATTTCACTGATTTGACCCAATAAGGCGCTTGTTGCGGGCTTGCCGTCGGGATCGTCATCCGAACCGCCTCCGGCGACCGTGTAGACTGCACCTAGCCCGCTTTCCACTCCCCTGTCTTCCCCGTTCCCCAAGTGCAAAATGCCCGAAGTGGGGTCGTAGGTATGGTGGTTGGCCAGCGACCAGCCGGGCCCCAGATCATTGATTTCCTCGACACCCAGATAACCCGTGTAGGTGTCGCTCAAATCATACGTCGTTCTTAACGGAACCACGATGGCGCCGGCTCCGGCCATCGCGAAAGAGGCCGGAGCACCATTGAGGGAAACCACCCCGGCCGGCCAAGAAAGCGCCGGAGGCAGAGAGTACCCTCCCGTAGAATACCCATAGAAGATGCTGTAGGAATACGGTTGCTTGCCGTTCAATGTCCTTCCGTACGCATCTTTGCCATCCCATTCGAAAACCTGGGTGATGTTGTCTGCGGGGGAATAGCTGAACTGGAATTTGCGGCCTGCGATTTTGACTTCAAGCCTGACGGAGTCGACGCTGGCGGGAAGAGCGGCGTCCGTGACTTGGATTTCAAGCCGGCCCCAGCGCCTAGCCGGGACTCGATCGCTTCGGTAATTCATCGTCGGCAAACCCGGAAACTGGACTGTCTCGCCCAGTGCCTGGTTCTGGCAATTGATGATCGACCCCGTTTCAGTGTTGCATTTGCCGGTGGCTTCGTCTTTTTCCGGAGGCTCGGCTTTGGGAGGCGCCGCGTCGTCCGGCAATCTGTACGGGTAATTGTAGTCGTAAGAGGAAAAGTGCCGGATGGGAACGCGCCACAGCGTCTGGCTTGCCGAATACAGATTCGCGAGTCGCACCCGTTCGGAATTCGTGATGCCCAAGCTGTCCAAATGCCCATCTGTGGCCGGGGTGCCTGTGGTGTCCACGATGAGGTTGGCCTTGCCCGAAGTGATGCTGGATATCTCGATGACGCGTCCGTCGGTGCTGGGCACCCAATGGCCGGCCGCTTTATCATAGTACCCGACTGGCACAGGGTAACCCGTAGGCATCCCTATGAAATTTTCCACATAACTGTAAATGGGCTGATCGAACTGGACGTCCGATACGCCGAGGGCCGCAGCCTCATCCACATTGAACTCAACGGCATAGGTATAGGCGCTGGAACCGGGAAGGCTGCCGGGCATAGCGGCGGGCCCATGATCCCCGACGGTGTATTCGGTGGCGCGTATGTGGAGGGAATCCGGATTGATCGTCGACCCGTTCGGAAGGGTGAAAGTCACCCCTGTGCCGGCCGGAACCAGCAAAGTGGCCTGCCGAGAGCCGTCACCGTCGCTCACTATACTTGCGCGCGCAGCCATCACGCCCGTATCGGCAAGGGCGATGGTGGAGACAGTAGTGTCCAGCTTGATCAAGGTCACAGTCGGCATGATACTGTATTCCTGCCATCGCGTGAACACGTCCCTCTGTGCCGGCAAATACTCTTTAGCTGAATATTGGAGCGTCAATTGGCCTCCTCCATTCACCACGAGATCGAATTTGCCGTCAGCGCGCGTCACCGTGCTTCCCAACTCGGGGTGGTTCAGCACCCCCACCGTTACTCCAGCCAGCGAATCGCCGTTCACCTTCACCACGGCCCCCCGGATGACGACGGCACGAACCGAATCCATCATGCTTTCAATGACGCCGGTCTGGACGGCATCGTCCCCGTGGTAAAGAAAAGCTGATGCATATGCCACCACGTTAGCCTCTCCTTTCGGGAGAGCGGGGGCGGTCGTGGCCGGATCCGCGGGCAACTCGTTCGATGTCGTAAAGTGACGGATCGGCCCGTCGATACTGACATTCTCGCGCAGATCCAGGGCCTCCACGCTGAAGGCATAGGTCGTATTCATCAGCAATCCGCTGATGGTGCAGGTCCTCGGCGAGGGGGGAAGACGAAGCACCTTGGCTCCGTTCACGTACACTTGATAATAGGCCACCGCGGAATCATCGCTGGCCGCGCTCCAGGCAAGCTTCAGGCTGGAGGGCTTGATATCCGATGCCGTCAAGGTGGCGCCCGAAGGCCAGGTCGGATCGCTCACACCCGGGGTGCCGCGCGCCACGTAGACCGTGTCCTTGCCCGTCCCGGCACCATTGGTGGAGGTGACGATCAGCTCATTGTTGCCCGGAACCAGGTCGAAGGAAAGACTGTCGGGAGAACCGTCCACGGTGAAACTGATCATGATGGAAGAAGCGTTGACCGTGGTGTCCTGGGAAGGATTGGTGATGATCACCACCGGTGGAGTGGGGCTCCCTGTGTCCGGGGGCGCCATAGTCCAGGTTATCGCGGCCTTCACCAGGTTTCGGCCGGCGGTAGTGAGCAGGAGCGGCCCGTCATTATAAATGAACGTGCCCGCGCGGCGAGCGGGAGCGGGGTATCCATACGCCATCTCCGCGCCAGCCTCGTATCCCCAGATGGCCGAATAAGAGGAGTCTTCTCCGAGCCGGACCGCCGCGATTTGAGCGGATGACGTGGGCTCCGCAAAATCGATGTCGGAACAGCAGGATTGGACGAGCACCGTACCGGACAGCCCCGCAGCCATGTCATGCGTCGGGGTAGTGATCGTTAACGAAGATTCGCTTGGTGCGCTTGACATACCGCCCGATTCAAGCAAGGCCATGTCTTCCCAGTCGTAAGGGCTCCAGTTAAGAACCGGAATGGAAGTCGTTCTGAAATCATCATCGAGGGTGGAACTGTTGGTCGAAGAGATAAGAATCAAATCCATTCCGGCGGCTTGGGAAATCGTGACGGGAGGAGTCGCTACGGTGACCGTGTGCCCAAGCTCCTCCGCCAATACTTTGACCACCGAATCACCCGCCCACATTCCCGCATCATCCACTACGAGAAGAATGTTGCCCGCGTTTGCGGCGGTTGCCAGGAAAACGACCCAGAGGCAAAAAACGACGGAAAGGATTGTTTTCGACTTTGTCATCGTCATCTCCTACTTGGAAGCCGTCGGAAGGTACGGAAGAAGGTCTTGCGCCGCCGCATTCAATTCCGGATTGAAACTCTTGGACATCTCGATGATGAGCGAGGCATGGCTCGCGGCATTTTTCGGAAAGACCCTTAACAAGGTCAGACCGTCCAGTAATTCACCGGGGCTTCCCTCCAGCAATCGGCCAATGGTTCCCTCCGGATCCTTGATCCCTTGGGATACGGCCTTTTCCAGGGCTGCGGGATTTGCGACGGCTCGGAGCTGTTTCGCAGCTTCAGCGATCAGTCCGGCATGCCGGACATTGCCGTCCCGGATGAAAATCACCGCCAGTTTTTGCCGATCGCCAGCGCATTTCGCCAGCAGGAAATCACGGGAATAGTCCTCGCGTAGAGTCGCGAGGACGCCAACCTGGCCCAAGGAAATCGGTTGCAAAACGAGTTTTTTGAAGGCCGTGAATATCGCTTTATTTTCCGTCTTCTTGCCCGCAAACCCGTTGTCGTTGATTTTCCGGATCAAACCCTGGAAGGCCGCCTCCCTGAGTGTCGAATCATTCGACCTTAGGAAAGGGGAAAAATCTTGTTCGTACGAGGACTCGGCCATCTTCCCGGATTTTTGCAAGACGAAGGCCTTGAGTGCCATCGAGGTCCCGCTTGAGAAAAGGATCGACATCATCGCGGAATGGGTCGCCGAGGGCGGCACGGCTCCAAGCTTCTTTGCGCCCTCCAACATGACGTTCAGGACGGCCATCCGGAAAGTTTCTGGCGCGGTGGAATCGAGAGCGGCATGTTCGAATTCCGGATAACAGGCATCTCCGAAATCCGGTTTCAAGGCCCATTCAAATGCGGGAACCGACCACGGGCCCGTCACTTTGGCCTTCGGTCTCAGTTGCAGGGTCATGGTATCCGCCTGCCTCGATTGCAGGACCATCGCCACGCTTTGCAATCCAGTGACGGCTGTGCATTGACCCGGCCGGGACTCCACGAGCCGGCGCTGCAGGGGATGATTTTTGCTCAATATGGCATTGGCCAAAGAGTCCGACCATGGCCCTGCATAGGAGGAGGCGGTCATAAAACCCGCCAGCATCAGCATCTTACTCATTGCGTGCCTTTCTCTCTCGAATGGTTGTCAAAGGCTCCTTATACCCGCCCTGGCATTAAAAGGAGAAGCCTGAAACCGGTAATAGCGACTTGGCAAAATCCTAGCTAAACATTTTTCAAGGTAAACCGATTTAATGTTTCTCAATTGAGAGAATCGGTCTTCACGGATTCCAAACCTGTTTCATACCAATTTTTATGGTGGTTAGAAGTTGAAAACAGGCTTCCCTTTTTGATCATTGATTCAATTGATGCCATCAGCGGACATGGGAGAACTTGATATGCGTGGCCTTATCCCCCCATCGCGTTTTATTTCGTGGACTTCCGAAAATATCCGGACCGGACAAAGCATTATTTTGATGGCTAGCGAATTGTGCCATCCGAATCGCCGATTCACTCCCCGGAAGGCAACAAGGTGGTTGAAATACGAGTGAGGATTTTTTCGTACACTTTGTACGTAATTTTCTGAGATATGATCGGTGAGCATCTCCGATTCGGCCGCCGACCTGAAGTCGCTTTCATTTGCAAGCGATGGCCATGGGGATTCCTGAGTTAAGCTCTTCAACTCGGACGTGGGAGCTCAGGCAAGGGAAGTAACTTGGCGATCTTTAACTAAATCAATGCGTTATTCCCTTTCGCACCTCCATCGAATCTGCCATTTTCCTCCGTTTCCGGCGATTTTTCTAGATTATGGGATGGTTCGCCTACATTCAAGGGCGCTAAATCGGGTACCTTCGAATATGATCGAATTCCTTCGCGGCCGCCTGGCCCACCGCCAACCCGCCCGCCTGGTCATCGACGTGGGCGGCGTAGGCATGGGCGTGGACGTTTCCCTGCGCACCGCCGAACTGTATCCGCGCGAAGGCGAGACGGTGGAACTCATCACCTATCTCCACGTGCGGGAAGAGAGCCTGGAACTGTACGGCTTCCAGAACATCGTTGAGAAGACCATCTTCCTGAAGCTCTTGGGCGTCTCCGGCATCGGCCCCCGCCTGGCCTTGCGCATCCTTTCCGCGGTGCCGCCGCACCAATTGGCCCAGATGATCATCGGGGGCGATATCCGCGGCCTGACCGCGCTCAAGGGCATCGGCAAGAAGACCGCGGAGGTGATGGTGGCCTCCCTGCGCACCTCCCTTTCCAAAATGGATTTGCAGACCCCCATGGACGGCAGGCCCGCCGTGCTGGACGCGGGAGGCGAATCGGCCCGCGACGCGGTCATGGCCCTGATCACTTTGGGAGTCAAGGACGCGGCGGCCCAGACGGCCGTACAGAAGGCCCTGGATCGCCTGGGAGACAAGGCGAATACGGGCCAGCTGATAACCCAAGCCTTGCAGGAAGTGTAGTTTACCCTAATGGCCGACCGCATCATAGCGCCCGAGCAGTTCGGGGACGATCAGGACCAGGACCTGTCCCTGCGGCCCGCCACGCTCTCCGATTTCATCGGGCAGGAGAAACTGAAGGAAAGCCTCAGCGTCTTCCTGCAGGCCGCGCGCGATCGCAAGGAACCCATCGACCACATCCTCTTCGCGGGACCGCCGGGATTGGGCAAGACCACCCTGGCGCATATCATCGCCAAGGAAATGGGGGCCAATCTCAAGATCACTTCCGGACCCGCCTTGGACAAGCCTTCGGAACTGGCCGGTTTGCTGACCAACCTGGAAAGCAACGACGTGTTGTTCATCGACGAAATCCACCGCCTCAGCCGGGTCATCGAGGAGTTCCTCTACCCCGCCATGGAGGATTTCAAGATCGATATCATGCTGGAGTCGGGCCCGTCCGCCAAGTGCATCAACCTGCCGCTCAAACGCTTCACCCTGGTGGGAGCCACCACGCGCACGGGCATGCTCACCTCTCCCCTGCGGGATCGCTTCGGAATCACTTTCCGGTTGGAAACCTATTCCGACGCGGAGATGAAGAAAATCCTCAACCGCTCGGCGCGCATCCTCAAGGTGGATCTGACCCCGGAGGGCACCGAATTGCTGGCCGCCCGCTGCCGCGGGACGCCGCGCGTGGGCAATCGCGTGCTGCGCCGGTGCCGGGACGTGGCCCAGGTCAAGGGCACCACCGTCGTGGGCGAGGCCATCGTCTCCAAGACGCTGGACATGCTCGGCATCGATCCGCGCGGCCTGGATGAAATGGATCGGAACATCCTGAAGACCATCATCAACAAGTTTGAAGGGGGCCCAGTGGGCCTGTCCACCCTGGGCGCCTCCCTGGGCGAAGAGACGGAAACCCTGGAAGAGGTGTACGAGCCTTATCTCATCCAACTGGGGTTCCTGAAGCGGACTCCCCGCGGTCGCATGGCCACGGCCAACGCCTATCGCCACCTTGGCCTCATCCCTCCCGCTCCCTCGCCCTCCCAGGAAGAACTGCTCTAGCCCCGGAGATCCGGCGTTGAAGAGCCCGCTCGACCGGACGATTCACACTCCGAATGGATTCCAACCCGCCTCTCCGGAAATCCATCGATCCGGAATCCCTGGATCCCGCGTTCGAGATCGCATCGCTGTATTCCGGATTGCAGATTTCCCTGGCGACAAGCCTGGGCGGACCCATTACCGGCCTGATTCTCGTCCAGAAAAATTTCCTGGAACTCCGCGAATTCGTGAAGGCGCGACACACCCTGTTTTTCGGATCCGGCCTCATCCTGGCGTATTATGCCGCGCTGGCCTTGTTGAGCTTCCGGTTCTACGGATTGTCCTTTCTCGGCTATACGATCCTTATTCCGCCGCTGATCCTGGAATCGATCCTTCTGGTGTTCCAGCGGGGGAAAATACGGCGGTTCATGGCCGGCGGCGCCGCGCGGAAACCCTTCTCGGCCGCCGGGAAATACGTTCTCTTCGGCTTGGTGGCGCAAGGCGTCCTTGTCTTTCTGGCCGGCGCAGCCCTGCCCTCCATGCGGGGGCCCAAAATCAAAATCGGGCTATTGCATCATGAAGTATATTATCAGGATCTCGCCCCGGCTGAAGTCCTGCATCTGGCCCAACGCCTGGAATTGCTGGGTTACCTGCGGGGGCCCGACCGCATTCATCTCAAGCTCCAAAAATGGAAGACCGGGGCCAGATTGTTCTTCCCCGTGGAAAGGGCGGCCGCCGACGATCTTGAAACCCTCGCCTATTATTCGGCCCTGATCCGCGAACTCAACGTTCTGGAAGGCAGGAAATTCCGCGGATGTTTCGCCGACGACCCCTACCGCTTGCGGGATACGCTATGCTTCGGCGAAGCGGGCGCCACGCTTTTGATCCCCATCTGGAACAACCTGCTCCCCGACTCGAAAGCCGTGCTCGCGAAAGTGGAAGCGGAGACCGATTTCTTCATCGCCCTGTTTTCCGAGGCCGAGGCCAAGGCGAAACCGCACGTGACCTGGGAACGCATCCCCACGATTTACGGATTCGCGGGGAATGGCGTGGGCACCGCCAACTACAACGCGATAGAGGATGCGCTCGTGCATTCCTACGGGAACAGGGAAAATGCGGAGTTGGCCATCCGCATTCTGGGCAACGCATTCCACGGGATCAAACCGACGGAAGAAAAATCCGTTTACCGGCTATACCTGGAAATCCTGCGCCAGGTCCGGAAAAACCTGGAGCTCATGAAGGCGGATTCCTGAGGCCAAGGATCAGGGCGTCTTTTGCTTTGAGAGCGGAAAGTACTGGATGTTCAATTGGCCAACGCGGTCCATGCCTTCATCGGACCGTACCAGTTCCAGCACGTCGTTGAAAAAAGATTCCACTTTCAGGTTCAGCCTTTGATGGCCTTGCTCGGAGAGACTGAAGGTGAGGCAGGCCACGTTGCGCAACTCCCTTTCATACCGTTGCAGGGCCTCTTTGCCCAAGTCTATCAGCGATCCCTGATAGGAGTGGATAAGGAAAGGGCCCAGATCCGGCGAGGAGGCGAGGATGGCATCGGTGCCGCGCCAAAAACCGTTCCGGTCCCTACGGATCATTCCGAGGCCGGCCAGCAACTCCATGGAAGCGCGAGCCTGGCCGACGGCAATCGGAGGCTGGATGAAATCGGCGATCTCCTCGAAGTCATCGCTGATATCGAGGATGGATAGCGCTTCCCGGATCGCCACGTTATACCAATTTTCATAGTACTTCTTCTGTTCCATGGCCACGGTCTTGGCCGCGGAGGGAAGCAGGGGAATCATCATCTGGAACCAATGCTGGCGCGCCACTGCGTTCCGGGCATGGGTGAAGTTCACCATCAACCCGAAATACTCGCCTTCCGCCCCTCCCAATCCCATGGCGCGGATGAATCCGGGAAGCATCTTCCGGGTAAGGTTCAGCTTGCCTTTGACCAATTGGATGAACAGGCCGGAGGATTTGTATCCCGCCTTGAGCGCGAAACTCCGATGGGAAAAACGGCTGTTCAAGGACTTGCGGTATTTGTAAAAGCCGTCGAGGCAGCGACGATAGTCGAAATAATCGAATACGGAAAAGGCGGTGGGAGTAGGGTGCGCCTCAGCCTGCTTGGCTGTCTCTTCGGGCCGATCTAGAAGTAACTGGTCCGCCATTGGATTTCACGTTCAAAATGGAATTATCGAATTCCGAAAAATAAGCAAACCTGCCGTCGCTTTCCCCCTTATTCGTACCGGATTCCAAAAAAAATACCCCAAAAAACCATGGAAAGGGTGTAACCGGAACGGTTTTAGAACACTTATATGGGCCTTCGTCTTGATGGGAATTCACTCCGGAACACCCAATCATATATTTTTGGTCGTAGAAGAAAGGCGTTTACCCATACGATGCCGTCATCACCCCGCGCTTTTTTCGAATCGTTCCAACAGGTTCTGGAAAACCGGCTTTCCCGGGAGGAATTGGCTGAGGTTATGGACCAATCCATCTGGGAATTCGAGTTCCTCAATCATATGGATGCCGCGGGATCCCACGCCAGAAAGGAAACCCTGGTCCGGATCGGCTCCATTTGCGTTTCCTTCTACCGGCTGATGTCCAAAACCGGGATGGATCCGAAACTGGCACGCGCGGCAATCGCGGAGGCCTGCGACTCCATGGGAGCCTTGATGGAGATAGGGTTCAGGGGGTTCCCGGCCATTCCGGAAAAATGCCCGGTCGCGGATTACTTCATGGCCAAGAACGTGCCGGGCTTGTGCGAATCCGCGTTTTGCGGAAGGTGCCCGGAAAAGGATAAGGGCTGCGCGACCTTGAAACGGATGCGCATCCTGGCGGCAGTGTGAACGGCCCGCGCTGAGCGCGCAGGCCGCCCCGGAGAGGCCTACTTGTTGGGCTGAGGGGTCATGCGAAGATACGGCTTGATCACCTTCCAGCCCTTGGGGAAGCGCTTCTTGAGCTCTTCCGGATCCTGGATGGCGGGCGCGATCACCACATCATCCCCATCCTTCCAGTTCACCGGCGTAGCCACTTTATACCCGTCCGTCAGTTGCAAAGAATCGAGCACGCGCAGGATTTCCTGGAAGTTGCGGCCCGTGGAGGCGGGATAGGTGATCATGGCGCGGATCTTCTTGTTCGGATCGATGAAGAAAACCGAACGCACGGTGAACTTGTCGTTGGCGAGAGGCTGGAACATGCCGTAGGCGATGGACACTGACTTGTCCTCATCGGCGATGATGGGAAAGTCCACCACGCAATCCTGGGTCTCATTGATGTCCGGAATCCATTTCTTATGGGACTCTTCGCTATCCACCGAAAGCGCGATAACCTTGGCGCCCCGCTTTTCGAATTCCTTCTTCAGTTTGGCGGTAACGCCCAGTTCCGTGGTGCACACGGGAGTGAAATCCGCGGGATGGGAAAAGAAGATGGCCCACTTGCCTTCGATATAGTCGTAAAAATGGATTTTGCCCTGGCTGGAATTCTGGGTGAAATCCGGCGCAACCGAGCCGATTGTCAAATTGGACATGATGTCCTCCTGGTTCCTGAGTTTGGTCTAATAAATTAAAAACCTGGTCAAAACAGGAGTAAAAAATCGGGAATCGGGAAAGAGGCCGGGTGGTTACCTTGGCCGCAATCGCCGTACGCCCAATCCATACCGTCATTATCGGGTATTCCCGGGAGTCCTTATCCATCAGGAGTGGGCGAACAACGTGGTCGATTACATCCTGGCGGAGCGCGGCCCAGGATATTATTTACTCCCTCTCCGGCACCCCCACAAGGAGAAAAACATGAACCAGACCGCAACCACCCAGATCGCCAAAGAGGGAACCTTCACCCGGATGAAAGCCGCCCCCGGGAAAGAAAAAGCCATAGCCGACCTGCTCAAAGGCGCCGCGGACATGGTCCGCAAAACCGAACCGCAAACCTTGCAATGGATGGCCTTGCAAATGGACCCTACCGGCTTCGCCATCGCGGACTTCTTCCCGGACCCTAAAGGCCGTGATGCCCACTTTGCCGGCATGGTCGCCGAAGCCCTCAAGAAGTCTTCCGCCGAAACGGTGGAAGGCGGCTGGGAAAAAGGCGTCGTGGCCAACGTCGAGAACTCCAAAGTTCTGGCCTCAGTCATCTCCGACAGCCACTACTCCCATGCCCATCTCGCCATGCGGATCGATCTCCAGGCCAAGCCGGGCAAAGAAGAAGTCCTGGCCAAACTCCTCACCGGCGCCGCCGAAATCATCGAAGCCACCGAACCCGAAACCCTGCTTTGGTACGCCCTGCGCATCGCTCCGGACCGATTCGCCATCCTGGACGTCTTCCCCAACGAAGCCGCCAAAACCGCCCACCTGTCCGGCAAAGTGGCCGCCTCGCTCAAAGCCAAATCCCAGGAAATGATCCAGGGAGGCTGGGACCGGGGTGTGGCGGCCAATATCAAGTCCTACAAGATCCTCTCCTGCACCTATTGATCCAAAACCCAACCGGAACCAGGGCTTCGCCGACAAAAAGGCCAAGCCCCTCATCGTACCAACCCCAACGCCGCGCGGCTCTCCAGACCTTCGCCCCACCGAACCGCGGCGAGCCCCAAGCGACCAACCTCCCACTCCCCATTTCGACGTCCACCCACCCCCAAACGACAAACGAATTCCCCACCCAACGCGAAAAATCGCAGCCGTCTTGTCTTATGAATTTTGCCGGCGTGTGAAAGCCCCGTGCTTGGGGGCGCTTCCCGCGATTTTGCAGCAGGTCGTCGCGGAATTGCGCAGTGTTCTACAGGGAGTTGATGGACCGCGGCACCGAGACCACGCTGAGAGTTGATGTCGATCCGCGGTCCCGCGCAAATCCGCGACGACCGGAAGCCCACCCGTTCAGATCAGCTGCAAGCCTGAGCGGGAAGCGCCCCCAAGCATGGGGCGCTGGGCGTCAATCGTCATTCAAACCAGAAGACAGGAACGACTGCAGTTCCTCCGCGCTCATAAGGACCTCGCGCGGCTTACTCCCGCGCTCCCGCCCCACAATGCCGGCCCGCTCCAACTGGTCCACCAGCCGTCCCGAGCGCGCATAGCCGATTCCCAGTCTGCGCTGAAGCAAAGACACCGAAGCCTGCTTCACCTGTACCACCAGCTCAGCCGCCTCCCGGAATTTCTCATCGCGCGGCTCATCTTTGCCGCCTTCGGAGGAAGGATCGTCTTCCAGGTTGAAGGACTGGATCTGCGGATAGTTCACGTGCTGTTCGGAAGCCACCAGGGCCAGCCTTTCCGCCTGGGCATCGTCCAGGAAGCAACCATGCAGGCGGACGGGCTCCGGGAACTCGATGGGACGGAACAGCATGTCGCCGCGTCCCAGAAGCTTCTCCGCGCCCATCTTGTCCATGATGGTGCGCGCATCGATCTGGCTGGCCACCTGGAAGGAAATGCGCGTGGGCAGATTCGCCTTGATGGTTCCCGTGATGACGTTGGTGGAGGGACGCTGGGTGGCCAGGATCAGGTGGATGCCCACCGCGCGCGCCTTCTGGGCGATGCGGGCGATGTTGGTTTCCACTTCCTTTCCGGCCACCATCATCAGGTCCGCAAGCTCATCGATGACGATGACGATGTAGGGCATGATCTTCTTGTCGTCGTCGTCCATGGACTCGGGAAGTATGCCTTCCTTGACCTTGGCGTTGAATCCCTTGATGTTGCGGACGCCGCATTGGGCCAGCACCTCGTAACGGCGGTCCATCTCGAAGGTGGACCATTTCAAGGCCTGCACGGCCACGTCCGGCTGGGTGATGACGGGATAGAGCAGGTGCGGAATGGCGTCGTAAGGCTTGAGCTCGACCACCTTGGGATCGACCAGGATCATGCGAAGCTCATCCGGCGTTTTCGAGCACAGGAAGGAGGCCATGATGCTGTTGATGCACACGGATTTCCCCGAGCCGGTCTGGCCCGCGATGAGCAGATGCGGGGCGCGGGTCAGGTCCATCACGTACGGTTCCCCGGCGATGGTCTTGCCCAGGCAGATTTTCAGGGTATCGTCTTCCTTGGCGAATTCCGGGGCGCGCAGGATTTCCTTGATGTAGACGATCTGGGCTTTGCGGTTGGGCACTTCGATGCCGACCACGGATTTGCCCGGGATGGGCGCCAGGATGCGGATGCTTTTGGCCTTGAGAGCCAGGGCCAGATCGTCGGCCAGGGTGCTGATGCGGCTCACCTTGACGCCGGGAGCCAATTCCACCTCGTAGCGGGTGATGACGGGCCCGGGACAGATCTGCGTGACTTTTCCCATCACCTTGAAATTGATCAACTGGTCCTCGAGAACCTTGGACTGTTCGCGCAGCTCCTCTTCCGTGAACTCCAGGGGCTGCTTGGGCGGCTCCGCGAAAACCTCGTCGTGGGAAGGAACGCGATAGGGATCGTATTTGACTTCCGGCTTGGGCGGCTTGGGAATCACCGGAGCTTTGACGACCGGGCGGACTCCCTCTACGGCGATCCCATCCGGGGATTCGTCCTCTTCCCCATCGATCTCCGATTCGACATCCTCATCGGCGTCCACGGTCATGCGCTTGAGAATGAGAGGCGTGTTTTCCTCCGCGGGCGCGATTTTGGCCGGGCTTTCCTCGGCAGGATCCTTCTTGCGTCCTTTTTTTCCGGAGCCTTTGCCGGCCTGGACGTCTTTATCGTCCTCCGCGTCGGCACCGGGATTCAGGGCTTCCGCTTCTTTGGCCGCCTCCGCTTTCGCCTTTTCCTTGGCTTTCTCCTTCATCAACATGCCCGCGATTTCCGGATCGCGGGATTTGATTTCCCACTCATTGAGCTCCGACACGCGCTTGCGCTCCAGGTTCAAATCCCTGGATTTGCGGACGGCCAAGGGGTCGTTCATGTCGATTTGGGAGATGTCTTCGGCAGACTCGTCTTCCCGGGTCACATCGGGGTTACCCAGGAAATTGTTCGATGAAAGCACCGGCGATTTCTGCAAGGAAGAGGTGGCGTAACGGTCGTCCATGGAGTCGCCCTTATCAGCTGCGCCCCGTTTGCGTTTGCCTTCCGGCTTCGCTTCCGCTTCCTCGTCGGGAAGGGGGAATTTGGCCAAGGCGGTGCGATTGCGATCGGCTTTGGCATTCAAGCGCGCTTTGACGATTTCCGCCGCCGCTATCCCGGCCTCATTCTCCGCGGCCGCTCTTTCGGCTTCGGCCTCGGCTTCCGCCTCGCCTTCCGGACGGCTCCACAGCCTCCTCAGGCCCAGAAAGAAAGGGCGTCCCACGAATACGATGGAAGCGGCCGATTTTTCGGACACGGACACCACGCTCATGCGGAAACCCCAGATGAGAATGAAGAGGGTGGCGATGGCCGTGATCAGATAAGGACCGAACTGTCCGGCCCCGAACACGGGCAGAAAGCATTTCTGGACCAGGAAGTTGCCCAGATAACCGCCGGAAAGCTGGTAATCCACGGGTTGGAAATCGGTCTTGGCGATGTTCTTGATGCTGAGCAGGACGCCGGTGGAAACGAAAAGCAGCGCCAAAGCCAGAACCAGCCGGATGCGCAGGCCGCCCCGGGCCAGGACCAGCTTGAATCCGAGGGTGGCTACGGCCGCCACCAGGAAGATGATGGGTAGGCCGCCCGCGAACTGGTTGAGCGTGCTCGCCCACCAATCGCCCAGGTAGGGACCAAGAATATTGGTGGTTGCGGGATTCGCGAAACTGGAAAGCAAGGCGATGACGGTGACCAGGGAGACGGACAGGAGCAACAGCCCCCAGCCTTCCCGGATCAGATGTCCGCGTTCCTCTTCGGCTTCCGGTTCTTCCTTGCCCTTGGACTTGGGCGCCGGTTTCTTCGCCTTGCGCTTGGCAGTCTTTATGGACAAAGGAAAACCCCCATCAGGCTTTGGCCCGTTTATAGAAATTCCGGGAGACCACCTTGGCCTTCTTCCCGGAGTCGCGGATCATGACTTCCAACTCCGTGCCGATCTTGCCGTAGGCGACGTCCACATAGGCCATGGCGATGCCCTTGTTCAAAGTGGGCGACATGGTTCCCGAGGTCACCACTCCGACATCCTTGCCTCCGGCGCGGATGATGCAGCCTTCGCGGGGAATGGCCAACTCCAACAATTCGATCCCGACCACCCGGCGCTCCATGCCTCCGGGCCTGGATTTGGGTTCCAACGCGGGCCGCCCCACAAAGTCGCCTTTGGTGAAATCGGTAATCCAGGCGAGGCCGGCTTCGATGAGGTTGGTTTTGTCGGTGAGCTCATGGCCGTACAATGAATAGCCCGCTTCCAGGCGGAGGGTGTCCCTGGCCCCCAATCCTATAGGCATTATACCATACCGTGATCCCGCTTCCAACAGGCGGTTCCACAGGGTGGGCAGATCCTTGTTCTCCGGAAAGAATTCGAATCCGTCCTCGCCGGTATAGCCGGTGCGGCTGTAAAGGGTATCCACGCCCAGGACCTTGCCCCGGCCCGCCTTGTAGGTGGCCACCTGGGTGGGATCCGCTTCCATCACCTGGCGCGCGACATCCAGAGCCCGGGGTCCTTGCAGGGACAGGATGCCGAGCTCCTCGCTCGCATTTTTGAGAACCACGTCCGCGCCTTGGGGATCCTCTTTGCGGAGGTTTTCCAGCCAGGCGAAGTCCTTGTCGATGTTGGACGCGTTCACCACCAGCTTGAAGCGCTCCCCGGGAGCGCCGCGCTCTCCTGGAGCGCCACTTTCGGGACCCAGGCAATAGACCAGGATGTCATCCACGACCGTGCCGTTGTGGTAGCAAAGGGCCGAGTATTGGGCGTCCATTTCCTTCAGCTTTTCCACGTTGTTGACGGTGGCCCGCTGGAGAAAGCCGCGGGCGCCTTTGCCCGTCACGAAAAAGTTACCCATGTGCGACACGTCGAACAGGCCGACGGCCTTGCGGACCGCTTCATGTTCCTGGCGGATTCCGGAATATTGCACGGGCATCATGAACCCGGCGAAAGGCACCATTTTCGCGCCCAGGGCCACGTGTGCATCGTATAGAGGGGTCTTTTTTCCTGAAGTCACCTTGCTCCCTTTTTGTCCTGAGGCCGGCTGCTACGGGCGCGCCCGAATGCGCGCATGCCCCGTCCCACGGGGCGCGGAAGCCGATAGTGCCCAAAATATACTCAAATGGCTAAGAGGTTCAACTGGAGATTGGGGTGGATAATGGCGTGTTTGGTTCCTTTGGCAAGGTTTCGTCGGGCGACGGGCGTCGGGCGTCGGGCGTAAAGAAAAAGCAGGAGAGGGAGGCTCCTGGATTTCTCTTTTTCTTTACGCCCGACGCCGAGGTGCCAAGCAAATTGTGGTGAAATGTGATTCAGAAGCGCACCGGTCGCCCGACGAGGGACCTCGCGGTACAGACCGCAATGAGGTCTTAGCGGATTTCCAGCACTTTATCGAGGGAGGTGGTTCGCAATATCTGCCGCATCTCGGCGGAAGGATCGAGCAGGATAAGCTTTGCATTGCGCTTGGCTAACTCGTTCATATTGAACATGATAACGCCCAGGCCGGCGCTGTCCAGATAGTCCGCTTCCGTGAGGCGCAGGAACAGGCGGGACTCGACTTTGGAAATGGTTTTCTGGAAAGCCTTGATGAGCGAGTCCAGGCTTGGCTGGTCCCACTCGCCCTTGATTTCGATACAGGGCTCGCCTTCGTAACTGGAAATCTTGATGCTCGACTGCGCCATTAAAATGCCCAACGGGTTGAAGTACCTTATTTTAGCCTTAAACGGAGGCGGGAAGCAACAGCGGAAGCCGTTGAATATCCAAGTCCCGGCCGGAAACCGGGTACGGGCGGACCTTGTTAAATTTATCGGGTGCTTGATATCCGATATAAAGGACTTCTCCCTTGAAAACCAACCCCGTCTTGATCCTTTTGGGCCATGGCAGCAAGACCCAAAAAACCCGTGAGGAAATGAGCGAACTCGCCGCAAATCTTCAGAACACGTCCGAAGGTCTGACGGTGACATTCGCCTTTTTGACCCTGCTGGACCCGGATCTGTCCCAGGCTGTGGCCACAGCGATACAGGCCGGCGCCGGGGAAATCCACGTTCTACCCCTGTTTTTCTTCTCCGGAAAGCATGTGCTGGAGGATATTCCGGCGCTGTTCGAGGAACTCCGCGCCCGTTACCCGGGAGTAAACCTGTCCCTGCGGGAGCCTGTGGGGCATCATCCGGGCTTCTTCGACTTCTTGAGGCAGGCCGGCGGCTTCGCCTGATCGGCACCGCTGGGCTTCCCAGCGCGGGGTCGCGTATTTTCCTACCTTGGCGGTCCCATGCAAAAGCCCAATCGTAGCAAGTTTCCCGGAGCCCGCCGCCCACCCGTCCGCCAGGAATCGGATGATCCGATCAAAAGCCACGGCCGCCGCGGGCGCGTGCGCAAGGGCCGGTTTTCCGCCAAGGCCAGGGACGATGGCGGCCATCAGGGCGAGCAGGCCGGTCGAGGCGACCGAGGCGCTCGAAACGACCGGGCCGGTCGAGACGACCGGGGCGGGGAGTCCCGCGATGGGCGGATGATGGAATTGGAACCCGGAGCGGAACACAGGGGCAAGGGTCGCTATGAAACCGGTTCGGCGTCTGATCAAAAAGGTCGTTACGCTTCCAGAGGCGCCGAGGGCGCCCGGGCTCCCGCTGGTCGGGCCGGTCGAAATGATCGGGCCGGTGGTCGAGGCGACCGGGTCGATCGAAACGATCGAGGCGGTAAGTCCTCCGGTCGCGGACGGGATAGCCGCGGCGAAGGTTCCCGCGGCCGCTTCCCGGCGTCCGCTACGGAAGACGGAGAAATCCGCTTCTCGGACCTGCTGATGCAATTGGCCCGAAGGGCCGCTCCCGATCTGGTGCAGGGTTTCAACCATCCTGAGCCCCTGTCCCGGCTGGACTACGCGCTGGAACTGGATTTGAAGAACAAAGCGCTGCAGGAATTCTGGACCGCACGCGGCCTTCCGGACAAGCCCAACCGCATCCTTCCCTCCCCCAAGCCCCGCGGGTACCGCACCACCACCAAGCGCCGGGTGATCAATCTGAAGGGCCGCTTCGAGCTGACTTTCATGACGGCGAGCAGCGCCGCGGCCAATCCGCGCGCCAGCGCCGAATCCCTGGTGGAGCCGCCCGAACACAAGACCATCTACTCCTTCATCCTCTCCAAGCTCAACACTGCGGCCTACGCCAGCCTGGCGCACGCCTTGAACTATCTGATCATCCGGGGCGACTATACCCGTTTCACGGTCCTGTTCAACGTGCATCGCCTGAATGCGGACGTGGTCCGCAAAGCCAAGCTGCTGGGCGATCATCTCAAGGAAATGGATCCCAAGACGGTATCCGCTTTCATGTTTTTCGACGCCACCCGATCGGACTACTATTTCGAGGCCCAGTCTTCCGAAGGCCCCTGGAAGCTCAAGAAGATCTTCGGCCCGGACGACTTGCATCTCAAGATCCTGGACAGGACCTACGCGTTCAATCCCACCGCGTTTTGCCAGGTCAATGCTTCCATCCTGCCGGCGTTCCTGGAGAAGGCCGATCAATTGCTGAAGCCCAAACCGGAATACCGCCTGTTGGACCTCTATAGCGGATTCGGTTTCTTCACCTTGCACTTGGGCCGTGGCTACGGCGAGGCCCTGGGCGTGGATCTGGGTTCCGCCTCCATCGAGTCCGCCCAGAAAATGGCCGCAGCCGATCCCGCCAGCCATTGCAAGTTCAAGTCCGGCCGCATCCAGGTCAAGAGCCTGGAAAAGCTTCTGCCGCCCGCCACCGCCGACAAGCCGGAAGCCTTGCTGCTGGATCCCCCGCGCCAAGGCACCGAGCCCGGAGTCATCCGCGCCCTGGCCTCGCGCAATCCCGCCCGCGTCCTGCACATCTTCTGCGATCTGGACACGCTTCCCAAGGAAGTGAACCAATGGCGCAAGTGCGGATTCATGGTGTCCAAGGTGATTCCCCTGGACATGTTTCCGGGCACGGACAATCTGGAAGTGATGGTCCTGTTCATTCCCGATCGGTACGGCATCCTGAACCGCATCGACAAGTCCAAAACGGAACTGAGCGAAAAGGGCGATGAGGACGATCTCCTTCTCGACGAAAAGAAACCTGTGCATCCTTTCCGGGCCGACAAGCCTGCGCCGCGGCCTTTCGGCGCGGACAAGAAGGGGCGTCCCTTCCGGCCTGACAAGCCCATGCGCAAATCCGCCGCGGACAAACCGGATCGTCCCTTCCGCACCGACATCGGGCCGGGCGAATCGGAATCCGAAAGACCGCAGAAAGCCAAGCGTCCCTTCCGATCGGATAACCGATCGGACAAGCCGCCCCGTGGTGAAGGCCCGAGCAGGCCTCCCCGCGATGCGCGTCCCGGCAAGCCTGGTTCCGGGCCCCGTCCGGGCTCGGACGGACCCGATCGGCCGCAACGTCCCGGTCGTAAGCCACCCCGTCGGACTTTTTAACGATTAATTGACATCATCGCGGATCCCGCATCCCGCCGTCCTTCGGGGCCGCGGGATTGCGGTGCTTTGGGGCGCCGTCGCACCCCGGAACAAGCGTTGTGTTATATTTGGGATTCACACGTTGCCAAGGGATCAGATATGTTGAAGCGTTTATCCTCCTTTCCCGGGAGCCAGGGGCCGGTCGTCATCGTGGTCATGGACGGGTACGGCATTTCCGGGAATCCCGAAGGCAACGCCATCGCCCTGGCCAAGAAGCCGGTCCTGGACGACCTGATGGCCAGATACCCGCACACCCTGTTGAAGGCGCATGGCAAGGCCGTGGGCCTCCCCAGCGACGACGATATGGGCAACTCGGAAGTGGGCCATAACGCCATCGGATCCGGGCAGGTTTTCGAGCAGGGAGCTTCCCTGGTGAACCAGTCCATAGCCTCCGGCAAACTGTTCGAACGGCAGGGTTGGAAGGACATCGTCGGAAACGCCAGGCATGGCGGCACCCTGCATTTCCTGGGACTGTTCTCGGACGGGAACGTGCATTCCCACATCAACCACCTGACCGCCCTCATCAAGCGCGCCAAACAGGAAGGGGTCCGCAAGGTCCGCGTCCACGTGCTGCTGGACGGCCGCGACGTGGGCGAAACCTCCGCCCTGGAATACGTACTGCCCTTCGAAAAGTTCCTCAAGGAAATCTCCGGCGCCGATTTCGACGCCCGAATCGCCAGCGGCGGCGGCCGCATGAAAATCACCATGGACCGCTATGAAGCCGATTGGAGCATGGTGGAACAGGGATGGAAGACCCATGTAATGGGAGAAGGCCGGACCTTCGCTTCCACGGAAGAAGCCATCAACACCTTGCGCAGCGACGGCGCCGTCGGGGGCGGCGGCAACCGCGTCATCGATCAGGATCTTCCCCCTTTCGTGATCGCGGAAAACGGAAAACCGGTCGGACCCATCGCGGACGGGGACAGCGTGGTCTTCTTCAATTTCCGCGGCGACCGCGCCATCGAGATCTCCCGCGCGTTCGAGGACGAGAACTTCCCCTACTTCAACCGCGTGCGCGTACCCAAGGTGGTCTACGCCGGCATGCTGGAGTATGACGGGGATCTGCACATTCCCAAGCGTTATCTGGTTAGCCCCCCGGAAATCCGCAATACCATGGGCGAGGCCCTGGCCGGCTCGGGCGTTTCCCAATTGGCCGTCTCCGAGACCCAGAAGTTCGGCCACGTGACCTACTTCTGGAACGGCAACCGCAGCGGCAAGTTCGACGAAAAGCTGGAAACCTGGGTGGAGATCCCCTCGGACCGCGTTTCCTTCGACGAGCGGCCCTGGATGAAGGCGGCGGAAATCACCGACGCCACCATCGAACAGCTGAGGACGGGCAAGTTCAAGACCGCCCGGCTCAACTACGCCAACGGCGACATGGTGGGCCATACGGGAAACCTGCGCGCCGCCACCATGGCCATCGAAGCCGTGGATCTGGAACTGGGGCGCCTGCTGAAGGCCATCGACCAGTTGAACGGCATGGCCATCATCACCGCCGATCACGGTAATGCGGACGAGATGTTCGAACTGGACAAGAAAACCGGCAAACCCCTTTACGCCAAGGACGGCCGCGTCAAGGCCAAGACCAGCCACACCCTGAATCCGGTCCCCTGCATTTTCTACGACAAGAAGAACCTGGGGGCTTACAGCGTGGATGGCGAGGGCTTCGGACTCGCCAACCTGGCTGCCACGACGGTGAACCTGCTGGGTTACCAGGCCCCGGACAATTGGGACCGCAGCATCATAAAGTTTCCCTGATCCGCCCGGATGGAAAAAGCGAAGCCGGCCCTCTCGCGGGGGCCGGCTTTTTCATGCGACCTTTTTCCTGTTCCCGATGGGCCGAAGGCGCTCCTCAGCGGCCCGTGGCGGCTTCGACCCTGTAAAACAGGATTCCGCCCCGGGACGCGGCGGCCATGGGCACCGTGACTTCCCGCGCTCCCGATGCGAAGCCGGCCATGCCCAGCAGCTTGCCGGAAATCCCGAACACCTTGACCGTTCCCGCGCGGTTACCCATCCCGGACAGGCCGATCCTGGCGGACCTTCCGCCTTCCGCGGGGATGATGCCGTTCCGCAAGGCGCGCGCTTCCGCGCGTAGCGCCGTGGACGTCAGCTTGGGCTGCCAGCCGGTTACCGTGACATCGTCCAGGTACAGGGTCCCCCCGGCGCCGGGGTTGTTCGCCTGGCTGATTCCCAAAAGGAACTCGCTGATCTTCCTGATGTTGAACGGGACCGCCGCCGACTTCCAATCCGGCTGGGTGAATGTCTTGGCGCTGAAATCCAGATTGAATTGCTTCCATGCCGTGCCCACGGTGAAGTCATCCCCCCAGAAGGCGTAGTCGATCACTTCCGGCGTGGCGGCGGCGAAGCGGATTTTGGTCGGCTTGTCGGCCTTGGCCCAGAAGGAGACCTTGGTGGCGCCGGTGAAATCCGCCCAGGTATTCGACGAATCGTCGAAGATCGCAGTGAACAGGCCGACTTCCGGATCGTAGCTGGACGTATCCGGAGCGTCCCCGTGGGGGCGCGTGGTCCCGTATTTGTAGGCCATCTTGAGACAGGTCGCGGACGTCCCGTATCCGGGAGAAGCGAAACTGGTGGAATCGATCAGGGATGGATTCGCGATGGTGTCCCCGGAGGTAATCACGGAGTTACCATGGGAATCCGCATCGCTGCTGAAGGCCCATTCGCTGTAGTCGCTGAACTTGTTGGCGGCCGCCTTGTCTTCGAAATCGGATACCGTGAAGACGGCCTGGGCCCTTGCGTTCAGGGTCGCGGCGGCCAGCAGGGCCGGCAGCCATAAGGTTCTTTTGATGCTTTGGATTGACATTCGTGTTCCCTTTGCCTAGGACATGAGTGGTGGATGGACCCGTTTGGATCCGTATTCTCCGCGCTGAAACTTAAGTCCCCCTGAACCGAACACTCAGAGCCGTGGACCGGCACTTCTTGAACTCCGGCGCCAAAGAATCCAATCCAAGGTAATCCCCTCGGGAATCGGGGCGGAAGAAATATCCCTGATGCGCGATCAAGAAATTGATCGGCGCGCGAATGTGACAATGCGAAACAAATTGCGACGGGGACGGACAATTGCGGGCCGCCCGGAGGCCCGCGGCGCGGCCGGTCGCGCGAAGGCTAGGAAGGGTAGACGGTGACTTTCACGTCCGAGAACCAGAGCTTGAAATCCTTGCTCGGCCCGGGATGCTCCAGGGAGATTTCCAATCCGCCGAACCGTGCCGGAGGACTCCAGAAGGCTTCATTCGTGGGCTGCGGGGAGTTTCCTTTGCGGAAAATCCATCGTTTGATGGTCGCGGTGGAGTCGACGAACAGATCATAAGCATCGCCGGGCGTGTAACCGCCGGTGGAAGGATACATGACGGTGAGATGGTAGGCTTCTCCAGGTTTTTGACCGGGCGAAACCTCCAGCTTCAAATCCTTGTCCCAACTGAGGTGGAGGGGAAACAACAACCAATATTGGTCGTTGATGAAAGACTTGTCGATGGCCGCCACGTTCTCCGCGCCCATGCTGAAGGCGTTGCGGCGGCTATAGGCGGCCTTGAGGCGCACGCCCTTGGCATCCTCCCCGCTATAAAGCACGCTGTCTTCCTTGGGAAACCAGGTCCACTCCCGCTGGATTTTCTTGCCCTTGTAAAGCACGTTGAACGCCCAATGGACGGATTTGACGTGGGAAAAAGAATCCGCGCCGTACCTTTGGGCGATGCGCAAAGCCAGCGAGTCCGGTGCGGGCAGAGCCGATTTCGCGAGTGGCGCCTTGGAGGCGGGAGTCGCGGCGGCGGGCAAGATGCCGCCGGAAGTCACCAGGAGGAGCGTGGTCGCGGCGAGGGCCGTTTTGATGCGCGCGAATCCATTACCGTCATTCCCTGCCATATGTCTCTCCTGCCTTGAAGGTATTTTCCCGATCCAGCTTCAATATATTTTGTAGGAAGCTGGTTTCAAATCGGATTTCCTTCTCGGGGGGAGGTTCTTTCAGTAATGTGAACTGGACGGCGGGTTTCTCGACCTTTCCTTCGATGACCAGGGTGCGGTTGAAATTGAGCTCTTCGAAAGCGGCTGCCGGCTTTCCCGGGTCCTTGGCTTCCGGCACGGCGGCCGCGGCGGGCTTATCCTTTTTGGAAGCGGGAGCGACCAGGGGAATCTCGGCCTTGGTTTTTTTCTTGGCGGCCTCAACGGTTCCCAAGCAGGCCGTCAGGAGGGCCAGGCCGAGAATGGGGACGATGCGGAAAAACGGATCCATGCCATTCCTGCTTATCGGCAATCCGCGCGCGGACTTTAGCCTTTTTCGATCCCTCATCGCCCCGCCCGCCCGGTGAAATTGGGAATGGGAATCTCCCGCTCCAACAGGCTTTTCAGGTATTCCGCCGAGGGCGTGGTCTGGTTCCAGGGGAACATGGCCCCGGCGCCGGAGAGCTTGTAGCGGATCCGCATGCGGATCCAGACGCCGAATCCTTCCGCCGGTTTCTGGTTCTGGGCGGAAATCCGCAGGAAATGCTCGCCACCCGCCAGTTTCCTGGAAACCAGCGGCCATACGTCCTTGGTAACGCCCTTGTTCCAGGGGCCGGTAAGCGATTTCTGGTTGAGCACGGTATCCTTGTCTATAAGGATGGACCATTCCTGCTGGGCCACCACTTCCAATTCCAGATTCTGGACATGGGCCGGCAAGGTGAACGGGGTTTGCGCCAACACCTGTTTCCATGGGATGTAATTCGCCACGGTGGTGTCGATTTTGGGTCCCAGGCCTTTGTCCCCGCACCAGAGGAAGCGCGGCGTCGATTTCACGTCTTCCGGATAGTCCGCCCTGGGCATCACGCCCTTGCGCACTTTCTTCCATTCGGCGTTGTCCTTGGCGGGCCAGCCGCCCGGGGGCAAAGCCGCCAGCGCGGACCATTCCTTGCCGGTGTATACGTCCATGACCGTATCCTGTTCGCCGCTGCGGGTCCATTTGTCGGGTTCTATCTGATAGAGCCGGGCGAAGGCCATTTCCCCCCACTCCGCGGGGACGGCGCCGGTCATCACCTTTTCGATCAGCTTGTGATACTTGTCCAAGGCCTGATCCTGGAGTTGATATCCCACCGTCTCCAGTTTTTCCTGATAGGTCTTGCGTTGTTCCGGTCCGGCCTGGGGCGGGATGGGCGGCTTGACCAGGGCCTCATACGACAGCAAGTCCAGGCACTTGGCCTGGATGAACAAGGCCTTGCCCAGGGAAATCCTCAGGCTGTCGTACAGGGGATCCTTCTTGAGATTGTACTTGCCCGCGAAATCCAGGCCTTGCTGGAAGAACTCTATGGACTTCTCCTCCAGCTTGGGGATGCCCTCCTGCAACAGCTTCACCTGGTAGAAAAACCGTTCCATGGGCTGGAAGCCCGCCGGGAAAGGGGCGGAGCGGGCCAGGTCCGCGGCATCCGTATAATGGATCCCCAAGGACCGCATGCTCTGGAGGATATTGGCGCCCAGGGAATCGACCACCTTCGGATCCAAATCGTATTCCTGGGCGATGTCCAGGAAGGCCATGAAGTATTTCATGCCTTGCTCGTGGTAGGGCGCGATGCGCCCGATCTGCTGCAGCTTTCCGGCGATGGCCTTCTCCGGAGTGCCGCCGTCCACGCGCAGCAACGAGGGCACCTGGGCCATGGCCTTGATCTGGAAATTCTCGTAGCGGGTGGCCATGCCCAACAGGCGGGTATTGGCCTCCCCCACCCAGCGGTTGTTGACCTCCTGTTTGCGCCCGATGGTCAGCACTTGCAGGTATTGTTGCTGCGCCTTGGCATAGGCGGCGGAAAGCGCGGCCATGGCATCCTCTTCCCGGTCCAACTGCTCGGACGGGGACCTGCCGGGTTTGCGCGGGCCCGTGTAGACGCTGGTGCCGAAATCCTCGAAGCTCTGGCCCAGGGAATACGCGGCGCGCAGCGCCCAATCGACGATGCGGTAATCCAGCACCTTGAGATATTCGTCCACGGCGCTCTTGAGCAGGACGGTTTTGGCCTTGAGATCGGAATCGTAGGCGCCGGCCCGGATGGGAACTTCGCGCATCCGCTTGGCCGCGATTTCCCCCAGCGTATGCTGCGCCTGGGCGGCGTAGAACCGGGGCGTGGGATCGGCGGTTTTCAGGGCCGCGAATTCGGAGACGGCCCGGGCCATCAATTGGACGGCCTCTTCGCGATGGCCGCGCTGATAGGCCGCGGTCCCGCCCATGCACAGCGCCTGTATCAGGCGGCTCTTGTCGGTGGCGTACCGGCGGGTGAACAGGGTCTGCAATTCGGCGACCTTGTCCCAGTTCTGGGCCTCGCCGAAGATTTCCACGGCCCGGAACAGCAGATTGGGAGCCTCCTCCTTCTGCGGATACTTCTTGGCATAGGCCTCGAAGGCCCGGGCGGCGGAATCCGGCAGCTTGCCGTTGAGATATGCGAAGCCGGCGTTGTACATGGACGGTTCCGCTTCCGGGCTTTCCGGATGGGCGCGCGTGAGATTGAGATACTTGTCTCCGGCGGCCTGCCATTGGCCGTCCTGTTCACGGCACTTGGCCTCGCGGAAAAGCACCTTGGGCAGAAGCTTGGACTCGAAATAGGCGTCGAAGAACAGGGTGTAGATGGCGATGGCGTCCTTCCACTTTTTCTGCTTTTCCTGCATCACGCCGGCGTTGAACATGGCCACGGGCGCGATATCCGCGGCCGGGAACTCCTTGGGAATGCGCTGGTAGATTTCCGAAGCGGTCTGGAGCTTGCCGTCCTTTTCCGCCTTTTCCGCCTGCAGATACACGGACTGGGCCAAGCGCTCCTTGGCTTCCGAAACCGAACCGGCATCGTTGCCCTTGAGCATGGATCGGTAGGTTTTCTCCGCCTCTTCCAGGCGGCCCAATTGCGCGTAGGATTGCGCGGCCATCTGCGAAGCTTCTCCGCTCAGGGGGTTTTCCGGGAAGCGCTTGCGCACATCTTCATAGAGGGGCAGCGCCTTGTCGAATTGACCCTGGTTGTAAAGGTGGTTCCCCTTCCAGACCAGGATTTCCGCGGTTTTTTCGTCGTTGGGGGAAACCTGGAGATAGTTGTCCAGGGTCTGGAGATACAGCTCCGAAGCGTAGGCCGAAGGGGCCTTGGTGGAATCCGGCTGCTTGAGGCCCGCGTCCACCGTACCCACGCTGTCTCCCTTGGGCGCGGTCACCTTGACCTCCGCCGGAAGCGGCCCGGCATTCTTCTTCTCATCCTTCCTGAGGGACTTGAACGCGCCGCACCCCGTCAGCAGCAGGGAAGCCGCCAGGACTGCGAGATATGGGAACCGGCGGTTACTTCTTCTCATCTTCAGTCTTCTTCAGCATTTCCTGCGCGGCCACGATGGCGTTGTAGGCTGCGGCTTTCTTGAGCTTGGGATCGGCGATCTTGGACACCTGCATATACTTTTTGGCGGCCGATCCGAAATCGTTCAGCGAATAGTAAGCCTCCGCTTCCTGGTAATTGTACTTAGCCCGGTTCGCGTTTTCCGGATAAATCGCAAGGAATGCTTCGTAGGCGGAAATGGCTTTCCTGAAATAGGTCTCCCGCGTGGCCGCTCCCTCGCCGGTGGCCGTGGCCAGTTGCTTGGCTTCATAGAGGTAGTGGCGGGCCACCATTTCGATGGCCTGTTGGCTCACGGAATCCGCGTTGGCCCTGGCTTCCGCGGAAGGCACCTTCTTGTACCATTCGCTGCCGCGGCAATACAGGCGGAAGATCTTCTCGCGGACTTCGGCGGCGCGGTTGTAATTCTGCTCCTTTTCATAGGCGCGGCCGAGCTCCATGAGCGCTTCCGGCATTTTCTCGTAATCCTTGTATCCGTTCATCAAGGCTTCCAGGGCCCGCTTGGAACGGTCCATCCTGCCGGCCTGGGTATAGATGACCGCCATGCGATGCAGCAACTTCGCTCCCAGGCGGGCATCGCCAAGCTTGTCGGCGAAGGCCTTGCTCTGCTTGAGGCCGCCGTCTCCGCTGGTATCGCTTTCCGCTATGGACAAGGCGGCGAACTGGAGGGCTTCGCTGGTCAGGGCGGACTTGGATTGCTGGGCCTTGCTCTTATGCGCCGACTCCTCCAGCAGGAAGGTGAAGGAGCTGATGGCGGTCTTATAGGAGTTGGCGCGATAACGGGTCCAAGCCAGCTTGTACAGCGCCTGTTCGAAATACTTGGAATCCGCGTAGTCCAGCACCTTGTCGTAGGCTTCGGCCGCCTTCTCAAGTTTGTTTTCGTTGAAGTAGTACTCGCCGATGAAGATCAGCGCTTGCTGCGAATACAGGGCCTGCGGGAACTTCGCGGCCAATTCCTCGAAATAGCGGAGCCCGGATACCGCTTCACCGCGCAGGGTCTGGGTGAATCCCATATAATACAGGGCCGCCGGGCGCCACGGGGAGTCCGGGAACTTCTCGATCAATTCCTTCCAGGGAGCTTCGAAACTCTCCGGATCCAGGGTGGGCTCGGACTGGCCCAGCGGCAGACCGTTGCCTGCCTGGGCTTCCAGCCATTGGAAGGAGGCCAGCCGCTTCCTGAGGGCATCCTCCTCGAGACCGTAATTCAGGTAGCCTTTCTGGAACAGGAGCCAATCCATGATCCCGGAGGAATTGGGGTCCTCGCTCAGTTCGCGGATGCGGCGCAGGATGTCATCGGCCTTGCCCGCCAAGCGCTCGGAGATATCGTCCGCCAGGATCCGCGAGCGTCTGGAAAGGTCGTTGCGCATGGCGGCCTTGGAGGAATCGCTCCGCAGGGCGGCCAATTCCAGGTTCAGGCTCTTCTGGGTATACTTGAGCAATTCCTCCAGCCAGGCCTTATGGAGCACGTGGATATCCAGGGCCAGGGCGCGGCTTTCGAACAGCTTCTGCTTGATCTGTTTGCGGAAGCCGATGGAATCCGCGGCGGCGGAATCCGCGGCCTTGTCGTTGATATGCGCCGGATCGACCAGTTTGGCCAATACGGCTTCGCGCTCCTTGTTGAAGGTCTGCTCGGAGTATTCTCCGCTCTTGTAACGATCTTCGACGAAATCGCAAAGCCCCAGGCCCTGCTGATACAGCCGGGCGATGGATTCCGGTGAAAGCGGCTTCTGCCTGGCGAGCGCGGCTCCGGCCTTGTCGAGCTTGGCCTTCACCGCGGCCAGTTGTTCGTTGGACATCTGCTTGCCGTCTTCGCGGTCCTGAAGCTTCTTGTTGAATTCCTTCAACTGTTCGGTTTCCTTGTCCACCTGGAGGCGGAAGGCCCATTCGTTCTTGGCCTTGAGCATCACTTTGCGGACCAGCACGTTGAAACCTTCGATGGCCCAGGGATTGTCCGGATATTGGGCGATGAGCTTCTTCAGGATGAATTCCCCTGCGTCCAGATCGCCCATGCGTATATTGGCCCAGACCATCCCATATAGGGCCTCGGCCTGGAAGCCTTGCCTATCCAGCAGGTTCTGGTAGCCCTTCAAGGCCTGCTCATAATGGCCTTCCTCGAAATTCAGGTGGGCCAGCGCCAGTTCGGCCTGATCGTGCAGGCGCTTGTCGATCTGGGCTTCGCTCACCAGATTCACCAGCACTCCGCGCGCGTCCCCGAAACGCTTCTGGCGCACCAGCGATTTGGCGTAGACGAACAGGGACTTGTAGTGATACCCGTCCTTGTTGCCGCCCGCCACCATTTCCCGTTCCACGATGGAATCCAGGCCCAACCCGTAGGCGCTCTGGACCACCAGGTAACGGGCCGGGGGGAACAGTTTGTCGTCGAGCGCGCCGGCCGCCATCATGGCCTTGAAGCGGACTATCAGGGAGTCGTCCTGGCGCGATTCGAACAGGGCCTGCAATTGGCCCAGACAGGCCGGTCCATACATGCGGCTGTCGGGCGTGACCTTGCCGAAGGCGTCGGCCGCCTTCAATGGCTTGCCGCCCACCATGAAACTGGCGCCCAGGTAGAAGTTGATCTTGCCGATGGAAATGCGGCCCTGGAACCGGTTGGAGAGGCGTTCCAGATCCTCCTGGACCATTTCGATGCTCTTGGAGGACAAGCGGGCCTTGATGCGCGCCAGATCCAGGTTGGCCATCCTTTCCCATTCCAGTTTGTTGGTGCGGGCCGCCAGGGAATCCTTATAGTCGTTCAGCTCCCCGTAGAAACGCTGGGAAGCGCGGCCCACGTTGGCCATCAGGATCTTGAAGAAATCATCCTCGATCAAACCGCCGTCTCGGCCGGGCTTGGCCAGACCGATGCGGGTGCGGTATTCCGCCAGCAGGGCGAAGGCGTCGTCCCACCGCTTGTTCAATTCCTTCTGGACCAGCACCAAGCGGCCGATGCGGTCCACATTGTCCTTGAGCAACAGGTCCACCATATCCTGGTTGGGGGTTTCCTGGAGCATTTCCTTGGCGATGAAATAGGCGTCGTCCAGCGGCTTCTCCAGTTCGATCACCTGTTTGCGGGTGCCGGCCAGGTTCTTTTCCAGGACGTCGATCATCCTGTCCAGGCGCACATCGTCCTCGGGACCCAGATGGGTGACGCGGGTGGGATAGAGCTGCAGGTCGCGGAAATCCTGGCCCATGTATTGGAGCCGTTCCAGCTCCTCGAAGATGAGCCGCAACTTCCTCCGCTCTTCGCGCAAACGGTTCACCATGGCGTCGGCCTGGGACCAAAGACCCTTGTCCGCGGCGGCGGAGCCGCTTGCGGAGGGCATATTTGGTCCCAGGCTGCCGCTGGCGGGCGCGCTGAGAGCGAATAGAACCAGGATCAGCAGCAGCCGGAGCCGCCGCACGATCCTAGTTGAGATCGACGGCTTTGCCATCGGCCTCCTTGCGTCTTTCTTCCAATCTCTTCTTCCTTTCAGATGCGTCCAATTCCTCCGCGTCCGCGGCGGGTTTTCCCAGGGTGGATTCCAGATCCACCTTTTTCCGCTTGTCCGCGTACCGCTTCAGCAAAAACGACCGGTACAATTCGCTCGAAGGCTGGGAGAACCAGAATGGATATCTCACCAGCCAGAACACTTTCCATTGGGGAAAGAAGGGCGAATACCCGTCCGAGGCCCCGTCCAGGCACCTGTTCGACACGGCGTTGCAAGGCCCCAGCTCCGGGCCGCGGTCCGAGCTCAGCAGCCAGGATAGGCCTCCTTGCAGCTCCAGGCCGTTCTTGTACTTGAGCTTGGCCCCGGAATTCACGTACAAGGGCGTTTCCATGAAATGGACGTCGAAGGTCTTGCCCGCCACATGGAAGCGCGTGTATTCCCCGCCCGCATCGCCCCTCAGGTCCGCGCGGATCTTGTGGCCGATCTGGGCGGCGAAAGGCTGTGCCTCCACCTCGGCGAAGAAATCCGTGTTGAAGGTCTTCAGCTCCACGCCCAGAGACATGGGCACCAGCGAGAAGTCCTGCTCCGGGATCTTCAGCTTGTTCTTGCTCTCCTTCTCCCGCGCGGCATTGTCCTCGTTGATATAGGACGCGAACTCCCCTTCCCATCCCAGGTTGGCGTAGAGCTTGAAAGGCAGCCAGGAAGACAACCGGATCAGCTCCAGGTCCGCCGCGGTGGTGAACTTCCAGGTATTGATGGTCCCGCCGTTGCCCAGGATGAACCCTTCCGGCCCGAAACCTTCCGTCTTGACGCGGAATCCGTTGGAGGGGAAAAAGTCCATCATGATCTTCTTGGCTTCCACGGTCTGGGAGAACCCCAGGAAACGGATGGATTTGTTGTCCGGCGTGGTGACCTTGGCCCGGGCGTACATATACCCCGGTTGCAGCACATAGGAAATGGCGTTCAGCCCAGCGGCCACATCCAGGTAATCCGTGAGCCCATAGTTCAACTCCAAATGCGGCAGCACCGGCGGAATCTTCTGGTTCGCGGCGTTGTCCCACAGGAAAGTCCTTCCATACATCGTAAAGTGCAGATTCCCCGCTCCCGCCGTCGAAGACGACACCGTGGCGCTCAACCCATCCTGCCGCGACCGGAGCGTTTGAGCCCCTGCCACCTGAGCCAGCGCCAACACGAGCATCAGCGATAGCAGAGCACGCGCGAGTTCCAGAGGGACGGCGAACCGGCCCATGAACCCCATATGCCCACCCGGCTCCTGGGCCAGGATTTTCTTATCGCACGTCATTCCAACAGCTCCTCGATCTGTTTCAACTCCCCGCGGATCTGCTTACGCTTCTCCGTGACTTCGCCTTCCGTGTCGTCCAGCACCCCTTTCAGGATGTCCTTCGAATGCGGATTCTTCCTTTCCTCCAGGCTGATTTCGTCCAGCTTGAGCCCGGTGGGACCGCTGGAGTCCTTCTGCGCGGACTTGGGCGCGGGATTCCGCGCCGCCAACTGGCGGATGCGCTTGCGCTGCTCCTCGTTGAAAATGAGCGCGCGGATGGCTTCCGCCCGGGTCTCGTTGTACACCAGGGGCGCCTCGATTCCGATTTCGATCTTGGGCGGTTTCCGGACTTCCTGGCTGTAGAACGAAACCGGATGGATGGGGTCGAAGCCGAGATCCGCCGTGAAGGTGAACCGCTCCCCGAACACGGCGCGGTATCCCACGCCCAGTTCGAACAGGGTCGGCAGGTATTCCTGGTCGGGGTCCGGATTGAACCGTGTCGCCAACGGCTTGTAGAACAGGGCGGAGCCCCGCAGGTAATAGCCCTTGCGGTATCCCTTGTACTCCGCCGCGAATCGGACCTGGTGCTGGGTATAGGCGTGCACCAGGCGATAGTCGTCCAGGCTGGAATAATTCACATAGACTTTCACCGGCAAGGACGGCGAGACCTTGATCCAATCCACATCCGCCATCAGGCTGAAGTACAGCAGCGGGTCGAATCCGGGCGTCGTCTCCCCCTTGGAATAGATGTCTTCCTCCGTGGACAAGGTCGCGTTCAGGCTCGCGCCCACTCCGAATACGCGCAGGTTGTCGTTTCCCGGCAGGGTGAATTTGAGGCGCGCCGTGGTGGCTCCCAGCTTTTCCCCGTCCCAGGGAACGCTTTCGACCTCCAGATGCAGGAAATTGGCGAGACCGATGGCCGCGCCGATGTTCGGTACCAGAAGAAGGTCCCTTTGCAACTTGTTTCCCGAGCCGTACAGCTGGCGGAAATCGTTGCGATAGACCGAATCGACGGAACCCGCCAACACATCGTTGGCCACCGGACGGATGCGGAAGTAAGAGCTCACTCCCCCCGTAACCCAGATGTCACCCAACCCCACGGTATTGGACGCCAGCACTCCCGGAACGCCTTCGGCGCGGGATCGCATCTGGGCAGCCATTACGCATTGGGCCAGGAGTCCGAGCGATACGAGAGCAGAGCGGATCTTACTCATCGTTGACCGGCCTCAGGGTATCGGGCTTGAAGGTTTTGCCTTCCTTCTTGCGCCGTCGCTGGTGCTCGCGGATATGCTCTATCTCATCGAGCGAGAACAAACGCCATCCGCTGGCGTTCGTTCTGAATCCTGCGAGGCTGGGATTTTCTTCCAGCCAACGCTTCAAGGTCGAGACGGAGACGCGCAGCGCCTTCGCCACCTGACCGGTGGTGTGATAGGGTTGATGATTGGAACTGTTCAGGCTGTACATCTGAACCTCCTTTTTCGGGACGTATTCAGATCGTACGGGGTGGAGGCCCTAACGCCCGCCTTTTCCAAGGGGTTACGCTACCCGGGAACCCTACCGTCTTCCCGTGGAATACGGCCCCCGCGAAGTCCCCCCATGAACGGTTCGCGAAGCCGCCAGCGAAAGGGTCAACCATGCCGGGCCGCAACCTCTCAGGCAATATCACAGGAAACGAGATAAAAACCCGGTTTCGGAGCCCGCCGCCAGGCTCCCCGGGAATCCCTTCGGCAAGGTCTCCGGCCCGCCCATCAATGGCCCGGGCTCCAATTGCCCTGTAATCCACAACCGCGCAAACAGCCCAATAAATTAAAGTCCTTGCCTCCGAGGGGACAATTTGGCCATGATATAAGAGGCCCGGAGACGGCCCAAAAACTTCAAATGAGGTGACGCTGCCTATGCGCCTGCAACTCTCGGTATTATCCCTTTCCCTATCGGCGGGAATGCTTTCCGCGCTTCCGTCCCGGGTCCTTGGCCAAGACAACGCGACCGGCAAGGTATCCGAAAATCTTTACGAGATCAGCAAACCGCACATGAAGGATCCGTTCAGGTGGCCCAGCATCTGGAGCCTCACTCCGCAAGCCGGAAACAACGGCGGGATGCAATCGTGGCGGAGCGCACGCGACAATTCCGGGGATTCGGAAGACAAGAACGGCGAGGACTCCCCGTCCAAGCCGAAGAACGATTGGAAAGCGAGCGAGGAACGCCGCACGCGCGCCTACATCAAAAAGATGGCGCCCCTGATGCCGTCTTCAGCCATTTCCCAGGTTCCGCTGGAAGCGAACCCCAAGACCGCACCCGACGGGCCCGTCCGCCATTATCTGTCCCAGGCCGTGATCCTCACCACGCCGTTCCTGGCCGAGCCCGGAAGCGGCGGATTTTTCCCCGGCGAGTGCAAGCTGCGCTACAGCGGCTCCAACGAATCCGAAATCCTGCAATTGTTCGACGAAGTGGTGCTCTCCGTGGGCCAGGCCAGCGGGGTCAAGCCGGGCGACCTGTACCGCACCTATCAGGTGGGAGATCAGTACCGTTCCTACGCTTCCGGCCGCGGGATCGGACGCCTGGTGGAAACCAGCGGGATGGTGGAAGTCACGCGCGTGGGCGCCAAAACCTCCATTGCCCGCCTGGTCAGATGCTTCGGCACCATCGCCAAGGACTCCCGAGCCTGTCCTTATGTCCCCGCCGCGGAAGTGACCGCCACCACCTACAATCCGTCCACGGACAACAAGCTGGCCGCCCAGGTGGTCTGGGTGACCTCACAGCAACAGTTTCCGCAGCCCTACTCCTACGCCATCGTCGACCGGGGCACCGTCAAAGGCTATCGCATCGGCGACATGGTCCTGTTTTTCAACCGCAACGAGGGGCGCATGACGGACAAAGTGCTCGGCAACGGCATCGTGGTCAGCGTCGGGGACAAATCCGCCACCATTCTCATCCGCGATCTGTTTCCCGGGATCATCAATCGGGGCGACTACACCGTAGTCATCCAATCCGCCGTTCTTTGACGGCGGCGAGTACCCGGCGCCCGTTCCCTCATGAAAGCGCATCGCTTCTGAGTTTGCGCAAGCAAACTCAGAAGCGATAAGCCATTTCTGAGGCCTTCCGCTTCCCCGAATCCTCCGGATTTTATAGTTTTCCTAGGGAAACGCCAATCCCGGCGCCCATGCGGCGCCCGGATCGGTCACTCGCCTATGACGACCTTTCTGCTGAATTTTCTCTACAAGGTGGCCATCGACAAGCACACCCAGGAACCCCGCCGGGTTCTCTTTTTCGTGCTGTATTACGTAATCGGCTTTTTCGTGACCTTCATCGTATTCACCATGGTCCTCCTGTGCCTGGAAGTCTACGATTTCCCCTTCGCGCGGAATCTCATCTACCGTCAATTGGGCGAGCCGGTGCTGCTGGCCTTGGAAGCCATCCTCTTTTGAGGCCGGCGCCGGCGGACCGGGATTGGTCGGTCCTGGAGTGAACTTCTCCAAACATCTGTATCAGATCTTCCTCCTGATGATCCTGGTGCCGGGACTTATCCTGGCCTATCTCAGCTTCCGGACGGTCAAGGATGAGCGCATCCTCATCGAGAAGTCCCTGGAAAACCGCAACGAGGAATTCCTGGACGCGGTGCAGGGCGTGCTGGAAAAGACCAAGGCGGAGCGGTTGGCCAGGTTGCAGGATCAGTTGCAGCGATCCAGTTCCTCCTCCGCCCCCGACAACTACCTGTTCCTGGCCACGGATCTGCTGGAGAACTCCCTGGTGCAATCGCTCGCCATCTTCCGCAGGGAGGAAATGGTGTTCCCCCGCCGGCTCGCCTTCGGAGACACCTTCGCCATGGCCATGTCCTCTCCGGTCATGGCCCCGGGCTCGATGGCAACGGGCCTGTCCGCCGCCGGTTCCCTCCAGGATGACGAATCGGGCGGGACCGATTCCCTGGATCTGCCGCCGCGCGCCCAGGACGCCATCGCCGCCATCCAACAGGAATACCGCCTGGGCCGCTACCTGCATACCGTGCGCATGATCCGGACTTTCAGCCACGCTTCGGACAGCCTGTTTTCCACCCGGGCCGGTTCCCTCTACAGGTATGGGCTCTGGCTGATGGAAATAAAATGCCTGATAGCCCTGAACCTTACGGATGAAGCCGTGGGACGGGGACGGGAACTGATCCAGGCCCTGCTGCGCGGGAACGGATTCTCCAATTACCATCAGGTCAAATTCTATCTGTCGGAAACGGTGAACCTGTTGACCTCCCTGGAAAGCCTGCCCCGGGAGATCCGCGACTATTTCTGGTCCATCCACCAGCGGTCCGAGATCTTCCTGGTGAACGCGGAATTCGTCTCCCAGGAATGGAAGGCGAGTCCCGAGTACCTGATCCGGTCCCAGGCCCTGGATTTCCAGAATCCCATCCAGATCAATTACCTGGATGGAATCCCCTACCTTATCATCGGCTATCCCTGGCTGGATAAGGAAACCCGCATCATCGCCCGGCTCAATGAATCCGTTTTCAACGAGGCCATCGAAAGCGAAATCCTGCAATCGAAAAAAAGCGCGTGGAAGTCCATGGACTTCGCCATCCTGAGCCAGAAGGATCAAGTGGTGATGACCACGGATTCCCTGGCGGACCGGAAGGTGGCCATGGAAAAGAACCTTCCGGGCGATTTTCCGGCGTGGAAACTGGTTATCTTCAAGATGAAGGACAGCGAGGTCATCGCCCTGGGGCGCCGCAAGCTTACCCTGCTGTATACCCTGCTGGCCTTCTCCCTCGCCGCGCTGCTGATAGGCTCCTACGCGGCTCTCCAGGGCCTCAAGAACGAGCGGAAAATGGTGCGCATGAAATCCAACTTCCTGTCCGCGGTGTCCCATGAGCTGAAAACCCCGCTCACCGCCATCCGCATGTTCGCGGAAATCCTGGAGAGCGGCCGGCAAACCCAGGAGGACAAGCGCAAGAAATACGCGACCCTGATCGGCGAAGAGGCCATGCGCCTGTACGGGATGATCGAGGGCATCCTGAGTTTCACCAAGCTGGAAGAGAAGCGCGCGAAACTGAACTTCTCCAGCCTCAACCTCACCCAGGCGGTCCAGGAGGTGACGGGCCTGATGGCCGGGGCCTTCGACAAGGCCGGCATCAAACTCGCCTTGCAGCTCGATGCGGAATGCGTCATCAACGGCGACTACGATTCCCTCCGCTCGGTGGTGCAGAACCTGCTGGAAAACGCGCTGAAATATTCCAAAGCCGGGACCACGGTGCAGGTGGCCCTCGAGAACACGCAGGACAAAGCCGTGTTGCGCGTCAAGGACCAGGGCATCGGCATTTCAAGCGCGGACCAGAAACATATCTTCGACAAATTCTACCGGGCCGGGGACGAGATGACCCGCAAGACCAAGGGCAGCGGACTGGGACTCGCCATCGTCAAGCAGATCCTGGATACCCACCGCGCCCAGATCAAAGTGAACAGCAAGCTGAACGAAGGCACCGAGATGGTCATCACCTTCCCGAAGGGCAAGCATGCATAAAATCCTGATCGTGGAGGACGAGGACGCCATCCGCATGGGCCTGGTGGACCTCCTGGAAATCGAAGGCTACGAGATTGACGTGGCCGTGGACGGGGAGCAGGCCATGGAGAAGGTGAAGCAGTTCCTGCCCAACCTGGTGATCCTGGACCTGATGCTGCCCAAGGTCAGCGGGTATGACGTATGCCGGTTCATCCGCAAATCCTTCCCGCACACCTTCATCATGATGCTTACCGCCAAGAACGAGGAGATCAACAAGATCCAGGGACTGGAGATCGGCGCGGACGATTACGTGACCAAGCCCTTCAGCGTATTCGAACTGATGGCCCGCATCAAAAGCATGCTCCGCCGCGTTTCCCAGGACGTCCCCGCCGCCCCGGCCGGAGCGGATATCCTGGAGTTCGACGATGTGCGCGTCGATTTCAAGAAGTACGAGGCTTCCAAGGCCGGCCACCCCATCGAGCTCTCCGCCAAGGAATTCCAGATCCTGAAATACCTTTCCACCCGCCGCGGCGAGGTGGTCACCCGCGAGGACCTGCTGCAGGCCATCTGGGGCTATTCCATAGAGAACATGCCCACCACGCGGACGGTGGACAACCAGATCGTGAAGCTTCGGCAGAAGATAGAAGCGGATACGGAGAATCCCCTGGTCATCAAGAGCGTGCGGGGCGTGGGATACAAATTCGATCCTCCGGAGGCGAGGCGATGAGAACCCGCCCCGAAAAGCCGATATCCGCGGCCCCGCCAGACCGGCGGTTTCTTCGGCTTTTCAATTTTCAATTTTCAATTTGCATATTGCAATTTTCAATCTCTTTGATCTCCTCCCCCTTGGCCGCGCAAGATCGCGATCTCAACTACAACGAAGAGCAGCAGACCGTCGAGGCCGCCCGCCATCTTTACCGCGTGGAAGGCGACGCCGCGGCGGCCCGCATCCGCCTCAACTCCCTCCTGGAGGAGTCCCGCAATGAAGAGGTGCTCACCCAGTCGCGCTACCTGCTGGGAAGGATCCTGGAACAATCGGGGCAGCGGGATTCCGCCCTCGTCGCGTACCGCCAGGCGCTGGCCGGCAAAGGCCTGCAACTTCCGGAGAAACTCTGGCTCTACAAACGTCTCCTGGACCTGAGCCCCTCGTCGATCCAGCCCCTGGTCGCGGATATCAGCGCCAAGTCCGGACCCGCGCGCATATTCCCGGGCAAGAACGGCAACCGCACGGTGTACACGCTGGAATTCCGCGGTCCTCCGGACGGCCAATGGGAGCGCCCCAAGGAACTGGGGATCCAGGATGAGAACGGCGAATACCATCCCTTGGACATCCACCTCACGGGCCGGGAAGAGGTGCTGGACGCGGACGCGGAGCAATGCCTGGTGTTGGGGCAGGAAACCCGCAAGGTGACCTTGATGCCCTTGAAGGGCGGCAAAGGGATTCAAGCGCCGGCGGGCGCACGGGTGGAGGTGGGAAGCATCCTGGCCGGCGAGCCCGGCTCTTTCCTGCTGGTGGGCGCGGGAACCTTGCGGGCATTCAAGAACGGAAAGCTGGCCTGGGAAACGCCCTTGGAGCAGGAGGGTTGCGCCTGGAGCACCCCGCCGGACCGGTCCCAACAAGGCATATTGCAATGCGCGGACAACCAGGTCTTCCTGGTGGATGCGCGCAAGAAGATCCTAAAAGCCGTCACAGGCATCACGGACAAAGCCCTGCAGGTCTCCTGGGAAGGGGACTACCTGGCGGTGCGCTATATCGATCGGTTCGAAATCCGCAAGGGCGGGGCATTCGAAATCGTGAAATGGGGACTGCCCAGCATGCTCCAGGAAAAACTCATCCTCGGCAATGGACGCGTCTATCTGGTCACGACCAAGGGATTGATAAAGTCCATCATGCTGGAATCCGGCCAGCTGGAATGGCAGCGGGACATGCTCGCCAGCCAGGTCGCCGCTTTCGACAACGTCCTGTTCGCCACCACCTTCGCCCAGACCGTGGTCTGCCTGGACATCCGCGGCAAGCCCGTCTGGACATACGAATACGGATGGGACCGGGAACCGGCCCTGCTGCCGAACGAAGAATGGGTGGTGTTGCATTACGGCGACGGCAAGCGCATCAAGCTGAACCGGGAATTGCTCCGCGTGACGGGAAACTCGGACGGCTTCAAGTTCCTGGAATACCGGGGCCGGGAAGCGGAAAAGGATTGGAAGGGTGCGCTGGCCTCCCTGGGAAAGGTCCTGAGCCTGGAACCCGGCAACGGAGAAGCTTGGAAATTCCGCGCGGCGGCCTTGCGCAACACCGGAGCCGCCAAGCCGGACCAGGTGCAGGCCCTGGTGGAAGCCTCACGCTCCCAGGACACGCCCAACTGGGGCAACGGACCCGTGCTGCGCGGCCTGGCCGCGGGCCTGGGGGCCAATTGGGTCTGGAAGCGTCAGTATGGGCCCAAGTTCTATCCGAACCTCATCCCCCACAAGGATCTTTCCTTCTATCTGGAGAACGACAACCAGACCCTGGTGCTGCTCAACCACGAGACCGGGGATCTGGTCAACTCCTTCCGGTTCTCGGAGGAGTTGGACATGAAGGTCGCCCTGTGGAAGAACGACACCATCTGCGTGAGCAGCCCATCGCGCCTGTATCTGCTTTCCCCCGCCCTGAACGCGGGCGGACTGGGCCAGTTCCCCTTGAAGAACCCCGTATGCCAGGCGCAGGCGGTGAACGGAGGGCTGATCTACAGCGATTGGTACGGAGGCCTCAACATGATAGGCCTGCCGGACCGCACCTTGCGGTGGGAACGCCAACTGGGACAGAGCGGCCTCTACCTGGGCAAGGCCAAGACCGTGGACTATCTGGACGTGGTGGACCTGGAGGGGACCTATTTCGCCGTGCAACCCGCCTCTGGCAAGGTTCTCTGGAATCTCAAGCTGCCGCCCGGCACCATCACGGAAACCTTTTCCAACAAGGACTTCATCTATGCGGGTTACAGCCAGGGGACCCTGGTCGCCATCGATCGGGCCCGCCAGGCCATCGCCTGGAGCGTGGATTTCGGCGAGCAGATATTCAGCCTGTCCGGAAACCGGGACAATACCCTGGTCCTGACCACGGCCTCCAAGAAACTCGTCTGCGTGCAGGCGGCCACGGGCGCCATCATGTCCCAGGTGCGCATCCAATCCTATCTGTTCAACCGCCCCACGGTCATCGACCATGGTTATTGGTTGGGGACCACCGAACCGGCCCTGGAAAAGCGGAATTTCAACCATGAATTGATCCTGAAATACAAGCTCCCGGATCTCCCCGGCAGCCCCATCCTCTTCGGGAACTCGATTTTCATCGGGACCCTGGACAACTTCATCCTCAGCTTTCCGTCCTGAGGCATCTCCGCGGGCGATTTCCCGTTACATGCTCCCCGTAAATTTTTAATTATTAGTACGAAACCAACCCAACGGGATGAAGCAAACATGGTGAAATCGAGATTCCTGGTGCCCAACCTCTTCACGGGCCTGAATTTCCTGCTGGGGATCTACTCGATCTTCGTCATGCATGAAACCTTCACCAGTCCCAATCCCGGACAACCCATCCTCGGGTTCACCAAGGCGCCCATGATCCTGGCCTCCTGGATGATCATCTGGTGCGTGCTTTTCGACAAGCTGGACGGCTTCGCCGCCCGCATCCTCAAAGCCTCCTCGGACTTCGGCGCCCAGTTCGATAGCCTGGCCGATATGGCCGCTTTCGGCATCGCCCCCGGTTTCCTCGTCTACTTCTACCTGCAAACCCTGGACTATGCGTGGTTCTCGGCCCATCGCCCTTTGATGATCATCTCCGTATCCGTGTACATGCTGTGCGCTTCCATGCGCCTGGCCCGCTACAACGCCATCGATTCGGAAGAACTGGTCAACTATTTCCACGGCCTGCCCTCCACTTTCGCCGGCGGATTCATCGCCATGAGCACAATCCTGTATTCCAAATACGAAGTGGCCTGGCGCTTCCAGGGAAGCCTGCTCGTCCTTCCCCTGCTCCTCATCTTTACAGGCATCCTCATGGTCAGCCCCCTGTATCTGCCCAAGCTGGTCAGCCGCCAGAACAAGTTTTTCAACCTGGCCCAGATCTTCAATATCATCATCGGCTACATCTGCGGCTTCGGCATGATCTTCCCGGAATACCTGTATGTGATGCTGCTCCTTTACGGCATCTTCGGGTTCGGCTTCGGATTCCTCAAGAAGGGGATGATCCAGGGAGCGAGCTCTTCGCCCAACAGCGACTGAAAACCCTCAGCCGCCCTCCTTGCACGCTTCCACCCGCCCGGGGGAAGCGAACCCGGTTATCGCCTCCCCCGCCTTCGCATCTCCCGGTCTGGTCAGGCACCAGCTGCCCGTAAGGCCTCGGCGGCTCATTGCCGCCGCATCCAGACTGGTGACCAGCCCGTCCCGGATGGCCAGGGACGAGGAATCCGCGGCCAGGGAGGAATAGCGCAGGGAATCCACCAGCAGGGAGTCTCCCGCGCAAAGCAGAAGCAGGGATGAAGCCGTATTCACCAGGGAGAAATCCGCGTAATGCACGTCCGCATGGGCGGCCGATCGGCCGAAGACGAGGGCTTTTCCCGGAAGCAGGGTCTGGGCCGAGTCGAAGGAAAAGGATCGGGTAACCCCGCCGCTACGGTCGCGGGACAGCCGGCAGCCGCCCAGGGACAGGGTATCCGCGCTGCGGTTGAAGACTTCGAACCATTCCCCCTGGGACGAGGAATCCTTTTCCCCCGGGGCCGCGAAAAACTCGCTGATGATGGCCTCCCCCGGTCCGGCCGGCTTGCGCTTCCGGGAAGGGAAGCCAGCTTCCAGGGTGGCCTCCTTGGGGGCTCCCAGGCTCAGGGAAACCCCTGCGGCGGCCTCGCTGGGCAACAGCGCCATGTCCCACTTGGCCTCTTCGCCCAAAGGCAGGAACACGCTGGCCCTGTCGGCCTGATAGCGGACCTTTCCAAGACTGTCCGAAAGCGCCATGGTCACATCATAGCGGACGTCGCCGGGAAGCTCGTCCACCTGGAACGATCCGAACTCGTCCCGGATCCGCAATTGCGCCGAGAATTGCCCGGGAGCCCCGGACAGCTTGAGCAGCCCCGCGGAAACCGGAACCGGCATGCCCGCGGGCAGGTGGAAGCGGGCCGTAACCCGCGAGAATTGGGGATCGCAGCGCAACGCCGCATCCGTTCTGGCCTCCCGGCGGAAGGCGAAGGTTCCCCGCCCCGAATAAAGCAGCTTGCCCGATCGGAACAGGTAGGCGTCGATCAGCCGATCGGTACCGGCCGGCAGGCCTTCCAGGTTCAGGGCCAAGGCCAGAGAGTCCCCGCCAAAGGAGAAATCCATGGGGGCCATATCCTCCGCCGTGATGCGGATATGCACGGAATCCAGGACCGGGGCCGAAGCGGCATCCGCGCGCACCAGGGCCGCCGGCGTCAAGACCAGACGGACGCCGGCCAGGCCTCCCGCTCCGGGAACGGACGTTGGATTGCCATGGCCGGACATCAGGCAGCCTTCCAGGAATGGCAAGGCCAGGAACGGCAAGGCCAGAAGCGGAACCAGGGGCGAAAACCGGAACGGAAAAGATTTCTTTCTCATTTCATCCTCCTTAGGGACCGATCCGGTCCCAGCGCGGAGAAGTTTAAACCCGCAGTTGCAACGTGACTGTGATTGCGGGCACCCGGGGTCCGCGGGGAATTATATTTTCAATGAATGCGTATCACTTTCTTGGGCACGGGAACATCGCACGGAGTGCCCGTGATCGGGTGCACCTGCGCGGTGTGCGTCTCGGCAAATCCCAAAAACCGCCGCAACCGCATCGGTGTCTGGCTGCATGACGGCCCGGAGCCTCCGGGCCGGGATCTCTCCGGAGGAGAACATCCCTTGCCTACGGCCGCCGCCGGCGCGCCCCCGGCCCCGGAATCCCGGACGGGCCGGGGCCAATCCGCCGTGATAGACGTATCGAGCGAGTTCCGCACCGCCGCCCTGGCTTACGGCCTCAAGCACGTGGACTTCGTCATGCTCACCCACGGTCATTCCGACCACGTTTCCGGCCTGGATGACTTGCGCATTTTCTCGCAGACCTCCGGCAAGGCGATTCCGATTTATTCGGACGCGCGGACGCTGAAGGAAATCCGCTCGCGGTTCGCCTATGCATTCAATCCGCCCAAGGAATACGGGGGCGGCACGCCCCAATACGATTTGCGGGAGGTAACCGGGGCGTTTCAGCAGGGCGGATGGCGCATCACGCCCCTGCCCGTCATGCATGGGCCCGAACCCATCCTGGGATACCGCGTGAACGATTTCGCATTCATCACCGATGTCACGGTCATTCCCGAGTCCACCCTGGCCCTTCTCGGGGGGTTGGACGTGCTGGTCCTGGATTGCCTGCGCAAGAAGCCGCACTCCACCCATCTGTCCCTGGATCAAGCTGTGGCCTATGCCAAACGGATCCGGGCCAAGCGCACGTATCTCATCCATCTCACCCATGAGCTGGAACATGAAGAAACCGAAAGCGGCCTGCCGGCGGAGATCCGCGTGGCCTATGACGGGTTGGAGCTGGAAACGGCGTAACCGCCTATCAGGCCAGGATCTTCCGGCGGAATTCCGCGAAGGACTGGTTCTTCTTGTCCCGTTCGGAAATCACCGGCAGCTCCGGGCCCAAGGGCCAGGCCACCGCCAGGTCGGGATCGTCCCATTGGATGCCGGATTCCGTGGACGCGTTATACACGTTGGAGCATTTGTACTGGACTTCCGCGAAGTCCGAGAGGACCAGGAATCCATGGGCGAAGCCCACGGGAATGAACATCTGCAGGGCGCCTTCGGGAGTCAGTTCCATGCCGAAATGCCGGCCAAAAGTCGCCGATGAAGGACGGATATCCACGGCCACGTCCCAGATTTTCCCGGCGGTGCAGCGGATGAGTTTCGCCTGCCCGGGATGGGTCTGGAAGTGCAATCCGCGCAGGGTGCCTCGGACGGAGGCGCTATGGTTGTCCTGGATGAAGGTTTCCGCGATCCCGGCGGCCTGAAAGGTGTTCCGGTTGTAGCTCTCCAGGAACCACCCGCGATCGTCCTTGAACAGGCGGGGGCGGAGAATCAATAAGCCATCCAACGGTGTTTTCGTCGCTTCCATGGGACGGAAATGTAACTAATCAGGGGAATCCGCCCGAGCCGCCGATTAACCGATCCCTTCCAGGTCCAGGTCCTCCGGGATCGGGAGCGGGACCCCATCCGGGGGCCTTTCCGGTTCCTTGTCCTGCATGTCGTTGAACATGCGGCTCTCCTTGCTTTCCCCCAGATGCAAGAGCGCGGCGCAGTCGCTGCAGTAAGCCATATCCTTGTTCACAATCCAATCCGGGTTGGGCATGGCCGCCAGGCATTTGGCGCACCTCTTGGAGAGATGATCGGGAGCGTTTGTTTCCATTGCGCGATTCTCTCCGTTTTCAGGGAACCCTTAGAAACAACTTTTCACCAGGGAAAAGTCAACCCGAATTGACCGAAGACCCTCTATTTGCCATTTTAACCTGCCAGCATGGCGTCGAGCGTTTCCATATGGGCCAAACTCTCACTGGCGGTGGTCTCCCCCCTGGTCGCATTCTCCCTGTGCGAAGGCGTCTTGTACTTGGCCGGAGTGCGGCCGCTTTCCCTCACTGAAGACCCCTACGTGGGCTTCGCCTCCACCCAGCCCCTTTTCGTGGAGACCAAGACCGAAAGCGGCGAGAAGCGCATGGTCACCAATCCCGCCAAGCTGACCCACTTCAATCTCCAAAGCTTCCCCGTCGCAAAGGCTCCCGGCACCTTCCGGATCTTCAGCGTGGGAGGATCCACCGCCTATGGACATCCGTGGCGGGATCCGGTTTCCTTCAGCGGATGGCTGCGGGAGCTGCTTCCCAAGGCCGATCCCGGGAAGCAGTGGGAGGTCATCAACGCCGGCGGCATCAGCTACGCCAGCTATCGCGAGGCCATGCTGATCGCGGAGTTGATCCAATACAAACCTGATTTGTTTCTGGTGTACAGCGGCCACAACGAGTTCCTGGAAGAACGCACCTATCGCAGCACCGCCGATATCCCGGTGGCGGTGCGGGAGCTGAGCTCTTTTCTGGATCATACCCGGACCTATTCCGCCCTGCGCAGGCTGATGCGCAAATCCGTTCCGGAAAAGGAAGCGCCCGCGGGATCGGCTTCCGCCAAAGCAGCCTTCAACATGGCGGGAGAAGTGGACGATGTTCTGGCCAAGACCATCGGGCCCACTTCCTACACCCGCGACGATTCCCTGCGCCAGCACATCCTGGAGCATTACGGCGCCTCCCTGGCGCGCATGGCCAGGCTGGCCCATTCGGTGGGAGCGGAAGTTATTTTCCTGACCACGCCGGGCAACGAAAAAGACTGCTCCCCGTTCAAGAGCGAGCCCCGGGCCGGCCTCACGGGAGAGGAAAGCGCGAAAATCGCGGCCTGGGAAAGCCGGACCGACAGCCTGGCGGCCAAGCCCGTGGAAGCGGCGGCCATTTACGATTCCATCTTCAACCTGGACGGGCGCAATGCCGGCCTGCTATACCAGGGCGGAAAGGCGGCCTATGCCGCCGGGGATTTCCCCCGCGCCAAGACCCTGTTCCAAAGAGCCCTGGACGAGGATATCTGTCCCTTGCGGGCATTGACCCCCATGCGTTCCATCGTGCTGGAAACGGCCAAGGCAAACTCGGCCCAGGCCCTGGACTGGGGCGCGATCCTGGAAAGGAAAACCGTCCAGGAGGCGGGCAATAATGTGTTGGGCGAACCGGACTTCGTCGACCACGTGCATCTTTCCATCGACGACTACCGGCTGATGGCCCTGGCCATCATCGGCAAGATGTCCGCATTGGGCATGGCCAAGACCGGCCCGGGCTGGGACGAGAATTCGGCGAAGACCAACCCCGCTGTCGCGGCGACGGCGGAAAAAGTGATGGCGAAGATGGGCTCGAAGGAGTTGGGCGAAGGCCTCCACAACCTGGCGAAGGTGGTCAACTGGGCGGGCAAGCATGAGGATGCCGCCCGCATCGCGGAGCGCGCCCTGGCCACGGATTCCCAGGGCCTGGAAGCCATCTGGAGCTCGCTCTTCGTCGGGGCGGCGCGCGAAAGGGAAGGCAAGGAAGCCGAAGCCATCCCCCATTACCGGCGGGCCGTGCGCCTGGATCCGAGCAACCCCATGTCCCACCATTACCTGGCCGAAGCCTTGCTCCGCAAGGGTTCGAGAGAGGAAGCGGCGGCGGAATTCGCGAGCGTGGTGGAAAGGGATCCCACCGATGCCGAGGCGCACGCCAAGCTGGGATTGCTGCAGATTGCCCTGGGACGGCCCGCGGAGGCCATCCCCCACCTGCGGGAAGCCCTGAACCAATTCCCGGGACGCGCGGATCTGCGCACCGCGCTGAGCGACGCCTTGCTCCTTTCCGGAAACGCAGATGAAGCGGAAAACGGGTTCCGCCAGGCCTTGCAGGGCAACCCCCGCGACACGCGCGCCATGCTGGGTCTTGCCCGCATCGCCGAAGCCAAAGGAAACGTTCCCGAGGCCATCAACCTATACGCCAGGGCCCTTTCCATCGAGCCGAATCTTCCGGAAGTCCGGGCGGCATTGAGCAAGGCCCTGGGCGGCATGCCCGCCTCCCACTGAAGCCCGCGTCTAAGGAATGAAGGTGTTGACCAGACTGTCGATCCGGCTTGTCAGCTTGGCCGCGCCTGCCGAACTCAAGTGCCCCCGATCAAGAGCCTCCGCATCGGTATAATCATGATTATTAAAATTGTGGGCATCGTAAAAATGGATGAACGGTGAAATTTTTTCCATGTCGCGCAGACGTTTGATGATTTCGACGGCCACTTCCGATCGCGGACCGTAGGGCCCGTAAAACTCCGTATTTTTGAAAGCGGGATTGGTGGGAAAATTGAGCAAAATCAAGTGGATTTTCCGTTCCGCGAGAAAAGCAGCCATGGCTTCAATCCGATTCATGTTATTCAAATACTCCTGATTGTCCAGACCCCATGTGGGGTCCGGGAATTCGAGCGTTGTATCCCCGCCCCAGCCGGCCGGTCCCGGTGGAAGCGGAAAGAATCCAAGGGAATCCACGTAGGTCAAAATCGTATTTGGGGCCTGGCTCACCAGATTCTCAAAATGAAATGGCAGCCCGGTTGTCCAAAAACCATGGGACATGTCATATTGCGTGCCTTTGTTATTCGCAATCCGGGATGACCAACTGATGTCCGCATTTTGAATGTTGAGCAGCCCTGGAAACACTTCCATAACCATTACCCGCAACTTGGGGCATTGGGTAATCGCATAGCTTTTAACCCATTCTTCCTGCCCAAGCCAACCGTTGGAGGGATAGCACATGTTGAAGGATTTCAGTTTGGTGATGGAATGCGGATCAATACCGTCATAGCCATGGGAACTTCCGGTGAAAATCAATTCCAGGCTTTCATGCCGCGCCCAGAAAAGGGTCATCCGATTTGAAAATACCGACTGATCATCGCCATTCGGAGGGTCGTTATAATGGCCCAGGCTGTCCAAATCCAGGCCCGTGGTGGGAATGCTGTCGGGCACGCCGCCCAGCCAGAGGCCGGGAGTGGACAGCAAGGTTCCGCTGGCAAGCAAGGTGTGCACGGAGTCCCGGAGGTTGAGCAGATAAAGGCGGCGATGGCGCCCGGCCTCATCGGTCGAAGACGCTACCGCGTAAGCGCCCTGGTTGCTCCATTCAAGATCCTCCCACCCTTTCTCCTCTTTGGGCGCCTGGAACCAATGCAAGACATTCCCATCGGGATCGGCCATGAATGCAATTTGATGGATATCGTAAAAGGATCCGGTCAATTTGCTCTTGGTATCGTATCCGAAATCCAGGAAAAGGGTCCGGCCTGTGGAATCGGGAGCCATGGAAACGTTGCAAACCTGGGACGTATCCCCGTCGGCTTTTCCATTCCGTGGCGCCGTAAAGAGGACCCGCGAAGTATCGGTTTCACCATCCCGGATTTTCAACAGGCGGAAACCCGTGGCCAGCCAACGCCCGTCCTGCGACCTGCCGTCATGGAAACCGCCGTCGGAAGTGAGCGTGGAGATCTCGCCCGGTTGGCCGCCATTGATTTTCCGCATCAAGGTTTGCGTGGCGGTCCATTGGCCCTGGGAATTGTCGGCGGCGGAACTGGTATAGACCAGAAAGGTGTCCCGCGTTGCGGGGTCGACCCACCAGCGTGGAATGAAGCCCGGGCCCAACGCGATGACGGCGCCGGCGGTATCGCCCAGGCGCCGCACGAAGATCGAGGAGCCGCTGGTGGATCCCTCAAGCCCGGTGCCGAATGCCACCCAGGCGCCATCGGGTGAAATCACCGGATAAAACACATTCTTGACATCTCCGAACTCCACCACGCGCGGAGGATAAATCCGATAATCCACGTAGGCGAGATGTCTTTCGCTCTGGGTTGCGTTCACGAATACAAGCTTGGCCGGCCGCCCTCCCACCAGGTTTTGCAAGCGCGCGATTTCCAGGCGTACGGCGTCCGTTTCCGCGACACCGCCGTCCTGGGTGGAAAAGCGCGGATGGACAATCTCGCCGAGAACGCAGCGGAAACCGACATATTCGGCGGTCGCGGATCGGATGGTGGTGTAGGTAGCCGATCGGTTGGCGGGACGGAGCTCCTTCAATCCGTATTTGAACGCCCCGCCTTTGACCGGAGCGTCGAATTGCGGACCCGGATCCCGGGCCCCGGCGAAATCTTCGCCGCCGACGGAGGGATAGGCTCCCTTCCAATCGTTGACCCATTCCATCACATTGCCCGACATGTCATAGATCCCGAAGGCATTCGGCTTCAGGCGGGCCACGGGATGGGTAGTACCATTGGCGTTACCAGCGTACCAGGCATAGTCCTTGGCAAGCCCCGAATCCTTCAACTCCCCCCATGCGAAATCCGAAGCGCCGCCCGCTTGGGCCGCAAACTCCCATTCCGCTTCGGTGGGAAGCCGGAACCCCTTCTTCTCCAACAGCGCCGTCAGCCCGGCCAGGTTGTAAACGCTTCCGCCCGCGGACTGGTCGACGCGCGAATAGGCATAAACGGTGTCCAATCCCGCGGCATTGCTTCTGGCGTTGCAAAAGAGGACGGCATCATACCAACTCACGTTGAAAACCGGGTTCGAAGCGCTCTTCCCGTAGGGACTGGATTCCGGAACCGGATTCCTCCCCATGAGTTTCAGGAAATCCGCCTGGGTCGCTTCGGCCGAATCCATCTGGAAGTCGTAGCTGAAATTGTTCTCCAAAACGGGGGACTCGTCGGAGTTCGTCAATTGTCCGGTGGAACCTTGCCTGAAGGACTTGCCCTTCGCGGCGACAATCACCATTCCCGGCACGGGCGATGGATTGCCCCCACCGCTGGGATCTTTTTCCATGGTGCAGCCGGTTGGAAACAGGCAGGCCGCCGCCAGCGCGCAAATCGTTGCGAGCGGTTTCATCCGGCGGACATTCCCGTGGTTGCTATTCCCTCGAGGCATGGGAGAGTGGTATCTACCTGGCGACGACGGAAAAGGTTTTTTTCATTGTCGCGATTTTATTGGTGTCCGCCGTGCTGTATTGGGAGATCTTCAGGCGAAGCTTGGAATTGTCCACCAGGCTGTAGGCAACGCCCAACTTGGTGACGCTGTCCTGGATTTTCCAGGCGTAATTCCCCCAGGCAAGGTCTCCCACGGCAACGGACCTTCCCAGGATGGTGGCCCAGGTTTTGCCGCTGTCCGGAGAGATCTCGATGTTCACCGCGTTCACATCCGTGAGGCCCAATCCCTGGGTTTTCCATTGGATACGAAGGGTATCCCCGACGGTAAAAGTCTCGCCGCCCCGCGGGTACTCGATTACGATTTGGGCATTGGGGTCCGTGACTTCGGAGACGGGGTTGGAGTCGTTACAGGCAATCATGTTTTGACCGGCCAGGAGCGCACCAATTACGATCGCGTATCCGACAAAACGAGGTGAAAAACCTGATTCCCATGTAAACAAGCCCATAAAGCTCCTCCGATGTCAATCGCGATCGAATAATAGCAATCCCTATGCCCGCCAGGCATGAGCAAGATTGACGTCAATTTCGGAACCGTATGCGGGAAATTGGTCAGCTCTGGGAGTGCCCGCGGCGCTTCTCACGAACGGCTTTGACCTTGGTTCCCGCCTGCCAGAAAATCATCACCGCGAAATATCCGAGGATTGCGGCGAACGTCGCCGTGACCAGGCTCCCGATCAGATATTGCTTTCCATGGCTGAATACAACCTTCATGATCCCGTGGTACCGCTCGACCCTGTCCGGATCCGTATGTCCAATCAACCACGTCCCGACCTTGATCTGCAGGCCGACTATGGGCACGGTGGTGAATGGATTGGTCACCAGGGTGCCGAGCACCGCTGCGGAGATGTTCACGCGGAACAGGTAGACGAGCAGCACGGCCAGGAAGATTTGCACCCAATAGGTGGGCATCAGTCCCACGAACAGACCGATTGCCATTCCGGCGGCGAAGGTTTTCCGATCCGGTTTCCAGAGCCGCTTATCGAAAAGCCGCTCACCCAGCAGCCGGTGGAGGAAGCCTCCATGCATGGTCTTGCGGCGGGGATGCTGGCGCAGGTAGAGCAACCGCAGCTTGCGAAGCCAGGATCCCTTTCTTGGGTTGCCGCCCTTTTCAGCCGCTTCGATCACGGAAATCCTTTTCGAGCTTCTTCGCGAAGACGCGGGGGAAACAAAAAAGGCACCTGGATTGCTCCAGGTGCCTTAATGTTGGTAGCGGGGTCAGGATTTGAACCTGAGACCTTTGGGTTATGAGCCCAACGAGCTACCGGGCTGCTCCACCCCGCACCGAAATTGGTGTGGGGTTAATGTAACCCATTCCACGGGTCATGTCAACAACTCTCCGCGCAGCCGTCATCCCGATTGCGAAATTGAAACCATTGGCATGCCCCGGACCCGCCGCTTCCGAATCTTGGTTCCCTCCCACCCCGTGAGAATTTTAGCTTTAATCGATCTAAGGCCTCTGTTTCCGGTGCGGAAACGGTCGCCCGGGAGGACCGGAAAATGAGCGCATACCACGATAGGCTATTCCGGGCCGTCAAACTGGATCCGGAATTGTACGAGGAAGTGGAGGCCGATCACACGGCCAACGGCCAGGCGGTTCTCACCGTAGTCCTGTCCAGCCTGGCGGCCGGAGTCGGCGGCGCCTTGAGCG
>JAQBPN010000040.1 GCA_028287505.1 Fibrobacterota bacterium | reverse complement strand
TGACCCGCGGTCAATCCGGGCCCCACGGCCGGTTCATGTCCGATGCCAAGGTGCGCAACCTGTGCATCATGCCCGCCTTGGCCCTGTTGATCGCCTTCAACGTTTTCCCCTTGCTGGCCAGCCTGGGTGTCAGCTTCACGGATTTCAACCCCATCATCGATACCTCGCCGAAGTTCAATGGAGTGGAGAACTATACCGGGCTCCTGAACAGCCCGCGCCAGGAGGTCTGGCGCTCCTTCTCCCGGACGGGGGCCCTGGTGCTGGTCACGGTGGGCCTGCAGACCCTGATCGGGTTCGCCGTGGCGCTGCTGCTGCGCCGCAGCTTCCGCGGGCGGGGCCTGTTCACGGCCATCCTGCTCATTCCCATGATGCTGTCTCCGGCGGTGATGGGGTCCTTCTGGCGTTACCTCTTCAACGCCGACTATGGAGCCGTCAATTGGTTCCTGGACGCGCGCTGGAACTGGGACGGATCCAGGGACCTGTCGTTCTGGGCCGTCGTCATCGCCGAGGTCTGGATGTGGACTCCGTTCATGATGCTGCTTTCCCTGGCCGGCCTCAACGCCATCCCCAAGACCCTGTATGAAGCCGCGGAAGTCGATCGCGCCGGCCGCTGGTTCCGCTTCCGCCACATCACCCTGCCCCTGGCGGCGCCCATGATCCTGTTGGGAGTCGTCTTCCGCGCCATGGATACTTTCCGGCTTTTCGATACGGCCATGGTCCTGAACGGAAACCTGGAAGGGCAGCCCACCACCTTCGTCAGCGTGCTCCTGCATGCCCGCGGGTTCGGCGGCAGCCGCTCCCTGGGAGAACCCACCGCCCTGGCCTACCTTCTGCTCATCGCCTCCCTGGCCCTGGCCACCCTGGTGCTGCGCTATCTGGACTACGTGCGCGGCGACCGCTATTACGGGAGGCGCCTGTGAGCGTCCAATCGGGCTCCAAGACCGCTCCCGTGCGCGCCGTGTTCCTGGCCGCATACGCCATGATCAGCCTGGCGCCGGTATGCTACATGGTTCTCACCGGGTTCAAGCTCCCCGCGGACACGGCGGCGTTGCCGCCCCGCTTCCTGCCGGGCCTGACCGCGCCGGAAAACTCCTTCTGGTTCCGCTTCACCCTGGGCAACTTCCAGCGCATCCTCGCCGACGCGGAGACCCTGCGTTACCTGTTCAATTCCGTCTTCGTATCCGTTTGCAGCACGGTCCTCTCCGTGGCGGTAGGGTCCCTTGCCGGTTACGGGTTCAGCCGCTTCCCCTTCCGCGGGGGCCGGGACGCGCTTTTCTTCGTCCTGTCCACGCGCATGCTGCCGCCGCTGGCCGTGGCCGTGCCCATCAGCTTCATGTACAGCCGCCTGGGGATCCTGGACACGCGCTTCGGCCTCATTTTGCTCTACACCTGCTTCAACCTTTCCTTCACCACCTGGATGATGAAAGCCTTCATCGACGAGATCCCCACCGCCTACGAGGAAGCCGCCATGCTGGACGGCCATTCCCGCCTGGAGGCCCTGTTGCGCGTGGTGCTGCCCCAGGCGGCCCCCGGCATCGCGGCCACGGCCGTCTTCTCGCTCATCTCCGCCTGGAACGAATACGCCTTCGCGCTCACGCTCACCAGCACGGACGCGGTCACCATGCCCGTGCGCATCCACGCCATCATCGGAGACAACAGCGCCATCCCCTGGGGGCCTTTGTCCGCCGCGGCGAGCCTGTTCCTTCTGCCTATCGTCTTCTTCGGCCTGGCCATGCGGAAGCATCTCATCCGCGGCGTGACGTTCGGGGCGGTGAAGGGATGATCCGCAAGGAAATGACGGTCCAGCGCGCCACCCTGCTGGGCATGGCCCTGGGTCTCTTCATGATCGTGCAACCCTGGTCGGCGCTGCTTTTCGCCGCGGGCTTTCCCTTCACCCTGGCGGCCATCATCGGATACAACGTATCCGGCTGGATGAGCGGGGAACGCGCGGAGAAATTCCGGGACGACGAGAAAAAGCGCGCGGAGGGCGGACGATGACCGCCAAGGATGCGCGCATCCGCCTGGAAGGCGTGGCCAAGAAGTTCGGAAACGTGATCGCGGTCTTTCCCACCGATGTCGAGGTGGCCCAGGGCGAGTTCGTGGTCATCCTGGGGCCCAGCGGCTGCGGCAAGACCACCACCTTGCGCATGATCGCGGGACTGGAAGCACCTTCCCAGGGCAGTGTGTTCATCAACGGCAAGGACGTCACCCGCTTGCGGCCCGGGGATCGGGACATCGCCTTCGTGTTCCAGATGTTTTCCCTGTATCCGCACCTGACCGTCCAGGAGAACGTGGCCTTCACCATGCTGGCCCAGGGCCTGTCGTCCCAGGAAGCCATGCGGCGCTCCGGGGACATGCTGCGGCACCTGGGGCTGGGCGGACTGGTGCACGTGCGCCCGGGCAATCTTTCCGGAGGCGATCAACAGCGCGTGGCGCTGGCGCGCGCTTTGGTGCGATCGCCCCAGGCGTTCCTGATGGACGAACCCCTGGGCACCCTGGACGGGAGCATGCGCGAGGAAATGCGCGAGACCTTGCGCGCCATCCACAACCGTTCCGGCGCCACCACCGTATTCGTCACCCACGATCAGGAAGAGGCCATGGGCCTGGCCGATCGCATCGCGGTGATGAAGGACGGCCGCGTGGTCCAGTTCGATCATCCCCGTACCATCTATGATAACCCGGTCAATCTCTTCGTCGCCGATTTCGTGGGTTCGCCCGGCATGAACATCCTTGCCGGCGTCCGCCGCGGGGAATGGGTCGACGTGCCGGCCCTGGGCATGCGCCTGCGGGTGGCCGAGGACGGCGACAGCGAGGGCATCACTTCGAATACCGCCTCCGGAGGGGAATGCCGCCTGGGCGTGCGTCCCGAGAATGTTCTGCTCAGCGAAGACGGCTCTCCCTGCGTGGTGGAGCATACCGAGGCGCTGGGATCCCACAACATGCTGTCCCTGCGGACGGCCGCCGGGTTCCTGAAAGCCTGGATCCCGGCGGGCATCCGCTTCCGCGAAGGCGAGACCATCGGGGCGACTTTCCTGCCTTCGGGTTGCCGTTGGTTCGACGGCGCATCCGGCGAGGCATTGCCTTGGAAGACTTTGGAGGCGGTATGCCGGCCTACGCGATAGAGGGTTTGACCGTCGCCTTCGCCGGCGCCGAAGCCGAGCGCCCCGCCCTGTCCGGCGTGGGGTTCCAGGTGGGCGCGGGCGAACTCCTGGTGGTGCTGGGCCGCACCGGATCCGGCAAGACCACGTTGTTGCGCGTGATGGCGGGACTACAGAAAGCGGCCGCGGGCCGCATCCTGGAGGACGGCGGGGGCCAAGCCGCCCCCATGGACATCTCCCTCCTGCCGCCGCACCGCCGCGACATGGCCATGGTGTTCCAGAACTTCTCGCTGTATCCCAACATGACCGTGCGGGAAAACCTCGCCTTCCCTCTGCGGGCCAAGGCCATGGGCCTGTCCGCGCACGAGATCGAAACCCGCGTGGCCCAGGCCGCGGAAACGCTCGCCCTGACGGACAAGTTCGATCGCCGCCCCAATGAACTTTCGGGCGGGGAATTGCAGCGCGTGGCCATCGGCCGGGCCCTGGTGCGCCGGCCCAAGCTGTTCCTGATGGATGAACCCCTGGCCAGCCTGGACGCCAAACTGCGCGAGCGCATGGTCCTGGAAATCCGCCGCCTGCAGCGCTCCCTGGGATGCGGCATGATCTACGTGACCCATGATCACGTGGAAGCCATGAGCCTGGCCGACCGCATCCTGGTGCTGGACAAGGGCAAGGTCCTGCAAGCCGGTCCGCCCGGGGACATTTACCGCCACCCCGTCGATAGCCGCGTGGCGCGCATGCTGGGCCGGCCCGGCATCAACATCCTGACCCATGAGGAAGCCGGCCGCATGGGTCTGCCCCTTTCCGAAAAGCGCCTGGTGGGCATCCGGCCGGAAAGCTGGAAGGTGACGGCGGACGCCAAGGGACCCGCCGTGGCCGCGGTGGTGGAACATCTGGGCCCGCAAATGGCGCTGGTGCTGGACGTGCAGGGCATCGTCCTGCGCGTGACCGCCCCGCCGGTTCTCAGGGCCAAGGCCGGAGACCGGTTCCGCCTGGGAGTGGACCCGGCCGAAATCCTCTACCTCGATCGCTGACCGGTTCCGCCGCTCCCGGACTTTGATGCGGTTTTTTAATGACTAAATTCCGGGCGGGAACGCTCATCTCCGGGGGGAAACCGAATATGTCCAAAGCGCGCTATTTCGCGGCCGCCTTTCTCATCATCGCCGGCCTGCTCCCCGGTTCCGCCGCCGCCCATCCGAGCGGGGTTTCCAGGGTGGACATGATCGTGCGGCAGGATACCCTGGAGGGCCGCGTCGATGTCAATCGGGACGATCTTTTCTACGCCCTCGAATTCAAGTCGCTCAGGGAAACCCCCAAGTCGGAATACGGATCGATGGCGGACCGCATTGCTTACTACTACCAGACGCGCCTTGACGTGAAGTTCGATGGCCGGGCCGCGGATACCAAGGTCCTGCAGTACAAGAAGCATGACGGGAACCTGGCCGCGAAAATGGACAGCACCGATTTGGGCGATACCACCATCGCCCTGCGCCTGGCCTGGGCCATTCCCAAAGGCGCCAAGCGCCTGGAGATGGGGAGCAAGCTTTTCGCAGAGTTGGAGGTCCAACCCCTCTGCCATCTGCGCATCGAGTATAAAGGCGTGGAGATCAAACGCAAGTTCCTGGGCCTGGACGATCGCGTCAGCCTGCCGATGGAACCGGATTCCCTGGAGGCCTTGCGCGCCGCCGCGGAAAAGCCCGCCGTAGCCGCCGGAAGCGCCACCCCATCCGAGCCGGAAGAAGAATCCGTGGTGGGCCGCTTCCTCTGGCTCGGCTTCACGCACATCCTGCCGGAAGGAACGGATCATATCCTGTTCGTGCTCGGCCTGTTCTTCTTTTCCGTCATGCTCCGCCCCCTGCTCATCCAGGTCACGGCCTTCACCGTGGCCCACTCCATTACCCTGGGGCTTTCCCTGTTGGGGGTTTTCTCCCTGTCTTCCCGCATCGTGGAGCCCCTCATCGCCCTGTCCATCGTGGTGGTGGCCGTGGAGAACATTTTCTTCCGCAAGCTCCGGCCGTCCAGGTTCCTGATCGTCTTCGGATTCGGCCTCGTCCACGGGCTCGGTTTCGCCGGGGTCCTGAAAAGCCTGGGCCTTCCCGAGGGGCAGTTCTTCAAGGTGCTGGTCAGCTTCAACGTTGGCGTCGAGCTGGGACAATTGACCGTCATCGCCGCGGCCTCGGCCCTGACCATGTGGATGTGGAAGAAACCCTGGTACCATCGCCGGGTGGTGATCCCGGTCAGCGCCTTGATTGCCGGGGTGGGCCTTTTCTGGTTCATCCAGAGGCTTTCCATGGTTTCCGGCTGAGCCCGGAAATTTGACCCATCCGAAATTTGACCCATCCAATACCCCCGGAACCTCGGTATCCCATTCCGGACCGGTTGCTCTCCGGACGGGAGCGGCTTTTCCCCCGGATCCCCTCCATTCCGGAGGTTCCAGGAGTATGATTTGGGAACGGTAAGGCAATGGGATGCTTGGAACGGAAACAAAGGTGACGGAAACGTCGCATACAGCGGTCCCGGGGGACCGGAATATTCCGGATCCAGCCTCATGTAATGGTTTCGGCGGGTATTTTTCCGGGGTTTGGGATAGATTGGGAGGGCCGTTCTTGCCAATTTTTCAAACAGAAAAGCCCGGATTTTTGGCGGAGAATTGATTAATTATACAAGGCTTGGGTTTTTCAACTTTGGTCCGGTCAACGTGTCCGGATTACGAGGGGTTTTCTGAATATGCATAAATCAGGTTTTGCCAAAAAGATGTTGTTTGTCCTGGGACTGCCTGTATTGGCAGCCGCTCAGCCAAAGTTTAACTACTGGGATGTGCTGGATACAGCCAAGGTTCCCAAGACCTTGTCGGCAACGGGCCTATACACCAACATCGCGGCCGTCAAGAAGACCTTGCTGGCCAACGCCTATCACTTCGAAGTGAACTCGGCCCTGTGGAGCGATGACGCCCATAAACTGCGCTGGGTCATGAACAAGCCCGGCACCGCCATCAAGTATGAAGAGAAGAACGACTACTGGGGATACCCGGACAGCGCCGCCTTCATCAAGCAATTCGCAATCGACACCGTCGTGGGCGACACCACCACCCGCGTCCTGTGGGAAACCCGTTTCCTCATCAACCGCAAGGATTCGGTGGGCATCGATTCCACCACGGTCCCCGGCAAAATGATCACCGTCATGGCCGATCACTGGTATGGCTACAGCTACAAGTGGAACAAGGACCAGAAGGACGCCATGCTGGTGGATATCCGCGGCCAGGACGATTCCATCCAGTTCCATCCCACCGGCGGCAAGACCGGTCCCGCCAAGATGAAGAAATGGCGCTTCCCGTCCCGCGATCAATGCAACCTGTGCCATCGCGTCGATTACGCGGACACGGTGCATGGCCGCTCCGTATTGGGCTTCTTCACCGCCCAGCTCAACCGCCCCCATCCGGATACCGCCAACATCAACCAGCTGGAGTTCTTCTTCAAGAAGGGCGTGCTCACGGGCACCAAGTCCGTCTGGGACGCCACCACCACCCCCCATTGGTACGGCATCGAAGACAGCACCTCGCCCCGGGCCACCGTGGACGTCCGCGCCCGTTCCTACATCGCCGCCAACTGCTCGGGCTGCCATGGCCGTCGCGGCATGGCCACCGGCGCCACCTTCGGCGTCAGCCTGGACTACGATTTCTTCACCATGGAATCGAAGATGGAATTCCGCCATCGGTCCGTCTCCTGGCCTTTCGGCCTGGATACCATACCTCCGACCGGGATGGCGAAAAACAAAGATGACCTTTATTTTTACCCGAAGAACGACGGCAACAATCCCTCCCATTATGACTCCCTGGAAATCAAGCCCGCCCTGGTCGTGCCCGGGTACCCCGAGAAATCCGTCATCCTGTTCCGCCAGAGAAGCCGCAACACCCGGCCGAGCGATTATGATCCGGACCGCAACCAGATGCCCCCCGTGGCCTCCTTCGAGGTCAACGTGAAGGCCACGGCCCTGATCGAAAAGTGGATCAAGGATTGGACTCCGATTCCCGCTCCCGGCGCCACCGGCGTGCAAATCTATACCGTCCGCACGCGCCTGAAGGGTCCGGAAATCCAGGGCAAGCAGATTGTCATTCCCATGGAACTGGCCGGCCCCGGCCTCGTGAAGGTCTCTCTGACGGGCATCACCGGCCGTACGTTCGAGCTGACCCAGCAGAGCCGTACGTCCTACGCCCTGCCCGGCAACCTCACGCCCGGCGTCTACATCATCCGCGTCAACAGCAAGAGCTTCACCCGCTACCTGTTCTAAGCGCGGCCGGTTTTCCGCCATCTCGGGCCTTGCCTTGCGGCAAGGCCTTTTTTTTTGCCCATGGCCCATGGCCCAAGGCTCCCGGAGAGGGTGGCCGTTCTCCGTCCGGATGGGGCTCCGCCCGAAAGCGGCTTCCGCTCTCCGGCGGGGAGCGGAAAGACCGGGAATTCTCCACCGGAGAGCGCAGACTCCAGCGCGCCCGGTTCTCCGGCCGCATCATCGAGGTATGATTTGCAAGGTGAGGCGCATACAGCGCGGACACCGTAGCTTACCCGTTACCTCAACCAGGAGTCGCCATGCCCGCATGCAAAATGGCCTTGACCGCCCTCGGTCTTTTCGCCGCCATCGCCATCCTCGCCCCGCTTTCCGCGTCCGCCTCCCCGGCGGCGGCTCCCGGATTCCGGTATTGGAAGGTCCAGGACACCGCCCAGGCCCCAAAGACGCTTTCGACCCTGGGGCTGTACAAGGACATCGCCGCCAAGAAGAAAATCCTGGTGGACAACGCCTGGCGCTACGAGGTGAACTCCCCCTTATGGAGCGACGACGCCAAGAAGGCCCGCTGGGTGCTGCTCAAGCCGGGCGCTTCCATCGGCTTCCGGGAAAAGGACGATTACTGGGACTATCCCGACAGCACCGTATTCGTGAAGGACTTCGACATCGATACCATTCCCGGGGACACCACTTCCCGCATCCATTGGGAAACCCGCCTGCTGGTGAACTCGAAAGAAGTCTATGACCAGAATAAGGGAACCGTCATCGATCAATGGTACGGATTCACCTACAAGTGGGATGCGGACCAGAAGGAGGCCCGCTTGGTGGGCCCGGGCGCCCAGGATGATTCCATCCGGATCTGGCCGCAAGGCCGGGGCAAACCCTCGAAGATGAAAAAATGGGTGTTCCCGGCCCGCAGCCAGTGCGAGAATTGCCATAGCACTTCGCAATCCGACAGCGTGCATGGACGGAGCATCCTCGGCTTCTTCACGGCCCAATTGAACCGGCCGCTGGCCGATTCCGCCGCGGTCAACCAGTTGGATTACTTCTTCTCCCGGGGAGTGCTCCACGGGCAGAAACCGTTCATCTGGGATTACTCGCCCCGCTGGCGCGACTTGGACGACAACACCGCCAGTCTGGACCTGCGGGCCCGTTCCTACATCGCCGCCAATTGCTCCGGATGCCACGGCCGGCGCGGCATGGAAAACGGTTCCTCCTTCGGCGTGTCGCTGAACTATGATTTCCACACCCTGGAAGCGCAAATGGATCTGCGCCACAGGTCCGTGTCCTGGCCGTTCGGGCTGGATACCTTGGCTCCTTTCTTTTATCCCAAGAATGCCGCCTACAATCCCACCCGGTCGGATTCCCTGCCCATCGTGCCCGCCGTGATCGTTCCGGGCTATCCGCAGAAATCCGTCCTGCTGTTCCGCCAGCGCTCGCGGAATACCAGGCCGGGCGATTACGATCCGGAGCGCAACCAGATGCCGCCGCTGGCTTCCTTCGAAGTCAACGAGAAGGCCACGGCCTTGATCGAGAAATGGATCCTGGAAATGCCCGAAAGCCGCCCGGTACCCACCGGAACCGCGCGCCTGCACGCCATGGCCGGAGGGGACGCTTATTTCCAGGGCGGCAATCTGATTCTGTCGCAGGAGCTTGCGCGCACGCAGGCCAAGGTGTCCATGGTCTCCGTAAACGGGCGGGAAGTACCGCTGACGCGCATGGCCGGAGGGGTCTATGCCGTACCCGGGGGAATGCCGAAGGGTCTTTACTTCATCCGTATCGGGGCGAGAAGCCTGCTGCGCTACCTGCTCTAGCCGGCCGCGAACATTCCATGAGGGAGCGCGGTCCGGTCCATGGGGCCTGGACCGCGGCCAATGCTACAGCCCGTAGAGGGGGCCGGAACCGTAGCGGGATTTTCCGGAAAAGGTCTGGATGTATCCCGTCGCCAGCAGCTTGCCCCGCGTAGAGCGCTCGAATCCGAGGCATCCCACCCCGCGGCGGAAATGATAATAGGTGAGGGTGTCCCCGTAGGTTTCCCGGAAGAGGAGGGTGGGTTGTTTCTGGAAGCCCCGCTCGATGGGAGCCTTCTCCACTTCATCGCTGCCCTGGAAAAGGATATCCGTGTAGAAAGCGGTGTCGGCGCTGATCAAGTCCATCACCCGGCCCGGTTCGATGGACCAGGAGACCCCGGGCTTGGGGAACTGCGGCAGCCAGAGCACGGGATTGGAATCGATCGCCAGCGAGGTATCCCGGAAGCTTCCGATGATGTAGACTCCGGCCGAATCCCGATTGCCGTTTCCGTCCTTCCAGGTGAGCAGGTAACCGTGGCGGGGATCCTCGAAGGCGTAGCCATACCTATCCTGGCCCTTGGGGATGATGTGCAGGTCCAGATCCTTGCGCATCACCAGGCCCCCGGCGGTATCGAACTCCACGTACTTGAAGCTGGAGAACGCCTCCTGTTCCAGGGGAATGATGGCCTCGCCCAGGGGTTTGGGGAAGGGATCGATGCTGACGGTTTCCGTGCCCGACGCCTTGTCCTGAAGCGCGCATCCGCCCACGAGGAAGGCGCCGATAAGCGCGGTGCCCAAGAGCGTGATCCGCATCGGCCGTGGGGAATGGGTCGGGTTCATGGATTCCTCCGGGGCGATGGAGCGGGGGAGGCGCCGGCGCTCCGTCCCATCAGGTTTATCGTCAGCGCGACCGAACAACCGGCTTCCTCGGCGCTCAGAGCGTTTCCTTCATCGTCGCGCAATCCGCCCACCCGGGTCAGGTAGGGCGACACGCGGACGCCTAGGGTCAGCCCCTTGCCGAACAGGCTGCGCGGCATCAGCATCCGATACCCCAGTCCGGCATCCAGACGGACGCCGTCCCCGGAGAACTCCGACACGGTATGCTTGCTGGTCTTGTAAAGCGGACGGTCCAGGCTGCGGTCCCCCTGCACCGAGCGCGTTACGTGCGAGACCGCGGCTTCCGCGAAAAAGCCCTGGGCCCGGGTAACCTGGAAGGTACGCCCCAGGAAGACGCCGTAGCGGGCATCGGTAATGGCATAGGTCGAGGACAGGCGGACCGGATAGAGGGCCCGGGAAGAGTCCGGGAGGGTATTCAGGGGTTCCCGGCCCACCGCTTCCAGGGTATACTCCGCGTCAGAGAATGCGAACCTGGCTCCCAGGGTCCAGGCCCCCATCAAGGCGAAGGTCATGTCGATGCCCCAATCCGATTTCAGGGAAGGCTTGCTGAAATATCCCGCGGTTCCGAAATACCGGTCCACTTCCGGAACCGTATTCATCCCCCTGTCCAGGGTGGCGTCCTCGAACCCGGCCGCTCCCGCCCAGACCGCGTAACCCATGCGGGTCCAGAGTCCCGCGCCTTCGGCCGGCCGCGCGGGCCCGGCCGGGGAACCGTCGCCGATCACGGAGCCTTCGGTCCCCGCAGACGCGTTCAAGACCACGGGCCCGTCCGCATCCTTGTCCAGCACCTCGTCCGGGTATCCGGATCCCTTGGGAAGCCCTTGGGCCGCGGTCTGGACCTGAAAGGCCGCGAAGGGCAGGGTGGCCATGGCCGAATTCGCCAATTCCAGATCGGCGGCCTGGGAAGGACTGCTTCCCGGTTTTCCGGGCAGGTAGACCACCCGGTAACGTCCCGGTTCCAGCGCCAGGGTGAACTCCTCCCCTTGGGGAATCCGCAACTCCCCGATCTGGATGCCCCTTTGCAAATCGACTACGTTATAAAGGCCGGCCGGGCAGCCCTTGAACAGGATCCCGGTGGTGGAACGCAGGAGGCGGGCCAGGGTGACGTCGCGGGCGCCCGTCAGATCCATCTGGAAAGAGGGATGCTGGGGGCGGTCCAGGGTTTCCGCCGAATAACCCGAGGTGCGATCGTAGGCGTAGTTGTAGGCTTCGAACAGGGTAACCTGTCCGTCACGGTTGCGGTCGCCGGCCCCGCGCAACGCCATGATCCAATGGCTCGTGAAGATGGACCCGCCCAGGGTCTTCACTTCGTAAGCCTGCTCGTCCACGGACGAAGAGCTGATGGTGACCTCGCCGCGGGCCGCCTGGTCCATTTCCATCTGCAACTGCACCGGGGGAGCGGTCCGGAATCCCTTGGCGTTGAAGAACGATGCCCCGAAGCAGACGTCCAGCACGTAGACGCGGGCGTCCGCCCGGAGCCTCTCCGGCCGGTCCCCGCCCAGGGCCGATTTCACCTCGTCGAAGGACATGGTGCCGTCGGCGAAATGGAAACGCTTGGCCCCGCCGTGCCCGGAGTAATAGAACTGCAGGAACACCTTGCGGTTCTTTCCCTTGAGATCCGCGATCTTGTCGCCGATGAGGAGCAGGGATTTCCGGAATTCGTTCCGGCTTTCCGCTTTCAGGAGAAAGAGGTTGGCGGGTTCTATCTGCCCCACCGAGGAGAGCATGGTTTCCAACCGCTCCCCGTCCCGGTAGGCATAGCGCAAGGGGCGATCCCCGTCCAATCCCTTGGCCGATGCGGCAACCACGGCCACGCGCACCCAGGAATCATCATTGACGACTCCGGACGGCCCGGCGGCGGCCACTTGGGGCGCGCTTGCGATGAGATGGCCGGCGGCGGAGACGGATGCCGCGCAGACCGCCACCGCCAGGGCCAGGCCGGGAAGGCCGAGGCGGGCTGGGCTGAAAGCGGAGAAGGGATTCATATGCGCCCCCCGCCCTTGGTGATGGCGAAGACCTGCAGGTAAAGTCCCTTCTGGAGAAGGGAGGCCGGCGCTTTTTCCATGGGCAGGAAGGGTTTGCGGCGCAGGGCCGCTTCCGCGTCCGCAATCCGGAAGGGAGCGACGGCGGTAACGCAGATGAGACGGTTGTCGGTCATGTCCTGGAGCAGCAACGCGGGCGGCGGGTCCAGGCGGGAGACGCGGCGGGCGCGGTCGCCCTCTTTGGGGAAGAGGCGCACCAGGCCTTGGCGGGCGTCCCAGCCCAACAGGACCAGATGTTGGGCCTCGGACCCCAGCGGCATCACCTGCAGGGTGTCCGTTACGGCCACGAAGGCGGCCTGGTTTTCCACGCGGTAGGCGCTGTCGCCCTTGACGAAGAGGCTGACGCCCAGGCCCCGCCCCTTGGCGATGAACGCCGGATCGCTCTCGGATTCGCTGAGGGTGGAGGACGCGAACCCGGGCCGGGAATCCCCGCTTGCGGCAGGATGGATCCAGGGTAACGCGCACAATACCGACAAGGAGAATGCGCCGGCCAGAACGGGCCCCAGGGCGCGCATGCCGCCGGTCCGGAAAGGGGAAAAGCCCGCGGCGGCCGGCCGCCGGACAGCGCCCGCCCCCGAGGCCGGGAACAGGATGCCGTGCAGGCGCCGCATTTCCTTCTTCCGGAAGGAGGCGTTCCGTTCTTTCAGGGCGCGCAATTCGGCGCGCAGGCTCCCGTCCACGAGCAGGGCCCAAGCCATCATCAGGCTCTTGGAGCGCGGCAGGGCGCCCGCCAGGTACAATTGCAGATCCGTTTCCGTCAGTCCGTTTCCGCCCGGTTCCACGTTTCCGCCAATCATATCGGCCCTCCCTTTCCGGCTTCTCCGGTCGGGGAATCCTTTTTCCTTGTCCGGCGATCCGGATGGTTCGCCAGGATGTCTTTGCGGGCCAGATCGGCGCGCTTGCGCGCCCCGGCCTGGGAAATGCCCAGCCGCGCGGCCACTTCCTCCCAGGTCATGGCCCACAGGTATTTCAAAGTCAGGACTTCCCGGTACTTGGGTTTGAGATCGGCCAGCAGGGTTTCCGGATTTCCGATTTCGCCCCCCTCCGTATCGGTGCCGGTTCCCGGTCCCTGCATTTCCGGATCCAGTTCCGTTTCCGGGAAGCGGCGCTTGCGGCGGTAGCGGTCGATGCAGAGGTTCCGGGCGGCCACGGCCAGGACGCGGCCCAATTCCTCCTGGGTCAGATCCGGCCGCTCGCGCAGCAGCGCCGGAACCTTATGGGCGAACAAATCCTGCACCAAATCCTCCGCATCCTCGCGAGTCTTCAGTATGGACAACCCGATGGAGAATGCCATCGGGGAAAACCGCATGAATATTTCTTCCAGAGATCACTCCATACCTGGGACAAGAACGAACCGGAACGGGGCGGCTGCTACTATTGGTGAAAAATAACAGCGGAACGGGCGGAAAACCGGGGAAAAGCGCTTATTTCAGGGAAGCGTAGAAGACGAATTTCTTTTCGCCCGGCTTGACCGCGATGTTCTCGAAGGCCTTGGACCCGATGGTCCTTCCGGACGCGTCATGCGCTTCCACATTGAGGGAGTGGACGCCGGGCTTGACCGGGATGCGCGCGATCTGCACCGTGCGGGGGAGCAGGAACCAGGCGCGCGTGTCGGCCTGTTCGAGTTGATCGGCCAGCACGTCGGTTCCGATGTTCAGCAGCAGGTTGATAAGGGGATTGTTCCCGGAGATGGCCGATTTGGTTTCCTGGGCGGTGATGGTGCGGGCCACCACGCGGATCACGGTGCGGGTGAGCATGGCCGCCTGGTTCTCCTCCAGGAAGCGGCTCATGAGCGGTTCCACGTCCGTCAGCGCTTCGGTTTTGACGGGCGTGGGCGACGCCTCGCCCGCCACCGTGAAAAACCGGGTCCCGGAAGGGACGTTCTTGAGAGACGGGAGGGCGAACTTGACGTGGAAGGTGGTGCCTGAGCGCGTCCGGCCCCCGCGGCCGGCGCGATTCGCTTCGGAAGCCGGGAGGCCCGGCGCAGGTAGCACCTGGGTTACCTCTTTCCCCTGGGAGTCGTGGAAATGGATCACCAGCACGCCGTCCCGTTCCCAGGTGCCCCAGAATACGTTCTGGCCCAGGGCGGGGCTGCGTCCCGCCTCCCCAATCACGATGATCTCCGATCCGTCCACGTCCGAAGGAGCCAAAGCGCCGCCCGCATTGGAACCGGCGGCTGCGTCCGTCAGTTTCAATTCCTGGATGTCGTTCTCGCGATCCCGCGCCTTCAGGGTGGCCAACGCGCCGCGCGCCACCGAGGGCGGCAGGGCGATGGGGCTTCCGCGGTAGGCTTTGATGGCCTGGTACATGGAAATGGCCGCGTCGTCCTTCTGGCCCTCTGCCTGGTAGGCGATTCCGGTCAGGTAGCGGAACATGCCGTCGTCGGTGAATTTCCCCAAATCCTTGCCGGCCTTCCGCTTCAGTTCGTCCAGGTACAGCTGGGTCTGCCGGGATTCCACCAAGGCGTCATCGTATTTTCCCAAGGCCAGGTAGTCGAATGCCAGGAACTGGTGGAGCAGCACTATTTCGTGGGGCTTGCCGCGATAGGGGCGGACATTGTCGTTGGCGAGGAAGGACAGCGCCTCATTGCTCACCGATTTCGAGAAGAGATCGTCATGGATGGCCGTGGCCTTGGACAGCTCCGTGATGCTGGAATCGTATTGGCCCGCATAATGGAAGAGGATGCCCAGGTCCATGTGGTAGAGCAGCTGGCTCGAGCCGCCGTACAGGTCCTTGTTTTTGCGGATGTCCGCGATCGCCTTCTGGTAGTCGTCCTTCTGCGCGCTGTTGGCGATCTTCTCCAACCGCAACAGGCTTTTATCCGCGCAGCCGGTCACCAAGAGGAGCAACAGGGTTGCGCCCAGCCGGGAGAGAACGGATTTTCGGAGTGCTATGCGGGCGGACACTGCTGGACCTCTTGCTGCGGGCGGCTGACTGGGAGACCGGTTTTCAGGCCGGGCCTTCATAATGGGCCGGACGGGTGCTGCGCTGGGCGGCGGGCCCGGCGGACCGATGGTCCGGCCCGAGTCAGAACTTGGTCTCGCTGCGTTCGACGAACTTCTTGATCTTCTTGTCGCCGATCCAGAGTTTCTTGTGGGATTCGATTTCCACCAGCTCCAGGTTGACCTGGTAGAAGACCACGGCCTTGCCGCCCTCCTGGTCGACGATGGAATTGAGTTCGCCTATCATCATCAACTTGGCGCCGCTCTCCTCGCCCGCGTCCTGGCGGGTCCCTACGGAGGCGTTATTGGCCTGGTCGGCCTTTTCGTCCCGGATCTGGCCGCGTTCGGCCTTGTTGGCCACGAACTCCACCTTGCCGGAATTGATCAGGGCGCGCTGGATGTCGTTGATGAAGGTCTCGGTGCTGATATGTTCATGGCTCTTGTTCCGGATTTCCCCCACCACCACCGTGGGAGTGGTCTTGGCTGCCGCGTATTTGGCGTACCAGGCCCCGTTGGTGGCATCCTTGACCATTTCCTCCGCCACCAGGCGCGAATCCGTATCGTTCCATTTGCCGGTGAGGTCGATGGTGGAATCGTGGGTCACGCGCGTAACCTTGGTGGAACACCCCGTGAGCAGTACGGCGGCGAGGGCGGATTTGAGCAAGCTGGTCATGATGCGGGACATACGGGACCTCCTATCGGCGGATTATAGTTTACTTAAATGGATGGGCCCCAGCAAAGGTATCCTGGCGACATTTCCATTCAGGGCGTGCGGGGGGCGAAAATTATACATTCTTTCGGGTGCGGTCCTGCCCATTCGGCATGCCGCAACGGCCTCCATAGCGGATTGACGCGCGGGATGCGTTAATCCGCTATGCACGATAAAGCCCCGTTCCCGGGCCGGGGGCGGACCGGATTATCCAAGGAGGAAACATGAAATACCATCTCGCCGTCATCTCTGGGTTGGCCATCGCCTGCGGGTTCGCCATGGGCGCGGACACCGCCAAGGACAAGACCGAAAGAAAGACCGTCACCGTCATCCATGCCCAGGGCACCGCCGACGGCAGTTCGGAAATCAGCCGGGAGGCGGTCAAGGAATGCATCCTGTCCCTGCCCACCGCCGAGGCGCTGGACCCGGAAGTGGTTTCCGAATCCCGCTTCCTCAAAGAGATCAACGGGGATCCCAACAAGAACGAATGGGCCAAGATCTTCACCGCCAAGATCACGATCAATTACCAGGTTTTCAAAAAGGATTTGCTCATCGTGGCCACCAAGTCCGTGGAAGGCAAGGAGCCGACCATGAGGGAGGTGGAGAAGCGCCTGCCCCAGTCCAAAGAGTTCGTATCCAATCCGGCCGACGGGGACACGTATGCGGGGCGCTCCAATCGCCAGTACTACTTCACCAAGCAGGACGACGCGGTGGTGGATGTGAAAAACCGGGCGAAGGTTTGGTTGAAGCAGCAGGGTCCTCTGCTCTGTACTGATACCAAGTAGCTGGTGGGTTTGTCCCTGTGCGGGGATCCTGGGCTTTCCGGGGTCCGCGGGGGCGGGGGTCTGAGACCCCGTTCCGCCCAGTCGCTAATCGATTCTGAAGAGTCAATCGGCCTCCCTGCACCTGCCCTGAGTCTTCCGCAAGGCTCGCAACGCTGAGACCCACCTGATTCCACCTCGACAGCTCGCCCTTGCTTTCGCCGGGGCCACGCTTGGTGGGCTCCACTGATAGTCTCAGACCCCCGCCCCCGCGGACCCCTGTCCGACCGGGTCCCCGCCCCGTGCCGACCCGACTTCAGATCATGGTTTCAGAAAAGCGCAGGGGAGCCTGTGCTTTGAGGCGATGGGTCGCGGAGGGGTTGGGCTTTTCACTTCGGTCGCGGGGGAGTGGGTCGATGCCGTGGAAATGCGGGGTCGATGCGGTTTTGGTGCGCGTGAAGAAGTGGGTGCGAGTGATGCCGTTAAGGGTGTTGTCTTTGGGGGTGTTGGCTGGCGGGTTGCGGGGGGCGGAAGCCTGCCCGCGAAGAGAAGAGAAGAGAAGAGGATCACCTCTATTACAATCTGGAACTTGGCGGTGCCGCCGGCCGGAGGGGCGCGGCGGCAGGTTGGGCGGCGGTTCGTCTAGTAGATGAGCTTCCGGACCTTGGTCTTGCGATGGGGGGAGGAAAACAGGAACCCGACGTCCAGGCCCACGGTTTTGTCAAACGCGTCGTTCGTGACTACGGTGAAGGGAACGCGGATGCGCAGTTGCAGTTCGTCGAGCACATCCAGGATCATGCCCACGTGGACCGTTCCGGAAGCGCCCAGGTTATGGCCGAAATCGGCGCCGCTTTTGTCGAAGTAGCTGAAGCCGCCGCCCGCGCCCAGGAAAGGTTTGAAGCTGCCGGTGGCCAGCAGATAATCCAAGGTCAGGTTGCCGCCCCAGTTCTGGCCGGGGAGCATCCAATCCAGGTCCAGGCCCATGTTCCAGCGATCCGCGAAATTGATGGATTGGATCACGGACATTTTCAGGAAGGCCGGGCTTTCATCGGAAAGCTCCGTGTTGAGGGCCGAAAGGACTCCCGCGCCCAGGCCGAAGTTGTATGGAGAGAGGGATGCCTGGACGGTATCGGGTTTTTCGTTGAGATTGAGTTCTTCCGCATTTACCGGCCGGCCGGCCAGGCCTATTACTGCGGTGAGGGCGGCAACGAGGGTGAACAAACGGGCTTTCATGGATTCTCCTTGTCCTTGGGTAAGGGCTTTCAACCCCAAAAATACAATCCGGTCCGGGCCAATACCCGATATTCCGGGTGAGGGGCTTGCCTTGGTCCTCGGTTCATGGTCCAATAGACGCATTATTAGCTAAATTGTGCTACGGAGAATTGAACGAATGGCGCTCATTTTCGCGAGCCTGCTTTTTCTGCTTCTTTGCGCGATCACCTTCCTTCCGGCGATGCGGCTCCTCTACGCGAAAAACCCTCCTTTCATCGGCATGATCCTGACCTTGGCGGCCTGTTTTCTGGGCGTTTACGGGGCTTTGGAGTTCTCGCGCTCCGAGGAGCGGCATGATCGCATGGCGCGCGCGGCCACCCTGATGGAAATGACCAAGGAAAGCCTCACCGCCAGCCGGATGGAGGCGCGCATCCTGGCCCAGTTGAAGACCGAGCCGGGATCCGCTCAGGAAAACGGGGCCGTTCCCGCCGCCATGGCGGGTTTCCTGGCCGATCCCAAACCCGCGTCCGGATCGCCCAAGGAATTGAGCGAACTCTTGAACAATGGCGCCGTGCTCGAGCAGATCAGCCCGCAAAGCCTGAAGGCCCTGCTTGCCTGCCAGGTGACCATGGAGCGGGAGCTGCAATACATGGCTACTACCAAGGACCGGGAGCGCCGCCATCACCTGAACGGCTATCTCCGGGAATTGGCCTTCGCCCAAGGCGTACTGGCCGCGGAATCGGAATTCCAGCGGGGCAACATCGGCCGCGGCGATCTGACGGAAATCCTCCAGGACTGGACCATCAAAAAGGCGTCCCCGCAGATCTGAGCGGACCTCCCCGTCCGATAACTTCCAGGGTACGTCACCGCAAGGATACCCATGCAGCCCCCTCCCGATCCGATACTCAGTCCGCAGGCCCTGCGCCCTCTTCGCATCGAGGTTTTCCGGCATGTGCCCTTCGAAGGCCTGGGATCCATGGAAGCATGGTTCTCCACGCGGGGCCATACGCTGAATCACGTCCTTTTCCATGACGGCGGATCGCCCGCGTCGACGGAAGGGGGAAAGGGCCCCCTGGCCGATTGGATCATCGTGATGGGCGGGCCCATGGGTGTCCATGACGAAGCGGAATTCCCCTGGCTGAAGGAAGAGAAACGGGCCCTGGAGGCGGCCCTTAAGCGCGGTGCGGCCGTGTTGGGCGTATGCCTGGGCGCGCAACTGCTCGCCCATGTGCTGGGCGCCCGGGTCACCCGCAATCCGGAAAAGGAAATCGGATGGTTCCCGGTGGAATCGGATCCGGAAGCTTCGGGCACGTGGTTGCAAAAGGTATTCCCGTCGCGCTTCACCCCGTTCCATTGGCATGGGGACACCTTCGGCATTCCCGCCGGGGCGGTCCGCCTGGGGGGGTCCGAAGCGTGCCGGAACCAGGGCTTCCTTTACGGTGAGAACGTTCTGGGCCTGCAATTCCATCCCGAAATCACGGCGGATGCCTTGTCCGGACTGGTGAAGCATTGCGGCGCGGAGCTTTCGAGCGCCGGCGGGGAAAAGGGGCGTTACGTGCAGGATGAGAACGGCCTGAAGGCGGGACTGGCCCATGCGGAAGCGCTCAACGCCATGATGGCGCGGGCCTGCGAGCGGCTGGAAAACCGGGCCGCATGCACGTGACCCGCCTGGCCTGAAACCACCCAAAAAACGGCAATCCGGCCGTTTCCAAATTGAAAACCCTATCTCGCAAATCCACGCCAGAGGATGGGCCGCCGCGGTTATTTTAGACCCAATCGCAGTCCTCTTCGCAGGATTGCCAGGGCCATGCGCCATAATCATTCATCCGGTTGTTCTGGTTTTGGGGGACTGAAATGAAAAAACTGTTTGCCGCCGCTCTCTTGTTATCGGGCGTATCCGTCATGGCACAGGGGATGAACCTGAAGGGCCGGGTCCTGGACAAGCTCGATATGAAGGGCGTTCCGGGAGCCGTCGTCAAGGTTTCCGGGTCCGCCACGAGCGTGACCACGGATGCCGAGGGACGCTTCACCATCAGCGGTACCTTGGACGCTCTGGGACGCTTTACCCGGAAATCCGGGGAGCCCTACTTCCTGGGCGGAGACCTTTTCGTGGAAGCCATGGAGCCCGGGCAGACCGCGCGGGTGGAAATATTCGGCGCCTCCGGCGAGAGCCTGGCCTCGGCGGAGCATGGGCTCAAGCCGGGATGGAACCGCATCGGCGCCTTGCCGGACCGGAACAGGAACTTCCTGGGTTTCGCCCGGATCAAAGTGGGCGGGGATACCTGGGTCAAGCGCATGCTGCACACCGGCGGCCCCGTGCCGGGCTCCTGGTTCGCGGGAAACGCGGCGGTTACCCGCCCCTTGGCCAAGGCGGCCGCGGGACAGCTCGACATCACCGCGGACAAGCTGCTCAAGAAGTCCGTGGCCTACACCAACGATGTCGCCGACCTGGGGGACATCGTCCTGGACTATCCCGAACGCAAGCTGGGAGTGGGCGCGGCCCCCATCTACGGCGCCACGGTCCTGTTCGATGGATCCAAGGGAAAGACCGCGGCAGCGGCCGAGCTCAAGGCCAAGTGGAAAGACTGGCCCCGCTTCACCCCGTCCGACATCATGTTCCGGATCGTCCGCGATCCGGAATTCCCCAATGACACTGTCGGCCATGCGGCCCTGCAAAGTTGCTGCAATACCACGTGGGGTTACGATGACATCCAGGCCACCGTGGGCATCTATGCCGACTTCCAGGTCCACGTCGAATTCAACGGGATGGGGGCCTACGATACTCCGTTCGACATCGCCGCCCCCAACGCCAACGCCTCGGATCCCACCGGATCCGGCCAGCCCGGATATATCAACAGCGGCGTGTATGTCGCCAGCCGGTATGAGATCCAGATCCAATCCTGGAGCACGGATGCGGCCCAGATTCCCGGCGCCCACGATATGGGGGCGATTGTGAACGACTATACCCCGGTCACCAACCAGAACAAGCCCAACGGGGTATGGCAGGCCTACGACATCACCTACCGGAACGCCCGCTTCAGCGGAACCACCATGACTTCCAACCCCTTCATGTCCGTGTGGTGGAACGGCGTGCAGACCCATAACAACCGTAAGGTCAATGCCGCGGCCTCGGGCCTGTCCAACCACAGCGGGGAAGAGCATGCGGACACGACCGTGTATGGGCTGAAACTCCAGAGCGAAGGGCGCGATGTGCGCTACCGCAACATCTGGATCCGCAAGCTGAACCTCGCGGATCCGCAGACGAATCTCGGTTACTGATTCATCCGGCGTCCGCCAGGGACGCCTCTTCCAGGATCCCGGCGGGCTCGGTGATGCTTCCGGGAACCGCCTTCGCGGCGCCTTTGGCGGCCCCGTCTTTGACGGCCCCGTTCTTCGCATTCCCGGCCTTGGCAACCCCTCCGTGTACCGTTCCGCTTTTGACGGATGGCGCCAGCGTGGGCTGGACCGGAACCCGGCCGCCCAGGGGATGGACGACGACGGGGCGCGGCGCAGCGGCCACTCCCGGCAGCATATCCGTGAGCTGCACCGGCTGGCGGCGCAACAGGCTTTGCAGGCGCGGCATCTCCATGGTTTCCGATATCGTCCCGAAATCGAACCGCTGCATCAACCGGTTCAGCTTCCATTCCGTGCTGGACAGGTTCACGTAATGCTGGAAGGTCTTGAGCGGGCCCAGGTAGTGTTTCTTCTGGGCCATGTCCAATTCCCACGGATGCAGGTAGACCATGGCAGGCAGTCCGCGCAGGTTCTGGCGCTCGATGAAGCGCTCGGTCACTTGGGAAGGATAAAGGCGCAGGTAACCGCCTCCGGCCACGGGCATTATTTTGCCGGCCACGCGCATGGTGGACATGGGCAGCTCTCGGATGGACCGCCCCCCATCGAGGCGCACCGTATGCGGAAAGCGGTTGGGATAATCCGGCATCCCGTAACGCTTGCGAGCGATGGGAAAGACGCTGGAATCGTACTCGAAGCCGTGCTTGGCCAGGATGTCCAGCGCCCATAGAGTGGAGGGAACGATGCTGAAGTTGGACGCGCGATGCCCGCGGATGCGTTGGGTCGTGCTCCGCCCGATTGCTTCCAGGGAGCGCAACAGGTCCTCCTCGAAGACCGCGGGAGACATTTCCGTAATCAGGTCATGATGATAGCCGTGCGTGCCGATCTCGTGGCCTTCGCGGTCGATCATGCGCACCACCTCGGGGAAATGGTCGGCGACCCATCCCAGCACGAAGAACGTAGCCTTCA
>JAQBPN010000026.1 GCA_028287505.1 Fibrobacterota bacterium | reverse complement strand
GGACATGACCGGCCCGGAATGGCTGGGCCAATTGCGCTTCCTGGGACCGGAAGTGCCCGCCATCCTGCTCTCGGAACGCGACTCCCTGGAAGTGGCCGAGATGACGATGAATCCCTTCGGAGGCATGCCCGCCAAGCCGCCCGCCCCGGTGAAACTCCTGGAAAAGATCCGCCGCGCCCTGGACGAACACTTTTTCTCCAGATGCGAACGGGCTACGGCGGCTTAAGCTTTGGGGGCCTCTTGGCCCCACAGCTCCCGTTCCGCTTGCAGGGACAGGATGGCCTCGATCAGCACCTTTTCCAGCATGTCGAGGGCTTCGCCGATATGTTCGCGCAAGCCGATGCTGGCCATCTCCTCGAGCCGTTCCGAGATCTCCTGGACCTTGGCGGCCCCCAGGTTCGCGGAACTGGCTTTGAGGGAATGGCAGATGAGGTGGATGGATTTCAAATCGCTGGTTTCCAGGCTCTTGCGCGCGGTCTGGATGCGCTTGGGGGCTTGGGATATGAAATTGTCGATCATCCGCAACAGGAAGTCCTTGCCTCCGATGTTATAGAGGTTGACCAGCGCGGTCTTGTCGATGGTCTTCACCGACTTCATTGCCAACCCTTTCCGGATACGCGAATGTGATCCGCTCCTATTCTAACATATTCAATTGTCCGAATCACCGGTTTGCAGGGACCTGCCCCTACAAATTGTACTATTTGGGCCATGTGCGCTCCCCGAGCGACCCGGACGCCCCTGATGGCCTCCTTGCGGCGCTGTTTCCGTAATTCTGTATCCGGTTCCGTTCCCTTGGAAATCCAGAATAGTCCGTCCTTTCCGAAAGGTAAGGCATCCGGTTTCGAGGCCCTTTCCCGAAGGGATTTCGTAAAAAGCGCTTTAGCCCTGGGGGCGGCATCCCTGATTCCCGGTTGCAAAAACTCCGGAAAAAACGGATCCGGGCAACGCATCGCCATCGTGGGGGCCGGTATCGCGGGGTTGAGTGCCGCCCATGTATTGGCCAAGGGCGGCATCGAGGCCGATCTGTATGAAGCCGGCGCCCGGGCCGGGGGCCGCATCCTGACTTTGCAGAACATCGTGGCGCCGGGTTTGTTCACGGAAGCGGGCGGGGAATTCATCGACACGTCCCATGCGGACATGATGTCGTTGGCCGCGGAATTCGGACTGAAAATCCAGGACGCCATGGGGCCTGAATATTCCGGCCTCATCGCCAACGCCTGGCTTTTCGGCGGGCGCCTGCGCTCGGAAGCGGAGGTGGCCGCGGCCATCCGGGATATGACGGCGGCCATCCAGGTGGATATCGGAGCCTTGCCGGATGGCATCCGTGCGGGCACGGGCGGCCGCGCGGCGGAACTGGATGCCATGTCCCTGGAGGAATACCTGGGCAAGCGCGGGGTAACAGGATGGTTACGGGACCTCCTGATAGCCGCCTACGTGTCCGAGTTCGGCCTGGATGCCGGCGAGCAGTCCTGCCTGAATCTGCTGACCCTGGTCTCCCTGGATACCTCGGCGGGAAGATTCGACGTGTTCGGGGAAAGCGATGAGCGCTATCGGATCGAAGGAGGGAACCAGGCCCTGACCGACGCCATGGCCGCCAAATACGCCCCTCGCATCCGCTTGAGCCACAGGCTGGAGGCGGTTTCGCCGGACGGCGAAGGATACAGGCTGTCCTTCCAAAGCCAGAACGGCGCCGTGGAACGCACCGTGGACGCCGTGATCCTGGCCTTGCCTTTCACTCTGTTGCGATCGGTGGATTTCCGGGTGAAGCTTCCCGATGCCAAGCGCAAGGCGATCGCGGAATTGGGCTATGGGACCAACTCCAAATTGTTCATGGGATTCTCATCACGCCCGTGGCGCAAGGCCGGGTATTCCGGCAACTTTTTCACCGACGGCGCCATCCAGAGCGGATGGGATCATACCAAGGTGCAACCGGGTCCGGCGGGAGGCATCACCATTTTCCAGGGCGGCTCGGCGGGACTGGCATTGGCCAACGGTGGGCCCATGGCCCAGGCGAAAAACCTGGCCGGGCCGTTGGAAGCCGTCTTTCCCGGCATCAAGGCCGCGCGCAACGGCAATGTGGGAGCCTTCCATTGGCCCTCCTATCCCCTCTCCCTGGGAAGCTACGCGTGCTACAAGCCCGGGCAATGGACAGGATTGGCGGGCGAGGAGGCGAAGCCGGTGGGGAATCTGTTTTTCGCCGGGGAACATTGCAGCCCGGATTTCCAGGGCTACATGAACGGCGGGGCCGTGACCGGACGCGAGGCCGGGGAAGCCGTGTTGGCCAAGATTCGCGGACAAGAAAAGCGCGGATAGGAAAACGGGCCGACCCGGCCGGGATGTCGCCGGCCGGATCCGCATTCACATCGATTCAGTAGGTCGAACCTCCGGTCCCGCTGCCGCCTGCATCGGAGCCGCCCGTGCCGGTTCCACCGGTGCCGGTGCCTTGATCCCCGCCCATGCCGCCGGTGCCGGTCCCACCCGTACCAGAGGGGTTACCCGGGCCGCTGCTCGAGCCCGGAGTGGCGGTGGTATCCATGGTTCCCGTGGTATCATGCTTCGGGTGCTTTTTCCCTTTGGCCTTGGTTTTCCCGGCATGCGTCTTGGGCATGGACGTATCCGTTTTCATGCCGCCCGTGCCGCCGGTTCCCATCTTGGTGGAATCGGTCCCGGTTCCGCCGGTTCCCAAGGTCGAGGTGTCGCTGCCACCCGTTCCCATGCTCGGACCTGAAGAACTGGAATCGCCCGCGGTTCCGGTCGTTCCGTTCGTGGTACCGCTTCCACCCTCATTGTAGGTCCCCGAGCCGCCCGTTCCGGAACCCTGGCTGGAGCCGGTTCCCTGCTGGGTGGTGTCGGAGCGGTTTCCCGAGGAGCCGCCTTGATTGTTGTTCTTGTTGCAGGCCGTAATCATCATGCCCGCGGATACGACCACCGCGAGCGACTTAAGCAGAGAAAGCTTCTTGCCCATATGGAACTCCTTGTTTAGCGGAAAACTGGGCCACGGCGGGCTGGGACGTCTAGGATAAGATAAATTCCGGGAAACATGCATGCTACTGGTTGCCGGAACCCGCTGGAATATGGCCTGGCGGCCGTCGGGAAAATTTCCGTTCCGGTTCTTACCATTGCAAGACCGGCGCCCGCGTTGAATTCCGGAACCGGTTTTTCGTATAATATTCCGGCTTGGTTGCATCGCCCCCGTCCGTCCGATACCGGAGAAAAACCTGATCGCCCGATACCTTTCCATATTCCTGCTTTGCGCCTTCGCCGCTTCGGCATCCGAAAAGCGGGCCGATTGGGCGGTGCGCCTGGATCTGGATGCCCGCCGGTTCCCCCGGTGGGCCGATTCCCTGCGGAGTAAAGGCTACCGTCCCGTGACCCTGGACATGAGCGGGTCCCCGTCCCATCCCCTGTTTTCCGCCGCCCTGATCCGCGAAGAGGGCCCCGCCTGGGTTTACCTGCCGCCTACGCGCACCGCGGCTTTCCACGATTCCCTGGAGGCCTGGTCCGCCCGCGGCTACGGCCCCATGCTTATCTCCGCCCTGGATGGAGAGGATTCCGCGGCGGAACCCGTTTTCACGGCCATCCTGGAAAAGGATCCGACGCCCACGCTCACGCGCACCGGCCTTGATCGCGCGGCCTTCCAGGCGGCCTGCGATTCCGCCCAACGCAGCCGATCGAAATGCCTCTGGGCGGATGCCTATGGAACCGCCTCCCGGACGAGGTTCGCCGCCATCTGGAAACGGAACACCGACGGTGTCGCCTGGAATTACAGCTTCGGCGACGATGAGAAATCCTTGCACGCGAAGATTGACGTCTTTTCCCGCGTATGGGTCCGGCCGGCTTTCCTGGCGCCGCTTCCGGACGGGCGTTACTTCACCTTGTGGGAAGAGAACTCCATCGGACCCTGGGCGGCGCATGCGAGCCTGGACTCCTCCCAGTTGTCCGCATCCCTCGATCGGGAAGCCGCGCAAGGCATGCATCCGCTTTGCCTGCAGGCCATGCCGGGCCGGTCCGGGAAGTCCACCGTGCTCCTGGCGGAAAGAAGCGCGGCGCTCCCGCGCCAATGGACCGTGACCGGCCCCCGGACCCCGGGGCTGGAAGGATTCGACGCCTACGTGCGCGGGTTGATGGAAGCGCACGGAGTGCGCGCGGGCGCATTGGCGGTGGCGCGCGACGGCAAGCTGGTATTTTCCCATGGATACACTTGGGCGGAACCGGGCTATCCGGAGACCCGGCCCAACAGCCTGTTCCGGGTGGCCAGTTGCAGCAAACCCCTGACGAGCATCCTGGTGCATCACTTGCTGCGCGAGGGGGGCTCTCCCGAACGAGGCCCCTCCCTCAAGGAGAAAATCCTTTCCCTGCTCCGCCCCGGCGGTAAAGAGGAGCCCGCCGATGAACCCGCGGACGCGCGGTTCCGGGACATCACCGTGGATCAACTGCTCACCCACTCGGGAGGCTGGGTGCGCTCCCGCCAGAATCCGGATCCGGTCTTCAACGACTTCCCCACCGGGTCGGCGATCCGCAACCGCTTGCCGGCCTCCCGCAAGGATTTCCTGAAATACATGCTGGGCCAACCGCTGCAATTCGATCCGGGCAGCAAATCCGTGTACGACAACTTCGGGTATTTCCTCCTGGGCCGCATGTTGGAAACGCTGCCCATGGGCGTCGGGAAATCCTACGAAGCCATGGCCGAGGAAATGCTTTTCCAACCGCTGGGTTTGTCGCGGCCGCGGTTCGGAGGCAGCCGCTTCGAGGAACGCGCGCCGGGAGAGGTGCTGTACCACACCGCCATTCCCTACCTGCAGATCAATCCCGAACCCGGAGGCGCCCCTTGGGTGCCCGGCGGATATGGAGACTTCGATCTCAAGAACATGGACGCGGCGGGCGCATGGGTGCTGTCCGCGCCGGATTACGCCAAGGTGCTGGCCGCATTCGATTTGGGCGCCGACAATCCCATCCTCAATCCCCAGGGCGTCACCACCATGTGGAGTCCCTCCGGATCCGACGGTTTCCTGCGCGGCTGGTTCGCCCTCAAGGTGCCGCTTGCCGACGGCGATACCGCCATAGCCAAATGGCATAACGGGCTTTTCCCGGGCACCTCAACCCTGGTCTTCTACCGTCCAGACAAATGGTCTTTCGCCCTGTTCCTCAATCGCGATATCTCGCCCCAGCCCAATGGGCGCAAGGAGGGCCGCGATCTCAGCCTGCTGGCCGATGCCGTCAAGGAATGGCCGGAAACCGACCTCTTCCCGCAAATGGGCATACCCGCTTTTTCCAGCGACCGGGCTTCCGGGGCAGGCCGCACCGCGGCCGCGGGCCCCTGAGCGTCCCGGCCGGGCGCCAAAAACCCGAAAACCAGTAACACCTATGTTACTGGTCCCCGATATATCGGATTTTTCGGTGACGGAGGGCCGGAATCGCGCCCGGCAGCGACGTGATTATAGCACCTGGAGGATGCCTCAAACACCGGGATAAAAGGTCCCGGGCTCCATGTGCCAAAGCTATGAAAGACCTAAAAAAGCGGCGTCCGGGAACAATAAAGCCAATCGGGGAAGGTTACCACCCATTGAATAGAGGTCCGGTTGTTGGGACAATTAGCCTATGCTGACCGCAAACAAGAAAGCAGGCAAAGCCACTATGAAGGGCAAACTCGCAACCCTAGGTTATTCCCTGCTGGCCCTGTCCCTGATTGCCTGCGCTCCCACCCGGAGCAAAGGCAGCCGCGACATGGCGCTCATCCGGGCGGCCGAAAAAGGCCAAACCAAGGAAGTCTACCGCCTCATCGAATCCGGCGCGGACGTGAACGCCCGGGACCCGGAAGGCTGGACTCCCTACCTGGCCGCCTCCACCATGGGCCATCTGGATGCCATGCGGGTCCTCAGGGCCTTCGGCGCCAAGACGGAAGCCCCGGAAATGGAACCGGAAGACATCGCGCACCAGGACGTCACCCACCGTTACCTGACCAACGCCAACTGACCTCCCGGCCCCGACCAGGGCCCGGCTTTAAGCCTTTTGAGAACCAGCGGCCCCGGCTCACCCCGGGGCCGCATTTTTTTTGCCCTCCTTTTTCGGCCCTCCTTACCGGGCCTTTCTTTTCGCGACGATTCGGCAAAAAAGTAGTCGGCCCGCACCTCAGGACATACTTTGTAGGTAAACGAAAGACCGGAACCCCCATGGAATTCAAAGACTATTACAAAACGTTGGGCCTGGAAAAAGGCGCGGACGCGGATGCCGTCAAAAAGGCCTACCGCAAGCTGGCGGGCAAATACCATCCCGACAAGAATCCCGGCAGCAAGACGGCGGAAGATCGCTTCAAGGAAATCAACGAAGCCAACGAGGTGTTGTCCGATCCGGAAAAGAAGAAGCGTTACGATGAGCTGGGGGCCAACTGGAACCAACAGGGCGGCCCCGATGGAGCCTACGATTGGCGGCAGTACGCGGGCCAAGGCGCGGGCGGCGGACGGGGACGCACCCGGACCTTCACCCAGGACGACCTGGGGGATATTTTCGGCGGAGAAGGCGGCGGCGGGTTTTCGGATTTCTTCGAAACCTTTTTCGGCGGCGCGGGAATGGCGGGCGGCGCGGGGCCGGGCCGCGGCAGACAAGGTGGCGCATGGACCGGCCGGCAACCGCCCAGGCCCGGGGACGACTATCAGGCGGATGTGGAAATCACCCTGGAGGAAGCCTACCACGGCGCGAAAAAAATCATCGAGATCAACGGCAAGAAGCTGCGCCTGCAATTCAAGCCGGGCATAGCCGACGGAAAGGCCATCAAGCTGGCGGGCAAGGGCGGCAAAGGCATGAACGGCGGACCCGACGGGGATTTCTATCTCCGCATCCACGTGCAGCCCCATCCCGTGCTGGAACGGCGCGGGGACGATTTGCACATGGTCCTGCGCCTGGAAGTACAGGATGCCGTGGTCGGCAAGACCGAGGAAATCCAGACCCTGGGCGGCGGCGTGAAACTGCGCATCCCGCCGGAAACGGACAACGGCAAGGTGTTCCGCCTCAAAGGACAAGGCATGCCCGTGTACGACAAGCCCGGGGAGCACGGTGACTTGTATGTTACCGTGGCCCTGGCTCTGCCGAAGAATCTCAAAACCGATGAAATCGAATTCTTCCGCCAAATGGCCGAAGCCAGACGCAAGTAGGGGAGCTGGGCGGTCTCCCTACCCGCCTTCCCCCCGGTTACAAGGCCGTGCCGGCCCCACCGGGCCGTCCGAACCCGCGCTTATCGGTGGCGCGGAAACGGTTTCCGGCCTATGCTTAGGCAATGACTCCGGAACCCCGTTTGCATCCAGGAAAGCCGGCCCTCTTGCCCACCGTGGAGGCCGCCGTGTTGGCCGCCCTGGCCGCCCTTCTCGCGTGCGGTTGCATGCAGGAAGGCGCGCGTGAAGATGCCGGTAACGCCAGGCCGGAAAAAACCGAAACCTCCCTCCCCGATTCCGCCGCGCCCGTTTCCGGATCCGCTTCCGGCTCCCAGACCGGTCTGACCTTGGCCGCGGACGTTCCCTCCCATGGCGGCACCCTCACCTTTCAGGGTCTGGGCGCCGCCGGGTGGTATCCCAGCAGCCGCGACCCCGCCTTGGGCGTCTGCGATGCCTACCATGTGGGCCAATGCTGCATGGCCAAGCATGTCCTGGCGGACAGCGGGATCACGCCATGGGACGAAGAGCTCATCCTCACCCTGCGCGGACCCATGCTCATCAAACAGATCTCCGTCTACCAACCCGACGGCGCGGACAAGAATAGCTGGAACCGGGTTTCCAATTGGGACGACAGGAATCCCCTGGCCGGCGAGCACATCGCCTTCCAAGGCGACGGCGCGCCCGCGGCCGGCCCCGGGTTCCCGGGCAGCCTGGGCAACAAATGCCTGATAGACGTGTCTTCCGATCGGAAATTCCCCTGCGGTCCGGGCAGCTCTCCCTATTGCCCGGCCAACAGTCCCTCCCAGCGATACGGCTGGGAAGGATCAAAATTGATTCTGTTGCAGGCTTCCATGCCGCATTACGGGAGCGCGGCGCTGGCGGGGGTGAAACATTGCTCCACGGATGCAAATGACAACTGGTTCGATGCGCCCTGGATAGGGCTGAGCCATGGGGAGCTGATCCGCTCGGGGAAATTCGGAGGCTGCAATTGCTATTCCAAGGATCCGGCCCATTGGGAGCTGGCGGATGGCTGCGGGCAATTCAACGTGTTCGAAACCGTCAACGACAACAATGCCTACCGCAACCTGGATCTGTTCAGCACGAACTTCTTCGCGTACAGCGGCTACGTGGGCGAGGGCCCGTGCGGCAAGAATTGCGACATCTCCGCTCTCGATCCGGCCGTCGATCTCATCTCCAAAGCGACCAGCCGGGAGGCGCTCGCCGCGGTGGCCACACCGGTGAAAGGACCTGGAGCGGCCTTTCGCAGGCCTTCCGGGAGTTATCGCTGGTTCGTCATCCTGATGGACGCGCAGACCAGGACGGTACAGCTGGGACTGGTGCATCCCGACAACCTGCCGCCTTCGATGGCGGTCCTGGCGGCATCGCCCGTCCGGATCGCCCGTTCGGAAATCGCGGAATTGCTCGCCCTTCGTCTCCCCGGTTCGCCCTCGACGGGCATCATCCGGAAATAGCCCGGGCGCGCGTCCCGCACCGGATCAATCGCGTTTCAGATGCGGCGCCTTGCACACATTGCAGGGAGCGTAACCCTGCTTCATGGCGGTGAGGATGGCGACGGGCTTTCCCGCGTTCTTCAGGTATTTGCATCCCTTGACATGATAGCGGCTGCCGGAATTGCCCAGATAGACGATCGTCTCCGCGGTAACGGGCGCTTCCGCTGTGGCGACCGGAGCCGCGGTCGCGGGGGCGGTGGTTGCGGGCGCGGAGGTTTTGGGCGCCGCCGCTTTGGGTGCGGAGGCCTTGGGAGCATCGGCCGAACCGACGGCGATGAAAAGTCCCAGGGCGAGGGAAATCGGAATCAATACATGGGAAAGCTTGGGCAACATTGCAGGCTCCGAATAAGGGTGGAATGTAAATACGGTTATCGTGTCCTGATTGGAAAATAGTCCAACCGTCCCGTTTTCGCTGGGCATCATTTTCCCCGAAAGACACTTTTGGGATGGGCAGGTAGCGCATTTGGGATGGGACCGGGACGCATTTGGGATGGGCCGGCCGGGTGTTCCGATAGGATTTTGGGTTAGCGGCTTTTTTTTAATCGTATTTATCTGGTAAGGAGGCAAGCTATGCTGATACGCACATCGTTACTCGCAATTTCTTCCCTCGCCGTCATGGCTGCGTTCGCGCCCGCCCATGCCAAGAAATGTCCGCAGCAGGTAAAGTCCGCCATCGACAACGCCTATCCCGGCGCCAAATTGGAATCCTGCAAATCCAAATCGGGAATGGGCCACATGGGCGCCAAGAAAGCGGCCGGGAACTACCATGCCAAGCTCGACACCAAGGACGCCAAGGAGGTGGACCTGATACTGGCTCCTGACGGAGCCATCCTGGTGACCGAACAGGCCTTGCCCACGGATTCGGTGCCCGCGGTAGTCATCACGGCATTCCAGACCGATCATCCCGATGCCAAAATGAACACGGCCATGAGGCAAACCGATTCGGCGGGTGTCGTCATCTTCGAGATAGGATCGGTGAACCAAGGCAATCCCCTTGCCTCCTACTATGACCAGAATGGAAAGAAGGTCAAGGAGGATTCCCAGCGGCAATCCATGCGCGGACAGCCCATGAAATCGCCGGCCAAAACCAAGGGAGGCTGAAGTCCGGAAACCCGTCGCCACCCGCGCCGGAGGGCCTTTCCGGCGTGGTCAATCGCTTCGGGAGCAGAAATGCGGGGCGACCATGCCGGGCTTGGGATGTGCGCAATCTCCGCCATCCGGATTCACGCATCCGACCAGTTCCCCCGTCTTGCCCCAGAACCTGGAATCCAGATCCCTGACGCCACGGGTGAAATGCTCTTTCGCTTTGAGGGCGCCCCCGGGATACCATTGGAAGGAATTCCCTTCCCGATAACCGAACCGGTACAGATCCATGGTTGCTGGAGTTCCGTCCGGATACCAGGTCATCTGGATTCCGTGCCTGACTTTCGCGGAATCGTCCGACACCAGGAACGCCTGTGCGGATTTGCGCACGCCATCAGGATAATTTTCCGTCAGGGTTTCCCGGTGCCGGCATCCGGTGAGGAACATGGAAGCGGCAATCAGACCAATAAAGATGGTCCTAAACTTTTCCTGCATCATACCCGATCCAAACTGGCCCGGAAGCCCCGCGGGAGCGCCCCTGCAAGGTTCCGGCTTGATGCAAAACTACCCTTTTGCGCCGTCGCGCCACAGCTTAATCGTATTCCGGCCACGCACGTTTGATACGCAGCGGACCCATTCGGTTCCCATTGAGTTGCAATAGGCCCGTTCGCGGAGAAATCGCAGATCCACCATGGGGAAACCCACTTACCTCGGTTTCACTAACCGGATTGTAATCGGTAACCTGATCGTTATCGCAGGCGGGAAAACCCGCATGATGGCGCCGCTTTGGGACGGAAGTCAGGGAAGCGTAAAGCCGCCTCGGAAGTGGTCTCAAGGGCGAGGAAGGAATCGCCGGGGTTGAGGGAAGGCGGGATTCCTAAAGGGGCAGATCTATGAATTTGTCGTCGACAGTATTGCAGCAGTCTTTGGCGTCAACCTGGATCCAGTCCGTTCCATATACGAGGCTATCACCCGAATACACGAGCACCCGATGCTTGCCCGGGAACCCTGGAAAACAATTGGGAGGATGGCCTGCTTTTAAAGTGTCGAACACATTGGGATTTGCTTCCGTTTCTCTGACGTATATGAGGGAGTCGAGCAATTTCAATTTGTTCATTCAAAATCCCCTTCAAAAGATTTGTTTGCCAATGAAGTCAATTTGTCGCCCATATAGTCGGGAGCATAAAAAAATTCACAGGCAAAGCCCTCTGATTGATAAGAGCGAAACGGCCAAGTGTTCGATTTGGAGAGAAGGGAGGGAAAAATGGTCGGGGCGACTGGATTCGAACCAACGACCCTCAGGTCCCAAACCTGATGCTCTAGCCAGACTGAGCTACGCCCCGATGTGGCAAAGCTACTAAATACCCGGGACAAAACAAAAGCGC
>JAQBPN010000127.1 GCA_028287505.1 Fibrobacterota bacterium | reverse complement strand
ACCTCGTACGGTTCGACGGGGGGCAGCAATCGTTCGGAAATCCAGGAAGGGCTGTTGCGGAATCCACTCAGATTCAACATTTCCCTGATGGCAATATTATACCAACGCCGGAACACTTGCAGTTGGGAGCCTTCCATTTTCCGGAAGCTGGATTTCCCCGGGCCCTGCAACAGTTTTTCATAGTAGAAGTTCTTCTCGTCGAGGGAGCGGGCCTGGTTGAAAAAGACGAGGTTTTCGAAGTGGTTCGCCTGCTCGGGATTCAATCCGAGGGCGGAAACGAGCTTGAGCAGGGTCTTCTTGCTCAGGTTCCGCTTTCCCTCCATCAGGTATTGCAGCAATCCATGGCTGGGGAAATTCGCCTTTTTTGCGAAATACCGCAGGGAGAATTTGGGATTCTGTTTTTTCTGGGCCAGGTAATAATCCTTCAGGAACAACCGATAGTTGGTATACCCCAGGAGATCGGGCAAATCGACCGCCATGCTCTTGCGAGGCGCCGAAAGCCCTTCAGATTTTGATCGCATAGAAATGTTCCTGGCCTCTTCTTTCCAAGAATAACTCCTCTCCCATCCCCTCCACTTTGGATAAAACCCCCTGGCGTACACAAAAGAGTACGAATGACGGTTTTTTGAGAGGATTTTAAGGGTCCGTACCCATAGATTAGCCCAAAAGGAAAGAGTAGGGTGGATATCCGATTTCGCAAATCGAGAGTTGCTTCCGCGTTGGCGCTCGGGCTTGTCCTGATCGCATGCGAGGGTGTGCCGAAGCTGTCCGCGGATCCGGCTCTGCTGGCCTCGTCCGAAGCCTCGACACTACCTCCTAGTCCCGACTGCGCGAGCTGCCATACCTATCCCTTACACGACGTGAACCACAACTACCACCTCATGTCCGCGAACGTCAACCGCAACAATCTCGGACAGCCGGAATTGAACAACGTCACCACCTGCCTGGACTGCCATTACAATTCCATCAAGCATTATCGTTTCGTCCATTCGGACACGGTGTGGGCGGACTCCTCCGGCCAGGAGCTGTTCCAGCATACTTCTCCAAGCGATGTCGCGCTTAGAATCGCGAACTACCCCGGATACCGCCCCATTCCCGTGACCGGGGCCGCGGATACTTCGCGCGGACGCTTCTTGGCCGCGGATATCGATTCCATGATTTTCCGCTTCGCCCGCGCGGGAAAGATGGTGCAATGGAGGACGGCATACGCCCATGACAACGGCAAGGTGGACGTTGCTTTCGCGCCCAATGACGTGACTTCGCCGGAATCCCTTGCCACGGCCTACAAACCGCGCGACCTTTCCTGTTCCGCCGTGACCTGCCATAATACGCGGTCCGCCACCTACCGTTGGATGTCCCCCCGCCTGGGATTGGGCAACTGCCCCTCCCTGGACGGGAACGATCCCACCTGCGGAGGAGAGGTGCAACCCTCTTCCGCCAAAAAGAGTCTCCCATGATCCCATCCTTTTCCCATACCTGCCGGACCTGGGCCTTCATCGCCTTCGAATGCCTCGCGGCTTTCGCGGTGTCGGCCGCATTGGGCGGATGCGCCTTCGTGCCGCAACGCGATCGTGAATTCCTGAGCGATCCCATCATGATGCGCCAGGACGATGCCCTTGAGAGCGCTTTGGAGGGGCATGACATGCCGCGTCGGGAAGGATCGGTCGGCGGCAGCTCAGGCTCGGGCGGAGGATGCGGGTGCTGATATCCCGCTCGGCAATCGCTCCGGCCACGCGGACGGCCCTGATCGGCCTCTTGGTGGCGGGCGGAATCGGCATAGGCACGGCGGCGGAATCCGGAAACAGCCTGGAGCTGAAGCACGAGTTCTTCTGGGACCGGAACGGTGTTTGGAACCACACGCCGGCCTTCATCCTGCGCACCGCCCTTTCCCGGGTATGGAGCTTCTCCTGGGAACAGGAATTGGACCTGGTTTCGGGCGCTTCCCGCCGACTGGGAGCGGACAAAGTGGGCCAATTCGGGGACCGGGAGCTCGACGCCGTCTCCGGAGCCTCGAAGGTGGAAATCCGCCATTCGGAGAATCCTTCCCTGACCTATTCGCATCAAGGCACCGTAGCGGCCGGATCCTTATATTACAGTCATGAGAACGACTATACTTCGGTGGCGCCTTCCGGATCGATTGCTTTCGATTTCAACGACCGGAACACCACTTTGGGCGCCAACTACGCGGAGTTCTTCGATGATTTCCGCCCTACCGGCGCGTTCCGCGGGCAAGGCGGCAAAAAGAGGATCACCAGCATGGGCGGCACGTTGGCCCAATCCCTCACCTCGCTTACCCTGGTGGGAATCACGGCCACCTTTGTCAATAGCCGGGGATACCTGGGTCACCCCTACAATCCGCCCATGGACGCTTCGGGAATGATGCTGCTGGAAGCCGTTCCCGCAACGAAAAAGGCCGGAGCCCTGTCCGGCCAGATTGTCCAGGGGTACCGCCTGGGTGACCTCCTGGGCTCCATCAACGTGGACTACCGGAAGTATCAGGACGATTGGGGGATCAAATCCGGCACCGCGGACGCCAAGATCAGCCAGTACTTCGCCGAGTCGGCCTATATCCGGTTGCGCGCCAGGTATTACACCCAGACGGGGGCGTTGTTCGCCAAGGAAGTATACCAGGGCACGGAAACCTACCGTACCGGAGACATCCGCTTTTTCCCCTTCTCATCCCTTCTTGTGGGCGCGAAAATATCCACGGCCTTCCCCGCTTCCTGGGGCGAATCGGCTTTCCTGCCCGATCGATGGGATCTCAAATTCGATTATACGGTCAGGGACACCCGTGGAGACAAACAGGAAACCGCGGCCGGTGAGCCGCGAAGCCTCCGCTACCAATTGTACGGCGCCGATGAGTACTACCGGCAAGGCGTTGTCATGGGCGGCTTGACGTTCAATCTCTGAAAGGAACCGATATGGAAACCCAAAGCCGAATTCCCCGCAGCGCGGCCATCATGGCGGTGATCTTGTTCGCGTCCGCGGTGGGAACGCTCCCCCCCCGGGCCGGAGGGCCGGTAAAACCGGCCATGACCAGGCTTCCCGAGTTTTCGCTCAAGGATGTGGACGGCAAGGAATGGACCAATGCGCAATTCCGGGGCAAAGCCCTGGTGATCGATTTCTGGGCCACTTGGTGCAATACCTGTAAGGAAACCATTCCCAAGCTCGCCGAACTCAATGAAAAGTACAAGAACGGCGGGCTGACCATCATCGGCATCAGTGTGGACAAGGGTTCCGCCGAAAAAATACGCAAAGCCGGCAAGAAGCTCGGCATCAATTACCTGGTGCTTCTGGACAAGGAAAACACCTTGGGGAAATCCTTCGGGTTCAACGGGATCCCTTCCCTCTATATTTTCGACAAGCATGGCGATCTCAAGACCGCCATGCCCGGTTATGATCCCGCGCAGGAAGGCGAACTCGTCGCCGCCGCTGAAAAGGCGATGCATTGAACCGGTTTCCGACCCAAAGGAGTTGACAGAAATGTTCACAGGTACCCATCTCGCCAATGCACTGTCCACGGGATCTTTCGGCGTGCTCTTCCTTTGTTTCCTGGCCGGGGTGGCATCGAGCTTTACTCCCTGTATCTATCCTCTGATCCCGGTCACCATCGGAATCCTGGGCAGCCGCCAGGCGGAATCCAAGTTACGGGCGTTCCTGCTTGCCTTCTCCTACGTGACGGGAATCGCCATGACCTACGCGGCCTTGGGACTGGCGGCGGCATTGACGGGCTCCCTTTTCGGATCCCTGAGCTCCAATCCCTGGGTGCTGATCGGCGTGGCCGCGGTCATCATGGCCCTGGCGCTGAACATGTTCGAGGTATTCAACGTAAACTTCGGCGCATTGAGTATCGGCAGCGGTGCCGCGCGCAAACAGGGCCTGCTCGGGAACTTCGCCTACGGTCTGACCTTCGGCCTGGTCGCCTCCCCATGCACGGCTCCACCCTTGGCGGCGATCCTTACATGGGTGGGTTCGACGCGGAATCTTGTCATGGGACCCATCTTCCTCTTTTCGTTCGCCTTGGGAATGGGATCGGTGCTCATTCTCTTGGGCACGTTCTCCTCCTTCCTGACGCGTTTGCCCAAGTCGGGAATGTGGATGGTGCACATCAAAAAGGTCATGGGGTACCTGATGGTCATCATGGCCGGATATTTCGTCTTCCAAGCGGGACGCCAATGGTAATGGTAAGCAATCCGAAATCCATGAAGGAGACACTCATGAAAAAGCGCATCACCCTTTCGATCCTGGTCGTATCCCTGTCCGTCCTGCTGCTCTCCCGCCATTCCGCGGAAGCCGAGCCTGACGCAATCACCGCCGCAAGCCTGACCGTGAGCGTCACCGGAATCACTCCCACCTCCGCCGTAGTCCAATATTCCAAGGACAAATACGATTATGGGACCCGCACCTTGTGTTACGGCATCGCTCCGGCGGTGCCGACGGGCAATTGCACGACCAAGACGGCCGTCGGTAACCAGGGCTCCTTCGCCGTGTCCAACCTCAAGGCGGCCACGCAATACAATTTCAGCATCAAGGCCGTGGACACCAAGGGAGGCGAAAAACCCTATACGACCAGCAGCACCTTCACTACCACGGCTCCGACCGGCCTGGTGCGGCCCTTCTCCCTGTTCCGCCCCATGGATCCGGCGGCGGTCAAAACGGATCTCCGGGGACGTTCGCTTCCCCAATCGGCGAAAGCGGCCCAGCGCACGGTGACCCTACCTCCGCGCTGAAGATCGGGTTACATTGTTGCGATGGGGGCCCGCGCATTTTTCCGTCCTCTCGACGCGGCCGTCCTGCTTCTGGTCGCATGCGCTTCCGCATGGGGGTTCATGGCCTTCCGCATGGAGGAAGGCGCCTCCGTCCAGGTCTTCATCGGCAACAAGAAATACGGATGGTATAAACTGGATGGCGCCAGACACCAGGTGACCGTTCCCACCCTGATAGGACCCCTGGTTCTGGAAATCGGGGAAGGCGGGGCCAAAGTGGTTTCTTCCCCGTGCAGGAACAAGGTCTGCGTGAGGACGGGGACCATCCGGCACGCCCACTCCGAGATCATCTGCATGCCTGCGCGGGTGCTGGTGATGATGGAAGCGGACAAGGACGGGGATGGCGCCGGGAAAAAGGAACCGGGGGCCGGAACCGATGCCGTTACCTACTGAGCCGCGGGACAATCCCGCCGGCCAAGGCAAGGTCACCCCTGAAGCCTTCGCCTTGGCCTTGCTGATCGCCTCCAGCCTGCAGATCATGGAGAACCTGCTTCCCCGGATCCCGTTGTTCCCGTGGATGCGGATCGGATTCTCATACGTGATCATCCTGCCCTTCATGCTGCAGTACGGGCCCCGCGCGGCGTTCGCCCTGTTCCTGGCGCGCAATTTCATCAGCATCCTGTATGGGGGCCAGCCCTTGACCACTTTTCTGATCGGCACCGGATCGGGGGCCGTCGCCTTCCTGGGCCTTGGCCAACCGGTAACCTGGGCGTATCGGCGGGGGTGGATGGGCGTCCTGGGGGCGAGCGTTCTCCTGGCCACCGGCTTCAATGTGGCCCAATTGGCGGCCGTCAATTTCACGCTCATCAGGCATTCGGGGTTCTACTTCCAGACCGGTCCCATCCTGGCCTGGTCCCTGGTTTCCGGCGCCGCCGTCGCCCTGCTCATCAGATTCTCGGAAACCGAGTTGGCGGAATTGTTCTCGCCGGCCGGGACCGGAGCGATGCCCCCGGCGGCCGCGCCCGCCCACTCCAGGCCGGGTCCGTTCCTGGCCGGTCTCGCGGTGTTGGCGGGATTGTTCCTGGTTTCCGATTTCCGCATGCAATTGCCCGTGCTGGCCATTCTGTTGATCCTGATGAAGGACCGGGGCCGCATCCTGTTGCATGCGTGGCCCTTCTTCTTCTATCTGGCCTGGTTGCATCTCTTCCACACCTCGGGAGCCTATCTGCTGGGGGAGTGGGTAACGCGCGAAGGCGCGTACAGGTTCGCGTTGTATGCCGCGAGGTTGGCCAATCTGATCCTGCTGGGACGATGGCTGTCCGGCAGATTTCCCTGGCAATGGGCCGGGCGCTCCCGTTCCCCGTATCTCCGGGGCTTTCTGCTTTCCTTGCCGTTGTTCGCGGACCTTTTCAAGCCAAGCCTGGAATTCGGCAGGGAGATGATCCGGAGACTGCTCGCGGGCCAGCGCAAGGGCGTGTTGGCACCGGCGTTCGATTCGTGGCGGGAAAAAATGCAGGGAGCGGCGAAAGCGGCCGAGAACCGCGCGGAACCGGACGCGGAAGCCGCGGACGCGGAAACCGCGGACGTGAAAAGCTAGTCGGTGGCTACCGTCAGCTCCGGATGCGCCTTGCGTTGGATGGCGCCCTCGATGTACATGAGGGTACCCGAGGTGGCGCTGGGGCAACTGCCGCAAGCGCCTTCATAGTGGATGCGCACGGTGGAACCTTCGATGCCCATCAGTTCCAGACCGCCTCCGTCCCCGGCCAGTCCCGGCCGGACCATCTCGTCGAAAATGCGGTTGAGGTGGCCCACCTGGTCCTCCAAGGACAGCTTGAAAAAGTCTTCGGGACGCTGGATCTGGGCGCCGGCCGCACCGGCGTCGAAGTCCTGCTCGGATTCGGCCGCTTTGGGTTCTTGCGCCGGGGAAATGCTTTCCTCGAGGATATCGGCGATGGGCGTGATCAGGTCGTTCCAATCGCCTTCCTCGTCTTTGTTCACCGTGACGGTGGTTCCCACGTAGAATACGGACGTCACATTGGGAAGCTCGAAGAGCTTGGCGGCGGTGCGATCGGCCTGGGCGGACTCGGCATCCGGATAGGATCGGGAGCCCGATTCCACGACCTTGCAGTCCAGATGGAACCGGATGGCCAGGGGATTTGGGGTTTCCGAGGTTTTGACGACTTTGGCCATGTTCCTGCTGCTCAATGAATTGGAGGTGACGGGCTGCTTGCGGATGGGCCCTGGCATCCAATCTAGCAAAAAGCCATCCCTTCCGCCATCGCGCTTTATCGATGCTTTGCGCCTTGTCCCGGGTCCGTTTATTACTTTATAGTTATCATCGTGAGCACCCCAGGAAGCATGGCTGACACCCTAAAAATCGAGCAACGCGGCCAAGGCGTCATCCATCACGACTATAGTCGCGGCCTGGGAGACCTGATGCTGGAGGCCGGCAAGGCCTTGATCCGCAATCCCGAGACGCGCCACCATCTGCTTTCCACCCTGGCGGCCTTGTCCGATGCGCTCCCTCCGCGCAGCCGCCCCCATTCCAATCTCGAGAAGACCATCCGTTTCCATGACCGGAGCATGCCCATCACCCTCGCCAGCCCCATCATGTTGGCCGCGGGAGGCAACAAATACGCCGAACATCTCGCCGGCTTCAGTACTTTGGGTTTCGGCGCGGTTTCGGTGGGTTCGGCCACCAGCGGCGCCCGCGAAGGGAATCCCTTCCGGCCCCGCATGCGCATGCTTCCGCTGGACCGCTCGATGAGCAATTCCATGGGTCTCAACAATCCGGGCATCGAAACCATCGCCACGGAAGTCGACAAGGCCCTGGGATCCTGCCACCGCCGCAAGCTCGCCTTGGGCATCAGCGTCGCGGACACTCCCGGCGTCGAGGACTCCGACGCCAAGATCGCGGACGTTCTGGCCACCTTCCGCCGCGCCTACCGCGCCGCCGACTATATCGAACTCAACGTGAGCTGCCCCAACACGGGCGACAACCGCATGGACACCCAGGAGGCGTTCCTCCGGGATCTCCTCCGCGAAATCATGGAAGCCCGCAAAAACCTCGCTCCCAAGAAGGCCGTGCTTGTCAAGATTTCACCGGACCTGAGTTCGCGCGCCCTGGACGGAAACCTGCAGATCATTTCGGACGCAGGGGTAACCGGCCTGGTACTCTTCAACACCTTTCCGGGCGACAAGGCCCGCTATCTCCGCATGAACACCCCGGAATCGGAAATCCGTCCCGTCAGCGCCACCGGGGCCAAGGGAGGCCTGTCCGGGCGCATACTGTACAAGAACACGCTGCCGGCCGTTCAATATATCCGCCGCCAATTGCCCAAGCTCACCATCTTCGCCTGCGGAGGCATCGATCACGGAGCCAAGGTGCTGGACCTGCTGGAGGCCGGCGCGGATGCGGTGCAATGTTATACCGTCCTTGCGTACCGGTGGAATGCCGCGCGCAAGATGAACCGGGAACTGCTCGATGCCATGCGCGCCCGGGGCATCCAGAACCTGGACGGATATGCTCCGTCCGCCTGAGCCGCGCACCCTGATTCCCTTCGTTCTCGCCCTGCTGTTGGCTGCGTCCGCCGCCCGCGCAGCGGAATACGTCCCCGACGGTTCGGAAGAGCCCAAGGTCAAACGGGGGACCATCGTCGCGGCCGGTTCCGCTATCGCCATCGGCAGCGACCTGGGGATGCAACCTCAGCTCGGGTGTTTCCGGGATCTCCCCGGGTCCTGGCAATTGGGGCTCCAGGCGCGTTTCGATCCGGGGGATGCGGTGGCCGGCTACGACTATCTGCCCCAGGTGAACGTGGGTCTGCGCAAACTCTGGTTGGGGGACGAGGAGACGGAGCCCATCCGCGGATCCGAGTATTTCGGCCTGTCGGCGGGCGGCTTTTTCGCGTACAACTTCAACGGAGAGCGGGCGGGACTCAGACCCTTCGGCACATTATCCCTGGGCAAATACTGGATGCCTTTCGACAACCGGCCCCTGGGGATGGATCTGAACCTGGAATTGACGCGCTACCTATCCGGGCACCTTCCGAACCGATCGGAGACCACGTACATCACGTTGGGGCTGCATGTGTTTTACCTGATCCCCTGAGACGAACGAAGAACTGTTGAACTAGAGAGTGCCAAGAGGATGCGGCGGTGTCCTTGGCAGCGCCTCGTCGGGCGACCGGGCCACCCCCTGGTGCCAATGCTACGCCCCTTGGCGTCGGGCGTCGGGCGTTAAGAAAAGAAAAAGCATGCTAACGCATGCTCCCTATCAAACAATGGATTCTTTCTTTTCTTAACGCCCGACGCCCAGGCGCGTTTCGCGCCGGGTCGCCCGACGCCCGACGAAACGCTGCCCCGAGGGCCGTTTCGTCTGATCCGGCCACCTCGCCCGATCGCTCTTGCTCTTGGTCTAATGCCCGCGGGCGACCGCGGCTTGGTAGACCCGGTCCACGCCCACCACGAATGCCGCATCGCGATAGTTGATCGCGAATTTCTTCGCGGCCGCGGAAACGCCCTGCAATGCGGAGGACATGAACTTGTCCAATTCCAGTTTGCTCTCGGCGCGTTCCCAATGGTGGACCTGGATGTTCTGGGCCCATTCGAAATAGGAGCCTACCACTCCTCCGGCGTTGGCCAGGATATCCGGGACGATGATGGTGCCCTGACGTCCCAGGTACTCATCGGCCTCCGGAGTGATCGGTCCGTTGGCGCCCTCGATGATATACCGGGCGCGCACCTTTTCCATGTTGCCCGAATGGATCACGTGGCCCAGCGCCGCCGGCACCAGGATGTCGCATTCCACGCTCATGACGTCCAGTTGCTCGCGCGTGGCGAACTCGCCTTCCGGAAACCCGACCAGGGAACGCTTGGCCTCGAAGTGGGCCATCAGTTTCTCCACGTCGATGCCGCGCTTGTCCACCACCACGCCCGACACGTCGCCGATGGCGATTACCTTGGCGTTCATGCGGTGCAGATGCAGGGCGGCGAAGCTGCCTACGTTTCCGAATCCCTGGACCACTACGGTCTTGCCGCTCAGGAACTCCTTGCGGTCTTCCAGGACCCGGCGGGTAATCATGGCCACGCCCAGTCCGGTGGCATCCAACCTGTCGGGGGTGCCGCCCAGCATGACCGGCTTGCCGGTGACGATGGCCGGCGTATAGCCGTGGATGAGACCGTAAGCGTCCATCATCCATCCCATCACCTTGGGATTGGTACCCATGTCCGGAGCCATGATGTCCTTGTATGGACCGATCATGTTCTTGATGCTGTAGACGAAGCGGCGCGTCAGGGTCTGCATTTCCCGATCGGAAAGCTTGGTGGGATCGACGCTCACCCCGCCCTTGGCCCCGCCGAAGGGGATGTTCACGATGGCGCATTTCCAGGTCATCAAGGACGCAAGGGACTTCACTTCATCCAGATCCACATCCAGATGATAACGCACGCCGCCTTTGTAAGGCCCGCGCACCCCGTTATGCTGCACCCGGTAGCCTTCGAAAACCCGCATATCCCCTTTGTCGTCCGTGATGGGCAGGGAAACCTTGGTTTCGCGCCAGCAATTGGTCAGCAGGCGGCGGTAGTTTTCCTTGATGTCCAACAGGTCGGAGGCGCGATTGACCCGGGCGTTGACCGCGCCGAAGGGGGTGAGTTTGACGGTGGGTTGGATCATGGGTCCTTTCAGGATGTCTTTTCGCGTTCCCGGCATCCAGGCCGGAAGCAGGCAGCTCAGCCATATTATACCCGTAAATTACCATTATCCAGAAGAGGATTAGTGAATTTTGACCCTGGTTCACCGAGGTTTTTACGGCCTGCGGACCCAATAGGCGCGGGGAAGCGCCATTTTTGCGCGAAAAAAAATTACCGGATGATTCTCAACGGGGAGGCTCCGGAACAGGGGGCATTCGTAGATTCCGCATGGGGCGCGGCATGATGGACTCGATGAATTTCCTGGGCTCGGGATCCAGGGCGGGAAGCGCCTTCCGGACATAAGCCTTGGCGGCGGGTCCGGGAACCTCCAGGGCCAACAGAACCCACTCCAACTGTTCTTCCGGATCCAACTCCGCCTGGATATAGCGTTCCAACGGAACCCAGTCCCCGGCGGCCTTGGCCACGATGCGCCTCGCCAGTTGGCGGTTGTACAGGTTTTCATCCTCCAACACCGGGAGCAGGCGCGGCCAATCCTTGAAGCCGGTCTGCTTGTCCAGGGCCCACAGGCGAGCCTGCAATTCCAGATCGCGGGTCTTGTCCAGGCCGTCGAGAAGCAGGGCGATGTTTCCCGGCGATGGATAGCTCCCCAGGCTGCGCGCCGCGGTCTTACGGACCTCCACGCTGTCCGCGCGCAGGTATAGCCGCGCCACCGGAAGGAAGGTGGTGTCCCCCAGTTCGGATCCGATATGCAGCAACTGGACCTGGACGCTGTCGGCCGCGCCGGAAAGGGCCGCGGCCAGCTTGGTCACCGGGGCGTGGTTCCGGCCCGAATCGGAAACCGATTTGAACAGGCTTTCCACGTAATGGCGTTGGCGCGGCGTCTGGTTGAGGAGGCGTTTGGATATCAGGTAGTCCAAGGTGGAAGTGTCCCCGGCGATCAATTCCTTTTCCGCGCTGTCCCGCATAGGCTTGAAGCGCGGTTCACCGGTGGCGGCGATGATGAACAGGGTATCCAGATGGGTCAGGACCGGCGGGATGAATCTGAGCACGGACGAATCCGCGGACGCGGACTGTTTCTGCGCTGCCGCGGCCCGTGCGGGCGCAACCTCGGCCCGAACCGGCGCCGCTCCGGCCGACAGGGAAACGCCGGCGATGGACGCAATCATCCACGCCATCGCGGCCCAGCGCAGCATGTCTTTATTTGTCCAGGCCGAAACCATTGCCCTTGTTCTTTCCGTTGAAGACGCGCCAGGCGGCGCCCTCGCCCTGTGCCCGCGTGTATCTGTCCTTGCCGCCCCGGTCCAGGAAGAAGCCGAAGCTGCCGCGATCGCGGCGCATGTCCGCATGCCCCAATGCCATTTCCGGATTGAGGGTTTCATAGAGATCGTCGCCGGAGGCGTCCTGTAAAATCCCCAGGCCGTTGGCGCTGCCGCCCCCCTGGCTCATGTCCGTGGCCAGGTAGGCGTCGTCCCCAGACTTGTCGAACAGGTATCCGAATCCATAGTCGTGGCCGCAACCCTGGCTCACCCCTTTGGAGGCGTAATGATCGTTGCCTCCGAAATCCAGCAGTCCGCCGACGGCGATATGCACTCCGGCTCCCTGGGCGTACTGGTGGGCCGAATAGCGATCATCCCCGGCCTCGTCGATGAGCAGGCCCATGGCATACCAATACCCCGCTCCCTGCCCGAAGATATCGGCCAGATAGATGTCGTTGCCGCCTCCGTCGCGCAGCAATCCGATGCCGCCCGGGTAGTCCGGGGAAAAACCCGTGGCGAAGCCCTGCACCATCTGGATGTAATGATCCGTATACCTCAGGTCATCCTTGAAAGTGGGGCGCGCCAGATAGCGGTCTTCACCCGATCGCTCCAGGATGATGCCGGCCCCCTTGGTGGAACCCGCTCCCTCGGACATCAGGCTGGCGGAATAGACATCGTTGCCGCCCTCGTCCTGCAAGATTCCGATGCCGTAGAAGCCGAATCCCAACGAGGCGCACCGGCCTTCATAGGTGTCATGGCCCGCGGCGTCGAACAGGGAGGAGAATCCGAACTCGGCGGAAGCGAAGGCGAAGTTGGACCCCAGGTACCGATCGGATCCCGCCAGATCGGCCAACACGCTCACCCCCAGGTTGCCGGCGGATTGCTGGAGGCTGTCCTTGGACAGGTAGATATCGTTGCCGCCCGCATCCAGAACCAGCGTGAAGCCGCCGGGTTTTCCGGGCCCGGTGAAGATATATTCATCGTCCCCGCCGGGATCGATCCAGATGCCGTTGCCCACCACCTGGCGATCGGCGCCCGCGGTGCCCACGTGCACGGGGAACTCCCGCCCGCCTGCCTTTTTCAGCTTCTTGATGGCGGCGGCCTCTTCCCCGCTGCGGAAGCATTGGATCAACCAGGTTTCCAGCCGCCACGCCGCGGCCGAAGCGCGCGTCAGCCCTGCCCACTTGAGCCGGCCCGCCAGTTCCATGATGCGATGGGTGCGCGCGTCGCCCTCCAGCCGCTTCAATTCGTTTTGCACGGCGGTCAGGGCCGTATCCTCTTCTTCCTGCAGGAAAAGCGCCGGGGCTTCCCGGTAGAGGAAATTCCTTTCCGCTTCGGTAAGGCCGGAGGTGTGCTCGCGCAGGCCCTCGCGGATATCGGCCAATGCCAGTTCGGGTTTGAAAGCCGCCAGGGCGGCCGTCTTGAAGCCTCCGGCGGAATCGGCCTTGGGCGGAACCGCGGCCTTCCGACCGGAGGGCGCGGCAGGGACGGTAGCGTCCATGCTACGGGCGGACTCCACATCCAGCAGGGGCCAAAGGGAATCCGGGGAGACGGGCATGCCGGACCGCAGGGAATCCGCCGCGGTGCGGGAAAGGATGTCCCCGACCACTTCATCCAGCCGGAAAGGCTCCCGCAGGACGGCCTCCACCCGCGTCAACCGCAAGGTATCCCGCCGGTTCAGGACGGGAAGCATGGAAAGATCCTTCAGGGTCACGCCGTTGGGATCCATCAGGAAGGTTTTCACCGAGTCCAGATCCAAAGGCGGCGCGGATTCGCATCCCGCCGTCAGGATCAGGACCAAGGGGAGAACCCCGGCGACTGCCGCCGCCACGCGCAACCTGGGCATCCCGGATATCATAACCCCAACTGGCTCCGGAGGGAAACGATGTCCCGGCCTTGCTTGATCATTTCCTGCAACAGCAATTGCAGACGGCGGCGGCCCCAATCATGCCCGCTGGCCTGGACGGGCGTTTGGCCGTTCAAGGCGTCCAAAGGGGTATGCACCCACATATCCTGGGATTCCGGGCTTTCCCCGGGCATGGATTCCACTACGCCATCGTCCGGTACGCTGACCGCCGCTCCCAATCGGTCGCGCAACCAGTCGCGCACATGGGCGCGGAAGGCGGGATCGGCAACGGTAACCAACAGGTTTCCTCCCTTCAGCTCCATGCGGGCCACGCGCATGGCGCGGAAACGCAGGTCCCATGTCCCCTGGCCGGAAGCGCGCGCCTCCTGGCAGACGGCCAGGGTCGAAAGCAATGCATCGCGGCTGCGCAGGGCCAGGTTGAACACGGGAGAAGAGCCGGACCCGCGCGCCGGCCGGCCCACGGTGGAATCATAAGCTTCGGCGCGCCAAAGCGCAAGGAAGACGGATCCATGGCGGCGCCATTCATCGCAATGCACGTCCGGACGCAAAGTCACCGAAGGCTTCACCGCCAGTTCGCGGCATCCGGCCCGGAACAGGGATTCCATTCTGGCGTAGGAGGCGGCGGCGGGCGCGCCGGCGGCGGGCGGAGCGTCCGGAGACGCGGCGGCGCCCTCGCCGAAAACCAGGGATGCGTGGCCGCAGAATTCCTTGCCCCGGAAAGGCAGGATGCGCGTCAGCACGCCTTCAACCCCCTCGGTGAGGCGGCCGCCGTGATAAACCACGTGGGTCTTGAGATTGCCCAGGTTGATCAACCGCGCCGTTTTGGGCGTGCGTTCCTGCACGCGGTAGAACCAGAGGGGCGAGTAGGACCATTGCATCAAGTCGTGGGCGAGACGCAAATCCTTGGCTTCCAGTTCCCGGGCCGTGCGGAGGATCGGGCGGGCATCCGAATACTGGACGAAATGGTCCCAGAAGAAGTTCTCGACGATGGCGCGGCCGTATTCCGGATCCTCCATCAGCATATCGTGGGGATAATCCTCCTTGGTCAGCTTCTCCCAATAGGCCTGGTACAGCGCCCTCAGGGGGAAAAGGGCCATGGATAGCTCATGGAGACCGTGACGGAAGGCATGATACATGGCGCCGGACCCATCGGCCGCGCTTCCCCCCTCCCCGGCGGCCTCGGGGGCGGCGTCCGCATCGGCGGCGCCGAAAATCAAATCGGAGGCGGTTGCGGCTTCCGCAAGGCCCTGTCCGGCCGCGGTTGCCGCCTTCGCGCCGGGATGGGGATCGGCGAAGCGACCGCAACATTCCAGGTACGGGAGGGTATTACCGCAAATGCAGGAATTTCTTAACTTGCTTGCATCCATAATGGGAAGCCGGACATCGGCCCTCTCCCGATAATTTAACTAAACCGGTCGGTCTCCGACCCAACGGATCAAAGGCGATGCACATCGGCATATTCGACTCCGGCTTCGGCGGTCTGACCATTTTCAAAAGCATCCGCGCGCGCCTGCCCCAATATGACTATATCTACCTGGGCGACAATGCCCGCACCCCGTACGGCAGCCGCTCCTTCGACGCCATTTTCCGGTTCAGCAAGGAATGCATCGACGAACTGTTCCAGCGCGGGTGCAAACTGGTCATCATCGCGTGCAACACCGCGTCCGCCAAGGCCCTGAGGACCATCCAGCAGAAGGTGATGCCCTTGGAGCACCCGGATCGCCACGTGCTCGGCATCATCCGGCCCTCGGCCGAAGCCCTGGCGGACTACCCCCGCTCGCGCAGCGTGGCCCTGTGGGCGACCGAAGGCACGGTCAAGTCCATGAGCTTCCCGATGGAACTGGCCAAGCTCGCCCCGGGACTGGCCTTGATCCAGAAAGCCTGCCCCTTGCTGGTTCCCATGGTGGAGGCCGGCGAACTGGACGGCCCGGGCATAGACTACTACCTCGCAAAATATTGGCGCGAGACGCTGGCGATGGGCGGAGACGGCATAGGCGCTTTGCTGCTGGCGTGCACGCACTATCCGTTGCTTCTGCCCAAAATCCGCGCCATCGTCCCGGCCAATGTGGACATCCTGATCCAGGGCGATATCGTCGCCCCCAGCCTGGCGGACTATCTGGCGCGCCATCCGGAGATCGAACGGACTTTGACTCGTACCGGTTCGCAACGATTTCTCACAACTGATCAAACCGAAGGCTTCGATCGCCTCTCGGAAGTATTCCTGGGACATCCCGTGATCTCCGAAAAAGTCGCCATTTAGCGCGGATTCCCAAGGATTCATTGACGCGAAACGGGGATTTTCCCTATATTGGATTTTAACGGCGGGCCTAAAATGCCCATGCCGATGGTATTGGCGGGAATCCGGAAAATCCGGTTCCAAAGCGCCCAGTCCTCCAGCCGAAAGGTCCAAGACATATGTTGAGCGCGGGAAATTGGCAGGACTATCGGGGCAAAGGCGAAGGCGTACTCATCCATCTGGATTCCGCGAAACAGCATGAGCTGGCGGTGCGGGAACCCCTGGACGAGCGCGGCAATCCCATCCTGGAACCCAACTACGAGACCGGGAGCTACGGCTTTCTCCAATGCGCGAATGCGAAGACGCGCCTGGCCACCATGAAGAACCGCCGGCGTTACTTCCTGTTCGGGACACGCTATCAGGGGAGCGCGGAAGCCTATCGCGGCAAGTTCCTGATCATCGGATATATGCGCCTGGACAAGATCCTGGAAGTGCGCAAACGCCACGTGCATAAATGGATGGAGTTGCAGGCTTCCGGCGCGCCCGCCCCCGAGTGCATGGACATGGACGAGTGCTTCGCATTCCAGTCCGAGGAAATGAACTTCTACTCTCCCGAAGACTCCTTCGAACTCAGCGAGGAGCTGATGAAGAAATGGGGTTATAAGGGTAAGGTCACCAAGCAGATGAAACTGACCTTCACGGAGGAAAAGTTGACGGTGATCCTGGAACACTTCAAGGGCAAGGGCCCGAAGAACCAGGAATACATCGCGGCGGCCAAGGAACTGGAGGAAGCCCTTTCGGCGGCCAAGCAGGAGACTTCAGGCACTAAGGACGCGTGGTAACGCGGTAAAGAGCTCCCTGGGGGCTTGGGGGCTCCCCGCCCCAGGCTCCGGAACTCGCGCGGGTCATACTCTAGATGTTTCCCTCGCCGAGCCCGCGCTCAGACAAGCCTCCGCCTGGGGCGGGGACCCCCAAGCCGCCACGATGCTCCGGCGCGGCGGATAAGACCGAAACCCAAGAGAATACCTAAGACCCCCTGGACCCTCGCGGTCCTTTTACGAGGCGGGTAGGCTGTTATCTAAGAAGAGAATACGTTGGGCTTTGTTCGTAGGTCGGCGCGGCCTGGGGAGGCGAGGCCGCGCGAAGAGAGGGCTTTGAGTCCTGGGGGCCGTCCGGGCCAAAGGTACCTCCCTCTCTCCTCTCCTACTCAATCTTCGACGAAGGATTTCAGTCTGGATAGGGCTTGGTCCCATTGTTCGGATAGGGAGTCGAGGTAGGCTTGGGCTGCCTGGATGGGTTTGGGATCGAAAGCGCATAGGGTTTCGCGGCCTTGGCGGATGCTGCGGAGCACTCCGGCGCGTTGCAGGACGCGGATGTGTTTGGTGATGGCCTGGCGGGAGAGTTTGCTGCCTTGCGTCAGTTGGGAGATGGAGCGGGGCGGGCCGGTGGTGAGTTTCCGGACCAGGGTGAGACGGGTCTCGTCTCCGAGGGCGGCGAAAACGGCGGCGGCGGGCGGGACAGAGGCATGGACCGGCCGCTTGGCGGCGGTTCGGCTAGGTCTTTGCGGCAATATGGGCCTCTATGTTTTTCATCTGTTCCGTCCATCCCCCGTCGTTCATGCGGAATGCTTCCGGCCGGCGGCCGGCGGGGATTTTGTCGAACCCGGATTCGCTGAGCAAAAGCAGAGTGCCGTCCGGGGTTTTCTCCAGTTTGAATTCGACAAGCGTGGACGGCTCTTTGGAATAGTCCACGTTCAGATCGATGGCGTACGGGTGCCATGTGAATGAAAAGAGTCTTTCGGGCTCCATGGCCTGCACGACGGCTTCCCACTTGTAGTGCTCGTATCCCGGATAGGTGATGTTGCCGCGCGCCGTCCGGCCTACCGCGAATGGTCCTTCCAGCTTCACCCGGAACCACTCTCCGAATTCCCGGTAGTCCGTAAGCGCGCGCCAGACCCGGGAAACCGGGGCCTTCAACTCGATGCGTTTCTCGATGCGATCCTGCATAGGCAACCTCCTGGTTGCAATATAATCCTATCGGATAACAAAGGCAACCAAAAGGTTGCCTGTTGGGAATCCCTCCGGGGTTGGAATCCGGAAATGGAAAGGCCCGCTTGCGGCGGGCCTTTTTCATCATGGAATGGAAGCGTCGGAGCTAGGCGGTGCCGTATTTTTTGAGGAGAGCGTTGACCCGATCGAGGAGTTCCTGCTTGCCGAATGGCTTGGTGATGTAGTCTTCGGCCTTCATCACGTGCAGGCCCACCATCAGATCCACGGATTTGTTGTTGCTCGTCAGGAAGGCGATCGGAATCTTGGCCAGGGAGGGCTGTTCGCGGATTTCCCGGAAGATGTCGAAGCCGTCCACATGGGGCATCACCACATCGAGCAGGATCAAATCCGGATGGAGCTCCAGGGCCGTGGCCACGGCGTTTTCAGGTTCGGTCACGACCGTCACCTGGTGCTGGCCCAACTCGAGCACGAGCTTTACCAGGTCCGCGATATCCCTCTCGTCGTCGACGCAAAGTATCTTCGCCATGCCTACCCCTTTGCCAATTCCCGCGGGAGCCAGTCCCAGTAGAAATAAGTTACCGCGCATCCCAGGATCAGACCGATCAAATCGAGGCCAACGGCCAGCAAGGCCATATATTGGAGATCGAGACCCAGAAGGCTTACGACCATGGACATGGTCATCAGAAAGCTCGCCACATAGAAGAGCTTATACAAGGGCTTTTTTTTCCGGGCCGCCCCGAAAATGCGGCTGAGCGAGGAAATCACCAGGAAGGTGACGATGAAGGTCAAGTGCAGAACCACGATGGTGACGGCGGAGATGGAAACCATGGCCGCTAATCCACGCTCATCATGGTGCGGTACAACGCGTAGCCGAGGGCGGAGAAGGCCAGGCCGCCTGCGCAGATGATTCCGTTGGCCACGAAGGCGGGAATGAAATTGAAAAACTCCAGCCGGAGCACCAGGCCGGCCACGAGCACGGCCAGGGCCATCTGCAGATAGCGGTGGGGAGGTCCCTTGGAGAATTTCATGCGATAGAACTTGGCGATCAGGGTGAGGTAGAACCCCACGACGCTGAACAGGAGCGAAGCCATCAACATGCCTATCGCCTGGAGGGTGGACAAGCCTACTTTCCCTTTCGCTTGCCGAACGCGGAAAAGGCTTCTACGAAAGTATCCGCGTCCGTCTTGACCGGCGAACCGCTCATGACGCCCTGGCGTCCCACGAACTTCTCCATGATCTCGATGCCGCCCTTGGCGATATGGAACTGGCGGATGTCCTTGGCATGCTGGCTGCCGCGCATCTTGAGCACCAGGATGGCCTTGGAGATGGCGCTGTCGATTTCCACGTAGCGCAGGATGAAATAGTTGTCGGCGATGAAGGGCGCCTGGGAGAGGCTGCTGGTGTCGCCCAGGAGATTGCTGTTCTCGCGCAGCAAGAGGGAGGTGATGCCCTCGCGCTTGAGGCTGGTGATGAAATCGAATTCCATCTCGCGCAGGGAATCCGATTCCTCGGCGGCGTATTCGAAATGGGTCAGGGAGTCGACCAGGCAGCGCTTGATGCCCATCTCGTCGATGAGGGTTTCCAGGCCGCCGCCCAACTCCTCCACCTCGCTGGCGACGGTGGAGGGATCGGAAAAGATGATCTTGAGCATGCCCGACTCTTCGTATTTCTTCAGGTCCCACCCGAAGTTCAGGGCGTCATGGTAATACTGGCTGGGAAACTCCTCGAAGGTGAGGATGAGGCCCGGTTCCTGGAACTTCTCGATGCCGTTTACGATGAACTGCATGCCCAGGGTGGTCTTGCCGGTGCCGGGCGCGCCTTCCACGACGGTTGCGCTGCCTCTGACCACGCCGCCGCCAATCATCCTGTCCAATGCTTCGATCCCGAATGGCGCTCTTTCCAGCATAACTCTCCTCTGATGTCCTTATCGTCCGCGGATCGGACCGGCGGACTTGCCCCCGTCGATCAGGGTCAAGAGCACGGCCTTTTGCGCATGCAGTCTGTTCTCTGCTTCATCAAAGCATACGCAACGCTCGGAGTCCATGACTTCCTGGGTTATCTCCTCGTCCAGATGGGCGGGGAGGCAATGGGTCACCAGACAGCCCGCGGGCGCCTTGCCCAGCAAACGGGAGTTCACCTGGAATCCCGCGAACTGCTTTTTCTTCTGCTCGGCCTGGGCTTCCTCTCCCATGCTTACCCATACGTCGGTATAGATGCAATCGGCCTGGGAAACCCCCGCATCCGCGTCATGGGTCACGGTGTAGGTGCCGCCCGACCGCTTGAACGAGGGTTCCAGGGATTTGAGGACCTCCGGGTTCTGTTCGTACCCTTTCGGGCAGGCCAGGATGAAATGCATGCCCATGAGCGCGGCCAGCTCCGCCAGGGAATTGGCTACGTTGTTGCCGTCTCCGACGAAGGCGAGTTTCAAACCGGTGAGCTTTCCCCTTTTTTCCATCAGGGTCTGGCCCAAAGCCAAGGCCTGGCAGGGATGGTGCAAATCCGTGAGGGCGTTGATGACGGGAACGGTGGCGTATTTGGCCAGGTCCGTGACCAGCTTATGGCTGAAGGTCCTGGCGATAATGGCGTCCACCCAGCGGGACAGGCACAAAGCCGCATCCTTGACCGATTCGCGGTTGCCCAGGGAGATTTGCGAGGGGTCCAGATTGATGGCCGCGCCGCCGAGCTGCACCATGCCGGCCTCGAAGGTCACGCGCGTGCGCAAGCTGGGTTTTTCGAATATCATGGCCGCGGTCCGGCCCTTGAGCGCATCGCTGGCGCCGGAAGTCTTGTACTCCCGCTTGATGGCGGCGGCCAGATCGAGGACGTCCTCCAATCGGCTCCGGTCCAGATCCAGCAGGGTATTCAAATGCTGAAGCTTGGATTGATTCATTTTTCCAGGGGTTTTATCCGGTTATGATAGGTTACCATCCAACGGCGAACAAGCGATTTTCAAGCCCCGCCTAGTCTCTTGGAGGCGAGGGAGCGTGGAGTTTGTGCAAACAAACTCCATAGCGACCGAGCCAATCCACCATTAATCTTATAAATAAAAAAGGTTAATTTTAAGGAGGAAATGACCACCCACGCTGAGACCGTCCCGTGCTTCGGGAAAATCAACCTGTTTTTGGAAATCCAGGACCGCCGCGCCGACGGATACCACAATCTGGGCACCCTTTTCCACACCATCGATTGCGGCGATCGGCTCAGCGCGGAAGCCTCGGAAACGCTCACCCTGGACTGCTCGGAAGGCATCACCGCCACTCCCGAGGAAAACCTGGTGATCAAAGCCGCGAAGCTGCTGCGGGAAACATTTCCCGAGCGGGTGAAGGCGGACGCGGGCATGCACTTCTCCCTCGCGAAAATCCTGCCTACCGGCGCCGGTCTGGGCGGCGGCAGTTCCAACGCCGCCGCGGCCCTGCAACTGTGCAATCGCATCTGGAGAATGCAGCTCACGGACGCCGATCTGCTTCCCGTGGCCGCCCGCCTGGGCGCGGACGTGCCCTTCTTCCTGTACGGCGGCTGTTATTTCGCCACCGGCAAAGGGGAAATCCTCACTCCGGCCCCGTCTCCGTATCCGTTCCATATCGTCATCGGGACGCCCAAATGCCGCGTGGAAACCGGATGGGCCTATGGCCAATTGGATCCGGCGCGCAAACAGGAATGGGCGCGCTTCAAGGCGCTGTACTTCACCTATTTCGAGGACTGGGAGTTCTACCAGGTTTTGCGGAACGATTTCGACGCCCCCATGCGCCGGCACTTTCCGGAGATTGATAACCTGGCGAATCTGATGAAGGATTCCGGGCCCGTCAAAACCCTGCTGAGCGGAAGTGGGGCGAGTGTTTTCAGCCTGTTTCGGGAAAAAGGCGCGGCCGAAAAGTGTCTGGCGGAGATTCAGCCGCAGTGCAGATTTGCTTGTTTGGCGGAGTTCAGTACGTGAAGAATTCTATGAAAAAGCGGGGTACTTTGGTGGCAGCAGGGTGCTCTATGGGGAGATTTCGTCGGGCGACGGGCGTCGGGCGTCGGGCGTAAAACCAGGAAAGAAGCAGGGCGGCTTCAGCCAAAGGCAGAGCATTCGTTGCCGCTTCCCAGTTGTCTCAAAGGAGACTCATCTCCTGGTTTTTACGCCCGAAACCTATCGGAAAAAGCTTTACGCCCGACGCCGTCGGCTCGGCAAAGCCGAGCCGCACGCCCGACGAAATGCCCATTCAATACTCTGCCCGCACAAATCACACTTCCTTCCGCCCCGCAGATCTTGGTCTTTTTGCCCTAAATCCGCAACTTTTCGCCACTTATCCGGTTGCAGGCCCCCCTCTTTGTTCCTACTTTTGACCCCCATTCCCGGTGGGGCGTCGTCAAGTGGTAAGACAACGGCCTTTGGAGCCGTCTACCGTAGGTTCGAATCCTACCGCCCCAACCAGGAAAATTCCGGCTATGCCGGAATTTTTGAGGAGAAACGCAAGCGTTTCTCCACGACCTAGTTACTGTCACTAAAACACTGGGAAGGCATGCCAAAGGTCGGGTGTGTGTACCGGGAAAAGGAATCAGTCATGTCGAAATTGTTAGCCCTTGCCGCCAAGAAAAGAGAACGTTCCACCAAAGCCGCATTGAAGAACATGCGCCAAGAGGGCCGCGTTCCCGCCGTCGTATACGGCCTGAACAAGGATCCCCTGATGGTCGAAGTGAGTTCCGTGGACATGCGTCCGCATCTCACCCAGCGCAACCACGTCATCGAGCTTTCCCTGGACGGCGGCACGTCCGAAAAGGTCATGATCAAGGCCGTGGAACGGGACCCCATCCGCAAGCATCTCATGCACATCGACTTCCTGCGCGTCGACAACGAACATCCCGTCATCGTGAACGTTCCGGTCACCACCTTCGGCATCCCTTTCGGCGTCAAGACCCAGGGCGGCGTATTCTCCACCATGAAGAAGTTCGTCAAGCTCCGCGCCAAAGTCCAGGACATCCCGGACAAGTTCGACATGGACGTTTCCGAAATCAACTCCGGAACCATCATCTACGTGCGGGATCTGAAGTTCGACAAGGGTACCTTCGTCACTCCCGGTAAGACCGCCCTGTACGGCGTTACCACCGGCAAGGCCGAGGTCGAGGAAGTCAAGCCCGTGGCCGCGGCCGCCGCAGCTCCGGCAGCCGATGCGAAGAAGGGCGACGGCAAGACCGACGCGAAGGCGGATGCCAAAGCCGGCGACAAGAAGGACGAAAAGAAGAAGTAATCCGTGCACATTCTCATGGGCCTGGGAAATCCGGGCCCTAAGTATGACAACACCCGCCACAACATCGGCTTCGATTTTGTGGACCGGGTGGCACTGGACTCAGGGCAAGCCGGCTCCTGGAAATCGGAGGCCAAAAGCCTCACCCGCAAGATTACCTTGGCCGGCGTCCCCCTTCTCCTCGCCAAACCCCAGACCTTCATGAACCTGAGCGGCGAAGCCGCCCAGGTTCTTCTCCAGTTCTACAAGGTCCATCCCAAGAACCTCATCGCCGTGGTCGACGATATCTACCTCGATCTGGGAGCGGTGCGTATCCGTACCCAAGGCAGCCATGGCGGCCACAATGGGCTGCGCAATATCATGGAGCATTGCGGGGACGCATTCACCCGCATCCGTATCGGCGTGGGACCGTTCCCGCCCGAGCAAGACCGCGCAAACTTCGTTTTGCGCAAATACGGCTCCGAGGAGGCCAAGGTTCTGGAAAGCGTTCTGACACTCGGGAAAGGCATCATCGAAACCGGCCTCTCTCTGGGATGGGAACGGGCCGGTTCGGACTTCAATCGTCGCGCCGCCACCTGAACACGGCTGATTTGATTGTAGTCCGGCCATTGAAGCAATCTTCCCGTTATTTTATCTTTTTTTGAATAAGGAATCTTTTTCCATGGCTTGTCACTTCACGGTGATGGGGCCAAGAAAAGGGTCCGACTCCGGTTGCAAAACCCGCGCGAAAGTCCATGCGTTCCTTGGGTCGGCAACCGCTCGCCAAGTTTGGCTCGCTCCCGGCTCACAGCACTTGGGTGCTGTTCGCGGGTTTTTGCTAGTTTGTTCTGTAGGATTTTCGATGCGACCTGGGAGCAGGAAGCCTCAAGAATGATTTGACGCGACCTGCGTGGAGTTTGCGAAGCAAACTTCGGAGCGGGGAGCCACTTCACACTAAAAGTCAGGTATTCAGGATGCAAGAGGATTTACAGTACCTTTTAGAGCTCTCCGCGGTGGACAAGAAGGTCTACGAACTCAAGCTCACGAAGAAAGACCTTCCCGTCCGGATCCAGACTCTCAAAGACGATATCGAACGGGAAAAGACCAACGCCGAAAAGACCAATTCGGCCATCGCCGAGACCAAGGCCAAAATCACCGAAAACCAGGATATGGCCGTGGTGGAGCAGACCGCTCTCACCGAAAGCAACCATCGCCTGGAAGCCATCAGCACCAATCGCGAGTACGATGCCGTCCATCTGGAAATCGCCACCCATAAGCGCAACATCGACAATGCGCAGGCCAACGTGATCCATTTCCAGCAAATCCTCGAGAATCTTCTCAAGGAAAAAGAGGCCGCCGACGTGGCTTACAAGACCGTGCTGGACGCCAACGGCCCCGAGTTGAACAAGCTCACGGAAGAGCTCAACGGGATCGAAGACAAGATGGCCTCGGAAACCGCCAAGGCCGATGCGCCCCGGAACAAGATCAACAAGAAGGTCCTGGCCGTCTATGACCGCGTAGTCAAGCGCCGGGGCAATCCCAACGTGATCGCCGCCATCAATCGCACCCAAAAGGCCTGCCTGGTCTGCAACCGTACCCAGACGCCCCAGCGCGTGATTGAAATCAGCAAAAAGAACGCCTTGCTCACCTGCGAAAGCTGCGGCAGCATTCTCGTCTGGAAAGAGGATATGGTCTGAAACGGGATTTGCCGGCATTTCCGCCGGCGGATTCGAAGCGACGGCCGGGCCTCAGGAGGTCCGGCGACTTTTCAAAATCGGTCTAGCCTCCCGCAGGCTTGGCTTCCGCACCACCGGCCGCACCCGCGGCCTTTTCTTTTAGAACCTTGGCCACCGTCCTGGCCGATTCCACCGATACCGCGGCGCTCATGGTGCGCAGGTAGGTTTCCCGTTCCAAGGGAGCCATGCTTCCCAACTTCCCATCCGGAGCGGTGAACAAGGCTTTCTCCGGAACCTCCGCCGTCACCAGCCCGTCGAAAACCACGGTGCCGTTGGATTCCAGAACGCGCAGGCGCAGGCCCTGGGTCCACTTCACCTTGATGGACCAGGGCATCCACATGATGCGCTTGGAGGCCACGGCGATCGGTTCCAGTTTGCCGAAAGCGTAGTATTGCGCGCCCAGTCCTTTGGAAAGGTTGGGCATGTCGTTGGGACCGGCTTCAGGCTCCCGGAGGATGCCTTTGGCGAAGAGGAGAGCGACCTCGTCGTTCGAATAGGTGTAGAGGGCCGTGTCGGCGCTCAACTCCCATTGGATGCGCTTGGAGATAGCCTCGCTGAACTGGGGATCGGATTCCCTTCCCAGGCCCAGGAAGGCGATGGAGGGTTTTGCATGGGAGTCCAGGGCCAGAAAGCCCAGACCCAGGGAAATGGCGAGCAGTGTCTTCATTATGGTTTGCATCCTTCGGATCATCGGCTTGGTTGTCAAAAAACTTTAATGCAGGGGCTGATTCCCTGCCGCCCCGGGGGCCCCGCGGGGCGGGCTCGGCTGCGTCGAGGGTCGCTTCTAAACAAGATGTGCTTATGGCGGTTTAACCTTTGCTTTAGGTTTGGGCTTCCGCTTGGGCCCGCAAATGCCGTTCAACTCGCAGCGTTCAATTGCAATCGCGGGCCCTGCGCCCAGGTTAAACCTCCTGCTCGCCCCTCCTGCGCCTAATGCCCGCCCCGCGCGGCCCCCGGGGCTACACCGAATTAGGACCGGGAATGAAGTCATTCCACGTAGCGGGGATCCGTGAGGCTTTATTGGCGGGAAAACGGAGTGGCTTCGCAAGAATATGAATATTGAAGGTTCGCCAAACCAACGTCACCGGGATTGGCGTTGTTACGGCGCAGGTATAATTGAGAGGGGCTATGGCTTGAGGCCGAATTTGCGGTGGATTTCTTCCATGGAGAAGCGGACTACTATGGGGGCGCCGGAGGGGGAGACGTAGGGGTTTTGGGTGGCGAAGAGGCCGTCGATGAGGGCGGAGACTTGGGGGTAGTCCAGGTGTTCGCCCAGTTTCACGGAAGTGACCCGGGAATAGACCTTGGCCAGGCGTTGCTGGAAATCCTCGCCGCGGACGGGCGCGGCGCCGCGTTCGGGGCGCAGCAGGCCTTCCACCATTTCATGGACCACGCGGCGGGCCTGATCGGGCTTGACCTCCATGGGCAGGCCGCGCAATTGGAAGGTACTGCCGCCGAACGATTCCAAATCGAAGCCCAGGGCCTGCAACCGATCGAGGTGTTCTTCCAGGAACAGGCCGTCCCCGGGCGGGAACTCCAGGACCTCGGGGAAAAGCAATTGCTGGGACGAGAACCTTCCTGGCTGCCGCAACTCTTCCAGGGCCTTCTCGTACATGATGCGTTCATGGGCCGCCTGTTGGTTGACCATCATCAGGCCGCTTTCCACGCCGAAGAGGATGAAGCCGTTGTGCAATTGCAGGTACGGCACTTCCGGCGGACGGGATTTGGCGCCCGCCTGGGAGGGTTCGTCCGAATCCGGAAAGAAGCGCGATACGGACGGGGGCGCCTGCCGGGCATCGGCCGGAAACAGGCGGATCTGGTTGGTCACGGCGGGAAATCCCGGCCGCCCCAGTAACGGATCAGTTACCCCTGGAAAAGCCGCGGGACGGGACGGGGGTTCCCCGGGAATCTCTTCAACGCGGTTCTCCGCCAGCGCCAGGGGCGCATAGGTGAAGGGCGGAGGCATCTCCGGGCGGTCATCGGCGGCGGCGGAATCCCCGGGCCCCAGGTCGAGGACGGGAGCGTCCGCCATTTTGCGCAACGCGGTCTTGACGGCCTGGCTGATGGCCCAATAGATGCGGCTCTCGTTCAGGAAGCGGACTTCCTTCTTGGTGGGATGGACGTTTACGTCCACCTCCTCCGTGGGCATGGTGAGGAACAGGACCGCCATGGGAAAGCGTCCCGGCGGCAGCGCGTCGTAGCTCTGCGAGAGCGAACGGGAAATGAGCCCGCTCTGGATGTTGCGCCGGTTGATGTAGAAGTATTGGTGGGTGGAGCGCAGGCGCGCCTGCTGGGGCGTGCACACGTATCCCTCCACATGGATGGATCCCGCGCCGCCGTTGGCGCTGTCGGTCCATTCCACCGGGACCAGATCGTTGGTGATGTTGAAGCCCAGCACCTCTCCCACGCGATGTTTGAGCGTTCCTTCGGAAAGGGAGAGCAGCTCGCGGCCTTTATCGGAGATGCGGAAGCCGGTGCCGGGATGGGCCAGGGCCACGCGGCTGAGCATGTTGAGAATGCGGGCGGCTTCGTTCTTGCCGGAACCCATGAACTTGCGCCGGGCGGGATTGTGCTGGAACAGATTGCGGACGGTGATGGTGGTGCCCGGATTGCGGGAAATCTCCCGGTTCCCCGTTTCCTGGGAATCCGAGATGGTCACGGCCACGCCGGTGGGTTCCGAGGCATGCCTGGTTTCGATGGTCAGCTCCGCGACCGCGGCCATGCTGCAGAGCGCCTCCCCGCGAAATCCGTAGGTGACGACGTGTTGCAGGTCCTCCACTTCCCGGATCTTGCTGGTAGTGTGGGGCAGCCATGCGACCAGGGCGTCCTCGCGTACCATCCCCTTGCCGTTGTCGCTGACCTTGATCAGGTCCAGGCCGCCTTCTTCGATGGTGACGACGATCTTGGTCGCGCCCGCATCCAGGGCGTTTTCGACCAGTTCCTTGACCACGTTGGCGGGCCTTTCAATGACCTCGCCGGCCGCGATTTTGTGGATGGTGGCCGGGGTAAGCCGGTTGATTATGGTTGCCGATGACATAGAATCCAAGGTGCAAAATGAAAATTGCAAAAGGCAAAATAGAATTCCGGAGACCGTGCCGGTTTGCTTAAGCGGCCTGATTTTTGCCGTTTTCAGTTTGAATTCTCCACATATTGCTAACATGCTCGTTTACCATATAGTCCCTATCAGTTTTATATGTTATATTCCGGGTATGAAGGTAACGTCCAAGACCATGTACACGTTGCACTTTCTGACCGGGTTGGCCATCAAGAGCAAGGACTGGCCGTCCAAACCCATCCACCTGCGGGAAATCGCGAAGGAATACAACATTCCCTTCAAGTTCCTGGAGCAGATCGCCATCCTGATGAAAAGCGTCGGCCTGGTCCGGGGAGCCCGCGGTAAACTGGGCGGCTACCAATTGGCGGAACTGCCGGAAAACATCACCCTGGCCCGCATCATCAAGGCGACGGAGGGGGAAATTCTGCCCTGCGCCGAGATCGAAGGCGGCAACGAAGTGGTCACGGACCTGTTGCTTCGGCTCTTCCAGGAAGGCCGGGAACTGGTGGACAAGAAACTGGAATCCGTCACGCTCGCCCAGCTCGCCGAAAAGGCGAAACAGCAGCTGGAGCCCGTTCCGATGTACTATCTGTAATGGTAACCCTATGAATACGCAAGAAAACTCCTCCCCTGTCCCCGCCGGAAAACCGGCCGCATCGCCCAAAGGGGCCTTGGATGCTCCGCCGGCCTCCGGACCCGCCGCGGCAGGGAGTCTGGAAGCCCTGGCCCAGTCCTTGGACCTGGAATTCGCATCCCTCAACGCCGATGATCGCATCCGCAAAGCCTTCGCCCTTTTCGGAAAAGAGCTCATCGCCACCACCTCCTTCGGGCGCGACGCGGGACTGCTGTTGCATCATCTCAACCGCCTGAACATCGACGTGCGCGTCTTTTTCATCGATACTTCCTTCCATTTTCCCGAGACCCTGGCCTACCGCGACGCTCTGACCTCGGCCTACAAGCTGGACCTGCGGGAATCGCGCTCCTTCGAGCCGGACAACCGCCGCTATGCGGCGCGGAAGGACGGAGTCATTTCCATCTCGGATACCAAGGCCTGTTGCGCCATCAACAAGGTGGGCGTGCAGGCCGCCTTCCTGGGCCGGAGCGACGTGAAAGCCTTTCTGACGGGGCTGCGCCGCGACCAGAGCGATTCCCGATCGCATACGCCTTTCGTCCATGTCCAGAAGGGCAAGCTGAAAATCTGCCCCTTCGCGGACTGGCCCGCCAACGACGTGGAACTCTACCTGCAAATCCGGGAAGTGCCCGAGCACCCCCTGGCGAAGGAGGGCTACTCCAGCATCGGATGCAGCCCGGCCACTTGCACCAGCAAGCCCCTGGATCCGAACGATCCCCGTTCGGGACGCTGGGTGGGCGACGCCAAAACCGAATGCGGATTGCACCTGGATTATGAACCCTGAGGCCGGCAAAACCATGGAAAACGGCATGAAGTATTTCCGCGATCTCACGGAAATGGTGGGCAATACCCCTCTGGTGCGATTGAACAAAGTGATACCGCGTTCGGACGCATTGTTCCTGGTGAAATTCGATCAGCGCAATCCCGGCGGGTCCCTCAAGGACCGCATCGCCCTGAACATGATCCAGGAAGCGGAGAAATCCGGAAAACTGAAACCCGGCATGACCATCCTGGAGCCCACCAGCGGCAACACCGGCATCGCTTTGGCGTGGATCGCCGCGGTCAAGGGTTACAAATCCATATTGGTGATGCCGGAAGCCATGAGCCCGGAACGCCGCAACCTGTTGCAGGCCTACGGCGCCGAATTGGTGCTGACGCCGGCCCATCAGGGCATGGCGGGCGCCATCGAGAAGGCCAAGGAAATGGTGCGCGCGCGCAAGGACTGTTTCATGCCGCAGCAGTTCGACAACCCGGCCAACCCGGAAGCGCACCGCCGCTGGACGGCGGAGGAGATTTGGGACGCGACCGCCGGCAAGGTGGACGTGTTCCTGGCGGGAGTGGGCACGGGCGGCACCATCACCGGCGTGGGCGAAGTGCTCAAAGCCCGCAACCCTTCCGTCCGGATCATCGCGGTGGAACCCGCGGCGTCCGGAGTGCTCAGCGGAGGCAAGCCCGGCTGGCACGAGATCCAGGGCATCGGCGCGGGCTTCGTGCCCAAGGTGCTCAATACCAAGATATATGACGAAGTGATCAAGGTGAGCAACGAGGAGGCCCTGGAAATGAGCCGGCGCCTGGCGCGCGAGGAAGGCATCCTGGCGGGCATCTCGACGGGAGCCAACGTCAGGGCCCTTTGCGAAGTGGGCAAGCGACCGGAATCCGCGGGCAAGACCCTGGTGACCCTGGCCTGCGACACCGGCGAAAGATATCTCAGCACCGCCCTGTACGGGGGCTGAAGGCGGAACCGCCATGCCGATATTCTCCGAAAACCAGATGCGCCGTTACATGCGCCATCTCATCCTCACCGAAGTGGGCTTCAAGGGCCAACGCAAGCTGCTGGCCTCCAAGGTGCTCTGCATCGGGGCCGGAGGCCTGGGCTCCCCCACCCTCTACTATCTGGCCGCGGCCGGAGTGGGCACCATCGGCATCGCGGAAGGCGACGTGGTGGACGACTCCAACCTGCAGCGCCAGATCATCCATTTCACCGCGGACGTGGGGCGCCCCAAGCTGCAATCCGCCAAGGAGAAGATCGCGCAGATCAATCCCGACGTCGTGGTGCAGGAACATCCCGGTTACCTGGACGCGGACAACGCCATCGAAACCGTTTCCCGATACGACTTCATCATCGACGGCAGCGACAATTTCGCCACCAAGTTCCTGGTCAACGATGCCTGCGTGATCGCGGGCAAGCCCTTCTCCCACGCGGGCATCCTGCGCTTCGAGGGACAGGCCATGACCATCGTCCCGCGCAAGAGCCGCTGCTACCGCTGCCTGTTCCGCGAACCGCCCCCGGAGGGCTCGGTCCCAAGCTGCGCGGAAGCCGGCATCCTGGGCGTGGTGGCCGGGACCCTGGGTACCATCCAGGCTACGGAAGCGTTGAAGTTTCTTTTGGGAAAGGGCGATCTGCTCACGGACCGCCTGTTGATCTACGATGCCCTGGCGATGCGCTTCCGCGAAAGCCGCGGGGCGCGGGATCCGGAATGCGCGGTGTGCGGGGACCACCCCAGCATCACCAAACCCGTCGACTACGGTCGGCCCGCCTGTTCCGATCCGATTTAAGCGGACTTTCCGGCCATGGCCCTGAGGGCCCGAATTCCTCGAAATAAACGTTTTTTAGGTATATTTCCGCCCATTTCTTGACAATTCATGAATTTTCAGGTAATCTATTTCCATGAAGCAAACCAAGTTTTCCACCTTGGTCGATGAGAAGGTGCTCCAGGAACTCAAGCAGCACTCCGCCGAGTCGGGTAAAAGCATTTCCTGGCTCGTGTCCGAAGCCGTTGCCGAGTATCTGGTACGGACCAGGACCAGGCCCGCTTTCGTTTCGGCGATGGATGATGTGCTGGATCGGCATGCCGATCTGCTCAAACGCCTGGCCAAGTGAAAGAAACCGTTTACCTCACTCTGGAGGAAAGCCTCACCCTTCACGCCGAGCTGATCCGCCGTTTTGGAGGGTTGGCCGGCGTCCGCGATCCCGGCCTATTGGAGAGTGCGCTCGCGAGGCCGCGTTCCGGATACTACAAATCCCTGTCCGAGCAGGCGGCCGCACTGTTGCATAGCCTGGTTTCGAACCATTGCTTCGTGGATGGGAACAAACGGATGGCCTTCGCGGCAGCGGCGATTTTCCTGCACATGAATGGATTCCGGATCCAGGTCGATGCGGAGGCCGGAGAAACATTCTTGATAGACCGCGTGATCAAGGCCAAAGCGGAGCTTGCGGAGATCAGGACATGGATCGAAGCGAGGATCGCCCCTTTGCCTTTGGAAATCAAGGATATCCACAAGGACATCTCCAAGCGCCACCGGAAGAGTCTGGATAAACTGGGTCAATAAGGCAGAAAAAACAAACTCCGGTTCGCATTGATTAGAGCATGGGCAGGGATGGTAACAGCAACGTGTCCCCGTCCGCTAAGCCGCCCGAGGAACGGTACCGGGTCAGCTTTGCTGACCCGCGGGTTCCGTGACGAGGGCAGCGAACATGCCCTAAAGGCATGTAAGCCGGGAGCGAGCAAGCTTGCGAGCGGTTGTGAACCACATAATAACGCGGACGGGCCATGATCTAATCAATGGGAACCGGAGTTAGACCAGCACTTCCCGGATCTTCCCCACCAGCGCCGTCATCGAGAACGGCTTCTGGATGAACGCCCGCCCGCCTCCGGCCACTTCCTGGCGGAATTCCGCATCCTGGGTGTAGCCGGACATGAACAGTACGCGCAGGGTGGGCATGATCTTGCGGAGGGAATCCGCCAGCTCCTTGCCGCCCATCCCCGGCATCACCACGTCCGTCAGCAGCAGATGCACCGGTTGGGTGTATTTTTCCGCCAGGGCCAGCGCTTCCTTGCCTTGGCGCGCCTCCAGCACCAGGAATCCCTGTTGCCCCAGCAGGTCGCGCACGATGGAACGCACCTCGTCGTCGTCTTCCACCACCAGCACGGTCTTGGGTACGATGGATGAGGCCCGCAACGCTTTCTTGATTTCCGTTTCCTCTTCCGGCTCGTCGTCCGTGAGGGGCAGGAAGCAGGAGAAGACGCTGCCTTTGTCCACTTCGGTTTCCACCAGCACGCAGCCGTTGTTCTGGGTGATGATGCCGTACACGGTGGAAAGGCCCAGGCCGGAACCCTTGCCCTTGTCCTTGGTGGTGAAGAAGGGGTCGAAGATATGCGGCAGGTTTTCCCGATCGATGCCCTGCCCCGAGTCCGCCACGGAAATGCGCACGTGCGGTCCCGCGTGCACGCGGCCGTAGGCGCCCGGGATTTCCCCCGCCAGTTCCACGTTGCCGGTGCCGATGAGAAGGGTGCCGCCTCCGGGCATGGCGTCCCTGGCGTTGAGGACCAGGTTCATCAGGACCTGCTCCAGCTGCACAGGATCCATGCGCACGTGGCCGGCTTCCTCGTCCAGGTGGATGTCCAGTTCGATGTTCTCCTCGAGCAGATGCTTGAGCATCCGCTCCATGGAGGTGATCACGAAATTGGGATGGATGACCTTGGGCTGCGGGATCTCCTGGCGGCTGAAGGCCAGCAACTGGCGGATAAGCCCGGCGGCGCGATCGCTGCCGTTGAGGATTTCCCCGACCTCCTTGCGGCAGGGGTGGTCCGGCTCCAGGCGGAATTGCATCAGCTCGCAATAGCCCATGATGGCGGCCAACAGGTTGTTGAAATCGTGCGCGATGCCGCCGGCCAGGCGCCCCACCGCCTCCAGCTTCTGGGACTGCCGGAGCTGCTCTTCCTTGGTCCGCAGCGAATCCTCGGCCCGTCTCGCCTCGGTTACGTCCGAGGTGGTGCCGATCCACTTGTAGGGAGCGCCTTCCGCGTCCCACTGGGCCGTGCCCCGGTCGGACCAGAGCCGATAGGATCCGTCCTTGCAGCGGATGCGGTACTCCCGTATGAAGGGCTCCCGTCCGCGCAGGTGTTTTTCGATGGCGGACGCGACTTCGGCGCGATCCTCCGGATGGATCAAGCGTTCCCAGGCTTCCAAGGTGCGGGGGATTTCCCCGTGCTGGTAGCCCAGGCGCTCGTCGATGGGTCCGAACCATTCCAGCGTCCCCTTCAGGATGTCCCATTCGTAAATGAGATCGTTGCCGCATTCCGCGGCCACGCGCAGGCGCTCTTCCGAACGCCTCAGGGCTTCCTCTTCGCGCTTCCGCTCGGTGATATCCACCAAGGTGCCCATGATGCTTTCCAGGCCGCCGTCCGCCGTGAGGATGGGGGAACCGTAAATGATCATGCGGGTGCGCCGGCCCCAGCGGCCGACCACTTCCACCTCATAGCTGGATGCGACTCCCGTGGACCGCTTGGCCATTTCCTTGCCGATGACGGGAAGGCTTTCGACCGAGAAGAATTCGTGGATGGGGATTTGCGTTCCCATCAAATCGGCGGGACTGTCCAATTCCAGGATGGTGCTCATGGCGGGATTCAGATAAATGGTGCTGCCGTCGGGGCGGATATGCCAGATGCCCACGGGGCTGCCGTCCGCCAGGGCCCGGTAACGGATTTCGCTGCGCTGCAGCTCCAGGTTGGCCTCGCGGTGCAAGGTTTCCAGTTCCGCGCGGGATTGCCTCAGGGATTCCGCGAGGCCGCGCTTTTCATCGCCATGGGCGGTGAGTTCCCTTTGCAGACGGGATACGGCCCCGGAACGCTTCCGCCAGAGCCAGGCGAAAACTCCATTTACGACCAGGCTGATGGCGCCCAAGGCCATCCAGAATCCCATGCTTCAAAAGCCTTTCTCCCGGTATTCACAAGGCCCGGGCCGCCGCCTCCTAATCGCCGTAGGGCCGCGATTGCGGCCTTGGCGCGGGGAGAACACTTGGGGATTGTATTATAAATGACCGTAGCCGGCCAAGCATTTAGGCGATCAGCAGCTGGATTCCGGTCACGATCAAAAGACCGTAAACCAGCCATTCGAAGGCTTTTTGGGGAAGGGCCCGGTTGGCCACCCAGCCTACGGCCACGCCCAGGGGAATAAAAGCCAGATAACGCAGGTCCTGGACCAGGGTGCCGACGGTAATCAGGCCGGAAATCACGTAGGGAGGCACCTTGAAAAGGTTCAATGCGGTGAAGAATATGGCGTTGGACGCGACAAACTCGGTTTTCCCGGTCTTCTGGGCCATCAGGTAGATGGCCATGATGGGTCCTGCACCATGGGAAATGGTGGAGGAGAATCCGGCGAAAACCCCCACCAGCAAAGCCTCCCACCACGAAGGCCGATAGGCCCTGGCAGGATACCAGATATTACGGACAAGCAGCAGGACCGTCAGAATCAGGGCGGTGGCGCCGATGGAAGTCCGCAATAGGTGTTCGGAAATGACATTCACGAATCCCATGCCCAGGGCGATGCCGCCCAAGGCCCCGATAAAGGGTATCCGGATGAGTTCCAGGCGCCACTTTTTCCAGAAGGCCGACAGGGTCAGGAGGTCCGCGCAGCAAAGCAACGGCAGAATGATGCCGATGGCCTGGCGCGCCGGTACGGCCGTGGCCAGCAAGGGCGTGGTCAGCATCCCCAGGCCCGTGGCGAAGCCGGCTTTGGAAAGCCCGATAAGAAAGGCTCCCAGGTAGGGGTAGATCCAGGCTGGCATGGGCGGGAAATATAATTCGCGGGCGATGATGCGACCGTTTCCGGCGGCCGGCGCTTATCTGGCCACTATGCGGGCCCGGACGTCCTGGGCGGCGATGGGGCCTGCCAGAAAGGTGATGAGGTGCAGGGCGAATTCTTCGGAGGTGCCCGCGCCCCGGGAGGTGATGACTTTGCCGTCCTGGACCACGCGCTCTTCGGAGTAGCCTTTGACGCGGCTTTGCAGCTCTTCCTTGGCGGCCGGAAAGGAGGTGATGACATGGCCGGAGACCACACCCGCATCCGCGAGGACGAGCGGCGCGGCGCAGATGGCCGCCAAGGCCACGCCGGAACCATGGGCGCGGCGGACCAGGTCCAGCACGCGCGCGTCCTTCCGCAGGCCGTCCACTCCCGGGCCGCCGGGCAGGACCACCATGTCGAAGCGTTGGGACAGGCACTCGTCCAGCATGCTGTCGGCCTGGATACGGATGCCCCGGCCGCCTTTCACCATCAATCCGGACCCGGTGGAAGCGGAAATGACCTCCATTCCGGCCCTGCGGAGGAGGTCCATGGGCGTCACCGCCTCCATTTCCTCGAATCCTTCGGATAGGATTAATAGCACCCTTTTCATATTTTATCCCTTAACCTTAAAATACTTATATGCCGGACAGAATAATCAGAGCCACTGGCGAAACCGCCGAGATCCGCTTCGTGTTGGTGGATGCCACCGACACGGCCAACATCGTGGCCAACTATCATGGCGCCAAAGCCTTCGCCCGCATCCTGCTGGGCGAAACCATCGCATCCTCCCTTATCCTGGCCTCCGGCATCAAGACCAACGGCACCGTCCAGGTGAAGTTCCAGTTCTCGGGGGATTTCGCCTTCGTCACCGCGGATGCGACTCCCATGGGCCTGGTGCGCGGCATGCTGCCGGCCGAGGACGTGCGCAGCATCGGGGACTTCGAACCCCTGCTTTCCCCTCAGACCATGACGGTCAGGAAGCTGAACGACAAGGGCATTCCCATCTCGGACGGCATCGTGGAGATGCCTTCGGCCAATATCGGGCCCTCCACGTCCTTCTATCTCCTGCAAAGCGAACAGACCAAATCGGCCGTGGGCGTCAAAGCCAATGCGAATCCGGACGGTACGGTGCTGGAGTTCTGCGGCGCATTCCTGGTGGAGGCCTTTCCCAAAGCGGACGAAAAGACCCTGGCCATCATGGAACAGGTCGTCCGCAGCATGCCCCCCATCGAAAATTACCACCGGCCGGGACAGGGTGTGGACCTGGAGGCCATGCTGTCCGATCTGGCCGGACCGTTCAAGTACACGATTCACAGGGAGATCCCTGTCCAGCCTTTCTGCCCTTGTTCAGAGGCCGGAGTCCTGAAGGCCATGACCGGGCTGCCCCGGGAGGAGCTGGAAGAAATCATCATCAAGAACGAGACCACGGAACTGCATTGCGATTACTGTCGGAAGCGCTATGTCGCCACTCCCGAGCAGGTGCGTACCCTGCTGGAAAAAATGGACCTCCCCCCGGAAGAAGAGGAAGCCCCCTAAAGGCCGGAAAATCGGGCTTGGGCCCGGAGTCCGGAAGGATTCCTCCCGTCCGGCTTGCGCCCTGAATAGGCCGGGTTCCGTGCCGATCCGGTAGTCCATCGGGACGTTCTAGATTAAATTTATGAGCCTATCATGCGTTTTCGGGAAATCGGCCGGGCGCGAGCCGGTGATCGGGTTCACAGGGAGCGTGGATATTGACCACTTTCAAAAACCGCGTTCGGGGACGCAAAAGGGCTGATTCGTGACCGCAGAGTCCAAATCGCTCTTGCTGCTGGAGTCGGACGACGGCATCCAGGAAATGATCCAATCCATCGTCCTGGATCATGACTTGGCCATGCAGACGGCGTACAACATGGAAGACGCCCTCCGCCTCATCTCCAAGGGCAGGACCTTCGCCTTCACCTTCAACCTCTCCCTGATCGCGGAAGCGCCCATCCCCTTCATCCGAAGATTCAGGCAGGAGCATCCGGATCTGCCGCTCATCGCCATCGTGGACGAAGGGCATCAGCCCATCATGGTGGAACTTTTGCAGGCCGGTACCTATGCCTGCCTTGGATTGCCGCTCCAAGTGGGGGACTTCTCCTACAATCTCAGCAAGATAATCGCGAACAGCACCGAGACCTACAACCCCTTCGCCATGAAATACGAGGAACGCATCCTCATCATGCCGAACGATTTCACCCTGGTGATGCAGGTGGCCAAGAACCTGGTGGACGGAACCCTGCCCATCAATGAGAAGAACCGCTACCACATCATCCTGGGACTTTCCGAAATCATCAACAATGCCATGGAACACGGGAACCTGGGGATCACCTTCGAGGAAAAGAGCGACGCCCTCAAGGCATCGCGTTTCTACCCCCTGGCCATCGAGCGTTCCCACAAGGACCCCTACAAGGACCGGGTGGTGACCATCCGGTCCCGGGTCTTCCCCACCTTGCGGCGCATCGAGTATTTCGTGGCGGATCAGGGCAGCGGCTTCGATTGGCGCTCGCTGCCGGACCCCAAGGACAAGGACAACCTCCTCAACCGCAACGGCCGCGGCATCATGATGGCCCGCTATGCGTTCGATGAGATGATTTACAACGAGACGGGCAACGAGGTGACCTTGGTGGTCAACCTGGATCTTCCCTACCGGGGAAGAAAGAACTGACGGGCATGGCAATCTGATGGCTGGACTTATTTAATGGCTTACCTGGCAATGGCGCGCAAATGGCGCCCGAAGAATTTCGAGGACATGGTGGGGCAGGATCACATCGCCCAGACCATCCGCAATGCCATCGACGGCAAACGCATCTCCCACGCCTATCTGTTCACGGGAACCCGGGGGGTGGGCAAGACCACGTCGGCGCGCATCCTGGCCAAGGCCCTCAATTGCGAAAAGGGTCCCACGCCCATTCCCTGCGATGTCTGCGACAACTGCAAGGCCGTGAACAACGGCAGCTCAATGGACGTGCTGGAAATCGACGGAGCGTCCAACAACGGCGTGGAAAACATCCGGGAACTGCGCGAGCAGGTGAACTACGCGCCCATGAACGGCACCTACAAGATCTACGTGATCGATGAAGTGCACATGCTTTCCAAGTCCGCTTTCAACGCGCTGCTCAAGACCCTGGAGGAACCGCCTCCCCACGTGGTCTTCATCTTCGCCACCACGGAAGCCAACAAGCTCCCGCATACCATCCTGTCCCGCGTCCAGCGGTTCGATTTCAAGCGCATCTCCGAGCAGAACATCCGCGAACGCCTGGAATACATCTGCGCCCAGGAAGGCATAAAGCCCCAACGGGAGGCCCTGGAGGCCATCGCCCGCAAAGCGGACGGCAGCATGCGGGACGCCCTGAGCCTTTTCGATCAGGTGTACGCCTTTTCCGGCGCGGACCTGAGCATGGAAGCGGCCCGCAAGGTGCTGGGCCTGCCCCGCGACGGCATGTTCGACGGCCTCCTGCGCGCCCTCATCCAGCATGATCAGAAAATCTGCTTCACCACCCTGCAGGAGGCCCATCGCGAGGGCATCGAGACCTCCGAACTGTTGGTGGCATTCGGGGAATACCTGCGCAACATGCTTTTCGCCCGCCAGGGAGTGAGTCCCGGGGCCTTGGGCCTGGGAGACGCGCGTTACGCGGAACTGATCGCCTTGGCGCCGGAGCTTCGGGATGGGGATGTCATCCGGTTCGCGAAAATGGTTTCCGACATCCTGGCGCAGCTCAAGAACTCGGCCAATCCCAGGTTGGCGGTGGAACTCGGCTTCGCGCGCATGGCCGCGCTGGATCGGGTGGTGACCTTGTCCCAGGTGCTGGGACAGGATTTCGCTCCCGCGATTCAAGCCACAAGGGAAGCAGAAACCAGCGCACTGGGCGGAAGCCCGGGCCGTGAAACGCCGCGCGCTCCCGAGGGAGCATCCGACCTCTCCGAGGTCAAAAAAAAAAGTCCGCCTGACGCCATAACGCCCGCCCCGGAATCGCCCGCCCCCGATTTCTCTCCCAAGGCGGAAGCCCCGCGCGAGTCTTCCGTTTCCGATTTCGCCGCTCAGCCCTCCGCAACGGCCGTGCTCTCCCGGGCATTGCCCGCGATCGATCCGGCCATGCCGTTGGGCGGAGCGATCGAACCCGTCTATTCGCTTCCTCCCGCGCTTTCCGATGAGGAGATGGAACCGGAACGGGAAATGGAAAGGGACATGGAGCCGGACCTGGATCCGGACAATCCCGAAGCCCCCATGCCCGTTACGCCGCCCCAGGCGGTCGCCGATCCGGAATCCCTGACCGTACCGGCGCAGGAATCGCCCGCCGCGCTGCCGGAAGTCTGGCCCGCCCTGGTGGCCGAATTCATGGCCTTGAGGCCTTTGCTGGGATCCCATTTGCGCCAGACCCGCCTGGAGTGGGAAGCCGGGGACGCGCCCACGTTACGGGTGACGTTCCTTGAGCGCACCGCGTTCTCCCTGATCGGCGACGACGCGGATTTCCGCAAGTCCATCCAGGCGTTCCTGGGCTCCAAGGTCCCGGGCAGCCGGGAATTTCCGGTGCGCTTCGCGCTCGACGAGGCCGCCGCGGAAGCCGCGAAGAACGCGGCGGGAGCCGCCGTGGATCTCATCCATATTCCCTATGGCTCGGAAGACCCGGCCAAACGGGAACCGATCATCAATTTCATCCGGGACATTTTCGAAGGACGCCCCGTCGGTTAACAGGAGAAGCTTATGGACATGAAGAAGATGATGAAAGAACTGCAGAAGATGCAGGGCAAGATGGCCAACGTGCAGAAGGAGATGGAAAGCGCCCACTTCGAAGCCGAAGTCGGCGGCGGCATGGTCAAGCTCACCATGAACGGCAAATACGAGGTCCAATCCGTGAAGCTGGCCAAGGACGCGGTGGATCCGGACGACGTGGAAGCCCTGGAAGATCTCCTGCTCGCGGCCTTCAATGCCTGTAAAGCCAAGGTCGAGGACGCCTCCCAGGAAAAGATGGGCGGATTGACCAAGGGCCTGGGCATTCCGGGGATGTAGGCCGGCCGTTACCCGAAGGGGACCGGTTTCGGCCACACGCCGTCCAAGGTCGGACATTCCGCCGTCATTTTCCCCGAAAAATGGAAAATACGGCCTGATTTTTTAAGTTTAACGGAGTGGAACCGGTTCTCCTCGCGCTTAAATTCCTGGTCCCCCTGGCCTATTTGGCCACTGCCGCCATCTACGCCCAATTGTTCTTCTCCCCGGAGGAAAGCCGCTTCGCGCGCAAAGCCTCCTTGAGCCTTTCCGTTTCCCTGGCCCTGCACACCCTCCTGCTCCTCGGCCTGGGCGCGAGCCTGCACCGCTGCCCCCTGGGAACCATCGGCGAAGGCCTGCTGTTCCTCGCGTGGATCCTGGGCATCATCCACCTGCTTTCGGAATGGCTCGCCGACACGCGCCGCCTGGGCCTGTTCACCCTGCTGCCCGCCGCTCTCTGCGTAGTACTGGGCGTATTCCTGTTGCGTCCCGATTTCGCCTTGCCTCCGGAGTTGCATAGCTCATTCCTGGTTTTCCATATCGTGGCGAGCCTGGCCTCCTACGCCTGCTTCAGCATGGCCGCGATCCTGTCGAGCCTGTATCTGATCCTGCACGGCAAGCTCAAGCACAAGAACTTCGACATCACCTTCCGCAAGCTCCCGCCTTTGGAAAAGCTCGACAAGCTTTCCGCGAACTGGTCCTTTCTGGGAAGCGCGACCATGGTGGCCGCTTCCGTGATCGGCTGGATCTGGGTGCGCAAGGACGGCTTGGCCGGCATGAGCTGGCGCGAGATGGCCATCTACCTGGTGCTGGCCGTGTACCTGCTGGCGGGCATTTTCCGCCGCTTGTTCGGGCTGCGCGGCAAGCGCTTCGCCATCGTGGTCCTGGTCGGATTCCTGGTGCTGGTGCTGACGAACCTTATCGGAACCCACGGGTTCCACCGCTGATATGGAAACCAGGGAAGAACAGGTTCCGATCCACGCCTTCGTGCTGGGAGCCAACCATCTCACCGCCTCGGTGGCCTTGCGGGACAAATTGCTGTTCTCGGAGGAAGAGCTGCCCGAATTCTGCCGCGCCTTGCTCCAGGTGCCAGGCATGCGCGAAGCGGTGGTCCTCTCCACTTGCAATCGTTCGGAGATATACGGCATCAGCGCCCAGCCCTCCGTGAGCCGTCCCCTGATCGAAAAGCTCTGGGGCGCCGCCAAGGGCGTCAGCGAAGATGAAATCCGCAACCACGGGTATTTCCATTCCCAGGGCGATTCCGTGCGCCATCTGTTCCGGGTGATCGGATCGCTGGACAGCATGGTGCTCGGCGAGATGCAGATCTTCGGGCAGATCAAAGAGGCCTACCGGCTGGCGGTGGAGCAACGCTGCGTGGACTTCTACCTCAACCACCTGTTCCAATCCGGCATCCGGGTGGGCAAACGCATCCGCAGCGAAACCTCCATCCACGAAGGCGCGGTAAGCATCAGCTACGCGGCCGTGGAACTGGCCAAGAAAGTGCTCGGCGATCTCAAGGGCAAGACCGTGGGCGTGGTGGGCGCGGGGGAAATGGGCGAATTGGCCGCGCAGCATCTGCACAAGGCCGGGGCGGCCCGGTTCGTGTTCTTCAACCGCACCCTGGCCACGGCGGAAAAACTGGCGGCGGATTTCGGCGGAGAGTTGTGCCTGCTGGCGGACCTGGACAAGCGCCTGGCCCATTGCGATATCGTGGTTTCCGCCACCGGAGCCCCGGATATCGTCATCACCAAGGCCCAGGTCCAGGAAGCCGCGCGCCATCGGGGCGGCCGGCCGATCTTCCTCATCGATATCGCGGCCCCCAGGGACATCGACCCGGATGCGGGCAAGGTTTCCAACGCCTATCTGTTCACCATCGACGACCTGAAGAACGTGGTCAACGAGAACGTGGCCCTGCGCAAGGAGTCTTCGCGGCAGGCCCTGGCCATCATCGACGAAGAAGCGTCCAGGATGGACGTATGGTTCAAAGGGCTGGAAATCGTGCCCACCATCCGCAACCTGCGCGACAAATACAACGTCATCGTGGAAAAAGAGATCGAAAAGTGGGCGGCCGGCCAATCCGAGGAGACCCGGCGCCAGCTCGAGTCCCTGGGCCGCAGCCTATTGAACAAGTTCCTGCATCATCCCACCACGCGTCTCAAGCTCCTGGGCGAGCGCGGGGAAGGGAAACGCGCGAGTTACTTCGCCGGCATGTTGTTCGCCTTGGCGGAGGAAGAGGGAGAAGATGGACAAGAATAAGAAGGGCGGAGCGAAGGCTCCGGCCGCACCCGCCGCGAAGACCGAAACACTGGTGATCGGCACGCGCGGCAGCGCCCTGGCCCTGACGCAGTCCAACCTGATGGCGGAGGCCTTGCGCGCGGCCCATAAGGGCCTGGAGGTCCGCCTTGAGGTCATCAAGACTTCCGGGGACGCGGACCAGCGCACCAAGCTGGATGCATTTCCGGGCATGGGAGTGTTCGTCAAGGAATTGCAGCTGGCTCTGCTGGCGGGGACCATCGATTGCGCCGTGCACTCCCTCAAGGACGTGCCCGAAGACGAACCGGAAGGCCTGATGCTGGCCGCATTCCCCGAACGCGAGGACGCGCGCGACGTTTTCATCTCCGACGGGCGCACATTCCGCCAGATGCCTGCGGGTTCCAAAATCGGCACGGGCTCCCCCCGCAGGGTGCTGCAGCTCAAGGCCATCCGGCCCGATCTCGAATACGTGGGCATCCGCGGTAACGTCGACACCCGCATCGGCAAGGTGCGCAGCGGCGAACTGCAGGGCGTGGTCCTGGCCGCGGCGGGCCTGAACCGCTTGGGCAGATCGGCGGATATCACCCATGTGTTCTCCTTCCAGGACATGATCCCGGCCATCGGCCAGGCTTCTCTGGGCATCGAGTGCCGCACGGCCGACGCGCGCGTGCGCAAACTGCTGGAAGCGGTCGATGACGGAGAAACCCATGACGCAGTGGATCTGGAACGCGAATTCATGAAGCGGATTGGCGGAGGCTGCAAGGTGCCCATGGCGGCGCACGCCTACCCTTACGGCGAATACGGCATCCGCATGCTGGCGGTGCTCGGCAATCCCGAGACCGGAGCCATGGCGCGCGTGGAGCAGACCCTGGACGAAGATGAGGAGGATGAATTGCTGGAAGAGCTCGCCGTGCGCATGGAGGAGGCCTGCCGGGAAAAGGGGATTCCCCTCCCCCACGACCTGCCCGCGCACTATCTGTTGAACGGCGGCGATCCGCTCGCCGACGGAGCACCCTGACCGTGGCCGTCGTCATCAATACGCGTCCGGCGGATCAGAGCGGGGAGCTCAGCGACCTGCTGCGCAAAGCGGGATTCGAACCCCTGGAAATCCCCATGGTGGACATCGTCCCCGACGAAGAGGGACTGGCGCGCATGCGGAAGCTTCCGCCGGGGGGGTTCACGGGGATTTTCCTGTCCAGCCCCAACGGCTTGCGCCACATGCAGGCCGGTCTCCTGGAAACGGAAATGGAAATCTGGCTGGAAAAACCCTTCTACCTGGTGGGCGGCAAATCCGCAGGCTTGGTGACGAGCCTGGGCGGCAAAGTGGCCTTCTATCCCCAAGAGGCTTCCCTGGAAGGATTCCTCAAGGAGTATACCGCCTCCGCGGCCAATGCCGCCGGGCCGGGGAGCCTGGCGGGCACGGGACTCACCCTGGCGCAACGCTGGCTGCATCCCTGCTCGGCATCCACGCGCCTGGACCCGGTCGCGTTCAAGGAAAAGAAAATCGGCGTGGAAAACGTCCCCGTGTACCGCCCCGGCCTGGCCGCGGATGCGGGCAAGCGACTGAACGAAGAAGGCAAGCATGCCGACGCAGTGGTCTTCTGTTCCGGTTCGGCGGTGGAGCATTTCTTCCAGGTTGCGCCGGAATTGGCGGCCCGCGTGGGAATGCCGGGTGGGCTTTTTGCGGTTTCCATCGGGCCCTCCACGTCCAAAGTGCTGGCCGAAAAGGGCGTCGAAAAATGCCGCCAGGCCCGCCATGCCGACAATCCCAGTCTGGTGGACGCCCTCAAGACCGCCTTCGGCGGCAGCGCCACCAAGGTGCTTAAGAAGATGCCGGAGAAGAAAGAGCCGGAAACCAAAGATTCGGAGGGGAAAGCATGACCGATTCCCATGCAAGCCGCCACGCCCGCGCCAGCAAGGTGATCCCGGGCGGCGTGAACTCGCCGGTGCGGGCTTTCCAATCCGTGGGCGGATCGCCCGTCTTCATCCGTTCCGCCAAAGGCCCGCGCATCACGGATGCGGACGGCCGCGAGTACATCGATTTCGTCTGCTCCTGGGGACCCATGATCCTGGGCCACGCGCATCCCTCCGTCATCGGCGCAGTGGTGCAAGCGGCCGCCAACGGCACCAGCTTCGGCGCGTGCACGGAAGCGGAGACGGAAATGGCGGAAGCCATCCGCGATTGCGTGCCCTCGGTGGAGAAGGTGCGTCTGGTCTGCTCCGGAACCGAAGCGACCATGAGCGCCGTGCGCTTGGCGCGCGGCTACACGGGCCGGGAGAAAATCGTGAAGTTCCGCGGCTGTTACCATGGCCATGGGGACAGCTTCCTGATCCAGGCGGGCTCCGGCGCCATGACCTTCGGAAACCCTTCCAGTCCCGGCGTCACCAAAGGCTCCGCCCAGGACACTTTGCTGGCCGAGTACAACGATCTGGACTCCGTGCGGGCGTTGTTCAAGGCCTGCGGCGATGAAATCGCCGCCATCATCGTGGAACCGGTGGCGGGCAACATGGGCGTGCTCGTGCCGGAAAAAGGCTTCCTGGAAGGCCTGCGCGCGCTCTGCGACGGCCGGAACACCCTGCTCATCTTCGACGAAGTCATCACCGGCTTCCGCCTGGGATTGGCCGGCGCGCAAGGATACTACGGCGTCAAACCCGATCTCACCACCCTGGGGAAGATCCTGGGGGGCGGCCTCCCTTTGGCGGCTTACGGGGGCCGCGCGGACATCATGGACAGGCTGAGCCCGGTGGGACCGGTATATCAGGCGGGAACCCTGGCCGGCAATCCCCTGGCCACGGCCGCGGGCCTGGCCATGCTCAGGGAATTGCGCAAACCGGGTTTCTACGAAACCCTCCACAAGCGCGCCGAAGCGTGGGAGGCGGACCTGCGCCGCGCCCTCAAGAACGCGCCCATTCCCTGGTGTATCAACCGGGTGGGTTCATTACTGACGTTATTCTTTACGCCCGGCCCCGTGCGCGACTACGATTCGGCCCTGACCGCCGATACCAAGGCGTATGGCCGTTTCTTCCACGCCATGCTGGACCAGGGCATCTACCTGGCCCCGTCGCAATTCGAGGCGGCCTTCCTTTCGGCGGCCCATGACGATGAAGTGATGGAACGGACCGCGGCCGCGGTCCGGAAGGCCGTCCTCAAGCTGTGAGGACGGCGGCCCGGGAAGCGGGGCCGCTTACCAGACGGACACGATCTTGAGCGCGGCATACCACTGCTTAGCGGGATCGGAAAGCGCTTCTTCGAAATCACGCTTGTTGGAATACGGCGTGCTGGTTCTCCAATGATCGCGCGAGGCCTGGGCCACGATGGCCAGGTGCTTTCCCAACCAACGTCTGGAATATACCGACCAATACCAATGGTGCTTGGCATAGTAGTTGGCCTGACCGGTATTGGCATTGGCGGTGGTGTACTTGACATCCGGATTCCCGTACTGGTAGCCCTTGGTGGGCTGGGGGACTCCTGCCGAGACGAATTCGACTTGATAGGAATAGTCGTTCGGATAAGGCATGGCATAATATTCCATCTGGAAGGCCAGCACGTCCAAGAGGTTGAAGGTCGGGATATTGACGCCGAACATGACCGGCATGCGCTGTTTGACATCATGATACAACGTTCCCTGGTTTTTCAGGCCGAGCACGGCCACTTCCCCGAAAATCTTCCCATCCTCTTTTCCCAGGCTGAATAGTTCATCCTTGGTTTCCGTAACGAAGAAGCGCTTGGGATCGAAATCGAACCGCCCCATCAGCTTTATGCCGGTGAAGGTGTAGAACGAGGTGTCGCAATTGGCACTCGTGGCGTCGCAACCCGAGGTGTAGTAGTTGGTGATCCGCTTATCGCCGAGCTGGGTAATCGGAGGCGTGGTGAGATCGTCGTTGGCCGGCAGGAAGCGCGCGAAATCGACGCCCCAGCCCACGTCCAGCACCTTGCCCACGGGCAGGTTGCTGATCCAGGAGAGGGAAAGATCGTAGAAGGGGAACCATTCCATTTCCGTGGTGAGCATGATGTCATTATGCCATTTGTTGAATAGGGTGCTGCTGAACCGTATGCCGGTAAGGCGCGTGGAGGTCCAGTCGAAGGTCGTGAGCAGCCAGCCGGGATAGGTTCCCGAGCGGAACATGTATTCCCCCAGGTTGCGGGCGTCTTCGTTGTACTTGTAGGGAAACAAGCCGACTCCGATATCGCCGTGGAAATCATCATCCTTCTCCCCGAGCGAATAAGACATTTCACCCTGGGCCATGTACCAGGACCAGAGCGGGCCGGCCACTTCCGTGGCGCCCGAGCCGACCGTTCCCAACTTGTCATAGGGAATCGTGCTGAAATTCACATAACCTTCCATGCCCGCCCGGATGCTCAAGTGCTTTCCGGAAAGCAGATCGAAGGTGAAATTGAGCACCGAGTTGTTGAAGATTTCGCTGGGGTAATCCAGGCCGCCGTTCTTGAAGCGGTTGACGCGAAAGGATTGGATGCCCGCGAAGCCATGGGGAACGATGGAGAAGGTTTCCTCGGCGGGCGCTTCGGTGTCGGCGGCATGGGCCGTGAATTGCGACCCTAACAGGCACGCACAGACAATCAATGCATGGTAGGAAGAAGACAAGTTCAACGCGAACTCCTTTGGAAGAATGTTCAAAACGAGTACCTCCCGCTCCGGTTCTGGACGGTCCGGATGCGGGAGGCGTGATGCCGCTAGGGCTTAACGAAAGCGGGCGCCGTTTCAGGAAAACCGGCCGAAGTCAGGCGAATCCGTTGACCCAGGGAATTGAATCCCTGCGCACGCTTGCCCATGGCGGGAGCCTGGGCGCGGGCGACCGGGCGGATGGCCGTGGCATCCGGGGTGATTTCCGGAACGAAACCGCCATACAGATTGATCATTCCGGCATGAAGCGGAGCGGTTTGCCAGGTCAGATTGGCGTAGTGGGTGCTGAAATACTTGATGCCCATGGCGGAAAACCGCGCGCCATGGGACCCCAAGCGGGTCATGTATCCCGCCAATGCATTATTGGCGGGAACCCAGCCGACTTCGGCGACGGCGGTGATGCGGGGCCAGATCTGGCGATCCCAATGATCGGGATAGGTGATCAGCCGCTCCGCGAACATGATGGCTTCCACGCCTTTCAGGGTATTGCTGGTCGGCGCCGAATACACGGTCGCCAGCGTCACTTCATTACCGCACCACGTCAGGACATTGGCCCCGTCATTGGCTTCGTTATGATGATCGAGATAGAAGGCGTTGCAGTTCGAGGCGATATCGCCGACATTGGCGCTGCCCTGGTGCCAATCCTGGGACCAATTGCCCGCCCTGAGGCCACCGTTGGACTTCACTTCGTCCCAAGCGACGGTCCGCTTGCCGATTTTCGTGAGGGTGTCCTGGACCTCTTTCACGAAGGTCGCGTAGTTGAAGGCGTCCAGGCTGAAGGCCCACTCATCGCCGCCCATCTGGTATTGATCGCCCGGGAAAATGGTGGCCATTTCCCGCCAGAGTTGGCCGATGAAGTTAAGCACATAAGGGCGGTCCGCGTCCGTGCTCTTGATGTTCATGGTGCTGATCTGCACGTCCTCGTTGGAACGGATGCCGGCCGTGAAGGTCGGATTCGAATTGTCGCTGGAGTTCTTGCCGTAGGTGCCCAGCTTGGGATAACAGACGACCATGGCCGTGCAATGCCCGGGCATGTCGATTTCCGGTATGATTTTGATTTTCCGCAAGGCCGCATACTTGACCACGGCGCGCATTTCATCCTGGGTGTAATACCACCGCACGCCGGCCGCGGGCTGGCCGCCGCCGACCTGGGTGACGGATCCCTTCTCGTGCAAGAGCGGGAACACCTTGCTTTCAATCCGCCATCCCTGGTCATTGCTCAGCAACAGGTGAAGGCGATTCATCTTGTAGAGGGCCATGCGATCGATTTGCTCGTAGAGGTAGGGCAGCGGCAGGAAGTGGCGGACCGGATCAATCATGCAGCCGCGGTATTCGAAGCGCGGCTTGTCGGTGATTTCCAGCACCGGCAAGGCGATGGCGACCTTCGCGGCGAGAGAATCCTCGATGCTCACGGGGAACACCTGACGCAAGGACTGGATGGCGTAGAACTGGCCGGTCAAGGTGGGGGCGGTGATGACGATCTGGGTCGCCGTGATGCTCAGCTTGTAGCCTTCCGCGCCCAAGGCCGCGTCGGGAGCCATGTTGATGACCACCTTTGCCGCGGCAGCGCTCTGGACCCGTGAGGTCGTGAGTTTCGCGTTCTTGAAAAGCTTCTCGACCCAAGGCAGGGTCGAGTCCGATGACGCATCCCTGTAAATGGGAACCGCCGCCGCCGCATCGAAAGCCAAAGTGCCTGCACCCAACGTCACCGTATTCGGAAGGGGGATGATATTCACTGCGGCTCCCGTTTTCCCGCCGAAAAACGCAAGCACGGCCAAAACGAGATACATGCCTGAAGAACGATACTGAGTCATGGTGCTCCTATACCCTGAATGGATCAAAACGATGGAAAGCCTCAATCGTCCCCCATGTAAAAACTAACCTCAATCCCCGAATAATAAATCCCAAGGTTTCAAATTAGGGAATGATCCTTTCCGGCCGGCCCAATCCGCCGTAAACCGAAGCCTCAAACCCCGCAACCCGGGATCCACAGGCCCAGGGCCGCGTTTTTCCGGAATTGCGGACCATCCGCCGCCCCCGCGCCGCGATCCGTCCGCGCCGGGCCGATTACGGACCGGGCCCGGGAGGCCCCGGATCCCGGGATCCGTACCCGCCTGGAAATGACGGTGATGGAACGGCTTTGTTAAATTAACCCGGGCCCGACGGTTTCTTTAGGGCGCGACGGCATATCAAATCCAGAGGTGATACATGTTCATGCGACCGAAAATCCTGGCATTGTGCCTGCTTGCCCTGCTGCAGGGATGCGATTCGAAGAACAAGACCATCAAAATTGGTCTATTGATGGATACTCTGCAGACCGAGCGCTGGCAGCACGATAGGGACGCATTCGTGAAGCGTTGCGGAGAGCTGGGCGCCCAGGTGCTGGTGCAGGTTGCCAACGGCAGCGACGCCACCATGAACTCCCAGGCGGAAAACCTGCTGACCCAGGGAGCCAGCGTGCTGGTGGTGATCCCCCATAACGGCACCACCGCGGCCACCATCGTGGACGCATCCCACAAAGCAGGCGTGAAGGTGATCGCCTATGACCGCCTGATTATGAACAGCGACCTGGATCTATACGTTTCCATCGATGCCGTCGGCGTAGGCGCCCGGCAGGCCGAGTACCTGGTGAAGAAATTGCCCAAGGGAAATTACGTGATCATCGAAGGCGCCCCCACCGACAACAACGCCGCGCTCCTGCGCCAGGGGCAGATGGAAGTGCTGAAACCCTATATCGACCGGGGCGACATCAAGATCGTGGGCGATCAATGGGCCAAGGATTGGCTTCCCGTGGAAGCGCTCAAGATCATGGAGAATACCTTGACCCGCACCGGAAACAAGGTGGACGCGGTTCTGGCCTCCAACGACGGCATGGCCGGCGGCGCCATCCAGGCTTTGGCCGAACAGAAACTGGCAGGCAAGGTGCTGGTTACGGGACAGGACGCGGACCTCGCCGCTTGCCAGCGGATTGCCGAGGGCACCCAGTCCATGACCATCTACAAGTCCTTAACCGAAGAAGCGTACAAGGCCGCCGAAATGGCCGTGGCGATGGCCAAGAACGAGCCGCTCACCGAAAAGACCACCATGGTTCCCAACGGCAAGAAGGACGTGCCCAGCATTCTCCTGGTCCCCATGAGCGTCGACAAGGACAACATGATGGCCACCATCGTCGCCGATGGCTTCCAGAAAAAAGAAGACGTTTACAAGAACGTTCCCAAGGAAAACCAGACTGCCGCAAAATAATGACCTACTGCAGGCCATCGGGTTAACCAAACAGTTTCCCGGTGTGCTGGCCCTGGCCGGCGTGGATTTGTCCTTGAAACGGAGCGAGGTCCACGCGCTTTGCGGGGAGAACGGCGCCGGAAAGAGCACCTTGCTGAAAATCCTGGCGGGCTGCCATCCTTTCGGCAGCTACGGAGGCGATCTCAAGGGCGAATCCGGCCCGCTACACATGCTTTCCCCCGCCGATGCGGACGCCGCCGGCATCGCGCTGGTGGCTCAGGAACTGGCCCTGGTTCCCGAACTCTCCATTTTCGAAAACATGTTCCTGGGCCGCGAGCTGAGCCGATACGGCTTGTTGCGGAAGGAGGAGATGCAGCGCCGTTGCGTCATCGCCATGCAACGCGTCGGCCTCGATGAGAACCCGAATGCCCTGGTCGCCTCGCTCAGCGTGGGGCGACAGCAGCTGGTGGAAATCGCCAAGGCCCTGGATAAAGAAGCCCGCGTCCTGATCCTGGACGAACCCACCGCCGCCCTGACCGCCTCGGATGCCGAAAAATTGAACGCCCTCGTCCGCACCCTGGTGGACCAGGGCGTGGGATGCCTCTATGTGAGCCATCGCCTGGAAGAGGTCTTCGCGATCTCCGATACCATCACCGTGCTGCGGGACGGAAAAACCGTCGCCTCCGGCCCGGCCTCCGGTTGGACCCGGTCCAGCGTGGTGGAAGCCATGGTCGGCCGCGCGCTCGCCGAGGACGCGTTGCACGCGCCCGCGCCCGTAAAGGGCAAGACGGCCGCCTCCCTGACGGTGGAACATTGGTCGCTGGCGCATCCCAGCATCCCCGGCAGGTTCGCGGTGGAAGACATCAGCTTCGACCTCCATCCCGGCGAGATCCTCGGTATCGCCGGATTGATGGGTTCGGGCCGCACCGCCCTATTGACCAGCCTTTTCGGAGCCGCCCGCACCCTCAATACGGGACGCTTGCGGCGGGGCGATTCTCCCTGGCGAGGACCTTTCCAGGGTCCCCGGGAAGCCATGGCGCACGGAATGGCCCTGGTCAGCGAGGATCGCAAGGGGCAGGGCCTGGTGCTTTGCGCCAGCCTCAACGAGAACATCGCCCTGGCCACGCTTCCCGCCTATCAACGGCGGGGACTGCTCAATTGGCCCTCCCTGCGCAGGGAGGCGGCGGAGATCGCCGCGAGCCTGCAGGTGAGGGCGGCAAGCTTGGAAGTCGAGGCGGGAAGCCTTTCCGGCGGCAACCAGCAAAAAATCGTCATCGCCAAATGGCTGAAGACCGGGCCGTCGATCCTCTTGCTGGACGAGCCCACCCGCGGCATCGATGTGGGCTCCAAGGCCGAGATCCACGCGCTGATCCGGGATTTCGCGGCCAAAGGGATGAGCGTCGTGGTCGCCTCATCGGACCTCTCGGAACTCCTGGGCCTCAGCCACAGGCTCATCGTGCTCAGCGGCGGACGGCAAACGGCCCTGCTGGAACGCGATCAATTCAGCCAGGTCGCCGTGATGCACGCGGCCACGGCCGGCTAGCAAAGCGACCCGGCCCCGCCCGGTCAGGGATTACAAGGAAGTTATGACAAAAATAAGTTGGCAGACATTGGGTATGTTGGGCGCGCTGATCCTGGTTTGGGCGGCCTTCTCCATTACCACCGACGGCGTGTTCCTGAGCCCGCGCAATCTCGCGCTGCTGTCCCGGCAGATGGCCGTGACCGCGATCGCGACCACGGGAATCGTCCTCCTGATCGTTTCCGGCCAAATCGATCTTTCCGCCGGCTCGCTGGCCGGACTCTGCGGCGCCGTGGCGGCCATGGGCTGCACCAATCTCGGCTTGGGAGTAGCGCTTTCCATCGCCATCGCCCTGACCCTGGGCGCGACCCTCGGATTTTCCCAAGGCGTGGTGGTGTCCCGCTTCGGCGTCCCCCCGTTCATCGTAACGCTGGGAGGCATGTTGATTTTCCAGGGCATCCTGCTGGGGCTCACCAAAGGCGTATCCATCGTCCCGCCCGCGGGCTTCCTCAGGATCGGCCAGGAATTCCTGCCCAAGTCGGCCACTTGGGCTTTGGGCGCCGCCGGGTCGGCGGTGTGCCTGTGGCAGGTCAAGCGCGGCAAAGGCTTGCTGGTCTGGGGACTATCCGCAGTGATGGCCGTGGGCGTGGCGGCTTTGTTCAACGCCTACCAGGGCCTGCCGCTTCCGGTGCTGTTGATGCTGCTGCTCGCCGCCTGTTTCTGGGTCTTGGCCGAGCACACCGCCTTCGGCCGCCAGCTCTATGCCATCGGCGGCAATCGCGACGCAGCCTTCTACGCCGGCGTTCCCATCAACAAGCGCATCATCGCCATCTTCACAATCATGGGCGCCGTTTCGGCTTCGGCGGGAGTGGTGCTGACCGCGCGCGTCGGAGCGGCCTCGGCGGATGCGGGAAAGATGCTGGAGCTGGACGCCATCGCCGCCGCCGTCATCGGGGGAACCTCCCTGCTCGGCGGCAGGGGAAGCGTTTGGGGAGCCATCCTCGGCGCCACGGTCATGGCCTCCCTGGACAACGGAATGAGCCTTCTGAATACGGAGGCGTTCTGGCAGCCCATCATCAAAGGCACGATCCTGGTCGCGGCCGTGACCGCGGATCTGAGGTGGCGGCACCGGAGATAGCGCTTAGAGGGTGTGATACATTAAACCCGCTTAATATTTGCCCGCGTTCAGGTTCTTATAGGCCAAAGGGGACAGCCCCAGCATTTTCTTGAACGCTCTGCTGAAACTGTGCAACGATGCGTATCCGCAGAGCAGCCCCGCTTCCGAAACGCTCAGGCTCGAACCCACCAGCAGCGACTGCGCGCGATTCATCCTCACCTTCTGGATGTAAGCCCCCAGGCTCATTCCCATGCGCTTGCGGAAAAGCATGCGCAAATGGCTCTCCGAATACGGGAACTTTTCCTTCAGATCCGAGCGCTTCAGATCCTTATCGAAATTGTCCCAGACGTAAAGGGTGATTTGATCGATGATGGAAGGCCGCATGGCGCCGGCCCGGCTGCCGGAGCGCCCATCCTGCTTCATCAGGTCCAGCAGCACCAGCCCCATGAGGATATTCATCGACGCGCCGCCATCCTTCTTGACGGCGGAACCCGGGGAGGTTCCGACCTGCTCCGCGTACCGCGCGACCAGATGCTCCAGATATCCGAGGCATGCATCCGACATGCGATGGATCCGGTTCCGCAGAGTCGCGAGGCCCTCGTGGGAGCTGCACTCGAAGGTGACGAACAACCAGCAGATGGATTCGGAGCGCACCGAGTGGTAGTGATGGAATTGGTTCGGAAAAATCAGCAAAGTCTCGCCGGGCTGCAATTCGAAGCTCCGTTTGTCGACCACCACGGAACCTACGGTGCGCAGGTTGACGATGAGGACGAAGCGGAAATGGTAATCGTGCTCCAGTCCGAGCATAGCCGCCCGATCGCGGCGGAAAAGAATGAGGTTCCGGGGCAGCTCCGGTTGCGAAGATACGATGCCTTGGAAATAGTTGCCGACCTCGGGCAATCCTTCGGCTATGACCTCGATATTTTCCAGTGGGATCTTGTTCAGGCGATTTTCCCGGAGACGGCCATGAAAAGGAAAAGATACATCCGCAGTCCTCGCGCGGTTGGCCGGCGGGGGATATCGCGTCGGTTCCCTGCCGCCGTTATTCTTTACGCGTTGTGCGGCGGCGGCGAAGAGATTATTTCCTCTATATGGGCTTGACCCAAGGTCGAAGCCGACGCCGCTCCCAAAGCCCCGGTCGCTTCCTCAGGATTCCCATTCTCTTCGCGCAGTTCCTGATCCTGGCCTTGGCCTTTTCATATATCGGCTGCACCCGGTCGGCGGATTCCTCCAATCCCACGGCCCCGGCGGAGCCGCAACCGGGCGATACGCTCACGCCCGGCGAACCGGGCCCATCCGGCTATGCGGAACTCATCCTCGATTCCATCAACCTGCCCAAGCCTTGGGGCAAAGCGTTGGGCGATATCGACGGCGATGGGAAGCCGGATGCCCTGGTGGGAACCCTGGACGGTCCCATCTATTGGTATCGCGCCCCCGGCTGGGAAAAAGCGGTCCTGATCCCCGAGCACGGCGGAGACGATTTGCAGGTGGCCGATTTGGACGGGGACGGACGCCTGGATGTCGTCACCAACGGCGGCGTCATCGCCTGGTACCATAACCCGGGCGGAGACCTGGCCCCGGGCGCCTGGCAGGAGCATATCCTGTATGCGAGCAAGGGCTCCCATGATCTGGCCATCGCCGACATCGATCGGGACGGAAAACCAGACGTGGCCTCCCGCATCGAGAACGGGCCCACCTTGATCTTTTTCCAGGATGGCAAAGACCATTGGCTGACCCGGGAGTTGCATGCGGCCAACGGCGGGACCGGCTTGGCCCTGGGGGACATCGACGGGGACGGGCGTGCGGACGTGGCGGAGAGCGGCTATTGGCTGAAGCAACCGGAGAATCCGCGCGACGGCGAGTGGGAGCGGCACGAAATCGTTCCCTGGGACCGGACCAGCGCGGTGGCCATCGCGGACATGAACCGGGATGGGAAGGGGGATGTTTTCCTGTCGGTGGGACACGGCAACGGAAGGCTTTCCTGGTTCCAGGCGCCGGCGGATCCGGAACGGGACGGCTGGAAGGAGCATTTCATCGACAAGGCGGGATTCGTGCATCGGTTCCACGTGGTGGACCTGGACGGCGACAAGGATCTGGATCTGGTCTTCGCCGAGCAGGATGAAGTCCCGGGCAGCCGGGTGGGGATTTTCCTGAACCGGGACGGGGCGGGAACATCGTGGAAGTATCGGGGGATATCTCATGAAGGATCCCACAACATCGCCATCGCCGATATCGGGCCGGACGGGGATTGGGACATCCTGGGGGCGGATTGGCGGGGGGATACGCGGCCCAGGTTGTGGATCAAGGTGAAGTAAAGGGGAAAAGAAAAGGCCTCCCGAGGGAGGCCGATGATATCGTGGGTCCGGCTTGAAGCCGGAAATCCCGCTCAGTTCTCTTTGGAGATGGGAAGCGGAGGAGTGATGGCTTCCGGCACCGTCGAGGTGGAAGGGGCGGCCTGGATCGGCTCGGTCAGTATCGGGCCTCCCCCGATGGTACAGCAGAATCCGTTGGGGCAGCACGGTACGACTTTCACGTTGTAAACCGCGGAAACGGTCTGGTTCGACTTGACATTACTGATCGTTTGCGGGTTCGTCGTATTGCCGGCCAGAGTCCCGTTGATATTCCAATTGATCAAAGGCTGCTTGGCCACCGAGCTGTCGGCTGTCCTAACGCTCCAATTCGTTCCATAGTCCGCGGTAACCGTGACCGTATCGGGACCGCTCCCGGCGAGGCAGAAATGGAGCAGGCAGAACCTGGGATCCCCGGTACAAGGTACGATCTGATAATAGCAGAGGTCATGGCCGGTCAGCTTCATCTGGAAGGTCTTGACCGCGAAGGTGGCGGCGATGGTGTGGTTGGACTTGATGCCGGCCAGGGTGTAGGTGGAGATGTTCATTTCATCGCCGCCCAGATCCGGACTGCCTTTTTTCTCGACGCTGTCCACCAGGGAGGAGAGGATGATTCCCGTGGCCGGAGATCCGGAGGTCAGGGTGAACGCCTTGGTGGTGCCGGAATCCACTTCGATGGTGCCCAGGGGCACGATGGTTCCGGTGCCGGTGACGCTGGAAGTCAGGGTGTAGGTCTTCAGGAAGGTCGCGACCAAATCGTGCGCTTCGGTCACTCCGGTCAGCGTGTACGTGCGCGGCCCGAAATTGCCCGGGGTTTCCGAAAGGGTCGCCGGTTTCCCGTTGTCGGTCAGGGAGAACACGCGGTACCCCACCAAAGGCTTGATGGTAAGGGAGGTATCCTTCCCATGCTGGATGTTTATCACAGTGGGATCGAAGATCCCACCCACGTAACCGGAAATGGCGGTGCTGATCTTGTAGACGTTGATGACATGGACCGCCAATACCCTCACGACCGCGGACTTGAGGGTCAGGGTTCCGGCCTTGGCGAGGGAATCCTCGAGCGTACCCGTGCCGAAAGTGACCGTCCATTTCTGGAAATGGAACCCGACGGTGTCCGGGGTGGTGATGGGCACGGTGGATCCCAGGGGGAACTCCAGCGAATCCGTCACCGACGTGTTGCCTGCTCCGGCGACCCGCACCAGGATGAGCTTGGCGCGGCGCACCACCTTGACGTTATAGGCGGCCTTGGTCTTGCCGTCCTGGGCCGTCACGGAAACCTTGATGAGGTTGTCGCCCACGACCAGGGGCAAAGCCTTGCTCGCGGCTCCGGAGACGACGGCGGTGTCGTTGACCATCACCTTGGCGGCGGGATGGCTGGCGGTGGGCTTGAGGGTGACCGAGCCTACCGCGAAGGCGACTGTATCCGCGTAATCCAACACGGCGGGCGAGAAGCCCGGCTTGAGCGAGAAGCCGACCGGATCCAGCTTGGAGAGGGAGGCGTCCGTGCTGGGGTTGCGCGTTACGGAAACCGAATACACCTTCTGCGTTCCGTCCTGGGCGGTGACCACGATCTTGAAGACATCGACGGTGGTTCCCACTTTCACATCCACGGGATCGGAAGGCGTTCCGCTGGCCGTGGGCTTGCCGTTGATGGCCAGTGTGGCGGAAGGATCGAAGGTGGATGCGGTCATGGTCACCTGGCTGTCCTCATAGGCAACCGCCAGGGAATAGATGATGGTCACGGCCTTGAAGGACGGCGCGAGGATGCCGGCGGAAGGAACCAATCCGGCCAATTGGTTGTTCGATTTGTCCGGGGCCACGATGGTCACGATCATGGTGTCCTCGTCCGTGCTCCCGTCGTCATCCGTGACGCGTACCACGCAGGTAACCGAGCCGGAGTCCCCGGGAAGCTTGAAAGTGGTGTCCTGTTTGCCCAGGTTGATGAAGGAGCCGGCTCCCACCTTTAGTTCGCGCTTGGCGATTGCGCCCAGGGAGTCCTTGCCGTAGGCGTGGAAATTCACCGGGGTCCCGGCGATGACGGTGGTATCCTTGCCGGCATCGGCGACGGGCGGATCGAGCAGGACCGTGACCTTGACCGAATCCAGCCTGACCTTGCCGTTGTCGTCCAGGGCGCGCAGCATGGCGAAGAACGTTCCCTGCTTGGGATAGCGGTGGCCGGACTTGAAGTCGAAGGTGGAGTCATTGGTCTTCAAGGTGTCGTCGAACTTGCCGTCGTTTTCGAAATCCCATCCGATCCAGGCGACTTTGCCTTCCAGGTCCCGGACTTTGGCATGCAGGGGAACGGAGTCCTTGATGGAGATGATGGTGTCATTGCTGATGGAGACGACTTCCGGCGGTTGGTCCCCGATATCGAGATGGACCGATACCACGGCCTCATTGCCTTCGGAATCGCGGACCAGGAAGCGCGCGATGAAGACGCCTTGCTTGGCGTACTTGGCGATCTGCGGGGGCAGATCCACATTGGTGCCCAGGAAAGGGCCCGGAAGGGAATCATCCCATTCGCCGTCGCCCAACAGGTCCCATTTGAACATGACGATGGAGCCGAACTCCTGGGTCGCCTTGGGGGAGAACACGATGGGAACGTTCACGCCCGCGCCGGATTTCGAAGCCACCGTCAGCACGGGAACGTCGAGTTTGACCAAGACATCAGCCAGGGCCGCGGCATCGCCGAACTTGGCCTTGATGCGGGTTGCGCCCACGCCGATGGCGGTGACCGACCCTTTGGAATCCACCTTCGCGATCTTCTCATCCACGGAGCTCCAGGCAATGGCCACATCGGAACCTTCCGGAGAGACATTGGCGGTGAACGCGCTATCGGGACCGCCGATGTAAAGATGCAAGGTATCCGGAGACAGGGAAATCGTCTTGCCGGAAACGGAACCCACGTGCACCACCAGCTCCGCGCTCTTGGAGGTATCCTGCTTGGCGCGGGCGAGGATTCTCACCGTGCCGTTCTTCTGGGGAATCACCAGGATCCTGCCGCCATTGGCCCCGTTGGGGAAATCGATGGTGGCGATGGAGGCGTCCTCCACGGACCACTCGAAAGCCTGGTCCGCGAAAGCCGGTTTGATGGTGGCCTTGACTTCGACGCTGGGATCTCCCACGGAGATTTCCAGGGTGGCGGGAGTGATTTCCACGGACTTGGGCACGGCGCCGGGAAGCGCCACGGTGTCGATGAAAACGGGACCGCCGTGATCATCGAAGGAGCGGGTCTGCTCCACGCAAAGGCCGCCGTTCTTGTGTCCCACGATGCGGACCCGGGCCTTGCCCCCGGTGTACTTGTCGGCGGAGAGGTTGCTCAACTGGGAAAGGGAAACCAGGGTATCGTTGAAAAGCGTATCGATGACCGTGCCCGAAGTATCCTCCAGGATTACGGTCAGGCTATCGCATTTGGCCCAGGTGCTGTCGGCTTGGAGGTCGAAATGATCCTGGCTGTCCGTGGAGTTGAGATGGCAGGCCCAGAAAATGGTCAGTCCGGCCAAGGCGGCCACGACGCCAAGGGCGCGGAAACCCGCAAGGCGATGGAAGAGATTTCGTTCGGTCATATTATGCCACCCGCATTTTCGAAAAGTTGATGTTCCGCACAGCCGAATCCCATTCCCTGAAATGAGATTTTTCCGGGGCCGGATTCAGTGACGCCGGTCACAAAGGCTAAAAGGCGTTCGAATACACCGCTTTCATGGAGATATTCGCTTTCAGGCTCTGAACATTGGTAGGGTTGGGCTGATCGAGAACGGTCGCGCCTCCCTTTGACGTCACCAGCACCCATTCCGCGAAACCCGCAGAGGTAGGATTGCAACGGATGCCGGAGCAATCGGAATAGGTGATTTCCTTGGCGGCTTCTACGATGTACTCGGTGCCGCCCTCAAGGCTCAACGTAAGGGGGGCGACATCGCAGGTTTGCGCTCCGCTCTTCACTATGGTGACGCAGACTTTCGCATGGCCGGAGGTTTGATCCTTGGTCAGGCCGTTGGCGGAATCCCCGACGGTCAAATTGAAATGGGCCACGGTATTGAAGGTAGCGACCACCTTGTGATCCTCAACGACATTCGACAAGGCGTAGAGATTTCCGGAGGCCAGGACGGGTTTGTCATTATCCAACAGGGAAGACAGTTGGTAGGCGGTACCGGCCGCCGGGGTGATGGTGAGCGACACGCCGCTCAACGAATCCACAAGGCTCGAGGCCGGCGTTATCGAGCCCGTTGCCGGATCCGTGGTAGAGGCCGTTACCGTGAAATAGCGCTTGAAGATCGCGGAAATCTGATGATCACCGGTGATGTTGCTGAGGGTGAAGCTCTGATCGGAATAAGGCGAAAAGCCGCTGGTGGCCACCGGGGTTCCATTGTCGAGCACGCTCATCACGCGATACCCGCTCCTGGGGGTGACTGTAACCGTAGAGGTCGTGACCGAGGCGGAGTCGACCAACGGGGTGGGAATGCTGATCTTGCCTTCGCCGTTGTCGACCGAAGTGATATTCCATTGGCGCCAATAGAATACGACGATGTCGTGCGTAAGCTTGATCTGGTTCAAAGCATACTGGCCCGGAGTGGCGCTGACATCCATGGTCTTACCATTGTCGCTGAGATGATGGAAGCGGTAGTTCGCGCTCGGGCCGAAGGTGAAGGTCTGGTTGGCATTGGAATCAACCGTCAAGGCGGCGGGAGCGATGGTCCCCTTCCCCAGGCCGATCTTGCCGGTCAAATCATAGGTGACCTTGGTGAAGACGATGGACAAGGTGTGGGGGATCGTGACCGAAGAGAAGGTAAAGCTCCCGGTATTGGCCACATCGACGCCGTCCGCTTTCAGGGAAGTCAATCTGTTGCCGATGGAGGCTTTGAAATTGAGGGTTGCGCCGGCCAGGGAATCCACGATGACGGAAGGATCCGCGGTGCCGACTCCGTTCCCGGAAACGTCCACGGTAATGGGAAATCTCCGGATGAAGACAGCCACGACCGTATGGACGGTATCTACGGCGTTGATAGTGTATTGTCCGCCCACGATGGAGCCGAAAACATCCTTGCCGTTGTCCAGCAATCCCTTGGTCCGATAGTTCGCGGCGGCGGTGACGGTGAAAACCTGGTTGTCGCCTTTGTTCACGCCCACGCTGATCGGAGTGATGGTTCCGCCCGGACCGGCCACTCCGATCAGAGTGAATCCCTGGACGAAGCTCACCTGCACAAAATGGTTTCCGGAAACCTTGGTGAAAGTGTATTTGTTGCCGACAAGATCCTTGAAAGCATCCTTCTCGTCCACCAGGAAGGCGGCGATCTTGAAGCCCGCATTCGGAGTGATGGTAATGGTGGTATCCGAACCTTCGTCCACGATGGCTTTATCGGGCGTGATGTTTCCGCCCGCTCCCACCTTGGTGGTGATGGTGTCGAGTTTCACGAATACGGCGCCGATGCTGTGGTCCGAGGTGACATTGAAGAAGGTATAGGCGCCGCCCGCGATGGCGGCGGTGGCGTCGGAGCCGTCCACGGCTGCGCTCTTGAGACGGTTGCCTGCGGTTGCGGCAATCGTGAAAATCTGGTTCTGCCCGTGATCGACGGAGATGATCCCGGAAGGCGAAATGCTGCCGCCGGCATTGGAGCCCGCGGTGATGGCGTACTTGTTGATGACGAACTCGGCCTGGGCCCGGACCTTGGGCGATTTGAGCGTCAGGGCCGCGGGATTGGCGGCGGTATCCGAGAAGACCGCGGTCCCTTCCAGCAAAGTCCACTTGACGAAATGGTATCCCGTGGCCGGGGGGCTGAGGACGGTGCGGGGCGCTCCCGGGGCCACTTCCGAGGAATCGGTCTGGGTTGCGGGCTTGCCGCCCAGGCTCCGCAGCAGGACCAATTGCACGCGGCGCACCACCTTGATCTGGTAGACGGTCTTGATCAGGCCGCTCTGGGACGTCACGTTGATTTTGAAAAGATTCTCGCCGATGGCCAGGGGCATGGGGAATGTGGCGGTTCCCGAAGCCATGGCGCTGTCATTGACGGTAAGGGAAGCGGTGGCCACCGCCAGGGTGGGCTTCAGGGTGACGGACGCCACGGTGCTGGCGACCGTATCCGAATAGTCCACGATGTTGGCCGCGAACGAGGGGTGTAGGATGAACCCGGTGACATCCAGCTTGCTCAAGGAGGCGTCGGCGCTGGGATCCCGGGCGATGGAAAGGCTGTATACCCGCTGGGTCCCGTCCGCGGCCGTCACCACGATCTGGAAGGCGTTGATGTTGGAGCCCACCGCAATCTTCACCGGATCCGAAGCCGAACCGGAAGCGACGGGTTTGGCATTCACGGAGATCTTGGCCGAGGCATCCTTTGCCGTGGGGGTCACCGTGACAGTGCTATCCACGTAGTTCGCGTGGGCGGAGAAGAAGGAGATGCTGGATTTGAAGACGGGATCGAGAGGACCCGCCGAGAAGACGAGGTTGGACAGGTCCGCATTGGCGCTCAGGATGACGGTCACGTTGAGGGTATCCATGTCCGTCAGGCCGTCGTCATCCGTGACGCGGAGGAGGACCGTGAACGGGCCGGGATCGGTGGGGGCCGTCAGCGTGGTATCTTCCTTGGAAAGGAGATGGAAGGCGGCGCCCGCGCCTTGGATGAGGAGTTCGCGTTTTTCAATCTTGCCGAACTTGTCCGTTCCCTTGGCGTGGATGAGGATCTGGGATCCCACCGTGACCGTGGTATCGTTGCCGAGGTTGGCGACCGGACGATCGAGCTCCACTTTGACGTGCACCGTATCCAACCGGGTCTTGCCGCTCTCGTCCTTGGCCTTGAACACCGCGAGGAAAAGGCCCGCGTCCGGATAACGGTGCCCCAGCACCACTTCCACGGAGGAATCCGCCGTGATTAAGGAATCGTCGTAAATGCCGTCGCCTTCATAATCCCAGCCGCACCAGGCCACCTTGCCGTCCACGTCGTGGACCTTGGCGGTCATGGCGATGGAGTCCTGGATGGAGATGTCCGCGTCGGCGCGGATGGCCAGGATTTCCGGAGCCTGGTTGCCGATGTCCAAGGGCACGTTCGCCAGGGCTTCGTTGCCTTCCCCGTCGCGGACCATGAACTTGGCGAGGTAGCTGCCTTCCTTGGAATACTTCGTGGTCTGGGGAGCCAGGTCGAGGCTGAGTCCCACGCCGGGGTTGGCGATGGAGTCGTCCCATACGTCGTTCCCGTCCAGATCCCACTTGTACATGACGATGGAGCCGTAGTCTTGAATGACTTTGGGGGAGAAGGTGATGTTGGTGTTGACGGGCGCGCCGGTCTTGGAGGCCACGGTCAGCTTGGGAATGTCGCGCTTCACGATTACGCGCGCCGAGGCGGGAATGCCGCTGGCGACGGATTTCGCGACCACGAAGATATCCCCCACTCCGACGGGTTTGATCCGTCCCAGGGAGTCGATGGTGGCGACGGACGGATCCAGGGATTTCCATTCCACCTTCTGGCTGGCGGAGGCGGGAAGGATCGTTGCCTTGAGGGAGTCCATCCCTCCGCCCACGTAAAGCAAAAGGGAATCGCGGTCCAGATTGATTTCTATTCCGGATGGGGCCGTGACGTTGACCAAGAGCTGGGCGGTGATGGCCGCGTCTTTCACGCTGCGGACGGTCACCATGGTCGCGCCGATTTTTTCCGGTTTCAATTTCACCTGGGTGCCGTCCCCGCCGGTAGGCAGGATCAGGGAAACCACGCCGTCGCCGGCAAGGGACCAGAGCATGGTTTGATCGGCATAGGCCGGCAGGGCGGATGCCTTCACGGCGACGGGCGATCCGCCCAGAGGGACCGAAAGGGTTTCCGGATCCACGCTGACGCTCAGGACCTTCGCGCTGGTGCTCTTGATGGTATCGATGACCAGGGACGCGCCGTCGCCTTCGAAGGACCGTTTCTCCTCGAAGCAAAGCCCTCCGGCCTTCTTTCCCGTGATGACCAGGGCGGCCTTGCTGCCGTCATACTTCGCCGCGGAAAGGTTCTTGAGCTGGGAGATGGCAAGCAGAACATCGTTGAACAGGGTATCGACGGTCTTCCCGTCCTTGTCGACCAGTTCCACCAGCACCGTGTCGCACGTGGTCCAGGTGCTGTCGCCGATCACATCGAAGTGATCCTCGGCGTCAGCGGGGGAAAGATGGCAGGCCCAGAAAAGTGAAAGTGCGAAAACCGCGGCGACTATTAGGAGTTTGCGCATTTCCGTTATTGCTGCGCGGTTGTTTGGGCGGGAATCACGATTTTTTTGCCGGTGGGTTCATCCTGGGTATAGATGAAGTAGGCGGCGGTGCCCGCCACGATCAGGCCCACGCCTCCGGCGATCCAGAAGCCGTTGCGCTTCCAGTAAGGCTGCTTTTCTTCATTGCCCGCGGCGAGGAATTCGCTCGAGGGTCCGGGATTGGCGGTCTGGGCGGGTTTGGCGGAGGCGGTGCCGGTCGTGGCCGCGGCCGACCCGGTGGAAGCCTTTTCCGGGGTGGAGATCTGGGTGCTGTCCACGCCGAACCCCTTCTGCCGCGCGAGGAATTCCCGGCGCACCTTGTCGAAGATGCGGTCGATCTCGTCGCTGACGAACATGTCCACCAACTCCGCGGAGGGCATCATCTCCAGCAGCCGATACATGAAGTACCTGCCTTTTTCCCGGGACTGGGGATTGGCGGAATACACTACCGCGAGATGCTTGGCGATGAAAATGCTGTCTGCGCGGGAATAGGTCTTGTTGGCTTTGATGAAGCCATCGATCAAGCTGGTCACCTTGTCGAAATCGCCTTCATTGTATGCGGCGTGGATATCCTTCTGGTTCAGGACCACCTTCTGGTTCTGGACCGCGGCGGATTTGGAAGGCGCGGCGGCCGCGGGAACCGGGGCGGCAGCGGCGGCTTTCTGGGCGGGCGCGGGCTGAGCGGCGAAAAGCGGCAGGGCCAGGCCGAAGGCCAGGACCAATGTTGTCTTTACAAAGGAAGAATGGTTTTGCATGCGCTTTCCAAGCTGGAAATGTGTGATTTCGAAGGCAAGCAAAATCTAATTATTCTGGTTGAAAGCCCTAGGTCCCACGTGAGCCCAATCACGCGGGAATAACCGCATACGATGCGAAAAGGAACCCTAATACTCCCAAAAACTCCGGTCGCGCCGACCGGAGAAATGGGAATTCCTACCGGGTTCCTTCCCGGCGCACGGTTACGGAGTATTGGAGCGTGGATCCGTCCTGGGCGGTAACCCCGACGGTGAAGGAATTTTCGCCCAAGGCGACGGGCACGGCTCCCGAGGCGTCCGCGGCCTCCACCGTGACGCGGGCATGGGGCTCGCTGACCTTGGGGGTAATCGTCAGGAGACTGTCCGCCTGGCCCAAGGTGACCAGATAATGGCGCACGTCTTTGCGGAAGGCCGGTTCCAGGCCGCCTATGTTCGTCCGCAAATCCGAAAGGGTGTTGTCCGGACTGTAAATCACTTTGACCCTCAAAGTGTCGAGGCTGGTCAGGCTGTCGGAATCGGTCACGCGCAGCACGCAAAGCAAATCCCCCGGAGAAGCGGGCGCCTGGATGGAAGTCTCCTGCTGGGTGACGGGTTTGAAATCCGTGCCGCCTATTTTCCATTCCCGGGAAACGATGGGACCCATCCCATCTTCGCCCATGGCATGGAGATGGATGGCCGATTCCACGACCACGGTAGTGTCATTGCCCGCCCGGGCGGCGGGAGGATCCGTGATCACCCGGATGCGGACCTTGCCTTGGACCGATGCTCCGGCCTTGTCCCATACCTTGAGAATGCAAAAATGCGTGCCGGAATCGGGATAGGCGCGGCCGAAACGGATTTTGGAACGATAGTCGCCCGGCAGGGACGCCGAATCCTCGGGATGGCCGTCCCCGTCGCAATCCCATGTGTACCCCGCCAGATCCCCGTCCTGATCCACCACCTCGGAGTTGAGCGGCACGGAATCCCGCAGGGTGACCAGGGTGTCGCCGGGAAAAACCGCGAAAGTGGGCGCATGCCCGCCGGGTTTGGCCAAGACCGTCTCCGGATCCGGGCTCGCCGGATCGACCAGGAAGACTTCCACGGAAATGATCTGCTGGATTTCGCCGTCGTACAGGCGCGTCTCCCGGTACGCCAGGCGGTCGCCCCGGTAGGCTAGGATGGTGATGCGCGCGGTGCCGCCCCGGTAGGGCCCGGCGGGCAGGCGGATCAATCTGTCCAGGGTCGGGAGCGAATCGTCGTATAGGGTGGCTTGCAGGTTACCCAGGCTGTCGGCCAGCTGGATGGTGATCCTGTGGTAGGTGACCAGATCGGGATCGGCTTCCAGGCGGAAATAGGTTTCGCTCTGATCGGGAGCGTTCACGCAAGCGGACAGCAGCGCGGCCAGGAAAGCCAAAGCCGCGGGAAGCAACCGGAAGCCCGGGACGCCCGTCCGCGCCCGGGACCCGGACCGCCGGGGTCCTTGCCGGAAATCAATTGGAGACATTGGCGGGGACGAAATAGGTTTTGGAATCGGGAGCATGGGAGGATCCCGAATAGAACAGGGTGAATGCCACGACTGCGAGGGCCGCTCCCCCGCCGATCCAGAGCCCCGGTTCCTTCCACGCGGAAGCCGATGAGGAGTGGAACTCCACGGCATCCTGCCGGGAACCGGAGGTTGCCGTTCCGCTCCCGGACGCGGCTGTCTGTCCGGACAGATTGGGAGTGGAACCGGCCGGAGCGGGAGCTCCCGCGGTTTTGGGAACGAAGCTGTCCCAGGAAGGTTTGGCGGGCGCGGGCGCAGGGACGGTTTCCCGTACCGGTTTGGGTTTGCCTGCCCCGGGGTTTTCCCAGGACGATTTGGCGGCGACAGGGATGGCGGCGGCGGTTTCCCAAGCCGGTTTGGCCGGAACCGGAGCCGCGGCGGCACGGACGGGTTTGGCGGCGGGGAGCGGGGCGCGGATGGGTTGCCGGGCCGCGACTTTGGGCGCGGACGGGAGCGGAGCGGCGGCTTTCGCAACCGCTGCCGGCGCGGGCTTCTTGGCGGCCGTGCGCAGGGAATACTCCTTGCGCACCTTTTCGAACACGGCATCCACCTCTTCCCCGACGAACATGTCCAACAGATCGGAGCCCGGAGCCAGGTCCAGCATGCGGAACATATGGTAACGCCCAAGTTCCCGGGTGCCCGGATTGGCCGCATAGACCACGGCCAGATGCTTCTCGATGAACAGGCTGTCCGCGGACGGACAGGATTTGCCGGATTTCAGGAAGCCTTCCAGATCCTTGATCACCTTGTCGAATTCCCCGTCATGGTAATAGGAGCGGATGCGGCCCTGATCGAGCGGGCGCTGGGGAGCGGCGGCGTAAACCGTGGCGCAGGCTGCGAGGGTGAAAAGAAAATTGCGAAAGGCCGCGGCGGCCATAAGGCGTCCTCCATTCCCGGCTAGGGGCCGCCGGGAAAGGGACCGGCGGCATGGCAATGATAAGGGCGGGGGCGGCCCGCGCGCAAGCTCCGCGTCGAGGAAGGCGCGCCCGTTACCGGGAAGTTACAGCGGGAGTTGCAGCGGACCCTGAAGGGAAAGCGGGACTTGCAGCGGAAGTTGAAGCGGATTGGGCGTATTCGGCGAAAAGGCTATTCCGCCCCCACCCCGACGTAACTCCGGAGTTTCTGTCCCGCGAACATCTCCTCGGCCGATTTCTCGCGCGATGTGAGGGAGCCGATCACGGCCGCCAGGAATCCGCCGGCCATGGAAAAGAGACCCGGGTTCTTGAGGGGGAACGGGGCGGCCGGTTTTTTCAGGATGTCCACCCACACCGTGGGGCTGATGACGATCAGGACGATGGCCAGGATCAATCCGGTGAGGATGCCCGCCACGGCGCCCCGGGTGGTGAAGCGCTTCCAGAAAATGGCGAGCAGCAGGGTGGGGAAATTGGCGCTGGCCGCGATGGCGAAAGCCAATCCCACCATGAAAGCCACGTTCTGTCCCTTGAAAAGGATGCCGAGCAGGACCGCGAGCACGCCCAAAGCGATGGTGGCGCCGCGCGCGACCTTGACTTCGTCCTTCTCCGAGGCCGCGCCGCGCTTGATCACGCCCACGTAGATATCGTGCGAAAGCGCCGAGGCGCCGGCCAGGGTGAGCCCGGCCACCACCGCCAGGATGGTGGCGAATGCGACGGCGGAGAGGAAACCCAGGAAGACGCTGCCGCCCAGGACCTCGGCCAGAAGGGGCGCGGCCATGTTGCCGCCTTTATCGATGCCCTTGATCAGATCCTGTCCCACCAGCACCGCCGCGCCGAAGCCGATGGTGAAGGTGAGGATGTAGAAGTAGCCTATGAAGCCGGTGGCGTAGAATACGGACTTGCGGGCCTCCTTGGCGTTGGGCACCGTATAGAAGCGCATGAGGATATGGGGCAGGCCGGCCGTGCCGAACATCAGCGCCAGACCCAGGGAAATGGCGTCCAGGGGATTGCTGACCAGGCCGCCCGGCTGCATGAATGTCCCGCCGTACTTGGCGATGGCCGCGCCGAACAGGGCATTGTAGCTGAAATGGAACCGGACCAGCACCAGGAGCACCAGCACGGTGGCGCCGCCCAGGAGCAGCACCGCCTTGATGATCTGCACCCAGGTGGTGGCGAGCATGCCGCCGAAGAGCACATAGGCGATCATGAGCGCGCCCACCGCCACCACGGCCAGTTCATAGGGCAGGCCGAAGAGCAGTTTGACCAAGGTACCCGCTCCCACCATCTGAGCGATGAGGTAGAAGAGAACGGTCACGATGGCCCCCAGGGAGGAGGCCGTGCGCACGGGCCGCGGGCTCAGGCGGTAGGCCACCACGTCCGCGAAGGTGTACTTGCCCAGGTTGCGCAGAGGTTCGGCGATCAGGAAGAGGACCACGGGCCATCCCACCAGCCAGCCCACGGAATAGATGAGGCCGTCGAACCCCTTGAGGGAAACCAATCCGGCGATACCCAGGAAAGAAGCGGCGCTCATGAAGTCCCCGGCCAGGGCCAAGCCGTTCTGGAAGCCCGTGACGCTGCGGCCGGCGGCGTAGAACTCCTTGGTGGTCCGGGTCCGCTTGGCCGCCCAATAGGTGATCGCGAGGGTGAGCAATACGAACACGAGGAAAAAGCCGATGGCGACGGGATTGCTCTGGCCGATGAGGGTCTGGACCGCGGGTGCCGCCGGCGCCATCACTTGCCCCACTTCTTGCGGAGGTTTTCGACCATGACGTCGTACCTGGAATTGGCCCAGACCACGTAGATGCCGGTCAGCACCCAGGCCGCCGCGATCACGCCCAGGCCCATGGGTATCCCCCAGGTTACGTTGGCCGTGAGGTTGGCGCCTACCAGGTCCTTGCGGAAAGCGATCAGGAAGATGAAGCCGAAATAGACGGCCAGGATGGCCAGGGTAAGCATCAGGGATACCTTGTTCTTGCGCGCTGTGATGGCGTGGAACTCCGGGGATTCGAGCAGTTCGGCGAGGGAGGCCGGTTCGCGGGTCTGGGGCTGGGGCATCGTATTCCTTTCCGGGCGGATGGCTGGCATCGCCTTCAGGGAGGGATGGAAATCGGACGAGGTTAATCTAGGTATTTCTCCGGAAGCGGAGATTGAAACGTGGTCCCCGGAAGGGCGGATCCGGCTTTGCCGCCTTTCGCAACCCCGCTTCCAACATCCCCGTCGCCTTCTCGAAATCCCCGTCCAGGAAAAGCTTATGGACGGCCGAAGTATCCAGGACCGACAGGGTCGCTCCCGCGACGGAGTTCACGCAAAGGGCGGCCATGCAAAGGATCACCCATGCCGCCGGAGAACGGATGATGGATGCTTTCATGGCCGCTCCTTCGGCACTCAAACCGTGCCGGGCGGGAAAGTAATTCCGCGCGGAGGCCGGAAGCATCACGGGGGGACGGTACTCCCGATTCCGGACCGGCGGCCCGGGAAAAGCTAGCTTTGCCCCTCATGGCCACCGAATCGGAATGCACCGTAACCTCAAGCGGCGGAAGCGGGAAGCCTTGGCTGGCGCCGGCCCTTGCCTGCGTCCTGGCCCTTGCCCAAAGCTGCGGCAAACATTCTCCCAGCCAACCGGATTCCGGCGCGGCCAAGGGTCTGGTCGGAAAATGGGCCGATCTTGCCAATGCCCCCGGGACCCTGGTCCGCGAATGCTGTTTTTACGATTCCACCGCGGAGGAACCCTGCGGTCCGGATACCCTCATCCTGCGCGAGGACGGCAGCATGACCTTCACCTCCGTCATCGACGAACCCTCCTCGTACCGGGTCGCCAAGGATACGCTCTATCGTTTCCGCGGTTCCAATCCCGACGACTCGCTCAAGTCCGCCTTCACCCTCAGCCGGGACACCCTGAGCTTCGCCACGTCGCCCCTATGCCAGCATAAGGTGTTTTCCCCGCGTTACCGCAAGGTGCCGGACTGATAAGGCATCATAAAGGGCAAAAAAAAGCCGCCCCGGATGGGGCGGCCTTCATGAAAAAGGAAAGGGAAAGAATCCGGCCGGCTCCCGGCCGGACGCGACTCAGAATTCGAACTTGACGCGGTAAAGACCTTCGCTCAAAGCGGAAGGCAAGGTCACGCGGGTTTCGGCCTGGCTGCCGACCCGGTATTCCCAGACCACTTTGCCCTGCAGGTTGAACACGCTGAAGGCTTTCGCGGAGGCCGGTACGGTGACTTCCCGGTTCAGGCCGATGTTCATGCTGGTGATGAGACCGTGCACCGACTTGGCGGCAACGTCCCCGATCCCCGTGGAGGGAAGGGTGGGCGTGGCCGGAAGGCAGGTGCCCTTGTACTCGTAACGCGCGATTTTGGTGTCACCGGTGGTGGCGAAGTAGGCGCCGCCGTATTCCAGCACGTAGAGGGCGCCGTCCGGACCGACCTTGATGGTGATGGGGCCGACCATGGAATTGTTCGCGAACAGAACGCGGTTGTCCGTCACGGCGGAACCGTCCGCGTTCAGGGAGACGACCTTCATGTAACCCTGGCCGTTGTTCCAATCCGAGATGAACCACTTTTCATTGAAGTGGGGCGGCAGCTTGATCTTGGAAGGGTTGGCGCCATCGTAGTGGAAGATGGGACCGGTCATGGCCGCGCTCTCATTGTAGGGCAGGATGGCGGGATTGGCCGGAGGCAGGTTCTGGATGCCGGTGTTGTTGATCGACGTATTCATGGGAGCGGCGGGATTCTTGTTTCCGCGGTAGCTGTATACGGGGCTGGCGCCATCGCTGGTGGTGTGGCTGTTCAGGCCGCCGACGAAGTAGGGCCAGCCCATGAAACCGGGTTTGGTGACCAGGTTGTGTTCTTCGGTCTGGCCTTGTTGATCCGGGCCGACATCGCCCCAGGCCAGCCATCCGCGGTATTTATCGAGCGCGATGGTGTAGGCGTTGCGATGTCCCATGGTATAGATTTCCCCGCGGGTCTTGGCGGTGCCGGCGGGAAAGAGGTTGCCGGCCGGAATGGTGTACTTGCCGTCCGGGGTGGGATGGATGCGGATGATCTTGCCGCGCAGATCGTTGGTATTGGCGGCATGACCCTGGTCGTCGCCGATTCCGCCCTGGGCGTTTTCGTTGATGAAGGAATTCTGATCCGCGTTATCGACGGGATTGGCGGTGTTGTTGCCCAAGCTCATCCACAGGTCGCCCTTGGCGTCGAACTCCATACCGCCGCCGGTGTGGCAGCAATGGACGCGCTGGACGTGCACGCTGAAGAGGATTTTTTCCGAAGCCTTGTCGAGCACGTCGCCCGTCATGGTGAACCGGGAAACGTTCCACTGGGAATCGGCCTTGGGGGAGTAGTCGAGGTAGATGTAGTTGTTGGTCGCGAAGCCGGGATCGAGCACCATGCCCTGGATGCCGCTTTCGCTCTGGCTGCCGTCCTTGTACGTGCCCGAATAGACGTCCATGGTGGCCGCGGTGACGATGGTTCCCGTGCTCGCGCCCGGCGCGGAGGGTTTGAAAATCTTGAGCTTCCCGGTGCGCTCGCTGTAGAAGATGCGCCCGTCGGGCGCGAAGTCCATGCGGGTCGGTTCCGTAAGCGAGGGATCATTGGCCTTGTTCACCAGTACCACCTTGGTGAAATCCGCCGAGGAGACATCCGTGCAACCCGGCCAAGTCCATTTTTGCTGGGCAGAGACCCCGCTTGCCACCGCAAGAGAGAATACGCAAGCGTAGGAAGCCAATATGCTTCTGTTCACCATGATAAAGCCTTTCAATTGTATTCTTTTAAAAAGACGCGCCACTCAAGTATCTCTGGATCGCATCTCCCCCACCCGAAACCAAATATACCTACCGACGTGAGATTCCGAACCCAATCCCCGCGGAAAACCGGACGGGGACGGATCCGAGGGCCGACTCCTCCGAAAAATACCCCTGGTCCGGGTGAAAACAGGGCGGTTCCCTCCCGGGGGTCAGGGGCAAATTGACCCCACGTCCCTTTCTTAAGCCCTCCTCCGAGGCAAGCTTAGCTAGTTTTTTCCCATTCATTTTTTTCCGGAATCGGCGTCTTGACTCCAATTTCAGGGTCGGGAACGATTGGGAATGCCATGGGAGGCAGCGGCATGTCGACTCTTAAACTGGGCGCCTTGGCGGTATTGGTGGCGGGAATTCCCGCTTTGGGATTCCGGATCTCCAAGATCGATTTCCCTAAATTCGCCGGCTCCATCGATTGCAAATGGGATGGGGAAGCCTGTCCCGGCGCGGCCCAGGGCTTTGTCCTCAGCGGCAAGGTGGGAGAAGAAATCCCGGATCCAACCGCTCCGGAATTGGCGGCGGGCGGTAAAGTGGTGCTGGGGTTCCTGGAAGGCAAACCCTTTTCCTGGTCCAGGTATTCGGTCGATTTTCCCAACGCCCGTTCAAAATGGGTCGTGCTCAACGAGCTTTCCTCCGGGGATCAGAACAATGTGTTCCTGACCCAGTGGAAAAGCGTTGGGGAAGATCTGGAGTTCGTCAAAGCCTATCCGCAAAGCTTCCCTCTGGACCTGGGCGAAACCTACGTGTTCGCCAAAGCGCTCCTCCCCGACAATTCGCTGCTCCTTATCCTCAAGGGGGAAGGTTCCGACGCAGGGGTCAATCTGCAGGACTTCCGGCTTTTCCGGTTGCAAACCCCGGACAAGCTCAAGGAGGTGGCCCGCCGCACCAACCGCAGCGAAATTCCCGTGCAGAAGATCCTGGAAAAGATCAATGCGGATCAGCCGGTCGATGAAGTGGTGGATTCCGCGTTGACGTGCGAAATCGCCAAAGGGAAAAAAGCCCCTTCGGGCGGACCCCTCCTGCGTTTCATCAAGACCAGGACGCGCATCCTCTATACCAAGGCCGGCCCCCAGGAAACCCCGGCAGGCAAGGATACCACCACCCTGGATATCTGGAAGTCCGTCAAAGCCGGCCGATAGCCCTTACCGGCCAATCGTGCCGATCTAGGCGTTTTTCCAGGGTTTGTCCATCTGCTTACCGCATGCTTGATTGACCCCGGCGACGCCGGGGGCCTATAATGGATTTGGGCCCCCGAAGCCATTGGAATCGGCCGATTCTGGCCGGTGCGATGGGGAGCGCCCGTTGACAGGTCTGCTTGGAACTGAAAATCGCAAAAGGCGGACTGGAAGCCCGCCTGATCCTGACGCCCATCCGCAAAGACGAGGGGGGCTATGCCGTTCCCTCCCTTTCCGAACTTGAATTCTTCCTCAAGGAAAAAGGCGTACTCACTCCCATGGACACCGCGTCCCTGGAAGCGGGATTGGTCCGCATGGCCCAAGGCATGGGCGTCGAAGCAGTGGCCGCGCGCGGCATCCCGCCCATCCGCGGCAAAGACGGCTACCTGGAACACCTGATCGATTTCGGGGGCGGCTTCTCCCCTACCGCGTCTGAGGGCGGAGGGGTCGATTTGCGCGCGTCCCTGATCCATAACGTAACGCCGGGCCAGCCCTTGGCGCTGATCCATCCGCCCACGGCCGGACAACCCGGCATCGACGTGTTCCGCCACCTGGTGGCCGCGGAACCGGGAAAGGCCCTGAATCCCCGCCTGGGTCCCAATACGGAACGGTCCGCCCATGATCCCAACCTGGTGGTGGCCGCCGCCGTGGGCCATGCGCGCCTTCTGGAAGGCGTCCTGGAAGTGCAGGAATTCTACCTGGTGGACGGAGACGTGGACTACGCTTCCGGGAACATCTCCTTCGGGAAATCCGTCCAGGTGCGCGGGGATATCAAGTCCGGGTTCTCCCTGGATGCCGGAGGTGACGTAGAGGTTACTGGATTGATAGAGGATTGCACCGTGAAGGCCCAGGGGAAGGTGCTGGTCAAGGGCGGCTTCACCGGCCAGGGCAAGGGATTCCTGCAAGCCCGCGGGGACATCACCCTGGGATACGTCCGCAACCAGCAAGTGCGGAGCGAGAACGAGATAAAGGTGCTGAAGGAGGCGGTGAACAGCCGCCTGCAGGCGCGCCAATCGGTCTCCGTGAACGGTCTTCTGGCCGGAGGCAGGGTCCAGGCGCGCTTCGCCATCGAATGCCAGGTGGCCGGCACCGAAACCGGCACGCCCACCCACATGGAAGCGGGCTACGATTTTACGGCGGCGGAAGAACTGATCGAGATCCGCGCGGAGATGGACAAGATGGGCAAGTACGCCAAGAAGCTGGAGGATTCCCTGCGCCAGCTCCAGGATGCCGAGAAGCTCAACCGCGGCCTGGAACCCTGGGCCATCGATCTGATGTTCGAACTGGAAAAGATGCGCGACAAGGTGGACGCCAAGATCAACCAGCAACGCGAACGCTTCTCCGTATTGGAGCGCCAGGCCACCGAGCCGGAATCCGCGACCATCACCGTCCACAAGAAGGCATTCCCCGGCGTGGTCGTGAAAATCGGGAAGGAAATGCTGCTGGTGGAAGAGATCATGTCGGGTCCGAAAACCTTTTTCGCCAAAGATGGCGCCATCCAAGTGCGCTGAGCCGGGACCTCATGAGCAAACCAGAGCATTATTGGGACACCCGCCGCGATCGGGAGATCCGCCAGACCCTGAGCGAATTGCGCGCTTTGGCCGATGCGGGGTATTTCGAGGGGCTGCAGCCGCAATCGGCCATTCCCGACGAGGTGAAGCTTCAGAGCGTCATCTCCGCTCAGTTGAGCAAGGGGGCGGTTTTCGCGCGCAAGGTGCAAGTGTTGAAACCCATGGACAACCCGGTGGGCCCGGCCCTGACCCAGTTCATGACCCAGGTGATGGTGCGCGACAGGACGGAACCCTACAAGCAGGAGACCCGCAAGCTGTTCGAAGACGCCGTGGGCCAGGTGCGCATCCTGTTCGGGAAAATCGTGCGCGGGGAAATCGCCAGCAACTCCATCATCCGCGCCATCGTCGGTTCCTTCATGGACACGTTCATGAAGGATCAGAACCTGCTCCTCAACCTGGCCGCCTTCCCGCAAACCGGCCTGGATTATCTTTACGACCATTCCGTCAAGATGTGCCTGCTCTCGCTTTCGCTGGCTTCCGCGGCCGGTTATTCCCGCAGCCAATCCATCGAAATCGCCCAAGGCGCCCTGTTGGCCGACGTGGGCATGATGCTGGTTCCCGAGCGCATCCGGCTCAAGCGCGGCAAGCTGAGCGAGAGCGAACAATTCGAAATGCGCAAGCATCCCATCCTGGGCCTGAGCCTCCTGGAGCATATCCATGGGCTTTCCGAGGCCGTCCTCGTCATCCCCTACCAGCACCATGAACGCATTTCCGGAAACGGCTACCCGGACAACCGCTCCGGCGCATTGGTGAGCCGTTTCTCCCGCATCGTGAGCATCGCGGATGTGTTTACGGCGCTCATCAACCAGCGTACCTATCGGGAATCCATCGTTCCTTATCAGGCGATGGTCGCCGTGCTTTCCATGGGCGGCGCCGGCCATTTGGACGGGGAGAACATCAAACAGTTCCTGAAAACCATGTCCATCTTCCCCCTGGGTTCCCTTGTCCGGCTCACCAGCGGACGGGTGGCGAAGGTGGTGAGCCCCAACGCGTCCGAGTTCACCAAACCCACCGTTTCAGTGCTCACCGACGAAAGCGGGTCCCCCCTGCCCCGGATCCAAATCGTGCAAATCGATCTGTCCAAGTCCGAGGAGAAGATCGTGGAAGCCTTGCCGAATCATTCCATTTCCAACAGCCCGCTGGACGGATTCTAGAAGAGCGACGAGAGAAGCCTGACGTAAATTTGACGTTGCGGCACCCTGAACGACGTTTCGTCGCCCGACGAAATAACGCCACAAAGCTCCCAAGGTCAAAGTCTCCAAACCGATTCCCAACCGATCTTCGTCTTAAAGTATCTTTATTTCCGTCCCGGCCCGACGGCCCAGATAAAGGCGAGCGCATGACCACGGCCTTCCGCATTACCGAGTCCTTCTTTGCCGCCGGCATGGCCGCTCTGCTGCTCTGCGGCTGCATGGTAAAGGAAAAACCGGACAAGCCGCTCAGCAGCGGCGGGCTGACGCCTCCCTGGGATCCGGCCAAGTTCTCGCCCAAAACCCTGGAAGGCTACGCCTACGCGGGCCCGGAAAGCACGTTCACGGTCTTCAAGGAGATAGCGCGCCTGGACAGTCTCAGCGGGGATCCGAAAAGCTGGAAAGGCGATCCGGACGCCGCGGACACCTTGCGCATCTCCCAGTTGTTCGACACCTCGTTTGTCTTTCCCCAGAATCCCGAAGCCTCCATGCCCTACGGGTATGACGATTCCTTCCGGGACGACACCCTCTACCGTAACTCCTACGGCAACGGCCTGTACACCCAGGATCATCCTTGCGCCACCAACTACGTTCTCTCCGGACAATTCCTGCATCCCGCCAAATGGCTGCGCATGGGATTGAAGGAACGGGATATTCTCGACGCGTTGGGAGCCCCGCTTTACAAACAGCCCGGAGTGCTGCGCTATCTCTCCCGCCATCCGTCCGTTCCACCCGTCCGCGAGGAAGGGGATACCTTGAGCACGGCCGCCGACTACACCGCCTACGACGTATTCGAGGGAGTCAATTTCTACTTCCAGTCGGACAGCCTTTTCGCCGCCGTTTTGCAGAAGTCCCAGCCCTGCCACTAAGGGGTTAGGGGGCCTGAATCACCGCTGAAACGGCGGGAAGCTGGCGCGCGGGGCCGGATCATTTTATCTTCCCGACGGCAATCGCCCCAACCCAGGAGGACATCATGGCCGGCAAGGTCAAACCCGTTCCCGACGGATATCACACTATCACACCCTATATCAGCGTGCGCAACGCTTCCGATGCGATCGCTTTCTACAAGAAAGCCTTCGGTGCCGAGGAGCTCGTCCGCATGGATATGCCCGGCAACAAGGTGGGCCACGCGGAACTCCAGATCGGCGACAGCCGCTTCATGCTGGCCGATGAGTTTCCGGAAATGCCGGACGCTCTCAGCAAAAGCCCACAGGCCCTGGGCGGCACCACCATGGCTTTCAACGTCTACGTGCCCGACGTGGACGCGCGGTTCCAACGCGCCATCGATGCGGGAGGAAAGGTGAAGCGCCCGATCAAGGATCAATTCTACGGGGACCGCAGCGGCACCCTGGAAGATCCGTTCGGACATGTCTGGATCATCTCCACTCACACCGAGGACGTATCTCCGGAAGAGATGAAAGAGCGCATGGCGGCCATGCCGCAAGGTTGAAGTCCGCGCCCTACGGACGCCGTCGAAACGAAAAGGCCGCCCGACCGGGCGGCCTTTTCAGTTCAGGCCAGCATGCTGCGCAGCATCCAGGCCGTCTTTTCATGCAACTGCATGCGCTGGGTCAGCAGATCCAGGGTCGGCTGATCGCTGGATTTTTCGGCCACGGCATAGACCGTGCGCGCGGTCCGGACCACGGCCTCATGGCCCAACAGGATTTTCCGGATCATGTCCTGCGCGGCGGGAACGCCGGCCTCATCCGGGATGGACGATAGGCGGACGAATTCCGCGTAGGTGGCGGGAGCCGGAAAGCCCAGGGCGCGGATGCGCTCGGCCACCAGATCCACCGCCAGGGCCAATTCATTGTATTGCCCTTCGAACATGAGGTGCAGGGTCTGGAACATGGGCCCCGTGACGTTCCAGTGGTAGTTGTGGGTCTTGAGATAAAGGGTATAGGTATCCGCGAGCACCTTGGACAGGCCGTCCGTGATGTCCTTCCGTTCCTTTTCCCCGATTCCGATGTCTATCTGCATTGCGTTCTCCCGATTGGTTGTGTGAATATCATTTTTTTCCGGCTTCGGCTTTGCGGCACTTGGCGCAAATGCCCGTGAACTGCACGGTGATCTCTTCCACCTGGAACCCCTTGCGGCCGGAAAGACCCGCGGTGGGTCCTTGCGGCGCCGGGCCCATGGAGTCATCGATGCTGCCGCAGACGCGGCAAATCAGGTGATCGTGCCGCTCCAGGACCGGATCGTAGCGCACCGCGTCGTCGCCCACTCGGATCATGCGCAGCAGCTTCAATCCGGTGAGGAACTTCAGCGCGTTGTAGACCGTGGCAAAGCTCAGGCGCGGCGAATGCGCGCCTGAGCGCTCGAACACTTCCCGGGCGGTGGGATGATTCTTGCCCATCCTTACCAAGGTGAGTACGGCCATGCGATGGGGCGTCAGGGATGCCTCCGTTGCTTTGCCGCCGTTCCCTTCCTTTGCGTCCGTGCCTTCCTTCGCTTGCCTGGAATCATTCATACCCACAATTTAGAATTATTCTAATTCCAAACCTAGGCTTTTCTTCCCATCAGTACTTTGCGCTCCGGGATCCCCCGCCGGGGATTTAGATGCTGGAGAAATTGCCGGGCGCTATCGTTATTAGTGGGCGCGCCCGGATATGTTAAACCTAGAGATCCGGACGGGGGGGAGGCAAGATAAATCCGGGTTAGGGCTAAAGGATTTTTCCGGCCGGTCCGAAATCCATAATAGGACCGGACCCGGGGGAAACGCCGTAGCGAGCGCCCCGGACCCGATGCCGGAGGATGGTATGCCGACCCTGCAAGAGACCCCGGAAATCCGCCCGCTCCCCATCGCCCGCCCGCCGTGCCCGATCGAATCCGGCATGCGGCGCCTGGCGGCCTCACTGACGCGAACGGCCGCCGAGACGGCCGGAGCCTTCTTCTGCTCGCAGGCTTTCCCGGGAAGCGCATGGGAAGCCCCGCGCATCGCGGAGAAGGAAACCCTGCGGTGCTCGCAAAAGAACATCGGAGAGAAATACGAACTGCTCTGCAACCTCACCGCGGACAAGGCCGGATATGACACGCTTTTTCCCGAAGGGGTTTCCGACCAGCTGAAGATGGACGCCTATTGCGAGCTGGCCAATTGCATTTGCGGATCGATCCTGGCGGACAGCGCGTTCTCGGAAGAGTTCGGCTATCTGATCCCGTGCGTCCCCTGCTCCGGCGCCGCCCGCCCGGCGGCCGGTTCCCGCACGGTGCGCGGCTCGCTCCGCCTGGCGGGAGCCTGGATCCATTTTTCCTTCGCGGTCCAGGAAGCCGTCCCCATGCTTTCCGCCGCAGCGCGCTATTCCGCGGCCGCGTGAGATTGTCCGCCGATTAGATCGGCTGGCCTTCCGGCGTCGGAAGCGCGCCCTTTTCCCGGAACACCCATTTGCGGTTCACCACCGGCTTCGTCACCACCACTATCTCGTCCCGGTATTTGAATACCGTGCCCGGATGGGCGATGCCGCGGATGAGGATCTGGCAGGGTTCCCGGATGTAAAGGCGTTTGGAAAGCTCCGCGAGCTCCTTGCGCAGCGACGCGATCCAGCGCTCGAGGATCTCCATGGCTCCCTGGGTGCGCTTCTGAAGGAGCACGTCCTCGTCCGAGGCGCCGCGCCGCAGGCGGATGACCCCGGTCAACTGGTCTTCCATGTCCCTGAGGAATTCGAAATCATGGGAATGCTCCAAGAGCCGGGCATTCTTGCCCTCGATATCCGCTTCCACTTCGAAATCCTTGCCCACTTCCAGGATGGTCTTGCCGCCCGTCTCCGAACCCACGTTGAACAGATCCATGCCTTCGCCGGCCAGGAGATGGCCGCTCAGCACGGAGTATCTCCCATACCGCATCTGGATGGTCTTGCGCGCCAGCAGGATGCTGTTGATGATTTCGTTGAAGACCACGATATGGGAATGCGATTCGATGCGCTGGTTGTGCAGGTAGCCGATGGTGACCGAACTGAAGCGGGATTTGATGAGGCCGCCGCCCGACCCGTTCACCCCGCCCCTGATGACGATGGCGCCGTCCGATTTGATGATGCTGTCCTCGACCGTGCCGGCCACTTCCACGTCCCCGGTGGAATGGATTTCCATGCGGCTGTGGACGTCGCCGGCCACCTTCACCGCGCCGGGGAAATCGATATTCCCGGTCTTGAGGGAAACGTCGCCGCCCACGTCCAGGACTTCCACCACTTCGGGAATGCCCGCCCTGATGGCCAGCCGGCCCGGGACCTTGGCCACGATATAAAGGGGATCGAAACCTTCCAGGACGGTATTCAATCCCGGCTCGGCCGAAAAAGGACGCGCATCCGGCGGAGGGATCTCCTCGCCATGCACGTTCATGCCGGGCTCGCCCACCGTGGGCGGCAGCACTTCCGCCAGGCGCACGCCCTGGGCCACGGTCTTGAAAAAGGAAAAGTCCTTGAAGTCGATGCTGCCGTCCGATCCGGGAAGCGGTACGTCGGGTTCGGGATCGACCAGCAATGAGAGGCGGCCGTCCTGGCCGGGAACGGGGACCCGTCCGCGCCCGATCAGGAGCGTGAGGGGAAGATGATCCTGGTTGAAGCGGTTCAAGGCCGCTTGCACTTCCGATTCCGGCAACATGCAGAGCACGCCTTGTTCGCGCAGGGAGTTCCGCACCATTTCCAGGGTGACGGTCCAATCGTTCAGATAGTTGCCGCCCAGCACCAGATTGGCGGACATCTTGTCCTCGGCCACCACCACCTGGCAGGTGGGCAGGCTGTCGGATCCCAGCACCTTGATGCGGCCGCTGTCGATGATCAGGGCGCCTTCGCATACCGCGATGAGCTTCTTCTCGTTCAGGAACAGGGATTTGCCGAAGGGCGGGAGGCGGTCGCGGACGGTCTGGAAGGGGATGGGCGCCCCCAATACGTCCATGCCCGCCTTTCCCTTTGCCGCGCTCTGGAAGCTGAATACGGGTTCGCCCGAGTTGACCCAGTAGGCCGGATCGATGGACTCGCGGATGCCGCCGAAGCCCCAGGCATCGGCCTTGCGGCGCAAATCGGCGATAGCCTCGGCATTGCCCAGATAGGAATGGTGGAACACCAGACCCTGGGGTTCTTCGGGCACGGGCGCGGTGCCCTGGGCCACATCCACGTCCTGGACCGCTTCCAATTCCTTGGCCAGGGACGAATCGGGCGCATGGGTCAGGGTCTGGCAAATCCAGGTAAGGATGTCGTCCCGGATGCATGCGGGCGCTATCCCTTGCGCCATCAGCAATGCGCGCAGCTTGTCCGCGCCTTCCAGGCCCGTGGGGCCGGACCATTCCGATCGCCAGCCGTCGGCGGTGAAGCCTTCGATGCGGAGCTTGGCGCCCATGCCGTCGCCGGAAAGGGAAACGCTAAACTTCGGCACTGACGGTCCTTTCGATCCGCGCCAGGACCTCGAGCAGCTTGGCCTTGTCCTGAGGCTTCAAAGAAGGGGGATGGCGCAGGAAGTCCATGGCCTTGTCCACCTGCCTCAGGTCCAGAGGCTTGGCCAGGCAGGCGATCACATTGGGGTAACGGGCAAATTCCCCCCGGCGGAGCTCCAATTCCCTGGAAGGCATGAAGAGGATGATGGGCGATTTCACCCCGGCGCGGTGCAGACCTTTGACGATGCGCAAACCGTCGATGGTGTTTTCCCGCACCGCCAGGAAAATGAGATTGTAGTCCTGCACCAGGGCCATGTGGAATCCCTGGACCCCGGAATCGCACGACTCCCAAGCCAGGCCACGATTCTGGAAGGTGGTCTCCAATAATTTCAGGATGGCCGCAGGGAAATCGATATGGAGAACCCTGGGGATATCCTTACCGGGCGAGGCGGTGGTCTGCACTGGGGAAATTAAATCACAGCCTTATGGGGCAAGTCAATGGGGCCGGAGCCTTTCCGGAACCGCCTATGCTATAATCGCAGAGTCCATGAAGGAATCCGTCGTCCGGGATCTTATCGGGAATAATCTCGTCCGTCTCATCACCGGCGGCCTGCAAGGGGTTTATCCCGACCCTTTTGCGGGCCGGTCCGCCAAAACCCAGGGGCTTTATACGGTGCAATCCCCCGTGGTCATCTCCCAATTGGCCATGTCCCCGGCTTCCCAGGTCCTGTCTTTCCTGGTAATGGAAACCGATTCCATGGTGCGGTTGGGCAAGCGCATGCTGCCGGATCGGCCCCGGGAAGAGGCCCTGAAACTGGTGATTTCCGCCAACGCGGAAATCCTGAACTTCGTATCCTCCCGCCTGGCCTGGCTGCTCTCCAAGCTGGAAAACGCCCCCAACACCGAGATTTCGCCGCCCAAAGTGGGCAATTTCTCCGGCACCCAGGCTTTTCGCATCCGCGCCGAAGAAGGGGTCTTTTTCGAATTCGCCTGCATCCCCCAAAACCTGGCCTTCAAGTTCGCCACCTGCATCCAATCCATCGCATGAAAGGCAAGAGATGGCCGGGAACGGAGCGCGGTGATATAATGGGCGAAAGGGGAATCCGTGGATAAGACCGTGGTCATCGTCGACGATTCGAAGTTCCAGACCATGCAATTGGGCAGGTTCTTCGCCGACGTGATGGGATTCAAGGTGGCCGCCACCGGCGAGAACGGCGAAGAAGCCGTGGAGATGTACCGTGCCCACAAACCGGATTTGATCACCATGGACCTGACCATGCCCAAGCTGGACGGCCGCGGAGCGCTCTCCCTGATCATGAAGGAGTTTCCGGACGCCCGCGTGCTGGTGATTTCCGCCGTGAAAGGCCCGCTGCTGCTGGAATGCCTGGCCATCGGCGCCAAGAGTTATGTCGAAAAGCCCCTCCGCTTCGACAAGGACGATTTCGTCCGGGACTTCAAGGCCACCGTGGCCGAGATCCTCCAATCCCCGTAACACGGACCGCGACGGCACTGCATGGACGCCGGTAGCGCAGGCTTTTTCCTCATCCATCTGGACGGAACGGTAACGTCTTCCGCCGCGCTGGCCGGGCAACTGTCGGCCGCTGGCGGACCGGGCGCGCCCGCGGCCCGCATCCCGTTGAACAAGGCCTTCGGCCTCAACGCGGAACAGGAACTCCAATTCGGCAAGTGGCTCGATCTGGTAGGCAAGCGGCATCGCGATATGCGCTGGGACAAATTGGCGCCATTGGCTCCGGTGCAGGAAATCTGGAGCGGTAGGAAAGAAGACGAAGGCCCCGTCCGCCTGGCGTATCGCAAGCTGGAGGATGGGAACGGAAACCTGATCGCCATCGCCGTGTTCGCCATCGACACCGCTCCCAGCCGCGCCATGGTGCGGCAGCTTGAAGAGGAGCGCGAGCGGCACAAGCTGGAAATCCGCGACGTACTGGCCCTCGCCGCCAACCCTCCGGAAACGGTGGGCGCCTTCCTGGAGGACGCCCGCATGCGCCTGGAAGGAGCGCGGCGCGAATGGGAAAGATTCCTGGCCTCCCGCGCGCGCGCCGGGGAAAACCAGCCGGGCCTATGGCAGGGAAGCGTCGCTAAGAGCGAAAGCGTTGCTGAAAGCGTAGGCACCGCTGAAAGCATAAGCGCCGACGAGAGCGCGGGCCAACGCCTGTTCCGGGAGCTGCACATGGTCAAAGGCAACGCCGGCGCTTTCGGGTTCGAAAGCCTGGCGGCCGGAGCGCAGGAATCGGAAGACCTGTTGGAAGCGCTGAAACATCCGACCGCGGGTTCCGAAAGGACCTCGTCGAGATTGACCGCTTCCCTGGCGGGCCTGCGGATGCAGCTGGACGAACTCATCAGGGCCATGAAGCTGATTGCGGGCGAAGGCCAGGACGCCATGACGCGCATCCTGAAATGGAAACTGGATCGCCTGGTCGCGGGTTCGGCCGAATTGGATCCGGCCAGGCTGGAACCGCCCCTGCGCGCCGTCATCGAGGCCACCCGCAAGCTGCCCTTCCTGAGTCCCGCCTACCTGGCGCGCAAATACGGGAACCTGGTGGAGCGCATCGCCCACAACCTGGGCAAGCAGGTCAACTTCCGCGTCACCAGCAATACCGGCGACGTGCATCCGGAATCGTTCTCCCGCGTGGACGAGGCCTTGGTGCATATCCTGCGCAACATGGTGGACCATGGCATAGAATCCCCGGCCGAGCGCGAAGCCGCTGGCAAGGGCGAAGCCGAAATCGGGTTCGAATACGTGGCCGAGGAAGATCGGATTTTCCTGCGCATCCGCGACGACGGCAGGGGCATGGATCCCGCCGTCATCGCCGACAGGGGCGTGGCGCTGGGGCTGCTTTCCCGCGCGGATGCCGATGCCTTGGACGACGTGGGCAAGCTGGGACTGATTTTCCTGGAACGGTTCACTACGCGGCAGGAAGCGGACATGGTTTCCGGCCGGGGCCTGGGGCTTGCCTTGGCCGCCCGCTGCGTCAGCGATCGCGGGGGCAATCTCTATGTCTATTCAAGGCCGGGAGAAGGCACCCGCTTCGCGATCGAACTGCCGCCCCTGGGACAGAAAAAACTGCCCTGAAACCGTTCAATAGCTCAAGCCCACCTGCCAATACAGCTTTTTCCAATTCTCGATCAACCCCAGCTTCACCCCGAAGATGAACAGGCTCATGCGCGCCTCGGCCCCGACGTCCGTTTCCGAAAATCGGCCCCAACGATTCTGTTCGAACAAGGTCGCTGCGACGGCGAAGGTGCCCCTCTCATCGACCCGTCGTCCCGTGGCGAACCCGATCCCCAGGCGGTTGGACTCGGTCCCGATCTCGTCCGACAGGTAGGGACCCGTGATGTTGCCCTTCCATCCGTTGCTCTTCCAGAACTGGGCGATCAAATCGTATTCGAAGGAATAGCCGTTGTAGGGACCATACCAAAGGCCCACCATGGCGTTCATCCGCTCATCCGCCTTGGCCGCGCCAAGACAGGCGAAAACCAGAAACAAGATCATCCGTATCGGTTTCATTCTTTCATCCATCCTTAGGCATCGCCTCATGCTATCCTCACCTGAAGTTCCGTCACGTTTTCGGGCGAGTCCATGGCGATCCACTTGCGGTAGATTTCCCGGTTTTCCTTGGCAGGAACCAGGCCCGCCTCCAGAATCGCCGCGATGAATCGATCCCATGCAATCCCAATCCCGGCCATCGATCCCAGGTATTCCGTGGAAACGCATTTCCATTCGTCTTCCCGGGTCACGAAGAATCCGTCCCGGGACTGCGGCCCTGCCTGGATGGGAACCCCGGCCCTGAGAAGGACCCTTCCGCCTCCCAGTTGATTATAGCTCCACACACCGGGGCCAGTGACCGTGATGCCATTCGCTGCGATGAACGGTTCCAGTCCGGCCAGGATCTCCTGACCGGCCTCTCCGATTCCGTCGAAGCCGGTTTCCACCTTCCCATGCAGAAAAGTGAAAGGTTCAGCCGTCATATGCTTGAAACCCACGTCAGCCATCATGCCTCTCCATTTTTCAAACCGAGTCCCCCAGATAAACCGGCCCAGCTTCCCCATCCCGCCCCAACCTGCCGGCCAGCGCCCGGGGAAAGAAGGCCGCCTCGCCCAGCTTTTCGATCTCGAGCCATTCCAACCCCACCTGGCCCGCGTCCGGAGACAAGGGATGGGACAGCACCGGCTCCGACAACCGGCATTCGAAATACAGGTTCACGAAATGCATCTTCCCATGCACATCCTTGAACAGATGGTTGCCGCCGATATACTCCTGCACAAAGCGCAGGCGGCCCACTTCCACCTTGGCTCCGAGCTCTTCCAGACATTCCCGCGCCAACGTTCCGGGCAGGAGCTCCCCGGGATCCTGCCCGCCTCCCGGCAGAACGTAGTACCCGCCGATGTCGCCTTGCTTGCGCAGGCACAACACCCGGCCGTTCTCTATGATCAAGGCCTTGGCGGCGTAGCGAAGGGTTTTTTCGGACATGGTTGAAATTTACATCCAACCCAATGAAAAGATCGGAGGGGAACGATTCCGGTCGCGTATAAGTGAGCTTGGAAAAATTACCTCGGGCGAATCGTCCCGATGCTGAAATTGACGACCAGGGATGGCGAGGTCGGATCCTGGTCGTCTCCGATATCGGCCCACTCCCATTGCAGACCGCCATACAGCGCCCAGGCGTTCAGTCCGCTTGGGTTTCCTCCGAAGCTCCTTTGGTAGCCCACTCCGCCTCCCAATCGCCAGGCGGAACCCTCGGATTGGAGGCCCGCATCCTGGATGAGGTCGCCGGAAGAGTAGGCCCCGAATCCTTCCACGGAGAAACTTGAGAGGCGATCGGCGGCGACGCGGCCGGCGGAAGCGAGCAGAGTGCCGGTCCAAAGGTCGGTTATATCCGGCGAAACCACTGCGGAGAAGGAACCTTGATCCGTGTAGTTGACGCCAAGATTGAAATCCCGGCTCCAACCCGCCGAGGGTTCGTGGCCGGTGGCGGCGGTGACGGAAAGGGACGAGGAGGAAATGCCTTTCCCGTCGAAGGACCAGGCCGGACCCACATACAGGGCCAAGCCATTGTCCGATCCAAGGTCCCAGGCTAAATGGCCCGTGCCTCCGAAGAAACCGCTTTCCTGGATGTCGTCCGGATTCGCAAGCGTTCCGCCCACGACGCCGGCGATATCGGCCCAGGATGCCAGGCCGGTTACCAGGGATGTCAGGGCCAAAACAGACGAGGCGGACGAAGCGGACGAGGCACCCGAGGACGCGGGAAAGGTGTGGACGTTTACGTAGCCCACCGTGTTTTCCCAGTCAAGCAAACCGGGAGCCACGGATTGCCAAGGTTGGCCCAGGGTATTGTAGTAGAATGCCGGGGCCGGAGCATCAGCGAGAGCGGGTTGGGATTCGGCCATGGCGGGAAGAGCGGCCAGAGCCGATGCAATCGCCAGAATGATGCGCGCGTCCATTCTCATCCTTTTCATCCTTTGCCGACCAGCTCGAGGATTTTCGCGGGGATGGCCTCCAGGGGCAGGATATGATCCACCCCGCCCGCGGCGACCGCCTCTTTCGGCATTCCGTAGACGACGCAGCTCGCTTCATCCTGGGCGATATTCGTCGCGCCGCAGTCCTTCATTTCCTTCATTCCGCCGGCCCCGTCACCGCCCATGCCGGTGAGAATGACCCCTACGGCATTGCCTCCCGCGAAACGGGCCACCGACTTGAAGAGCACGTCCACGGAGGGCCGGTGGCGGGAGACCAAGGGCCCGGACTTGACGGAAACGCGGTACACCGCGCCGGAGCGGTTGAGCAGCATGTGAAAGTTGCCGGGAGCGATCAGGACGCGTCCGGGAGCCACGGTGTCCCCATCCTCCGCCTCTTTCACTTCCATCGCGCACAGGGAATTCAGCCGTTCGGAGAAGGAGCGGGTGAAATGCTCGGGCATGTGTTGGACGATGATGATGCCCGGAGCGTTGGCCGGGAGCGCGGTGAGCAGGGATTCCAAAGCCCGGGTTCCGCCGGTGGAGGCGCCGATCGCCACCACCATATTCGTCGTCTTCAGCAGGGAGAGCCGTTGGCGGGGGCCCGCATCCGGGGCTTCGCGCTTTTCCACCCGGACCATGAACGCGGCCTTCACCTTTTCCCGGAGCTGGACGCCCATGTCGCCCACCGCATAGGCCGCGCCGGGCTTGCACATCACGTCCACGGCCCCGATGTCCATGGCTTCCAAGGCCAAAGCGCCGCCCTTTGGAGTGAGGGAGGAAATGATGATCACGGGCAACGGATAATAGCGCATGAGTTTGCGCAGGAAAGTGATTCCGTCCATCCTGGGCATTTCTATGTCCAAAGTGACGACGTCCGGCTTGAGCAGGACGATCTGATCCCGGGCGACGTACGGATCCGGCACGGCTCCGACCACTTCGATCTCCGGATCGCGGGAGAGCTCCTTGCTCAGGACGTCCCGCACCATCGCGGAGTCGTCCACCACCAAGACCTTGATCCGGCGCGGAGAATCGCTCATCCCGGACCCGGGTTTCCGATCTCCCCGGAATCGGATGCGAACCGGAGAATGAGAAGCACCGGTTTCTCATCCACCGTGAAGACCAGGGACCCGGCCTGATCGGCCCAGGCGGCCACGGTCTCCGCCGTCACGTCGGCGGCTTCCGGTATGGACAGATCGAAAATGGGTTCATCTCCCCGCAGGGCGGTGAGGATATGGCCGCAGGTGACGTTGAGGAGTTCCATGAAACAGTCGCGGGACCGTTCAGCGACCACGGGATCGTCCGCGTCCACGCCCAGGAAGTTGCAGGCGATCTCATCGGCCAGGGCCTTGGGGAGCGCCAGCGTGACGCGCCCATCGGCTTCCCCCCGGAAACCGATGGATGCGGCCAGGAATCCCTCTCCCGCCGGATCCAGGCACCCGCGCTCCGCGGGGTCGGCGAAGATGAATGCCTGCCGCTCCAGCACTTCCCGGAACACCCGGCTCACCGTTTCCGCCGTCGCGTCATCCATTGCCGTCTCCTTTCAACAGGGAGTCCACCGCTCTCTTGAGATCCTCGGGCGCGAAGGGTTTGCGCAGAAAGGCGCTGACGCCCTTATCCTTAAGCCCTTGCAGCCGCGTGACGCTGCCCTCGGTGGAAACGATGATCACGGGAATGCCCTTCAGGGACTCATCCCCCTTCATTTCCTCCACCATGGCCACGCCGCCCATGACGGGCATGTTGATATCGGCCAGCACCAGATCCACCCATTCCTTGCGGAGAATCTCAAGGCCTTCCGCCCCGTTCGCCGCCTGGAACAGGGAGCCCAAGTCCACGCCCGCCAGGTTCAGGGACTTGGCGATGACGGCCCTGACGGTCGCGGAATCGTCCACCACGAGAATGTTGTAGGCCATGGATCAGATCTCCTTCTCTTCGCCGGCGACCTTGAGGATCGTCTTCCCGGTGTCCATATGCAGGTACATGGTCCGGGGCGCGTTGCCCCCCACGTCTTCCCCGGAAACCAGGATATTGTTTTTCCAGAGGACTTTCCGCAACACCGTGTGGTTGCGCTCGCCGATGTTGAACACGCTGTTGGCGTCCATGATCTTGGACGCGCCCGCCACCTTGGCCTGCAGGCTTTTCCTCTGCGCGCCCATGTCGAACAGGATCTGGAGCATGGCGGATACCCCCGTATCGACGAACATGTAGGGATTGTTTCCCGCCTTGACCGGATCGATCTTGGAAAGGGGCAGCATGCAGTGGATCAGGCCGCCGATGCGCCTTTCGGGATCGAACAGGGAAAGGCCCACGCAGGAACCCAGCGCGTAGGTGGCCAGCACGTCGCCCGGATCGGAGGATATTTTCATGTCGGATATGCCGACGATAATGCTCATGCATCCTTCCGATAAATGGAAGGACGGATGCTCTTGAAGCCGACGCTCAGTCCGGTGAGGCTTTCGGAGTGCCCCACCAGGAGATAACCGCCGGGCCTGAGCAAGCGGTGGAATTCGGCCAGGAGCCGTTCCCGCACGGGGTTGTCGAAATAAATCATCACGTTCCTGCAGAGGATCATGTCCATGGGTCCTTGCATCGGGAAAGGAGGGAAGGCCAGGTTGAGCCTTTTGTAGAGGATCAGGTTGCGCAGATTTTCACCCGCGGCATAGACCACGGAATCCTTGTCCCGCCGCTTCGTGAAATACCGCGCCGCATAGCCGCCGGGAAGGGTCGACATCTTGGACTCGGGGTAGATGCCTTCCTGCGCGGCCGCAAGGACGCGCGTGGAAATGTCCGTCGCCAGGATGCGGATGTCGCATTCCGGCCCGGGCTGGCACTCCCGCAGGGTCATGGCCAGGGTATAGGGTTCCTCCCCCGTGGAAGAGGCCGCGGACCATAGGCGGAAGCGCGTCTGCTTCTTCCCCAGCCAGTCGGTCATCTTCTCCCGGACGAAGTCGAAATGCTCCGGCTCCCGGAAGAAGCTGGTGACGTTGGTGGAGATGGCGTCCAGGAGCTGGACCATCTCGTCTTCGCCGCCCTTGCCTTTCACCCAATCCAGGTAGGACCGGAAATCGCCCAGGCCCAACTGGCGCATGCGCTTGCCCACGCGGGAACTGACCAGGGCTTCCTTGCCTTGGCCCAGGGTGATTCCGCTCTTGGCGTAGACCAGCGAGCGGAACTCATCGAAAGAATCCTGATTCATTTCCAATTTCAAAAATCCTTCATATCCGAATCGTCCATGGGGATCACCTGATCGGAGTTGAGGGCATGTCCATTGGAGGATACCGCCACGCGGGCATGTCCGTTGCGTCCGATGTGCGCCGGCTTTCCGTTGGAACCGGCGGGGCTCCAGTCTTTCCCATGGGCATTCCGGGAAACGGGCTTGGAGGCCGCGGAAACGGGCGCCTTGCGGACGGCCGGGGCCGTTGGGCGGGAAACGGACTTGGGTCCGGCGGAAGCCATCGAAATCGCTTCTCCCCGGGCGCCGGCGCCTTTGACGATGCCCACCAGCACCTGCACCATGTCTCCGAGCTCCTTGGCCTGGGCGGCCAACTCCTCGCTGGCGCTCGCCGATTCCTCGGCATTGGCCGCGTTGGACTGGGTGAGCTTGTCCATCTGGGTGACCGCGGTGCCGATCTGCTCGATGCCTTTGCTTTGTTCATCGCTGGCAGCCGACACTTCGCCGATAAGCTGGGCCAACTTGCTTACGCTCTCCACAATCTGGGTGAGGATTCCCGCCACTTCGTTGGACACGGATACGCCGTTGTTGGCATTCTGTTGGGATTCCTCGATCAAGGAAGCCGTGGTCTTGGCCGCCTCGGCGCTGCGTTGCGCCAGGTTGCGCACTTCTTCGGCCACCACCGCGAAGCCCTTGCCGGCATCGCCGGCGCGGGCCGCTTCCACAGCGGCGTTCAGGGCAAGCAGGTTGGTCTGGAAGGCTATCTCGTCGATGGTCTTGATGATCTTGGCCGTCTGATCGGATGAGCCTTTGATCTTCACGATGGCATCGCCCATGCGGTTCATGGCCTCGCGGCTCTTTTCCACGGCGGTGCGGGTTTCCGTGGCCATGACATTGGCCTGACGGGAGTTCTCGCTGTTCTGCTTGGTCATGGAGGACATCTCTTCCAGGGAAGCGGAAGTCTCTTCCAGGGAGGAAGCCTGCTCGCTGGCGCCTTCCGCCATTTGCTGGCTGGACTGGCTCACCTGGCTGGATGCGGAAGATACCTGCTCGCTGCCCGCCGACAGGGAAGTGATGACCTGGTTCAAGGCCGCGGCGATCGAGCGGCTGAGGAAGATGCCGATGAATGCGCCCAGAGCGATGGCGAGCGCCAGCCCTATCACGATGCCGGATTTCGCCGATGTCACCGCCGAGGTGATTTCGACCGATTCCTTATCGGAGTTCTCGGTATTGAAATCGATGAGGGCGTTGATGCCTTCCTCCAAATTCGCGTTCGCCGGCCGGACGTCGGATTTCAAGGCGACTTCGGCTTCCTTCATTTTCCCGGCCGAGTTGAGTTCGAACACCACGGTGCGGGCCTTCCGCAACGCCTCCATCGGCGCTTTGATGGCCTCGAACAATTCCCGGTCCTTGGGATAGGTGATGGTGGACTCGTATTCCTTGAGGGTCTTTTCCATCGCCAGCATGTTTTCCTTGACCTTGTCCTCTTCGACCGCGACTTCGGCCTTGTTGTCGGCAAGGAAGGTCGCCGTGGTCCAGCGCATGTTGTCCTTCGCCAAGCTGTTGATTTTTCCGATGGCGAGAACGCCGGGCAGGCAATCCTTGGTGATGATCGTGGAGGACGCGTTGATGGCCAGCAGGCGCGTATAGGCGAACACGCCCAGCGCCGCGGCGATGAATACGACACAGCCGAACCCGATGTATAATTTTCCGCTCAGGCCAAGACTTTTCAACATGTATTCGTTCTCCTCGATTAGTTCCGGTTAATTGTTTCCGACGATTCCGGGCGATCCGGGGATTTTCCGGACCTTCCGTTTTCTTCCGCCTTATTCCACTTTGCTGATGACCGCTATTTCCTCGGCGGCGAGCACCTTGTCCGCGTCGAGCAGCATCACCACCTTCTGGCCCACTTTCCCCATGCCCAGGATGAAATCCGTGTCCACGCTGGCGCCGAAGGAGGGCGGAGCTTCTATCTGTTCATGGGTCACGTTCAGAACCTCCGAGACCTCATCGACCAGCATGCCCATGGTCACCGTGGCCGCGGCCCAGGATACCTGGACCACCACGATGCAGGTCCGGTCGGTGTCTTCCTTGCTTTCCATTCCGAACTTGCTGCGGAGCTCCACCACGGGAATCACCTTGCCGCGCAAGTTGATCACGCCCCGGACGAATGCAGGCGTCTTGGGCACATGGGTGATGGCCATCATGCCGATGATTTCCTGCACCTTGAGGATTTCAATCCCGTACACCTCCCGACCCAATTGGAAGGTGAGGTATTTCCCCGCCTTGGCTATCCCTGTCTTGTCTTTGGCAATATTTTCAGGCATCAGTTCTTCCTTTCCCTGTTGAAACTTTTATGCGCCCACGGGTTCCGTGCGCGGGGCCTTCATCAGCCCGTCCACATCCAGTATTATCCCCACGGTTCCGTCGGAAAGAATCGCGCCTCCCGTAAGCCCCGCTATCTGCTTCATGGACTCGCCCAGTCCCTTGATGACCACTTGCTGCTGACCGATCAGTTCGTCCACGGGAAGGCCCACCTTCCCCTCGCCGCTTTCCACGATGACCACCAACCGGTTGGCCGCGGGCTCAGCGGACCCGCCTTCCGGAAGCAAGCCATCCAATCGGAAGAGCGGGATCAATTCATCCTGAAGATGGAGCACTTCTCCCCGTCCCACTATGCTCCGGATGGCTTCGGCCTTCAGCGGGACGATGCGCAGGATGGAAAGGGTCGGAAAGACCAGACGCTGCCGGGCCACTCGCACGATCATCCCATCGATGATGGCCAGGGTCAGAGGCAGCCAGATGCTGAAGGTCGTCCCCTTGCCCGCGGCGCTCTCGATATCGATCCTGCCCCTGAGCTCTTCGATGTTCCGCCGCACCACGTCCATGCCCACTCCCCGGCCGGAAATCTCCGTCACCTGGGCGGCGGTCGAAAAGCCGGCTTCGAAGATAAAGCGCCAGACTTCCTGATCGGACAACGCCGCCCCATCGTCCTTGATCAAGCCCCGTTCCCGGGCCTTGCGGAGAATGGCCTCGCGGTTCAGGCCCTTGCCGTCGTCCTGGATTTGGATGCAAACGCTGCCGCCCTTTTGAAAGGCGCGCAACATCACTTTGGACTGGATCGGCTTGCCCGCTTCGATGCGCGCGGCCTGATCCGCCTCGATACCATGGTCTACCGAGTTCCTCACCATGTGGACCAGCGGATCTCCGATTTTGTCCACCACCGTCTTGTCCAACTCGGTCTCGTCGCCGGAGCAGATGAATTCCACCTCCTTGCCGGCCTTGCGGGACAGGTCGCGGACCAATCTCGCCATCTTCTGGAACACCGGGCGCACGGGCACCATGCGGAGCGACGTCCCCATCTTCTGCAGCTCCCGGGTGATCTTGTCCAACAGGGCCATTTGCGCGGCCAGGGCGGGACTTTTCTTTCCTTTGAGCTCGGGAGACTGGAAGATCATGCTTTCCGCGATCACCAGTTCGCCGATGGCATCCAGCAACCGATCCAGCCTGTCCGCTTCCACCTTGACCGTTTCCTTGACGGCTTCTTTGGGCGTTTCCCTGGGGCCGGGCGGATCGCCTTCATTGGCCTGCTTCTGGCTGCGCAGCGCAAGCGCCACTTCCCGGGGCGTAGCCGCCGAATTTTTCACCAACATCTCGCCCAAGGGCGGGTTCTTGACTTCCTCCTGGGCGCGCAAAGCGTCCTCCACCGCATACTCGGGAATGGTGCCCGCTTCCACCAGGATTTCCCCCAGGCGCATGCCCGGTTGGGCCGGCGGGAGTTCGGCAGGACGCTCCTCCACGGGCATTCCACCCGCCGAGGCCTTTACCATGCCCAGCACCAACACCATTTCCTTGGCCTGATCCGGGGGCCACGCGGCCCCTCCATTTTCCGACACCCACTGGATGCGTTTCTTGAGAAGGTCCACGGCCGCGAATATCGTGTCCAGAAGCGAGCTGTCGAGCCGAAGCTTTTCCATGCGGACCAGGTCCAGCAGATTTTCCGTTTCATGGGCGAAGGCCTGGATGGATTTGAAACCGAGAAAACCGGCCACGCCTTTGATGGTATGGAATGCCCGGAAAACCGCGTTGATGGCCTCGGCATTGCCGGGATCGGACTCGAGAGTCATCAGGAGGACATCGGCGTTTTCCAGATGTTCATTGGATTCGCGCACGAAGTCCATGGTCAGGGAGGGATCGGCGTTGGCCGCATCGTCTTCCAATTCCCCGACACCCCCTTCGCCTTTGGAATGCGATCGCTTCAGATCGTGGAAACCCGGAGGGAAAACCAGTTCCTGTGGCGTTCTTTCCTCGCAGATCAGGGCTTGGAGCAGGGAGGTGGCCTCGGAAACGCGTTCGAGGTCGGAAGCCGCGTCTCCGGATTCCGCCATGATGATTTTTTCGAGGAGTCCTTGCGCCATGGCGCACAGGCCGGCCACCTCGGAAGCGGCTGGGCCGGTCCAGGCTTCGCGGATTTGTTGAAAGTTGAGGTGCAGGGCCCCCAAAGCCTGAAGGTCCCCGGGCTCGGCGGCCACCAAAGCTCCCGAGAGATCTTCAAGTATTTTGCGGCAGGTTTCTTTCACTTGGAGGCTTTGCGGTAAGCGGGAAGTCGTAGGTTCTGCAAAATTTTAGAATCCGTTCATTTCGGGTGGTCTGAACGGGCTGATAGTAGGGGGTGACAATCAAATAAGTCAATCTTGCCACGGTAAAATCTTAATCAAGTAACGTACGCTTTCGACGCGATTTTTATTCCGGAACGACGCCGGCGCTTTTACGGTATGGGATTGCGCCTAGGTTACACAGATGTTACCCTAAAGATTTCGGATCTATTTCCTTCCCATCCGTCCCGTCTTCCCCTATAATCGCTTCCATAAACCAACGGAGAACAGACATGGCGTCAACGGTTCGAGTCGAGCATATCAACCCTTTCGTAGTCGCGACCATGGAGACGTTCCGCACCATGATGAAAACCGAGATCAAGCCGGGAAAGGTCACCTTGAAAAAGGATTCGAAGCTGCTTTCCGACGTCTCGGGCATAATCGGGTTGAGCGGCGGGGCCAAGGGTTCCGTCATCCTGAGCTTTCCGCGGATAGCGGCCCTGAAGGTCGTCAGCCAATTCGTGGGCATGAAGGTCGTGGCCTTGGACGATATGGTCACCGACGCCATCGGCGAATTGGCCAACATCGTCGCGGGCGCCGCCAAGCGGGACTTGGCGCAATACAAGATCAACATTTCGCTCCCCACCGTGGTCATCGGCGCGGGACATGAGGTAGGCGGACCCAAGGATATCATTCCCATGCTGGTCCCCTTTGATACCCCCTTCGGCGAATTCAGCCTGATCGTCAGTTTCAAAAGCGAAATTTGATCGACATTCCCTTTTAATCCGGTTCCCTTGGAGAAAAACACATGCGGATACTTTTGGTTGACGATTCCAGCACCATGCGCCGTATCGAACGGAACACCCTGGAAAAACTCGGGCATACGGACGTGACCGAAGCGGAGGACGGCGCGGACGCCCTCAAAAAGCTCGCTGCCGGAAAATTCGACCTGATTCTGATGGATTGGAACATGCCCAATATGACGGGCATAGAAGCGCTGAAGAAGATCAAGGCGGACGAGACCCTCAAGGCCATCCCCGTCATCATGGTCACTTCCGAGTCGGAAAAGACCAGGATCATCGAAGCCCTACAGTCGGGCGCGGCCAATTACGTGGTCAAGCCCTTCCAGCCGGAAACCTTGAAAGAGAAAATCACCGCCGTAATCAAGGCCTGAGGGGCCTGCGCGCCGTCACGCGGCGGCGGCGGCCTTGAAATGCGATGTAGCCTCGCTCCGCTCGCCTATCTGCTGGCGCCACATCGCGTAATACAATCCTTTCAGCTCCAGCAATTCGGCATGGCGTCCGGATTCCACGATGCGGCCCCGCTCCAGCACATGGATGCAATCCGCGTGCATGATGGTGGAAAGCCGATGGGCGATGAGGATGGTGATGAGGTCGCGGCTTTGGGAAACGTCCCGGATGGTTTCGGTAATCTCCTCTTCCGTCAGGGAATCCAAGGAGGAAGTGGCCTCGTCGAACACCAGCAGGCTGGGACGGCGCAGGAGCGCGCGGGAGATGGACAACCGTTGCCTTTCGCCGCCGGACACCTTGACCCCGCCTTCGCCGATCAAGGTATCCAATCCCTTGTCCGCGCGGGCCAGCAACCCTTGGCAGGCCGCCTTTTGCAGGACGTCCAGACAATCCTTGTCCGATGCCGCCGGGTTCACGAACAGCAGATTCTCGCGGATGGTTCCCGAGAACAATTGGGTATCCTGGGTCACGAATCCGATGCGCTCGCGCAAGGCTTCCAGATCCACGGTGGGAGCCTCGTGCCCATTGTACAGGATGCGGCCGGTTTGGGGCGCATACAGACCCACCAACAGCTTCACCAAGGTGGTTTTGCCGGAGCCGGAAGGACCCACGAAGGCCACCGTCTCCCCCGTGGACGCCTGGAATGAGATATCGCTCAAGGCGTGGGTGGAAGCCGATTGGTGCTTGAAGGTTACCCGATCGAAGGACAGCTTGCGGATGTCCCCCACCAGCACGGGATTCGCCGGACGGACCTCTTTGGGGGTGGCCATGATGTCGGAAAAGTTCTTGAGGGAGGCTTCCGACTCCCGGAAGACGTTGATGACGTTTCCCATTTCCTGCAAAGGTCCGAAAATGAAGAAGGAATAAATCCACAGGGAGAAGAACTGGCCCACTGTGATGCGGCCTGAAAAAATCAGGTACAGCATCAGGAACATGATGCCGGTACGCAAGGCATTCACGCAGGTGCCCTGGATGAAGCTCAGGGATCGGATGTATTTCACCTTCTTCAATTCCAAATCCAGGATTTTCTTGGTCGTGGCATTCAATCGCTGGATCTCCTGGCTCGCCAGCCCCAGGCTTTTCACCAATTCGATATTGCGCAGGGATTCCGTGGTCGATCCCGCCAAAGCCGCCGTTTCCTTGACGATGACGGTTTGGATCCGCTTGATGCGCTTCCCCAGGGCGGAACTCAGGAATCCCAGGATGGGAATGGTGGCGAAATAGGCGGGCGCCACCGCCCAGTGCACGCGAAAGGAATATACGGCCACGAAAATCACCCCGATCAGGGTGGTGAACACCACGTTCACGGAGACGGTCAGGAGCTTCTCGATATCGGTCCTGACCTTTTGCAGCTTGCCCAGGGTTTCTCCGCTGCGCTGATCCTCGAACACGGAATAAGGCAGCTCCAGGGAATGGGCGAGCCCGTCCGCATAGACGCGCGCGCCCACTTTCTGGATGATGACGTTCAGGTAATAGTCCTGGAAATTCTTGGCCACCCGGGACACGAACGCCACGCCTATCGATCCGAGTAATAGCAACCCCACCCCGCGGAAGAATTGCGAGTAGGTCAAGGCATGGGTCCTGGTGACGTAATTGTCGATGATATGCCGGAAAATCAGGGGGTCCAGCAGGGAGAAGACCTGATTGATCGTGGCCAGACCCAGGGCCAGCGCCACCAGCTTCCAGTATTGCCGCAGATATCGCCAGAGTATGTCCATGCTACCGCTTCCTGCGGGGTGACCCCGCCTGGAAAACAAAGTTATACCGAGGGGGCCGATATTGCCAATTTTTCTTTCCCGTTCCGGGGTAAAATGCTAAAATAAAACCATATGAAGCTCTCGAGTTCCAACTCCGCCGCCAAAACCATGACGCCCAAGGCAACGGTCTGCGTCCATGGCAATATCGTAAATCCCGAATACCCGGAGAACATCGACGAGGTCTCCCGAAAAGGCTGGGGCACCACTTTCTGGGGCAAGGAAGACACCACCAACTGGTTCCATATTCCCTTGTCCGTTCCCAACTTCCTCGATGGTGGCCGCCCCAAGCTCACCCGGGTGTTCCTGTTTTTCCACAATACTTCGCGCTCGCCCATCAATGCCGTCCACATTTACGACGGCCCGCGCCTCATCAAGGCTTATGACAATCTCCGCCTCGCCGGCGACCACGCCCGCGTTCTCGATCGCGCCAACGGATTCACCATCGATCCTCCCTGCGAGGTCCTCTTCGGCCTGGGCCTTTCCGTCAGCGTGCAATTCCCCGCTTCGCCGGAACAGAAACCCCCGCGCTGGATCCTCTTCACCACCGCCGGAGCCGAATTCAAGGTTTGATCTAGGTGGAACGGGCCCGGCAGCCGGTTCCGATCGCAGAATCGGATTGTTCCCGGAAGTCACTTAAGCCAACCCGCGGGCTTCAGCCGCCCGCCTCCCCCCGTGCTATTCTAAATAGCGGCGAGCGCCGATTCAGGCCTCTGCCGTACCCTTGGGGAATCCGGGTGGGCCGCCTAAACAGCCTCGCAAAAATCCTGGAGCGTTGGAATCGCCATCGGCCTTTTGCGCATGCGGCGGCCCTAGTGCCCCGACAGCCCAATGGTGAGCCGCTTTCGCCGGGTCTTGGGGCCCAGGGCTGCGTTGCCCCTCCTTGGAATAGGCCCACTATTCCTGCTTCGGGGCGCGGACCCCAGCCTTGCTGGGGCCTTGCCCTGAACCCCATTCGAGGCATCGATATGGGGCTCAGATGCCTGGATGGCATCTTCGCTCCCTCGCCGCCTTCGTCTCACCATTGGGCTGTCGGGGCACTAAGCCTTATCGCGTTGATCGGCGCGCAACCTATCCGGGCGGAAATCATCCTCAAGCTGCGGGATTCCCAAAGCAACCCTATCCAGGGTGTCACCTGCGCCCAGTACGGAGGCGTCCCGGCCGTTTCCGACGCGACAGGTACATTGACGCTCCAGGCTGTCAGTGGGATTTCCAGACTTCCGCCGCGGCTAAATCCAAATGGCCGGATACCGCTTTCCCGGATTCCCCTGTCCGCCGGAGAGAAGGCCACCTTGACCGTGGCGGATATGGACGGACGAATCGTTCTTCGCCGCGAAGTCTCCTTGGGGGATCGGATCAGGTTTCCAGGAAAAGATAGAGGCGTTTATTTCGCGGTCATCCTCGGCCGGAATTTCTCCACCCAAGGGCGGTTTGTAAACCTGGGTGGCGGATTGGTTTTTGAAGGGGTAACATCCCCTGCCTCCTCTGCGAAAGCCGCGGCCAAATCCGATGCCACCCGCGAGGCCCGGGATGCCTTCATCGTATGCGGCAAATCCGGATACCCCGCGCAAGCCTACCGGGTCCCGGATGGAACCACCGCCACCCTGGATTTCAGCAAGCCGTCCATCGCACCCTTGTATGACGGCACGACTCCGCTTCAGCCGGATTTCACGGAAGTGGCGCCACCCATTCCCGCCGAAGGCTGGTTGGGGGGACACGCCACCCTTCCCTACCGGGATTCCGTCAAAGCGGCCGACCGCTTTTCGCAAATGACGCCGAACATCGCGCCCGGAAACGGCCAGGCCTTCCTGGCGGGTGAGCGCGTCCAGAGGATCAACTTCACCACCGGCGGCGTGGATGGCGACTCAGTGGCTCCCATCCTTAAGGACATGGCCGGCAAGACCGGGGACAATTTCGTGAACACCTCCTGCATCGCCTGCCACGCCAACAACGGCAGGGCCTTGGCGCCTTTCTTCGGCGGCCCGCTTTACGTCTTCGTCGCCAAAGTGGGCGATGCGAACGGCAATCCGGATCCGCGCTTCGGAAAAGTCCTGCAACCCCAAAAGACCAGCGGCTTCGCGGAGGGCCATATCGAGATCACCCGCTGGACCGAAAGCGGCGGCCTGCGCCGGCCCCAATTCGATTTCCTGGGAGGTCCCGAACCGGTCCGTTTTTCCGTCCGCATCTCCCCGCAATTGGTGGGGATGGGTTTGCTGGAAGCGATCCCGGAAAGCGCCATCCAGGCCCTGGCGGACCCGGACGATGCGGATGGCGACGGCGTTTCCGGCCGCGTGCAAATCGTGGCCGATCTCGAATCGGGAGTGCCCCGCGTGGGACGCTTCGGTTGGAAGGCGGGCAAGGAAAGCGTATCCCATCAGGTGGCCGGCGCCCTCAATACCGACATGGGCGTCATGACGTCCATCCTGCCTTCCCCCGACTGCGGCTCCGAGCAAACGGGGTGCGGCAACCCGGGCAGCGAAATCAGCGATGCCGATTTCAAAAACCTGGTCGACTACATCGGCCTATTGGGGATCATCGCCCGCCGGGATCTCCAGGACCCGCAAGCCCTCCGGGGCGAGTCCCTGTTCACCAGCACCGGATGCGCCGCCTGCCACATGCCGACCTTCACCACCAGCGCCTATCATCCCAAGGCGGAATTGCGCAATCAGACCATCCACCCCTATACTGATTTGCTGCTTCATGACCTGGGACCCGGACTCGCGGACAACCTGTCCGAAGAAGGCGCATCGGGATCCGAATGGCGCACCGCCCCCCTATGGAATATCGGCCTCACCGCCGAAGTAAGCGGCGAAGAAGGCTACCTCCACGACGGCCGCGCCAGAACCTTGCAAGAAGCCATCCTCTGGCACGCCGGCGAAGCCACCAAAGCCGCCACCGCCTTCAAATCCCTATCCCCCACCGACGCCGCCGCCCTAATCAAATTCCTGAAATCCCTTTAGCCACCCGGCTCCAAGCGGGAAAGCCCCGCACAAAAGAAAAAGCCCACGGGAAACCGATGGGCTTTTTTTACTCAGACCGCCTAACCCGATGTGAAACGGAATATCACTCGTGACCGGAGTCCGGATTCTTAGGGACCGGATGCTAAGAACGACGCAGATGAAAATACGCGGAATGCAATCGTGGGTCGTCCGGTTCGCCCCTCCACTGCTCCCCAAAAGAAAAAGCCCTGGAACACCAGGGGCTTTTTTTGTTTGTATTCGCATTAACCGCATGCGAATCGAGAACATCATCGCTCGATGGTTGCCGCCGGTTACGGGATTTTCGAGAGTGCTGATGGAAGCCGCGGTCTGATGCCAGGTTTGCCCGGCGCGTCCTGCCATGCGTAGACTTGTCTGAGCGCACGCCCGGCGAGAGAAACCAAAGAAGGATGTGCGCGAGTTGGCGAAGCATGGCAGGACGCGCCGGGCAAACCCGCCACCGCACTCCGCATTTCACCGCCGCCCTCAGGTATCCGCCGACCCCCGCGCCATGATGATCTTCCCCGTCCGCACCATCTCCTTGATGCCGTACTTGTCCATCATCAATTCCATGGCGTCCAGCTTCTCGGTGCTGCCGGTAACCTGGAGCATCAGGGTGGTATCGCTGATGTCGACGGTCTGGCTCTTGAAATGCTCGGCGATCTGCAGGATCTCCGTGCGCTTGTCCGCCGGGCAATTGATCTTGATCAGCGCCAGTTCCTTTTCCACGGTGACTTCGTCCGTATGGTCCTTGGCGTGGATCACGTCGATGAGCTTGTTCAACTGCTTGATGATCTGCTCCAGGGTCTTGGGCTCCCCGGAAGCGGTGATATTCATGCGCGAGAACTTGCCGTTGTGCGCGGGCGAGACCACCAGGGACTCGATATTGTACCCGCGCCGGTTGAAAACCAGGGCGATGCGGATGAGCACGCCCGGGCGGTTGTTCACCAGCAGACTGATGGAATGCTGGGGCGAGCCGTTGGGCAACGCCTTGGATGCCTTGCTCTCGATCACGGAGAGTTTCGTCGTAGTTCCATTTATTCCGTTCAACATGTTCAATCCTTCCTTATCCAAATTCCAAAAGCGAATCGCGTTGAGTTTGCTCGCGAACAGCCCAACAAGGGCTGTGAGCCACCTCAGCGATAGCTACAAATGCCAACCCAGAAGCGATGAGCCTAAACCATTCAATAAGCGAATCGCGTTGAGTTTGCATCGCAAACTCAGAAGCGATAAGCCTATATCAGGTGCTTCCCACGGGCTTGGCCATCGCCTTCTTGGGCGCTTCCAATACCATTTCCGAAATCGCCGATCCGGCCGGGATCATGGGGAACACGTTGTCTTCCTTCTCCACTTCGGCCTCGATGATGCAAGGGCCGTCGTTGTAGGCCAGCGCGGCCGCCAGGGTCTTGGTGACATCGGCGTTGCGCTTGATGCGGAATCCCTTCATGCCGTAGGCCTCGGCCAGCTTCACGAAGTTCGGATTGCCTTCCAGGTCCACGCCGGAGAGGCGGTTCTCGAAGAACAGGGCCTGCCATTGGCGGACCATGCCCAGATACTTGTTGTTGATGATGAGGATCTTGATGGGAAGCTTGTTCACCACGGCTGTGGCCAGCTCCGACAAGGTCATCTGGAAGCCGCCGTCGCCCACCACGGCGATAACCATGGAATCCGGACGGGCGAATTGCGCGCCGATGGCGGCGGGCATGCCGAAACCCATGGTGCCGGCGCCGCCGGAGGAGATCCAATGGAATCGGCTGTCGGTCTTGTAGAACTGGGCCGCCCACATCTGATGCTGACCCACGTCGGTGGTGACGATGGCCTTGCCCTTGGAAAGGCGGTAGACTTCGTCCAGAACGTACTGGGCCTTGAGGCCGCCTTGCTTGCCGTACTTGAGCGGGAACTGCTTCTTCCACTTCTTGAGCTGGGCCAGCCAGTCCTCGGTATCGCCTTTACGGGTGAGGGGGATCAACTCCTCGATCACCAGGCGGGCGTCGCCGACGATGGAGCAATCGGGCTTGATCATCTTCCCGATTTCCGCCGGGTCGATGTCCACGTGGATCTTCACCGCATTGGGGCAGAAGGCCGAATACTTGCCGCAAATGCGATCATCCCAGCGGGAGCCGATGGACATGATCAAATCGCAGTCCACCACGGCCTTGTTGGCATAGGCCGTTCCGTGCATGCCCAGCATGCCCAGGCTCAGCTCATGGGTTTCCGGGAAGGCGCCCTTGCCCAACAGAGTGTTGGTCACGGGAATCTGCAGCTTTTCCGCAAGTTGCTTGAGGGCCCGGCTCGCGTCCGAAATCACGGCGCCATGGCCGATCAACAGCAACGGCCGCTTGGCCTTGGCCAGCATGTCGGCGCATTTCGCGATGGCGGCCGAATCCCCGTTGGTCGGGATGGTATAGCCGGGCAAATCGATCTCGACGTTATAGTTGGGCTCGAACATGGCGCCGGAAACGTCCTTGGGAATATCGATGAGCACGGGACCGGGACGGCCCGACTCCGCTATATAGAAGGCTTCCTTGATGATGCGGGGAATGTCGTTCACGTTCCGGACCAGGTACGAGTGCTTGACGGCCGGATAGGAGATTCCCACCACGTCCGCTTCCTGGAATGCGTCCAGGCCCAGCATGCTCTGGATGGTCTGACCGGTGATAACGACCATGGGAACCGAATCCATCGCCGCGGTCATGATACCGGTGATGGTGTTGGTCGCGCCCGGTCCCGAAGTGACCAGCACCACGCCGGCCTTGCCGGTCGCCCGCGCCATTCCATCGGCCATATGCGTGGCGCCCTGTTCATGGCGCGTGAGGATGAACTTGATGGGCGAGTCCACCAAGGCATCGAAAATGGGGATGGCGGCTCCGCCGGGATGGCCGAATATGTATTCGACCCCATGCTGATGGATGCAATGGATTAGAGCTTCGGCTCCGGTGCAGGTTTTGTTGGCCATTTTTTGCCTCTTCTTGAAAGACTTAATTCAACTTGAACCAAATTATAATCTTTTTTCCCGAAAATGCAAACACGGCCATGATATTTTTCACCAAAACAGATACTTATGGCTGAAGTTTTGACAGAGTTAGCCGTCTATTGTTTAAAAATACCTTTTTATTAGGCAAACTATTCAGATCCAAGCCCCATTTTGTTCCAATATCGCCTATTTTACCCCCATATTCAGACATATAGAAGCGAACATCACCTGAAAATCGCGTATTTACCCGAAAGTATGGTATGTCGGGGAGTGACCACGCGCATTTTCGCGCGCTTCGGATTCCCTTATCTTCCTTTCCACCATGAAAGGAACCCCATGAACACCCTGAAAGACCTAGCCCCGGCCGAATGGCCCCGGGAAAAACTCATCGGCACCGGCCCGGACAGCCTCACCAACGCGGAGCTGCTCGCCATCATCCTGGGCCGCGGGCAGCCCGGCAAGGACGTGCTGGCCCTGGCCGCGGAAGTGGTGGAAAAACTGGGTGCGCTCCAGGATGACCTGACCCTGGACACGCTCCTGGATATCGGCGGCATCGGCCCCACCAAGGGCTGCCAAATCCTGGCCAGCATCGAGTTTTCACGCCGCTTCCTGACCGCACGGAAGAAGATCAAGATCCGCACGCCCAAGGACGCCATGCCGTTGTTGGGCGGGCTGCGTTCCGCGGCCCAGGAAAGCGTGGTGGTCCTGACCCTGGACGGAAACAATCAGGTGATCAAGGTCCATCCCATCACCCGCGGCCTGGCCAATCAGAGCCAGATCCATCCGAGGGAAACCTTTTACCCGGCCATCCAGGATCGCGCGGTAAGCATTCTGGTGGCCCACAACCATCCGTCCGGAAACCTGGAGCCGTCGGAATCGGATCTCATCGCCACGCGCAGGCTGGTGGAAGTGTCCAAGACCCTGGGCATCCCGCTACTCGATCACATGATCGTGTCCGAGGGAGGGTTCCTGTCCATCCGGGAACGGTTTCCCGCGTATTTCGGTTAGCGGAGGAAGATCGGTTCGGGAAAATTTTGATTTGAGATTTAGGATAAGCTTATCTGAAACATTTCTTCGGGCGTCGGGCGTCGGGCGTTAAGAAAAAAGAGAAGCTGGGCGGCATTGCCTCGCGGCAGTTGTAGGTGTCTAGCGGGTGGCTTACAGCCCCTAGGGCCGTTCGCGGGCATTCGCCGCCGCCTCGCCGGTTTCGGCGAGGCGCGCTTCCCGGAGGTCTTAAACCTTATGAACCAGCTTTTTCTTAACGCCCGACGCCCGACGCCAAAGGGCGAAGCAGCACCCCCAGGAGGGCGGCCTGTACGCCCGACGAGGGAAGGCGCGGTAAAGCCCGCAATGGCTCTTATAAGTACTCGAGCACCCATTTCTCGATGGCCGCCTGGGGGTGGGCGCCCACTTCGATGCGCTGGATGATTCCCTGGCGATCGATCATGACCAGGGTGGGATAGGCATAGGCCTGGTATTGGCGGGTGGTGAGCTGGCCCACGTCATTGAACAGCGGATAGCTCATCTTTCCCGGGGCCTGGAACGATTTCAAATCCTCCATGCTTTCCGAACTGACGCCGATGACTTCCAGGCCCTTGTCGTGGTACTTCCTGTAGACGGCATCCAACGCGGGGATGGTCATGCGGCAGGGGCCGCACCAGGTGGCCCAGAAATCCAGCAGCACCACCTTGCCTTTGTTCTTGGCCAGGGAGCCGGCGTCGCCGGAGTAATACTTGCCGTCCAGGACGGGGGCGGGACTTCCCACCAGCATCTGGGTGATGGCGCGCATGTCTTCCGGCCGGGGGGAAAGGGCCATCTTCTGGGTGGAAACCTTCCCGTCGCGGCCCAAGCGCAATTCCACCACCTCGCCCACGGTTTTGGAATGGATAGTATCGAGCAGGGTCTTCCGGCCCTCCAACGGAGTCCCGTTGATGGCCAGGATCACGTCGCCTTCCTTCAGGCCCGCTTGGTCCGCGGAAGTGCCTTTGAAAATCTGCTGGATGCGCACCGCGCCTTCCTGGGTGACGGGAGCATAGGCGGCGGGCAGGCCGGCGGGGGGGACATCGGCGATGGAAACGCCCAGCCAGGCGGCCGGTTTGCTTGCGGGAGGTTGGGCGGCCATGGATTTGGCCGGCGCAGCGGCCGGGGCTCCCCAAGCCGGAACGCCCGGCCAAGCCGTCAAACCGACCACCAGGATCAAGCCAGCCGATTGCGAAGTCCACTTCATAGCGCTTCCTCCATTCGAGACTTTTAATGTACGAATTACTATTGAAGCATGACGACCTATATCGCGCTTTTGAGGGGCATCAATGTCAGCGGCCATAAACCCGTACCCATGGCGGAGTTGCAAAAGCTTTTCGAAAAGCTGGGGTTCAAGGGAGCCAAGACTTTCATCCAGTCCGGCAACGTGGTTTTCAAAAGCGCGGAAGGCGATCGGAAAGAAACGGCGGCGAAGATCGAAGCAGGCATCCTGAAAAAATTCGGCTTCGAGGTTCCCGTCATCGTCAGAACCCCGGAAGAGCTGGGCGCGGCCCTGGCCGGCAATCCCTATGCGAAACGGAAACTGGCCGATGGCGATCGCGTGTACATCACCTACCTGGGAGAAGCCCCGTCCCGGGACGCCATCAAAGCCCTGGAAAAACATATCGACGCGATAGATGAGCTGACGATCAAAAACAACGAAGTTTATATCCTGGCCCACAAAGGATATGGAAACTCCAAGCTCTCGAATACTTTCGTGGAAAAGAAACTGGGCGTGCGGTGCACGACGCGGAACCTGGAGACCACGGGAAAGTTGATCGAGTTGGCGGAATCGCTATGAGGACTTACCACCCGATATTGCCCTGGATACGCAGCTGTTTTCCATCGGCGTGATAGGCCTGCAAGGAAACTCCGTAACCGCTTCCGGGCGCAAGGATCAATCCACCAGCCACACGGGCCGAGCCCGGTAGCGGAAACCGCCGCGGATGCCCGGCGAGCGCCGACGACGGCGGGGAGCCGGCTTGAAAAGCGATATCGGTGGCATTGGTCAGGGTGAGCCGCCCTTGGGCCGCGCTCAGGACGGGGGTGTTTTCGAGCCACAATCCCAGGAAGGTGACATTCTGGATCCCATTCCCCATCCCGTCCAGTTGGCTGTCCTTGCTGACATAAGAGATCGTGTTGCTGATTTCCACGTCGGATATTTTGGCGTTTTCCGCAAGGAATTCCACCGTCCTCTGAGCCCAACCGGGTAGGCTTTGGTAGCCGTCGATGGAGATATTCTCGAATTTGATCTTGGTCATCGGCAAAGCGCCTTCCAACGACTCCACCACGATGCCCCTGCGGCAGGAAACCACGTCGTTGTTGGAGAACAGGATATCATGGACGGGGGCGGTGGATTGCATACCCACCTTGTTGCCCGCCGCGAAGCTCAGTACGATATTGTTCTTGAAGGTCAGGTACGCGGTTTCGTTGCCGTCCCCCTTGGCGCACATGGCATCGTCCCCGGTGATGACGAAGTTTGCGTCCGCGGTCCCATGGCGGCTGCCGCACAGGTCTATCCCGTCATTCTGGATCTTGATTTCGCTCTGATCCCAATGGTTCAGGAGCTTCACGTGGCGGACCAGGCAGGAATCGGCATTGTGCATGACTATGGTCCAGGTAGTGGCATCGCGGAGGATGACGCCTTCCAGGGTGATGTTCTTATTGAGGCCGCCTCCGGAAAAAAGCCTGCGCCGGTTCGAGGTATCGTCCCGGTTCATCAGCGCCATCCCGCTGGCGTCCCAGGTTCCCCTGCCGAAGATGCGGAAATCCGACACTCCGTTGGTTTCGATCATCGCGGCGAGGAAAGCGGCGGCGCCGAAATCGGCTTTGTTCGCGCTTGAGCGGATGCGCGCGCCGGGAGCCAGGTACATCGAAACGCCGCTCCTGGCCTGCAGGGTCTTGATCACCTGGAAAACGCCGGGAGGAAAATAGAGGATCCCTCCCCCCGCCGCCCCGATGTCATCCAGGGCCTTTTGGATGACCGCCGTGACATTGGTCTTCCCGGAGCTGTCGGCATTGTAAGGGGCCGCGGTGATGACTCGGACTTTGGCCCCGGCGGGATTGGGGGCGTCCGTTTCCGGTTTGTCCCCGAGCAGCACCAGCTTACCCAGCTTATCGATGTTCACCACCAGGTATCCCGGTTTGATCGGGTCGGGGCTCAGGGTGAAACGGAGGACATTGCCCTCAGCCCGTCCCTGGATGCCGCGGATGCGGGGGTGGACGGTGAAGCTGTCGATTTTGTCTTTGACGGTGACCACGCATTCCACCGGCGCGGCGAACGCGAAGTGGGCGTACTGGTAGTTCTGGAATTTCTCGACGTAGATGGCTTG
>JAQBPN010000121.1 GCA_028287505.1 Fibrobacterota bacterium | reverse complement strand
TAGCCGAAGGTGGCGGAAAATTTCGCGTGGCCCCGTTCCCCCGCGGTATAGGTGAAATTGGCCTGGGTGATGTAGGTGGCGATGCTGACTCGCAGCAGCCGGGCGTTCTGGGTGTTGCCCTGCATGGGATGTTCCTGTCCGGCGCCTATGCCCAGGGCCCCGTCCCAATGTTCGTCGACGATGACGTCGGCCGTGATCTGCGTGGCCGCGGTCTGCATCCAGTTGTTGTTGAAGTTGAACCGGAGGGTATCGGTGGCGTTCCCGATCATGCCCGTCTGCACCCATCCGAAACCCTGGATGTTTATTTCCGGTTTGGCGAAGGCGGCAGCCGCCAGCAGGCCCGCCAGCCCGAGAATTGCGGAGAATCTCATAGTGTCCATCCTTTCATTGCCCAAGTCCGCCTCAGAAGAAAAAGGCGAGCTTGCCCATGACGTACCAGTCTTTCCAGGTCGCGAACGTCTCGTCATAGGTCGGGAACCAGGGTTGTTGCGATCCGATCCGGAAATGGTCGCTGGCCGCCTGCGCGCTTATCTTGACGTGTCCGGAAAGCACCTTGGACGCGTACAGGGACCATTTCCAATTGTCCGAATCCACGTCGTAAGGGACCGCGGCGGAATCGGTCCGGTTCCATTCCGGGGACCTGGGAATGGGGCTGGAGAATTCCATCAGCTTGGCGTAGTCGGGCATGTAGGGGGAATTGAAATATTCGACCTCCAAGGACAGGTCGTCCAGGAACCCGAAGGCGGGGAGGTTGAAGCCCATCATGACCGGGATCCGCTCCGTCACCTTTTTGTAGATGAGCTGGTAGCTTTTGACGCCCAGGATGGCCGCCTCTCCGTAGATCTTCAGATCCTGAGGACCCAGGACACCGCCCGTCCCTCCGAAAACCGCCTTGGGGTCGAAGGCGAAGCGGGCCATCAGCTTGATGCCCTGGTGCGAGTACCATTCCCGGGAAATCCGCAGGCTGTCCTCCGGCGTAGGACGCGAGGCCGCGGGCAGCACCAGCGTATCCTTGTCCAGCGCATAGATCCGATCGAGGGGATTGGCCTTGCCCCCGACCTGCGTCTGGTCGGGATCGAAATTCTCCTCCGAAGGCGAGGTCGCTTCCGGCCGCACGGGCAGGACATGGTAGAAGTTGACGCCCGCCCCGATGTCCAGGACCTTGCCCGCTTTGTAGGTGCCCACGTAGATGAGGGAGAAGTCGTACTTGGGTTTGAGATCCGTTTCGCTGACGAGCAGGATGTCCTGGGTGAAGGATTCCCCGAAGGCGCTGCGGACGTGGGCCCCCAGCATGTTGGCGGACTGGACCATCTCCTTGGTCTCGAATCCGGATTCCAGCACCTGGGGATAGACGGCGCCCCGGATCAGGTAGAGTCCCAGGTTCTTGATGTTGTCGTCGTACTTGTAGGCGAAAAGCCCCGTGGTGATCTCGAACGGGGATCGCGCTCCCGTGCCGCCCGGATTGTACGTGAGGCTGGCCATGTTGACGAAGGCGAAATTCCCCAGCTTGACGCCTTTCAGATCCCCCAGGTCCCGGGTTCCCACGGGGTTGTGGGCCTTGATGGCGCCGATGCCCAGGTAAGCGTCCAGGGTGGGGCTGAATCCGAATTCCATATTGAACAGGGCCCCGGTGTTCTCCAGGTAGTTCCCGGCATAGTCGTTCCGGCTGGTGATGGTATCGGTGGTGGCGATGATGCCGCCGGCGGACATCCAGCCGGCTCCATGGAAATCGATTTTGAAGTCATTGTTGAACTGGGCCAGGGCAGGCATCCGGACAAGGGCCAGGGCCAAGACGAGCGCAACGCTGAAGATGGGCTTTTTCATGAGTTCGGCCTTCCGAGGCGTCAAAACGTGAATCCGATTTTCATCATGGCGTAATAGTCGCGCAGTTCCGTGAACGCGCCTTCATAGCGGGTGGTGGCCCCGGAAGGGGAATCTTCCCAGGGCCGGTAATGATCGTTCGCGACCTGGAGGCTCACCTTCACGTATTTGCGGAGCGTCTTGGACATGTACAGGGACCACTTCCAATCGTCCTTGGTCATGTGTTCCACGTCCACGCTCGAGAACGCGATGGTCGTGTCCGATTCCAGGCGTCCCAGGGAGTCCGCCTTGCGATCGTATTCCTGGGAATGGTTGCTGACCGGGATGGGGGAGGTCTCCTTCACGAGCTTGTAATAGTCGTCCCGGAATTTGGCCCCGTACCATTCGACCTCCAGGGCGCAGTCGTCCAGGAGGCCGAGGGTGGGAATGTTGAATCCCAGCATGATGGGAATGCGCTCGCCGATTTTCTCGTACACGCCCGGATAGTTTTTCGTGCCGATGACGGCGGCCTCTCCGTAGATTTTCCAGTCGTTGGCGCCGAAGGGTCCCGAACCTCCCCCGTAAAAAAGGAATTTCGGATCGAACGAGAACCGGCCCATCAGCTTGGTGCCGCGGTGGGAGAGCAAGGTGGTGTCCCGGCCGGCCCAGATGTAGGTGGTATCGTCGAGCTTGGTGAAGGTCCCGTTGACGGAATCCCGGCCCGCGGCGTTCGGCTTCAAGGTGCCGTCCGCGTTGAAGGCCACGGTGTCCGTGGGCACGTAGATGTATTTCTGCTGGTAGGGGTGACGGACCGAGAGGACGCTGCGGTTGTCCTTCATGAAGGCCGGATCGGTCAGGTTGGTCAATGCCGGTTTCATGGGTATGAGCCGGTAGAAATTGACCCCGACGCCGAAGGTGAACAGTCCTTTGACCTGGTATTGGGCCAGGTAGGCCAGGGAGAAATCGAATTGCGGCGGCAGGTCGGTTTCGCTTTTCAGGATCAGGTCCTGGGTGAAGCCGCCCAGGACGGATTTGAGGTTCAGGCCCAAGGTGTTGGCGATGGAGGGATCGATCTGGTTCGATTCGAAGTTCGACATCAGGATTCCCGGGTAGACCGGACCCCGCAGGAGGTATTCCCCCAGGTTGCGGACGTCGGGGTTGTACACGAACGGAAAGAGGCCGAAAGTCCCCTTCAGCAAAGGCGCTTCCTTGGCTCCCAGGGTATAGGCGAAATCGGCCTGGGTGATGTAGACCTTGAAGCCGGTCTCGATTTTGCGCTGGGTGGAATTGAACACGCTGCCCTGCGGGTCCTGCGTTTCATAGCCTCCCAGTCCCATGGCTCCGTCCCAATGCTCGCCCATGTCGGCCAGCACCGTGAACTGGGCCCCCGGGCGATGGACGAAGTTGCCGTTGTAATTGTATTGGCCTACCAGGGTGTCGCTGCTGTGCATCACCCGGCCGAACTCGTACCAGCCTTTGCCGCTCAATTTCAAGCTCAAACCGTCCGCGGAGACTCCCCATGTGGTTTGGGCCAGGATGCCCAGCGCCGCGGCCAGAACCGGCCGCGATATGCGCGGGAATGTCCGAGGTCTTGCAGGCCTCATAAGTCAGCTTCCTTTCGAAGGAATGGCGCGCGAAGGAAAAGCCGCATACGACGGACGGCTTTCCGGGTTCCGTATTCCGGATATTCCGGTATCGGCGGCGTTACGCCGCCGGAGTCAGGCGGGGATTAGAATCGGACCGCTTTGCGGTTGAAGCTGCCCTTGGGAGTGGCCAGGTTCACCACGTAGATGCCCTTGTCGAGGCCCGCGAACTCCTGGAACAGGTCGCCTCCGCGGCCGCTCCGCTTTTCGAGGATGCGGCCGTGCAGGTCGAGGAGGGAAAGGGTGTAATCCCCCTCGGCGAAGCCGCTGACGGTGAGGCCGCCGCTTCCGTTCGCCTGCGAGGAAAGGCGCATGCCTTCCGCCTTGCGGGCGAGGACCGATACCGTGGGCTTGCAAAGCGGCGCGCCGGTGCCGGGTTCCAGTTCGCGCACCTGCATCTTCGCGTACTTGTTGGGGCCGCCTTTCCAATCGGCCGTGCCCGCATGGATCTGCAGTCCGATATAACCGGTTTCCGTGATGACGCTCTGCGCCGTGGTCTGATAGTTGGTTACGGGATGCGCCGAATCGTGCATGAAGGCCGTAATCAGGCCGGGATTGCCCGTCACGCGGGTCTGCATCATGTTGTATCCGTCCGCGTCCCAGATGGTGCTCCAATCAGCCATGTTCCATTTGGCCAAACGCGCGTCCACCTTGATCTCCGTGGCCAGGCTGTAATAGTCCTGGGAGGGTCCGTTCACGCCTTCCGGCCAGATGCCGCCCATGGTGCCGCCCGGCTGGTAGTCGAGCATCACCTGCCAGGCCTGCCCTTTGCCGTTGGACCGGAGGAATATCCCTCCGTCGTTTTCCCATCCGGGGAAATAAGTGACCCTGAAATCGACGTCCTTGTAACGGCGCTGGGTATAGAGGAGCCCGCCGTTGCCGCCGGGATTCTGATCGGACCAAAGCACCTTCTGGCCGGCCTTGAGCTTGCCCGCCGTCACCGAGACCGGATCTTCCGCCACCCACCAATGGCCGCCGTCGCCGTGGGAGGAATTCGAGATCCACCAGTATTTTTCCGCGGTCGGTTGCGTGCCATCGAAAATGGTCAGCCAGCCTTCCGAATCGTACATGTTGCATTCCAGACCCGGATCCTTCAGCGGCTCCCGCAGGAAATCGCCGTAGCTCGCGGATGCCAGCAAAGCGCCGGCTATCCAGGTCGTTTTCTTTAAAAGGAACATACCTCTTGAATGGAACATGGTTCTCCCCTCCCAAAATCGAAATGTTATGTGCAAACAATATGACGCCGATCCTCCGGCGAGGGATTCCCATTCCCGGAATTGTCCGGGCCGTTTTGGCCCCGGCCTAAGTAGCATGCATGTTACCTGGGGAGATTGGGTTGCTGGGGCCCGATTGCCCCCGGCCCGGTCCGAAAACCCTTTACCAAGCGGATGCCCTGACGCTAAAATCCCATAGCGGAGCGGTACCATTGGTGGCGACCGATCCTTGGGTAGGGGGAGAAAATGTCGATTTTCAAAGGGGCCATGCCCCGTTTGGCGCTATGGTCGGGGCTTTTTGGGGTAGTTGCGGCCCAGGCCCAATTGGTCCATAATTGCCCTCCCGTGTCGCCCACGGAATTCAAGATGACCACCTTGGTCGACCGGCCCATGGGAATCGAAGAGCCAATCAAAATGGCGCTCGACATGGACGCCGCGGGCAATGTGGACATCTACTTCGTCGAGCGGCAAGGCAAGGTCAAGAAGTTCACCGGCGCCACCAAGACCCTGGCCACCATCGGCACCGTGAACATCTTCGTGGGGTACGAAGACGGCCTGACGGGCATCGTCCTGGATCCGGCTTTCAAGACCAACCATAACATGTTCCTGTATTACAGCCAGGGCACCAAGGACGTTTTCCACTTCCGCGTGGCCCGCTTCACCCTGAACGCGCAGGGTATGCTGGACATGGCCACGGAAAAGCCCATCCTGGAAATTCCCGCCATCGCCAGCCACATGCATACGGGCGGCGCCATGCAGTTCGACGGAGCCGGGGATCTGTGGATCACCACGGGCGAGAACCAGAGCGGCGAGGAAGGTCCTCCCAACACCAACGATTTGCGCGGCAAGATCCTGCGCATCCATCCCACCCCGGATGGCGCGTACACCGTTCCCGCGGGCAACCTGTTCCCGCCCGGAACCGCCAAGACCAGGCCCGAGATCTATATCATGGGATGCCGCAATCCGTATTCCATCGCCCTCGATCCCGCCCGCCATGCCGTGGCCTGGGGCGATATCGGTCCGGACGGCCAGGGCCAGACCGAGGAACATGATTTCGCCGTCGCTCCCGGCAATTTCGGGTATCCGTATTTCGCCGGCAATAACATCACCCTGTCCGGCACGGCTCCGGCTTCGGCGCCGGTCAACAACAACTCCAAGAACACGGGCCTTAACAACCTGCCGCCCGCGCAACCGGCCATGGATCCCTATCAGCAATTGGCCGCCATCACCGGCCCCATCTACCGGTACAATGGCTCCTTGCAATCGAACGTGAAATTCCCTCCTCATTTCGACGGCCTCTGGTTCGTGGCGGATTTCCAGAACAACGAAATGGACACCATCTCCCTCAACAAGGCCGGCACCGCGATGATCGCCAAGGCCAAGGTGTTTCCCACCTTGAAAATCACCAATCTGCTGGACATGAAGACCGGCCCCGACGGCGCGCTGTATATCCTCAATTACGCGGGCTTCTTCACCGCCTCCGCCCAGACCGGCATCGTGCGCATAGACTACACGGGGAGCTGCCGCCCGGATATCGCCACCGCCATCGCCGCTCCGGAGAAATCGATGGTGCAGGCCCGGGGCATGATGGTGGAAGTGGAAGCCTCCCAGGGCCGGCATGAGCTGGCCATCGGGAACCTCCAAGGCCGGACCCTGGCCACGTTCAAGGGCGAGGGCGCCATGGCGTATGACGTCGCGGGCGCGGTGGGAAACCATCCCGGCCTGTACATCGCGAAGCTGACCACGGCCGCAGGGGTATTTTCAAGAACCCTGATTCTAGGTGGGCGTTAAGAACCCGGATTCCGGGAGCATGGCTCCCAAAAGCGCCTTTTTCCCCGCGCCAACTCCGCCTGTAACCTGAGAGCTACCGATTATTTCTTAATTTTATCCGGGTTGATTTCCATTCCGGCTCCCCGGAAACTTCTTAAATACTCGAGGAAAAATGCGCAAACCGATCAGGTTCCAATTGCAGGGATCCCGTACGCTCAAATCATGGTTCCTCCTCATTCCGCTTTCGATCATTTCCTTCGCCGGCGCGCAAACGGGCCATTGGTTCTCTTTTCCCGATACCGCCGCAGTCATTCCCCGGGAAGAATGCGCGTTCGCCCAGGCGGGAGGCAAGTTCTATCTGCTGGGCGGGCGGGGCAAATCCGCGGTCCAGGAATATTCTCCCGGAGCGAAAACCTGGAAGAACCTCAAGGTGGTGCCCAGCATCTTGAACCATTTCCAGGCCATCTCCAGCAGCGGATTGATCTACGTCATCTGCGCGTTCGATGAGAGTGCGGCCGGGTATCCGAAGGAAACGCCGGCTCCTTTCGTATACATCTACGATCCCCTCTCCGATACCTGGGTCAAAGGCCCGGCCATTCCCGCCGCGCGCCTGCGCGGATCGGCGGGCGCGGTCGAATACCAGGGCAAGTTCTACCTGGTGGTGGGGAATAAGTTGGGGCATACCGGACCCGGCGCCTTGTTCCTGGACGAGTTCGATCCGGCCACGAATGTCTGGAAGACCCTGCCGGACGCGCCCAGGTCCCGGGACCACTTCGAGGCGGCGATGGTGAACGGAAAGATCTACGCGTTGGGCGGGCGGCAATCGGACAGCACCAAGGCCGTCTATACCAACCTGGAAAAGGTGGACGTCTACGACATCGCCGCCGGCGCCTGGTCCACGCTTCCCAGCCCGGACAGCGACATGAAGATCAAGCGCAGCGGCGGAATCGTGGCTCCGCTGGGAAACGACATCCTGTATGCCGGCGGGAGCAATCCCGGAGTGCTTGCCAACGCCCCCTACAACCTGGTGGATGCCTTCAACACGGTGACGAATACCTGGCGTTCGCTGGCGCCGATGAAGGTGGCGCGCCAAGTGACGGGCGGGTTCATCAACAATTCCGCCCTGTATGTGGCCTCCGGATCCGGGGGCGTGGGCGGAACTCCGACCTTGAAGTCCATGGAAGCCTTCTATTTGAGCGACTCCCTGCCTCCCTCGGGCGAGGCCCTGGTGGCGGGCGCGCTTTCGCCCGCGACGACCCTGTTCAATTTCGGGATCGTCGCCAACGGCCAGGAGAGCCGCCAGCAATTCGCTTTGCGTCATGCTTCCGGAAACCAGGGCGTCCTCATCTCCGGCCTCAAGGTGGTGGGAGACGCGGCTTTCCAGGTCAAGATGGTGGTCACGGCGCCTTATCTGGTGAGGCCCGGCGGACAATCCCTGGTGGACCTGTCCTTCACTTCCAAGGGGACCGCTCCGACGGATACTTACCTGGAAATCACGTTGGCGGTTCCTCCCGGCGTAACCGTCAAGGTACCCCTGGACGCCAACCGCGTTCCCATCTCGATCTCGGCGGCCAGGCCCAAAGCCGCGGCCGCGGCGCCGGTCCGTTTCTGGAAAGGTTCCTGGCTGTTCCCCGGCCCGCAGGGTGGGGAGGAAGATGCCGCCGCTCCGCGGATTTTCCGGAGCGCGCTGGGACAGCGCCGTTAACCGGCAAGGCGTCCGGCCTGTCGGGCTTTAAGGCCTGAAGCGTTCCGGAAAGAGCCTGCCCGTCAGGGAAAAATCGGCCAGGCCGCGGGAGGGCCGATTCCGCTTTTCGGCAGTCCGGGGCTTTTGCAGACCCACGCTTGCGCCGCTCCCGTAGACTTCCAGTTCCATGATGGAATATCCGAATTCGAAAAGGCGTTTGTAGCAACGGACGCGGAGATAGCGGGTTTCCACGGGATCCAGCTTCAGGAAGCTCAGGCACATGTCCACGGGCCTGGGCTGGTATTGCAGGGTGGTATCGGTCAGGACCGTGATCCAGCCGGAGT
>JAQBPN010000111.1 GCA_028287505.1 Fibrobacterota bacterium | reverse complement strand
ACCTCTTTGCCGGGCTCATAGGAAAAGCGGACGTTCTCGAAAGCCACCCGGCCCTGCAACCGATCGAGTTCGCGGATCCGTTCCGGTTCCCGGCCTTCCGGTTCCAGCTTGAGGATTTCCTCCATGCGGTCCAGCCCCGCGAAGGCTTCCGTCAGTTGCGATCCGATATTGCTCATCTGCACGATGGGCGCCACCAGGAATCCCAGGTAAAGCGTAAAGGACACGAAATCGCCCACCGTCATGGACCCGTTCAGGATCAGCCTGCCTCCGATCCCCATGATCAGCACGCTGGTCACGCCCAACAGCAGGGTGGCGGCGCTCGTCACCAGGCTGGTGGTGGTCATGGATTTGCGCACGTTCTTGAACAGCGTGTCCACGCCCGCCTCGAAAACCCCTACCTCGCGTTTCTCGGCGTGGAAGCCCTTCACCACGCGGATGCCGCCCAGGGTTTCCGTCAGGCGCCCGGTCACTTCCGCCGTGATTTTCCCCCGTTCCCGGAAAATGGGACGGATGCGCGAGAAGGCCTTGAAGGAAATGAAGCTGAAAAGGATCAGCGGGAACAGGCTCGCCAGGGTGAGCCACGGGCTGATGCGCATCAGGAGGAAGAAGGAGACGAGGGCGGTAAGGACGCCGCCCAGCAATTGCACCACCCCGGTTCCCACCAGGTTGCGGACCCCTTCCGGATCGTTCATGATGCGGGAGAGCAGGACGCCGGACTTGGTGCCGTCGAAAAAACCCACCGGCAGGCCGATGATGTGTTTCTGCATCTGCAAACGCAGGCGCGAGATCAGATGCTGGGCTTCCACCGCCAACAGGCGGGTCAGGGTATACGAGGTGGCGGACTGGATCAACACGGCCACGCCCACTCCCGACAGCAGCAGCATCAGCAGGTGCAGGTTGCGATGGGGAATGACGTCGTCGAGCAGGAACTTGGTGGAACCGGGCAGCACAAGGCCCGCCAGGCGGTTGACGACGATGAGCAGCAGGCCCAGCAGCAGCAATTTGCGGCGGGGCCAGATGATGGTCAGGAATGCATGGCGGACGGTCCGCATCGAGGGCTTGGTTTTTTTCGGGGGCGCGATGGGGTTGCTCACGCATGGAATATAGGTAATGAACCGGAAAGCCTTCAGGGACCGCGGGCCAGGGAATGGAAATCCCAAGCGCGGGCGGCGATGAGCGGTATCCGCCGGGTGATCGGTAACCTGGGTGTTAGCGGCGATCGGCGCGTATCCCCGGGCCCGGGCGGGTCCGGGGACGGAGGCAATCAGAGGTTTACGGAACCCATCATGGCTTCCGGATACCGCGATCCGGCCGCGCTGCCTTTGGGGGCCAGCGCATCGAGTTGCTCCAGGTCCTGCGGCGACAGCCTTATATCGGCGGCCGCCACGTTCTCCTCCAGGTAACGCCTGCGTTTCGTCCCCGGAATGGGAACGATGTCTTCGCCCCGGGACATCACCCAGGCCAGGGCCAGTTGGCCGGGCTGGAGGGATTTCGCGCGCGCCATCTCCTTGATCTTTTCCACCAGGGCCAGGTTCTTGCGGAAATTGTCCCCCTGGAAGCGCGGCGAGAAGCGCCGGTAATCGTTCGCTTCGAGATCCTCCGGGGTTTTGATTTGCCCGGTCAGGAACCCCCGGCCCAAGGGGCTATAGGCCACGAAGCCGATTCCGAGTTCGCGCACGGTGGGCAGGATTTCGTCCTCCGGATCCCGGCTCCACAGGGAGTATTCGCTTTGCAGGGCGGAGACGGGGTGGACGGCATGGGCCCGGCGGATGGTTTTCGGTCCCGCTTCGCTGAGGCCGATATATCTGACCTTGCCTTCCTTGACCAGCGCGGCCATGGCCCCCACCGTGTCCTCGATGGGCACCTTGGAATCGACGCGGTGCTGGTAATACAGGTCGATATGATCCGTTCCCAAGCGCTTCAGGGAGGCTTCGCAGGCCTCGCGCACATAGGCGGGGCTGCCTTCGATCATCCGCTGGGCGGGATCGCCCGTGCGCTTGAGCCCGAACTTGCTGGCCAGGATCACCTTATCGCGGCGTCCCTTGATGGCCTTGCCCACCAGCATCTCATTGGTGAAGGGACCATAGGCGTCCGCCGTATCCAGGAAGTCGACGCCCAGTTCCAGGGCCCGGTCGATCGTCGCCAGGGACTCGCCCTCGTCCGTGCTGCCGTAGAATTCCGACATGCCCATGCAGCCCAAGCCCATGGCGGACACTTCCAGTCCCTGCCGTCCAAGTTTCCGTTTCCGCATCATTCGCTCCCGTGGATGAAAAGCCGCCGTATCCGCGCGTCCGCGCGCCGGCAGGCGAGGCCGTTAAAATACCTTTCCTGTTCGGGCGATGCCAGGATTGCGCGCCGCCGCCGATCGTTACTTAGTTACCCTTCGGTGCTGCGGCCTTGGATCTTTCCCGCGTCGGATGCGGCCGGCATGATTTTGTTATTCTGTTGGCAACAGCCCGGCGGTATCCATGGTTCCCCTTTCCATTCTCGATCTGGTTCCCATCAAGGAAGACACCACCCCCGGCCAGGCTTTGCGGCAAAGCCTGGAACTGGCCAAGCACGCGGAGCGCCTGGGGTACAACCGGTATTGGGTGGCCGAGCACCACAACATGATCGGCATCGGCAGCGCCGCCACTTCCGTGGTCATCGGATTCCTTGCCGGCGGAACGTCCACCCTCCGCGTCGGTTCCGGCGGCATCATGCTGCCCAACCATTCCCCCATGGTGATCGCCGAACAGTTCGGCACGTTGGCCTCCCTGTATCCCGGCCGCATCGATCTGGGCGTGGGCCGCGCTCCCGGAACCGACATGAGCACCATGCGGGCCTTGCGCCGCAACGCCAACCACGCGGAAAACTTCCCCCAGGACGTCCGGGAATTGCAGGCTCTGCTGGCCCCCGTCGAATCGGGACAGACCCTCCAGGCGGTTCCCGGCGGAGGCACGGAGGTCCCGATCTGGATTCTGGGATCCAGCCTGTTCGGCGCGCAGCTCGCGGCCGCTTTCGGCCTGCCTTACGCCTTCGCGTCCCATTTCGCCCCGGACGCCTGCCTGCAGGCTTTGGAACTCTATCGCGCCGGCTTCCGGCCCTCGGCGCAACTGCGGAAACCGTACGCCATGATCGGAGTCAACGTGGTGGCGGCCGATACCGATGCGGAAGCGCGCCGGCTGTTCACGTCTCCCCAACAGGCGTTTACCAACATCCTCCGCGACACCCGCGGCTATTGTCCTCCGCCCATCGATTCCATCGAAGAGTATTGGAGCCCGTCCGAAAAGGCCCAGGTGTCCCGGATGCTGGAATACTCCGTGGTGGGATCCGCCGCCGCCGTGCGCGAAGGCCTCCGGCAACTGGTCGCGAAAACCGGAGCGGACGAGTTGATGGTCACGGCGCATCTCCACGATCCCGCCGCCCGCATGCGGTCCTACGCGATCCTCGCCGAAGCCGCCGGGTCGCCGGTCCCGGAAAAAGCACCCGTTCCATAGCCGGGACGGGCAATGCCAATACGGCAAGCCTTCGCCATTCCGGCATTTCCCTTATGCCATTTTGATATGTACTTGTGATTTCCGTATCCTTATATTCCGCAACCAAGGCCGGCGGGAATCCCGCCGGGTAAACCAGGTTCAGGAGGATACCAGCGTGAAGAAGCGATTCAATACCCGATTCAAGACCATGGCGGCGGGCCTCATTTTGTCCGCGGGCCTTATTCTGGCGGTGGTCGGAACATTCGCCCAGGGACAAACCTCGAAGTCCGGCGCGGACCAGGCGGCGGCCCTGACGGACATCCAGAAAACCTTCGGATTCGTGCCGCATTTCCTTTCCGACATCCCCGCCGAGGCCCTTCCGGGAACGTGGGAGGAAATGAAGTCCCTGCAACTGAACAACAAGACCGCTCTCCCCAACAAGATCAAGGAACTGATCGGGCTGGGAGTGGCGGCGCAGATACCCTGCCAATATTGCATCAGCGCCCACACCGAATTCTCCCGCGTCAACAACGCCACCGAAGCGGAAATCGGGGAGGCGGTTTCCGAAGCCGCCTTGACCCGGCACTGGAGCACCTTCATGAACGGCATGCAATTGGATCAGGCCAAGTTCCGCGCCGACATATCCATGGCCGTGGCCAACATGAAAAAGGCCAAGCAATCCGGGGCGGCCTTTCCCAAGCCCATGGCCGTGACGGACGGCAAAACCGCCCTGGCGGACATCGCCCAGACCATGGGCTTCGTTCCGGACTTCCTCCAGCGCTTCCCGGACGTCGCCCGCGCCGGCGCCTGGAAAGCCATGCGGGACGTGGAAATGAGCCCGAACACGGCCCTGTCCGGCAAATACAAAAGCCTGGTGGGACTGGCCGTAGCCTCCCAGATACCCTGCAACTACTGCATCATCGCGGACACGGAATTCTCCAAGGCGGACGGAGCCACCGATGCGGAGATAGCCGAGGCGGTGGCCATGGCATCCCTGACCCGCCAGATGAGCACCCTTTTGAACGGTATGCGGGTGGACCCGGATCTGTTCAAGAACGATCTGGCCCGCATCGTCAAAGGGTCCCAGGCGTCCAGGTCCAATCCGTCCCAACCCAATCTGCGCTGAGGGGAAAAGGGGCCGCGATCCCCGATGTGTGAGCGTCGTCACCGGACTCCGGAAGGAATTCGATTACTTTTACCGATGGCTTTCACAACGCTTCCGCAACAAAAGGGGATCGCATGATTGACTCCATGATACGCCGCTCTCTGTCCCTTCTCGTCCTGGCATCCGCTTTGGCGGGGACGGGCTGTGATGACTCCGGGTCCACCGCCCCTGCCGGCAATCCCGACACCCATCAGGGCGTGATCGACGCCTGCACGTTGCTGACCAAGGCCGAAGCCGAATCGATTTTCGGAAAAGCCGTGCTGACCGTGAAAGGGGATACCAGCTCCTATATCACCCATTGCAGTTATGAAGGCGGCGTGGAACCGGGCGCCATCCTGGGCACCCGTCTTTCCATCACCACCTTTACCACGGCTTCGGTCCAGGCGGGACTGGATCCGCACCTCACCGTGCCCACCTATTTCGCCAACCTGAAAACCGCGACCGCGCCGGCGGACCGGGATTCCGTGGCCGGAGTGGGGACGGAAGCGTTCTGGCACAAGAAACCCACGAAACTGTCCATGTACAAGGGCGATGTCTATGTCGACATCTCCTTCAGCCCTTTCGGGAAGCCCGTCGACACCTCCGCGGCCGCCCGCGCCGGCGCCATCACCGCAGGCCAGCGGGCCGCCGAAAAAATCTAGCGTTGTTGTGAATCGGGGTGGGACGTGATATCCTATCCGGACCTATGGGATCCGTCATGTTCGAAACCGAGTTCTCCCAATTCGAAAATCACGCCCGGATCGTCTGCAAAGGCAAAGCCACCCTGGAAAACCTGAAGGGCGTGGTGGACAGGATCAAGGACGGGGAATTCGGGAACGGCGCCGATTCCAGATACCTGATCGATCTGCGCCCGATCGTGGGCACCCTCAGCACCTTCGAACGGTACGACCTGGGAATCCATATCGCGGCCACCATCCCGAAGTTCAAGATCGCGGCGATCTCGAAAAAGGAAACCCACGACAAGATGGGGGAGAACGTCGCCGTCAACCGGGGGGCCAACATCCTGGCGACGGACGACGAAGCCGAAGCCATGGATTGGCTGCTTCAGTGAAGTCCGCATGGAACGGCTGCCGCCGCGCCCGGACTAATGATTCAATCTTTTCAATAAATACACCAATCCATGGGTTCACATTTGTGAATAAAACTTCCCGATCACCGTAATCACCCCATTTTTTCCGCTTCCGCCCGCGGTACTTTCGAACCGGCAGTGGTTGGACTGTGTCCGAAATCAAAGGGGAGATCCGTGCGACAATCGAACGAACGTGCTTTGGCTTTTTTGGGAGCGATGATTTTCTGCTTTCCCGTTCTCGCCTCCATGTCCCTGGCGGACGCGCAGACCAACACGGCGCCCCTCAAAGTGCTGGCCTTGTTTTCGGCCGGCTATGACGCGGCCCACATCAATTACGCCCACGAGTCCAACGCCTTCTTTCCCAATTTCGCGAAGCAGAACAATTTCACCTACGACTCTTCCAAGAACTGGGACATGTTGAACGACCCCACCCTGGTGCAAAAGTACCAGGTGGTCATGTTCATGGACGATCAGCCCCCGGCCTCGGCCCGCGCCGGCTTCCAGAAGTACATGGAAAACGGGGGCGGCTTCATCGGATACCACGTCAGCGCCTTCTGCACCAGCGCTTCGGAATGGGACTGGTACCATACCAAGTTCCTGGGAGCCGGCGCGTTCCGCAGCAACACCTGGGGCCCCACCCCGGCCACCATGAAGGTGGAGGACGTCAACCATCCGGTGACCAAGGGCTTCCCCGTGACCTTCAAGTCCGAGACCAGCGAATGGTACAACTGGACCAACGATTTGCGGAAGAACCCGGACATCAAGGTCCTCTGCTCCATCGACCCTTCCAGCTATCCCCTGGGCACGGACCCCAACCAATCCTGGCGCAGCGGCGACAACCCCATCGTCTGGACCAACACCAAGTTCAAGATGATCTATTGCAACAGCGGCCATAACGACATGGACTACGCGGCCAACAAAGCGAAATCCCTCACCTGGTCCAACGCCCAGCATTGCCAACTGATCCTCAACGCCATCAATTGGCTGGGCGGCAGGATAGCCACCTCCACCGGCGCCTATGCGGCCCAGGGCAACCCCCAGATGCAAATCCAGATGGGCAATCCCGAGCTCACCGTTTCCAGGACCGGCCTAGGCGAATTCGGGATCTCGATCCTGGACCTCCAGGGGAACAAAATCGCCCAGGGCCGCTCGGCCAACGGCATCTACTCCATCGAGAAGAACCGCATCGGCAAAGGGTTCTACATCATCCAGTCCAATTCCACCCTCGGCAGCGCCACGCAAACCATCACCTTGCACTAAAAGGGCCCTTCCGGGCCCTGGGTCCCGGGCAACCGGGTCCGTGGGCCGCCTTCCCCCCTCGAGGGCGGCCCCATTTCCCTTCTTCCGCTTCCTCCCGAGAAGTCGGTTTCCAGCCCAAATTGCACAACAATTCACTTTTGTGAATAAATTCGACCCTTTTTGATTGGTCATTGGTCGTATTATTCACTTTTTTCAATCGGTTCCGAGTATGCAGAATGGGGGCTCAGGCTAGCTTTCGATACACCTCCGCCTACGGAACACCATGAACGCATTGAAAATAGCCGTCATCGCCTCCCTCGCCGCCACAGCGGTTGCGGAGCGCGCCTATTCGCAAAGCTGCACCACCATGCCCCCCCAAAGCGACTTCACCATCGAAGAAGTGGCGATGGCGCCGGGCACGCCCATGGATATCGCCGCCGCCAAGGACGGAAAAATCTATTGGGTGGAAAGAACCGGCGCGTTCAAATCGTGGGACCCGGCCACCAAGGCCGTCACCACCATCAAGAACTTCGAGGTCCTCTCCTCCAGTCCGGGCGCGTCCCAGTATTACCTGGCGGTGGAAACCGGCCTGGAAGGCTTGACCCTGGATCCGGAGTTCGCGATCAACCATTGGGTCTATATCCGCTATGCGGTTCCGGCCAGCAAACTCACCGGACTGTCCGCCCACAGCCTGGGTCCCATCGAACGGCTGTCGCGCTTCACCCTGAAGAACAACGACAAAGAAGTGGACATGACCACGGAGAAGACGATCCTGGAGTACAAGATTTACGCCCAGTGCTGCCATTTCGGCGGGGACGTGGAGTTCGGCTCCGACGGTAACATCTGGATGACTACGGGCGACAACATCCATTGGAACTATTCCAACACCAATCCCTACCAGGACGCGAACCCCTACAGCGACGTGCGCTCCACCTCGGCGAACACGAACGATCTGCGCGGCAAGACCCTGCGAATCCGGCCCTTGCGCTTTCCGGACACGGAAACCCCCGCGCCCGGAGTAGGGACCACGTACGAGATTCCCGCCGGCAATCTGTTTCCGCCCGGCACGGCCAATACCCGCCCGGAGGTCTACACCATGGGCCATCGCAATCCTTTCTCCATCGGCATCCATCCCGATCCGGCAAAACATTGGCTCGTCATCGGGGAAGCCGGCGGCATGGACGACGACGGGGCCGGCGGCGAGGACGAAGTGAACGTGACCACGGTCCCGGGCTTTTTCGGATGGCCGTTCTGGGCCGGCAACAACGTACCGTACAACAAGCCCAACTACCAGGGCGCCCTCAACCCGTTCGCCAATCCCCAGGCCACTCCCAACGAGTCGAAGCAGAACACCGGGCTCAAGGTGCTGCCGCCCGCCATCCCCGCGGCCATTTCCATCGCCACCGGCGCGTTCAAACTCGCCAACACCTGCCTGGGCGTGACCTGGGGCTGGGTGAAGTACGATCCGATGCTCGACAGCAAGGCCAAATGGCCCCCGTTCCTGGAGGGCAAGGCCCTTGTCTCCGCTTACGGCTCCGCGGACGTGAACGTGGCCACCGTGGACGCCAACGGCAAGGTGACGCGGCTGGACAAACTGTTCTCGGCCAGCCCGTTCACCACCGACGTGTTGAAAGCCACCCAAGGGGCGGACGGCGCCTTCTACGTGGCGCGCGGGGACGGCATCAACTTCAACGCCTCCAGCGTGGCCCGCATCTACCGGGTCGCCTACAAGGGAGCCTGTTTCACCGTCAGCAACCGGCCCACCGCTTCGCGCCTGGCCGGCCTCCTGGCCCAGCGGGTCCGGGTGGCGCACATGGGGGGAAACACGGAAGTGACCTTGCCCGCCGGCATCAAGCGGGCCGAGGCCTACGGAACCGATGGCCGCCTGGTCTGGGAATCCCCCCGGTCCGACGGCGCGGCCCGGATCACCCGCACCATTCCCGCTTCGGTGGCGAACGGAATGCTGCAGCTGCGCTATTTTCAGGACTGATCGCCCGCACCGGCAAGGAATTTACATGCGAAGACTTTCCATCCTTCTCCTTTCCCTGGCCACCGCCGGCTTGGCTCCGGCCAAAACCGGCTGGAAGCCGCTTTTCAACGGCAAGTCGTTCAAGCCGGATTGGCGCTTCGTGGGCGATTCCACCTTCTGGACCATCGACTCCAAGGACAGCTCCATCGGGGGCCTCTCGACCACCACCAATACGCCGCACTCCCTGCTTTTCACCACCAAAGCCGACTACGATGAATTCACCGTGAAGTACGCGTACCGGCTCAAGACCGGATGCAGCGGCTTCTGGTTCCACACCAAGGGAACCACCCCTGACGACGTCGCGGGCCCGCAGGTGGAAATCAAACGGGAAGGCGCCGAACTGCTCGAAATCGGATCCATATACACTTGGCCCACGCCAGGATGGGAGCCCGGGGCCCAGCATACCCGGGCCTATTCCATTAAGACCGCCCCCAAGGTGGACGAGTACCAGGACGTGGTGCTGACCGTCAAGAAGCCCTACATCTACGTGAACGTGAACGGAAGCCAGGCCCTGGGCGAAACCGATCCGACCCTGTTGGCCGCGGGCGCCAAGGCCGCCGTGAACTACGCCACCTCCACCTATGCCAAGAATCCCGGCTCCTTCGCCTTGCAGGTTCACGAGGGCTACGCCATCGACATCCGCTTCCGGAACATCATGCTCCTGCAAGGCTGCGGCGACGCGGCCTCGCCCAATTACGACGGTGCGTTCGTGCAGGGTTTCCCCAAGCAGCCCGCCGTGTACCAGGACAACGGCACCTGCACAGGCACATCGGTGGCCAAGAGCGCAACCGGCCCGGATGGGTCCCTGGCGCGTTACCTGGGTTCGCCGGTCCGCATGGGCGGCGCGGTGGGGCTGGAGGTATCCTTTCCCGGACCCCATTCCCTGGAAATCATCGGCCTGGACGGCCGGAGCGTTTTCTCCGGATCGGCTCCCGGAGCCAACTCGTACCGGCTTTCCTCCCGCATCAAACCCGGGATTTATTTCGCCAGGCTGGCCGCGGAAGGCCGGACGGCGCTCAGAAGAATCCTGATTCCCTGATCGGGAATTGCAAAGGCATTTATGCGCAACACTCTTTTTTTTCGGACGACACTTCCAGGACTCATGCTTGCGGCGGCCCTCGGCTTCGCCTCCGAGGCGCGCACCCAGGCTCCCGCGCCGCGATTCCGCGTGCTCGTGATCGCCGAGCTGCTGGATCCCAGCAATGCCGACGGGAATGAAATCCACCGGCCCTATGTCGAAGCCGCAAAGATTTGGCTGAACAAGCTGGGCGCGGACAGCAATTTCACGGTGACGTATCTGGACAATCCCAACACGATCACGGACACCATGCTGAGCAAGGTGGATCTGGTCTGGCAGATGAACTACACCCCGTTCCGCTGGAACGCGACCGCCAAGGCGGCCCTCGAGAAATACCTGGACGGCGGCAAGGGCGGCTGGCTGGGCGATCACCACGCGACCCTGTACGGTTCGGCGGTCACCAGCGAGACGTGGCCGTGGTACTTCAACAACCTGATAGGCGGCATCAACTACAAGAACTACATCTCCAAGTTCGCCTCCGGAAACGTCCGCCTGGAGGATTCCACCCACGCGCTGTTCAAGGGCGTGCCCACCACCTTCAACGTATCCACCGAGGAATGGTACACCTGGGACAAGACCCCCCGTCCCAAGGTGCACGTGCTGGCGAACGTCGATGAAAGCTCCTATAAGTTCGTCGATCCGTCCCAGAGCGGCACCAAGATGGGCGACCATCCCGTGATTTGGACCAACGACAATCTCAAGGCCAGGAACCTGTACATTTTCATGGGCCATCATCCCAACCTCTTCACCAACACGGCCTACACCACCTTGCTCAGGAATGCCGTCATGTGGGTCGCCAACAAGCCCGCGCCCACCTCCGTCAAGCCGGGCAACCGGTCCGATGAAAAGGGAATCGCCGCCGCGGGCCGCATCCAGTTGGGCTCAGACAGCCGTTACATCACCATCTCCGCGCCGGGCGCGAGCCTGCGCAGCATCGACGTGCTGGACGCATCGGGCCGGACCTTGTACCATGCGGCCGGCAAGGACTTGGGCGACCGGGTCGACCGCTCGCATTGGAATGCCGGACGATACCTGGTACGGACGGCTACGGAGACGGATCGTTTTTCGCAATGGTTGGAATTGCGCTGAAGGATCGATTTCGATATTGAAACACTCGGTGGGGCCGAGGGAGACGATATGCATTCGGTGGGACTTCGTATTTTCGCAATGGTGAGGACATCCGTCCTCTGCACGGCCATGGCCGCATTTCTGGGCGCCGCCACGGCGCAGACCGCGCCCAAGTTCAAGGTGCTCGCGTTCGATCCCGTATCGGGCGACGTGGGGCATGACAGTTACATGAAGGAAGCCAAAATCTACCTGCCCAAACTGGCTCTGCAAAACGGATTCCAGGTCGACTTCACCGAGAACTGGAACGACCTCAACGCCGCCAAGCTGGCCCAGTACAAGGTGGTGATGTTCCTGGACAACCGGCCCGAGCAAGCCGCCCAACGCACCGCCTTCAAGACCTACATGGATGGCGGCGGCGCCTGGATCGGCTGCCATTTCGCCGCCTTTGCCATGAATGCCTCGGGCGTGGTGCAGAACTGGGATTGGTACCATAAGACCTTCCTGGGCTCCAATGAATACGTGAGCAACACCTGGGCCCCCACTCCCGCCTTCCTCAAGGTGGAGGACAGCACCTCTCCCTATATGGCGGGCCTTCCCCCTCTGTTCAAGGCCTCCGCCAACGAATGGTACCGCTGGAGTTACGATTGGAAATCGAATCCGGACATCAAAATCCTGGCCTCCATCGATCCGTCCAGTTTTCCCCTGGGCACGGGTCCCAAGCCGGAGGAAATCTGGCACAGCGGCTACTATCCCGTCGTCTGGACCAACGTCAAATACAAGATGCTGTACCTGAACATGGGCCACAACGATATCGACTACGCGGCCGGCAACAAGGACAAGTCGCAGACGTTCGCCAATGAAACCCAGAACAAGATGATCACCAACGCCCTCTTGTCCTTCGGCGGCATCACGCCCCCTACGGCCGTCGCCCCCGCGGGCAAAGCCGTGCAAGCCGTCGCGCATACCGCCAAGGGATTCAGCCTGGACGGGGCAAGCATGACGGTTTCCAAGTCCGGCCGGCGCGATTCCAACCCCCCCCGGTTCGATATCCACGGACGTAACATCGTCCCCGAAAAAGGTTCCCATAAATGATCAAGCATTCCGTATTCTGCCTTTCCCTTCTCGCCTGCGTCAGCGCCCTGTCGGCGGATGTCGCTCCCACCTTCAAGGTGCTGGGCTTCTCCACCTCCAAGGACGATGCGGGCCACGTCAGCTATGAGCACGAGGCGAATCGCTGGCTGCCCAAGATGGGAAAGCAATACGGATTCACATACGACTCCACCAAGGTATGGACGGATTGCAATACGGCCAAGCTGTCCCAATACCAGGTGGTGATCTTCATGGATGAGCGCCCGGAAGACGCCGGGCAGCGCTCCGCTTTCCAGAAGTATATCGAAGCCGGCGGCGGATTCATAGGATGCCATGGTTCCGCCTTCGAGCTGAACGGCTCCCAACAGCCCACCAACTGGGACTGGTACCACAATACGTTCTTCGGTTCCGGCGAGTACGTGAGCAATACCTGGCGGCCCACTTCCGCTTTCCTGAAGCTGGAGGACAGTTCCACCGTCCTGACCAAGGGCCTCCCGCCCCTTTTCAAATCCTCCCCCAACGAATGGTACCGTTGGAAGGTGGATCTCAAGACCAAGCCGGACATCAAAATCCTGCTGTCCATCGACCCTTCCAGTTTTCCCCTGGGCACCGGCCCCAAGCCCGAGGAAATCTGGCATAGCGGCTACTATCCCGTGGCCTGGACCAACGTGAAATACCATATGCTCTACGTGAACATGGGCCACAACGATTTGAACAGCCCCGGAACGGGCAAGGATTCCGAGACCTTCGCCAACGACATCCAGAACAAACTCTTCCTAAACGCCCTGCTCTCCTTCGGCGGCGTGAATCCCACGGACATCGCCGCCTTCGCGAAGCCGGGGAGCAAGACCCCGGCATCCGGTTTCCACCTGAAAGGCGCGGGCATGACTGCGGTCAAAACCGGCGCCGGCAAGGCGGAATACGATTTGCCCGGACGTGAAGTCCGAAGAGTCCCATAGCCAGACATAGCCAGAAAGAATCCCCATGCGCACTTCCAGTCCCTTCAAAGCCGCGGCGCTGTGCGCCGCTTTTGCCGTTCCCGCCTCCGTCTCGGCATCGGCGATCTTCGTCAACCAGGTCGCCTATGATGTGCGCGGCCCCAAGACCGCGTTGGTCCAGGCCGACGCGGCCCTGTCCGGGACGGTCACGGCCACCCTGATCGACGACGCCACTTCCACCGTGGAAGCGACCGATACCCTCGTGAATGCTGGAACGATCGCGGAGTGGACTCCCGGGAAATCCTATTACAGCGCGGACTTCTCCGGCGTGCAGAAGGCCGGCACCTACCGGGTGCGGGCCACCCTCAACGGGACCCAGGTCACCTCCGAGCCTTTCCAGATCGGAGAAAACGCCCTCGCCAAACTCACCATCCCGTCCATCGTGAGCTATTACTTCAAGCAGCGGGCCACCTCGGCGCAGGAATGGGCCGCGGATGCCGCGGTGCTGGTCAACGACGGCTCCAAGAAAGTCGACATGCGCGGCGGCTGGTGCGATGCGTCCGGCGATGTCAGCAAATACTTTTCCCACCTGGCCTATTCGAATTTCATCGGACCCCAGCAGACGCCCATGGTCACCTGGGAGCTTACCGACGCCTACGAGCGCATCCCGGCGCTGCTGACCGAGACCGGCAGCAAGGACGGCATGCAGGCGGAGGCCCTGTGGGGCGCCGACTATCTGTACCGCGCCATGGCGCCGGAAGGTTATTTCCACATGGTGGTGTTCAGCTTCTTCAGCCAGAATGCGGGCGACCGCCGCATCGTGGGCCTCTTGGCGGACAGCAAGACCAACAACCGCTGGCAGGCGTCGTTCCGTTCCGGCGGCGGCATGGCCATCGCCGCCCTGGCGCGCATCTCCCAGTGGAAAAAGAACGGGACCTATTTCACTTCGCAGAACTACCTGGACGGAGCCAAGAAGGCGTACGCCCACCTGCTCATCAATAACAAGGCCTATGACGACGACGGGAAGGAGAACGTCATCGACGATTTCTGCGCCCTGATGGCCTCCACGGAACTCTGGATCGCCACCGACAGTTCCTTCTACCGGGATGAAGCCCGCAAGCGGATGAACAACCTGGCGGGCCGCATGACCCCCGCCGGCTATTTCCGCGCCAACGATACCAATCGGCCCTTCTGGCATGCGGCGGACGCGGGCCTGCCCATCGTTTCCCTGGTCCGCTACCTGGACAAGGAGACGGACGCCGCCTCGCGCACGACGGCCCTTTCCACCATCAAGAAGGCGCTGGACTACGAGCTGTCCGTCACCCACAACGTGGCCAATCCTTTCGGCTACGCGCGCCAGAGCTTTCTCTACCAGGGAGCGGTCAAGGACGGCTTCTTCATTCCCCAGGACAATGAAACCGGATGGTGGTGGCAGGGGGAAAACGCGCGCCTGGGTTCGCTGGCGGCCGCGGCCATACTGGGCGGCCGGCTGGTCTATCCCGCCGCCAACGGCTGGGGCGTGAAGGATTCCCTGGCGGACTTCGCCTCCCAGCAGCTTGCCTGGATCCTGGGGCGGAATCCCTTCGGCGTCACCTTCATGCACGGATTCGGCAAGACCAATCCGCCCCTCATCACCGCCCTGTTCGGCCACGGAACCAACAAAGGCGGCATCGCCAACGGCGTCACCGGCAAGAAGGGTAACGGGGATGGTACCGGGATAGATTGGAAAACCACCGACGGCGGCAACGAATGGCGCTGGATCGAACAATGGATCCCGCATTCCGGATGGTTCCTGACGGCCACCGCCGCCATGGTCCAGGCCCCTTCCACCACGGGAATCCAGGCGATCCGGCCGGAGCCGGATGCGCAGCGGCCGCCGGCCTCCAAGGTCGGCCTCTCGCGCCAGGGACTCTCCCTGGAACTGTCCGGGCCCGCCGCATCCGAAACGCCCGTGGCGCTCTACACCTTGGCCGGAAAAAAAGCCGCGGCCTGGACGATGGCGAAAGGACGCAGCGCCGCCACCTTCGCCGTGCCCGCGCTGGAAGCGGGCGTCTACTGCGTCCGCATCGGCGCGCGGGAATCCCGCCCGGTCCTGTTGCCCTGAGAAAGCGCTTTCTTACGCGGGGCCCGTGAACGGGGCCCCGGATTTGCCCGGCCCCCCGCCCGGCCGCGGCGGCGAACGCCTCCCGCCGCACCAAATACCGCGAATCCTCCCCAAGATCACGCTCAAAATCCGTTAACGCATGCACCCTGGCGGGCAGCCCCGTCAAGACCCAAGCAAACGTGCAGGACGCCAAAACTCCCTCTGAACTTTCCCAAACTCCCCGTGGATTTTTTCGGTGTTTGAGCCCGTGAAAACGAGGCGATTGATTTTGTCCCCGGCTTCGGTCATAGTATTCCCAGTCGCATCAAAACCGCGCATTCGCGACATAGGGGCCATCAATGAATTCCGTGAAGTCCGCTTTCACCTCAAACAGCATCGCCCGGTTCGGGAAATCCTCCCGCCTCGCGGCGGTCGCCCTGGTGGCCGGCGTATTCCACTCCGGATGCCTGGACTCCTCGCCCGGAGGCTCGCAAGGTGAAAGCCAATCCCAGCCCCAGGGCCTGCGCGCGCTGGCCGCCAATCCCTTGTGCAAAATCGAAACCCATCTGCTGATCCTGGACGAGGATGCCATCAAGAACGCATCGCATTGCGGCTGCGCCCTGGGCCATAACGGGGAAAAAGACGGAGACAAGGACTGGAGCAAGGACGAGGACGACGACAAAGATGACGGCAAGGATGACAAGGACAAGCACTGCGACAAGGACGGAAAAAGCGATCGCGACGATAAGGACGACGACGACGATCAGGCAGGCAAGGTCACCATCTGCCATATCCCGCCCGGCAACCATGACAACGGCCATACCATCACGGTGGGCGCGAGCGCGGTAAAGGCGCATCTGGCCCATGGCGACAAGGCCGGCGCGTGCGTGGAAAGCGTTCCTCCCTGCAACAGCGCGGGCGGAGGCAGCGGTGGCGGCAGCGGTGGCGGCAGCGGGGGCGCCGGCTATGGCCGGGACAACAATCGGGGGAAAAGCGGCGATCGCGAATGGGAAAAGGGAGCCTGCGAAAAATCCGCGATCGGGAAACGGACCACCGTGAAGTTCTTCGCCGACAACGTGGGCCGGGAAATCCTGATTCCCGGCGGCACGGTGGGGGATGAAGGCTGGTTCGCGCCCACCACCATCCGTATCGCGTGGAAGAATGCGGGTCCGGAAATCGGCGACGGTTTGCGCAACTACCTGGCGGCCGGCCCCGGATTGGGAAGCCCGGACGCCAAGGGGAACAAGGAGTCGCTCCTGGATAACGTCCCGGACCTGACGCCCTTGCGGGCCCTGGGCCTGGCCAGGCTGGAAGGCTCGTCCGTATGCGGCGTGGTCCTGGACGGCGAAGTGAAAATGGCCTACAACCCCCGGACCGGGAACATCCAGGGCCCCAACCTGGGCAAGGTGGCATTTCAGGTGCTGGGCACGGAAAACGGCTCCCTCTCCTCCGCATCACAGCTTCCCAACGTGCGGGTGCGCATCCTGGATGCCGAAGCGGTATGCAGCGATCCCCTGACGCCCTACCTGAATGCGCCCGCGCCCATTTCCATGTGCGAACCCAGGGACGTGGAGAGGCCGTCCTGCTCGGTGCTGAAGACCCTGGTATCCGAACCCTGGAATGTCTTCGACACCACCGTCTGGCGCGGGGACGGCTTCCAGGTGGTCGAGGGCGGATTGTTCCATGCGCAGGACGGCGCGTTTTCGGCCGCCGCCGATTATATCAGCCCTTGTCCGATCCCGGTGGAGTCCACTTCCGCGGTCCGCTTCACCAACCGGTTGCAATTGAACAGCCAGGACCCGGCGGCTTTCGCGGAGAGCGGCGCGCTTTTCTTCGTGAACTCGGACATCGACGGATCCTTCAACAACTACGTCTTCATCAATGTGGGCTATACCATGGCGCCCAGCAAGGTCTATGTGGAGTTGTTCGGATCCAACAACGGCCTCGACTTCGATCAGTTCGAGGAGACCTCCCTTGCCTTCAGCCCCAGCCAGATTTTCAACGTCGACCTGTTGATCCTGCCCGATGCGTATCAGATAGCCGTGGGCGAAGAGGTCATCGATACCGTGCGGCTCACCACCCCCGTCTCCGGCGTGGGATTTTTCGAAGTGGGCGTACAGCAGAGCGAGGGGGGCCTCCGCGGGCTGATCGACATGACCACCATCTCGAAGATCTGCCAGAAGGAAGTCGACCTGCGTTGCCGCAAACACTCCCTGCATCGGGACAAGGCCAAGGAGCGCTTGGGCAAGAAATGCCTCAACCGGAACTCGTATATCCGCCAGGCGAAGGAACGCATCAAGCATTGCGATCATCCCTCCATGGGAATGCGCGTGCTGGCCAGGATGAAGGAGAAGCCGGAAAAGGATTAAGGAGCCGGGGCCGCCAGCCGGCGGAACCGGAACGCGTCCAATCCCTGCATGGACAGGTCGCGACCGCTCAAATCCAGGATGCGGATCGATTCCCGCGCCCGATCCCCGGTGGCGCCGGGCGCCGCTCCCGGATCGACGAAGATCATCCCGTCTTTCATCCAGGCCCTGGCCGCCTTCGGCGATCCCAGGTAGCCTTTTTCCGTGGCGCCCGGATCCAGGCGCGTGGCGGCGGGTTTGGCCCACATCAAGGCATCGTGTATGAGCAGGACGTAATTGGGATTGGACCAGTCGCTCACGTCGTGGCCGATGCCGATGTACACCATTTTCCGGTAGGTCTCGTTGGTCCAGATCATGGGGTGATCGCCTTGGGGCTTCACCTGATGATAGCTGGTCTCATCGGCCTTGCCCAGCACGCGCACGTTGGGACGGGGATTCTTGTTCCACTCGTACCATTCGTCCTTGAGCTGGAAGGAGGCCGGCATGTTCTTGGTGACCGGATGGGTGCGGTCCTCGAAGAGGATGGTTCCCGTCTGCAAGGCCGGATGGACCACCCAGGTGATGTCGCCGAAGAAGGTCTGGTACCACGCCCAGCTGCTCCCGGTGAATTGGGTGCCGGTGAGACCCGCGGCATGGATGCCCACCCATCCCTTCCCGGACTCGACGAACTTCTCGAACCCGGCCCGCTTGCTCACGGAGAACTCGAAGGGAGCCAGGTGGCATTGGAAGAACACATCGTACTTGGCCAGGTTGGCCTCGCTGATGAGGCTGGTATCCGTGGTATAGTCCACGGTGAAGTTGTTGTTCGCGCCCATCTGCTCGATCACGCCCTTGGCGGCCGTGCTCATGGCGATGTGATCCGAAGCCTTGGAGGCGATCATGAAGATCTTGAACGGAGATTGCGCGAACGAAGTTGCGAAACCGACTGAGAGCAGGGCGATGGCCGCCACTTGCCCCGGAGAACGACGAAGCTGCTTTTTCACAAAGCCTCTGGTGCTTTCTCCCCCTCCCTTGAATTTAGTTCAGCGGGCGCGCTACGCGGGCCCCTTAATTCTGCCGCAAATACCCGAAGGTGGCGAACACGGCCGTCTGCGACTGCTGCACCACCTGGCTCTCTCCCTGGCCGCCCGTCTGCGCCTCATTGAGGTGGTTCTGCACCATGCCCTTCAGGATATAGGCGCCGGTACCCACCGCCGCCCCGTTGTGCGCGATGGGGATCCACCGGAAACGCAGGGAGCGATAGCCGTCCGCTTCCAGGGGGATTTTCGCGATCATGGCTTCCGTGACCTGACCCTGGGTCTTGTTGATGTAATTCCCCAGGTGATCGAAAATCGTGAAGTTGTAATGGAACGCGTACTTGGATTTGATCACCCATTCCGGCAAGGCATGGTTGGGCGTGAATACGTTTTCCGTGCCGGGAGGGCAGTTCAGGCAAACCTGGTTGTCGAAGGTGACCACGACGACACCGAAGGGATTCCGGATTACTTCCGGCGGAAGGGTCGTTTGGGGATCCGCCTTTTCGGAAACGATGGGGTTGGTCACCACGATCACCATCGGGTTCTTGACCAGCTGCGGCTCGCCCTCCACCGGGATACGCTTGCCCCCGGCCACATCCGGATTGCCCAAGGCATCATGGAGCACGGGGCTGACGGCCAGCGACAGGCTGTCGATGAAAACGGGAAAGGCGGGGGAATTGACATCGAAGGTCCAGCGATAGGTATTGGCCTGGCCGGGAACCGCTTCGATGGAGAGGACGATCACCGCCCCGCCCTGCGTCCCGCCGTTGCGGATGATGTCGAACGGCCAGGAGCGGCCCGCCTGGATTCCCGCCAGATCGATGGGTTCGCTGAAGGTGATGTCCACGGAAGGCCGTTCCTCCGGCGTGGTCTTGTTGTGGGATACCGCCTTGACGGGAACCGGCCCCACGGAATCGGAAACCATGAAAGGCAGAGGACCGAAGCCGGGCGCGTTGGGGAAGGAACCCAATAGGGAAGGGGCGAAGACCGTTCCCGGGGAAAACTGCCGATCCGGAAAGCGCACCACGAGCAGGTCCGGAGCCGCCTGGGTAATCGTGCTGGAGGCGAACGTGGCCGGGGCCTTGGTGAAGGGATCGATCAGGATGACGTTGGACGGGACGCCGGTGGCGGCGATGTCCAGATGGATCACCGCGCCGTCGATGCGTCCGTTCCCGTCCGCATCGATATAGACGGCGTTCACGGTGGCGGCCAGGCGCCGGTACTCCTCCACCATGGTCTGGCTGGGCTTCCAATCCTTGAGGAAAGCCTTGGCCTTGAGCGTGGTGGTCTGGGTGAAGGTCAGGGCCGCCGTATACAAGGGACTGGCCTCCGTGGGCTCGGAGCCGTCCACGGTGAAGCGGATCTCGGCGGCCGGGAAGCCGGGCACGGAAAGGGAGACGGTTTGCGAACCCGTGAACCCGCCGCCGGAAGGATTGGCCACGGGAGGGACCAGGGTGCCCGCATCCGTGTAGACTTCCGTCATCACGCCGCTGGCCACCCAGTTGGTCAGGAAAGCCTTGGCCTTCAAGGTGGTGGTCTGGGTGAAGGTCAGCGGGCCGGAGTAGACGGGACTGGTCGTATCGGGAACCGAGCCGTCCAGGGTATAGCGGATCACGGCCCCGGGCGTGGCATCCGTGATGGCCACCTGGATCGGGTTCACGAAAATCCGGCCCAGGGGATTGGCCTCAGGGGTGGCCACGGTTTCCATCTTCGTGTAGGTCTCCGTGACCACTTCGCTGGTGCGCCAGCCGGGACGGGTGGCGATGACCTTGAGGGTGGTGGTGGCGGACAGGGTGATGGGGCCGGTGTACTTCTGCGAAGCCGTGGTGGGCGTGGAACCGTCGGTGGTGTAATACAGGGTGACGGCCGGGGAGGAGTGGAGGGCGGTGACGGCGATCTGGCCCTCGAAATAGCCGCCCGGCGTCAGGATGGGCTTGCCCAGCAGGGGTTCCAGCTCCAGGGTGGTGGTGATCCTGAGCTTGGAGGTGGTGGTATGCCTTTCCGCGAAGAAGAAGTCCAGGGGATAGACCAGGCTGTCCTGCAACCCGATGGCGGCCGCGACGGCATCCAGATTGAAGGAGGCGTCCTGGGCCACGTGGATGCCGCCCAGATCGATCACCCGTTTGCCGTTGATGAAAACCCACACGTCATCGTCCCCGCGGAAGGTGAAGGTCTGGGCCGTGCCCTTGAAATAGGTGAAGTTGGCGTGGAACTCCATTGTGAATCCGTAGTCGTGGGCCGCATCGGCTCCGGGCAGCAGATGGCCGAAGGGAGGATTGGGGCCCAGCGCCGTGAAGGTCTTGCCGTTGTCGATGGGGAAGAAGTTATCGTCGAAATATTCATAGACGCCGGTGGCGGGATTGCGGGTGAACTTGATGTCGATGAGAAAGGACCGGTTCACGTCCCCGGCGGGCTTATCGTTGTACCAATCGCCGAAGCGGTCCACGGGATCGAAGCATTGGGACACCCTGGGATCCAGGGGGACCACAAGCCTTGGTCCGCGATTGTCCCCTTTGAATATGGAGGTGTCGCCCACCGCGTTGGTGGTGTCGATATCCAGCTGGACGATGTTGACGCCGGCTTCCTGGGAACTGCATCCGGCCTGATGCGGTTTGGCGCCGTAGAAATGGGGATGGGCCGGGGTCTTGGTGGGATTGGCTTCGACGAAGTCCCGGACCTTTCCCTTCAGGTTCAACTCCGCCGGCGGCGCGGTCTGCCCGAAAGCGGCGCCCAGGGCGAGAGAAAGCGAGGCGACTGCCGCGGCTTTTAAGAATAGACCCATGCCTGAGTTCATTTCCGTTTCCTTTGCCGCGCTGCGGCATTGTGATCCGTTCCCCATAGCGCGAAAACACGCGAGCTTTCGGCTTGGGCGGTTTGGATCGCTTCGACGAGACCGGGTTTTGTTCCGACGTATGCCCTTGCGGGCCGGGTAATCGGATTGCGTTTTTTCGGCTTCTTTGAAAACTATCCTGAATCCGGGAAACCGGCAGGGAGCGCTTCCACGAATCTGCTCTACAAATGTGAGCAGCCTCCGCGCGGGAACTTTTTCCCGACGCGGAAGTTACAGATCCCCGGTGGCTCCCAGGAAGAACAAGGGGAAAGGCCAATTCAGCTGGGCGGATTTCAATTGGCCGGTACTCTGGTCGCGGGCGAAATAATTCGGATTGTTCATGGAATTCCACACTTCCAGGTAGATCTTGAAATCGCGCTTGTACCAGCGGGCATTGCGCGTCAGGCGGATGTCCAGCCGGCTATAGGGAGACAGCCGGCCGCTGTTGCGCGCGCCTACGATAATGGGCGCCTCCGCCGCTTTGCCGTCCAAGTCTCCGCTGTATGGAGTATAAGGTTGGCCCAGTGCCCAGCGATAGGTGAAGGCGATATCGAAATTGCCCCGGATGTCGAAATAGTTGACCCAGTTCAATACCACGGGGCGATGGTAACGGTAGTCGTAATAATCCTGGCCGACCGCGTCCCGGCGGTTGGACATGCTCAGGTCCGCGGACACCCAGCCGGTCCAGATGGGATTGGGATTGTAGAAGAACGACAGTTCCGTGCCCAGGCTGTTCCCCACTCCCGTGTTGTCGTACTGGAAAATCAGATTGCCGAAGGTCTCGTAGGACAGGCGTTGGATGGAATCCGGCAAGGCGGAAAATTCCGAGGCCGTGTCCAGGATGGACTTCAGATCCGCGACCTGTTCCCGCGACAGGGGGGTGCCCGGGAAGGGCAGCAGGAAGCCGTTCAAATCGATGCTGTTGTCCGGGACCAGGCGCGGCGCCACCAGGTCGTAGTAACGCTTGTAATACCCGTCCACGGAAATCCGGTAGCCTTCCGTGAATCTGTGGGTCCATTGCAGGCCCAGCTGCCCGGACTTCTCCGACTTCAAGGACGGGTTCCGGTCCCTCTCGTAGAAGGGGAGATTGTTCTGCGAGTACAACCCGGAAGTGAAAAGCAGCTCGTTGCCGGGATCGATCTTCCAGCGGTAGTCCAGGCGGGGCGCGGGAAAGAATTCCCGGGATTCGGACTGGTACTCCCCGCGCACGCCGTAAGAAAGGGATCCGGAGCCCGTCTGCATGGAATGGGACAGGAACACGGCGCCGAACTGCTCCTTCAATTCCCCCTGGTGCACGAACCGGATCCGGGAAGGGTATTCCCCCAGGTAATCGAAGTTGCTGCGGGTGCTGTCCTCCTTGTCGATGGCGAAACCGCCGCTGGAAAAATATCCCAGCGGTTCCAGCATGTCCACGTTGCTGTTGACCACCACGTCGTACAGCACGTAGGGGAGGTTCATGTCGTAGGTTTCTTCCTTATAGTCGTAACTCGCCCCGAATTTGAAACGGTGCTTTTCGGAAGGCGACCAGGTGTCCGAAAAGCGGTAGTCGAACATCCGGGAGGATTGATACAGGGACAAGGGCTCCGGCAGGGCCGTCCCCTTCTTGAAGGCCACGTCCCATTTCTGCGTCTGGAACCCGAGGTTGTTTTCCACCAGGTTGTCGGAGCCGCTGTCCCAGGCCAGGTTCAGGAAATGCATCTGGTTGTCGATGGCCACGGAGGAGATGCTGTCGATGGAGAGTTTTTTCTGGCGCGGGTCCGGTTTCTTGGGGGTGGTGGTGGGCGGGGAAACGGGAGCGGTGGGATCCCCGAACTTGGGATTGATGCGCGAGAAGATATTGGACGCGCGGGGTACCACCACCGCGTACGCGTCGCCGGAGAGGCTGCCCATATAGTCGGCGCGCAGATTGGGCCGGATCATCCAGGACGCGCCCGCGTTGTAGTCCACGAAGTCCGGCATGTTGATGTGATCGCGGTAGCCTTGGATCTCGTCCTGGAATGCGCTGTCACGCGATACGGCCGAGGTGAGGTTCAGAATGCCGTGCAGCGAGCGGTTGAACAGGAAGGCTTGCGAAGCCGCGTACATGCTCAGGCGATCCTTCACGATGGGAATCTCCGCGTAGACGTCGCCGCGCAAAAGGGACAGGTCCGAATGCAGGCGGGCCTTCTCGGGGAACTTGGCGTTGTTCTTCAACCGCAGCACGCCCGAGAGGGCCCCCGGGTTTTCCACGGGAAAATCGTCCCGGTACAATTCCACCGATTCCAGCGTGTTCAGGTTGAACAGGGAGAATACCCCGCCCACGTGATATGGCTGGAGCAAGGGCAGCCCGTTCATCACCACCCGGGTCTGTTCCGCGTCGCCGCCGCGCACGAAGGGCCGGATGTTCACGTCGTTCTGCACCGTGACCCCGGGCGCGAAGGAAATCGCGCGCACGGGATCGTTCATGGTGCTGGGGATCTTGCGGATGAACTCGCTTTTCACCTCGACCGATACGATGTCCTTCCTGGCCGCCTTTGAAGTCTTGGCCGGCAATTCCAGCGCCGCGGAATCCGCCGCCGCGATTTCGGCCTTCGCCGGCTCGGCCGCCGTCACCGTCGCAGCCTCGCCGGTGCCAGCCGCCTCCGTCCCGTCCGCCACGGCCAAGCCGATGCCGATCAGCAAGGCCGCCAGAAACAGGGGCCCTGCCGAACGCGCGTTCAAAAGGCCCACCCGAATCCGAAATTCATATCCCATTGCACCCAGGGGATGTCGTCATGCTTGAACTTCTGATCCCCCGCGGGCACCTGGGGCAGGGTCACGTTGAGTTGCGGAATAATGAAGTCCGGCGCAACCGGCCAATCGGGAAGCCGGTAGGAAACCCCCAGGCCCGCCTGGAAAATCAGCAAACGCCGGCTGGGCAGCGGCTTCGAGAAATCGTCTCCGAGCACATCGTTGATCTGGGTGGCCAGGTAGGTACCGCGCAGGTTACCGAAGAAAAGCGGACGGCCCGCGCTTTTGGAGGCCGCGTATTCCATGAAGAAGGAATTGTCGGCCCAGGCCCCGATCCCCCAGCCCGCCCCCAGTTTATGGTGGAAGGAGGCGGCGGTAGGCGCGGGGTTACCCGTGGGCATCGCGAGATTCATGGCGAACTCCATCGTCACCGGACCGGTGGGCGCTTCCACATGCCATTCCAATTCGGCGCCGGGGAAAGGCCCCCACTTGTCTTTCACGCCCAAACGGTAGTTGAAGCTTCCCTTGAAAATATCCGTTTTGCGGGCCACTTCGACGCCGCTGTCGTTCTCGTTGCAGGCATGCTCCGCAACCGTCGAATCCGTATGGTAATGCAGGCAGCTCCATCGGGGTTGCCGTCCCACGCCCAAAGTGCTTTGGCTCCGCCCGGCCGGCATCAGGACGCCGGTATTGAAATGGTGCACGGAATAGAGACACCCCGTCAAAAGCAGCGTAAACAGGAGGCCAAGCGATTTCAAAGCCAGATGGTCACCTATTGCCCGTCAAGGTTTGGCCGAAGCGCCCAAACGGACTTCGGAATCGGAAGAATTTACAACGTCCAGGAAGAGAAGCAAGCCATATGCCACGGCGGCATGAAGTTTGGGCGGAGGATCCGGTTTGTTTCTAAAACTTCTCTTGCTTCGCCTTCTGGCCGCGCACATCCACCAAGATGCTCCCGGGCGACGAAGAATCCGTTTCAAACCAGACTCGTCCCGAATTCAGTCCGGACTTGGAGGCCCGGCCTTTGGCCAATCGGGAGTTGTTCTCCCGTTTCCCCCTGGCCGCATTCCGCAACCCGGAGGGGTCCTGGCACAAAGCCGCGGCATGGGCCGTAAAATCCAATTCCTCCACGGTGGCATTGCCGCAGCCGTCCACCACCCTGATCCAGAGCGCTCCCTTCTGGCCGGGCTTGGGGTATCGCTTGGAACCGCAAGGAACGCTAAAGGAGAATTGGCCTCCTCCCGATGAGTCCGCCCGGGACCAGGTTTCCCACTGCGGATCCAGGGTCCATTCCGCTTTCACGTCCCCGCTCCCGTCGCTTCCCTTTACCGTGACCGGGAACCCTTTGGGATAGCCGGGAGCCATCACCTGGTTCTGGAGGGGACTCAGGATGTCCAGCGTCGGATAGGCGGCGTCCTTGGGCTTGCCGGATGCCATCAAGGGATTCTTGCTGTAGGTCTCCATCAAGTACCGGTAATCGTGCTCCACCGGAAAGGGGCGGACCCGATCGGGAAGCATGCCTTTGGCCACCCGGAGCATGGCCAGCCAATCGTAACGGTAGCTGACGGCATCCTTGCCCGCGGTTGAGGGCGCCCGGCCTTTCAGGCGATCGAATGCGCAGTGCAGGGCCGCCAGCAGGTTCTCGCGCTCTTCCGTGGCGAGATCAAAATGCAGGAGCAGGCCTCCGTCCCCTTGCGCCGCGGGCGTGCCCGGCGCGCCGCTGCCGCCGAAGAAAAAGCGTTGCACGTCGGAAAAGGCGATGGAGGCATCGTAGATGGGAATGGCGCCGCCGCAGGCGGTGGAGGCGGCGGTGGCGTTGGAAATCCCGTCCAGCAACTTGAACAGGGTGATACGGTAATTCCCGCTTCCCGTCAGGAACAGGTTGGACGCGGAAGGATTGTCGACGATGTTCGGGTCCTTCAACGGATCGGCGAAACCGGAATATATCCCCTGCATGTATCCGGCGGTCATGGCGGAAAGGGCCGCGCGCGGATCCTTGCCCCCGGCCAGGAGTTTCGTGAAATACAGATCGGTGGAATGGACGAGCGCGTCATAAAGTCCGTACCATGTCAAGGCGGCGGAGACCGCCCCGTTCGCAAGCTGGGGCGAATTGATGCCGGTGCGCGTCGGGGTGAGGCCCGGGGTCCTCATGTAGAAGGGCGCGGTCGTGTCGCCTGATTTGCCCAGGCACGAGGCTCCCGAGGTGATATCGGGGAATCTGTTCAGACAATCGCCTGGGCCGGGAAAGAATTTGGGGTAGGCGGACATCACCCTGTCGAAACTGGTGACCTCCAGCTCCCATGGGCTGAACGTCCCGCTTTGATCGGTGTTGAATCCGCCGATTTCGGAAATGGAACCGCTGTATTCCTTTCCGTTTTGCACGTAACCGAAGCGCACTTCCACGCCCGCCACCGCGGCCAGGAAACGCATGTCCACCTGGAAGAATTCCTGGACCATGGCCAGGGACATCATGTACTGCGGTCCGCCCAGGGACCGCGGATCCCATTTCATCTCCACGCTTCCCCCTACCGATTCCGGAAGGGTGGGCAGGCCCGCCTGGATTTGCGTCTGCCCCGCGAAGGTGGCGATGAATCCGCCGTAGCGGTTTTCCCTGGCTCCGGTTTCCACGCACTTGTTTCCGTAGTAGTCGCCGGCCGTGATCAGATCGGAACAGGTCAGGGAGGGAGGGTCTTGATAGACGGGAGTGGCGTTGCACGAGCCCACCTTGATCAAGGCCTGCGGCTCGTACAGGCTTATGTCCTTGCCGGCGGCCTGGGTCCCCGAATAGTCCACCTGGACCGCGCTGCACCTGCCCGCGGGCATGGTGGACTGGTCCACGGGTACCATCTGGGTGTACTGCACGGGTCCGGATCCGGAGCGGGTCAGGCCCGGCATCCAGGTGGTGTAGGCGGAGGAATCCCGGGTCCGGAATTTCCAGCCTTCCATGCGGAGGGTGGCCGGGGTCTCATTGCATGCCGTAACGGTGGGATAACGCGCGCCGGGGCCGGAGCTCGAGTCGGGCTTGACGAGAATGCGCACCTGCGGCCAGGCGGTCAAAGCGAGCAGCAGAATCGCGGCGGGAAATCTCATGATCCTCCGGTATGTATTGAAGCGCAGGGGAAAAGATAGCCTCAGGCGCTTCCGGAGGGGGACGTTTTAATCCCTGAGTGCCGGTTTCAAACCGGTACCAGCGCGCCCGTGACGGATTCGTTGTCCGGAGACGCGAGCCAGGCGATGGTGGCGGCGATGGCGGAAGGCTTGGTCCACAGGGAAAAATCCGCCTTGGGCATGGCCTGGCGGTTCACTGGCGTGTCGATGATCTCCGGCAGGATCGCGTTCACGAGGATTCCGGCTGCGCGCACTTCCGCCGCCAAGGCCCGGGTCATGGCGATGAGCGCCCCTTTCGCCGTGACGTAGGCGAGCATGCCCGCGGCCGCATCGACCGCGGCCTTGGCGCCGATGTTGATGATCCGGCCGCCGCCGGAGCCGCCGGCTTTGATGCGGCGCACCGCTTCCCGGCTCGCCAGGAAAGCCGTCACCGTATTGATCGTCCACTGGGCCGTGAACGCCTGCAGGGAGGTTTCTTCCACGGACGCCATGGAGAATCCCCCGGCCACATGGATGGAGGCCCACAAGGACGGAAGCGCGGCGTAATACCGCGCCACGGAAGCCTCATCGGAAAGGTCCAACTCATTCCGGGAAGGCGCATGGCAGACCGCGCCGGAGGCCCGCAAGGTTTCCAGCACGGAAGGGCCGAGTCCGCCGCCCGCCCCGGTGATGACGATGTGCCGGTTTTGCAGAGATTGAATCATGGACCCGCCCTGGTTGGAAATCCCAAACGCCAAATATACGGTAAATCCGATTACGATGGACTCCCGCCTCATCAGAAAATAATTTCTCCTTCCATACAGCATCCCAAAAACTCCGCATGGAGGTGGAAAATGCCGGATTTCGAGACCAAGCAGGCGAGGAACAAAGAGGACTTCTGGCCCGAGCTGCCCCTGGAGCAATGGCGGGATACCTATGACACGTTGCACATGTGGACGCAGGTGGTGGGGAAAATCCGCCTGGTGCAATCCCCGCTCATCAACCATTGGTGGGAAGTGCCGTTGTACCTCACCGCCCGGGGCCTGACCACGTCCACGATCCCATACGAAGGCATCTCCCTGCAAATCGATTTCGATTTCTGCTCCCACGGTCTCATCATCCGGACCTCGGAAGGAAAGTCCCATGCCTTTCCCCTGCGGCCCATGGCAGTAGCCGACTTCTACCAGGAGATAATGGAGGGACTTTATTCCCTGGGTATTCCCGTTTCCATCTGGACGCGGCCGGTGGAAGTGGAAAATCCCATTCCCTTCGAGCAGGATCACGTCCACCATGCCTATTCCGCGAAATACGCCTGGCGGCATTTCCAGATCCTGGTGCTGGTGGAACAGGTGTTCACCGAATTCCGCGCCCGCTTCCTGGGAAAGAACAGCCCCGTGCATTTTTTCTGGGGCGGCTTCGACCTGGCCGTCACGCGCTTTTCCGGCCGGCCCGCGCCGGAGCATCCCCCCACTCCCCTGGCCCCGCCATCCATCGTACGCGAAGCCTATTCCCACGAGGTCTACAGCTGCGGCTTCTGGCCGGGCAACAACATCGTCCGGGAGGCGGCGTTCTACGCCTATGCGTATCCGGAGCCGGCGGGATTCAAAGACGCCCACGTCGAGCCCCAAGGCGCCTTCTACAGCCGGGACCTGGGCGAATTCATCCTGCCCTACGAGCATGTCAGGCTTTCGGAAAAACCCCGCGAGACCCTGATGCGGTTCCTGGAAACCACCTACGAGGCGGCGGCCCGCCTGGGAACCTGGGATCGGGAAAGCCTGGAACGGAAGCCGATGCATCTCCAGGAAGCCATGGCAGGAGAAGAGAATTTCCTGGGGGGATGAGGCGCCGCCGGCCTCAAAAAACCCCGGTTACGCGGGCGATGCGTCCCACCCGGATGACCCGGATGGGATCCTGTTGTTAGTTTTCGTGCATGAAGCAAGCCCGTACGCCTTCGCCCCGCCCCGGTAGCCGCGACGCTACCCGCCTTCCCTCCGCAGGAATTTTTACAACGTCCTTTTCAGCGTCCCTGATGGCGCTCGCCGTCCTGACCGCCTGTAACGGCGGCGGAGGGGGCGGAGGAGGAGGCGCCCCGGTGCAAGTGGGGAGCAACCTCAACACCAACACCCTGGACAATCCGTTCACCTGTGCCAACGGCTATCCGATCCAGTTTCCCGCGCCCAGCCCGGACCAGCCGGTCTTCTATCTGGCGGGCGCGCAATCCTGCCTGATCAACACCTGGTTCCCGGGCGCCCAGCCTCTCACCTCCGGCACGGTCGTCTCGGCCAACATCGCCGTCGGCAATGTCACCGGGCTCATGCGTTTCGTGAAAATGCGCGCGCTTTACAAGAATCCGGAAAAGCTGACCTGCTGTTCGGTCGAGGCCTTCGGCCCCACCTTCACTCCCACGCCCAATTCCGTGACCACGGTGACGCTCAATTTCCCGATGACGGAAGATCACGTTCCCGCGGATCTGGATTTCACCACTATCGCCGCGACCGATCTGGTGGGCTTGGAAGTCCTGGCGCCCAACGTGCCCATTCCCGGGATGTGGAACAACTTCAGGAACGGAAACCTGATGATCCCGACCTATATCTATCTGCCTTCGTTCTCGGAGAGGGGCTTCAATGCGCCCACTCAGAACCTGCGCTCGGAAGGCAGCTATAGCGGATTCATTCCGGCCTACAATCTCAACTTCGTGGCCGGAGCGGCCAGCGGCGCTTCGCCCACCGAGCCCTGAGGGCTCCTACCAGCGCCCCGAAAGACCCAGGAACAGGATGGGGATGGGATAGTTCAGGTCCACGAACTTCCATTGTTCGGTCTTTGAATCCGTCATCAGAAAATTCGGCGTGTTGAAGGCGTTCCAGAGTTCGAAATAGGCTTCCATCTTGCGGCCCCAGGCCGGGAACTCCCTGGACAGGCGGATGTCCCAGCGGCTGTAGGCCGAATAGCGCTTGCCGTTGCGGGGCCCGGAATAAAACAGGGTATCGTTTTCCGGATCGGCCGGCGTGGTGGCGAATCCCGATCCGATTTTGCCCCCTCCATCTCCGTAGTCGACATAGTCCGTGTACGGGAGACCCGCGGCATAGCGTCCGCGCAGGGCCAGCCCGAAACGGTTGGGCAATTTGAAATGGTTGATCCAATTGAATGCCCACGGGCGCCCGTAGCGGAAATCGTAGCTGCGCCCGCCGGGATCGTCCTGCCGCTTGGAGTAGCCCGCTTCGGCCGAGAACCATCCGCCCCAGCTCTTGCCGGGATCGTAGAAGAAGGCGATTTCCGCGCCCGCCGCCTTGCCCGTCCCGCCGTTGCGGTAACCCAGGCTCCGGTCCCCGAAGCGCTCCACCACGCTGTCCTTTTGCGCCGGGTTCATGAGCTCGAATGCGGCGCTGTCCGAGAGCTTGAGGGGCTCTGTCTGCCAATTCAAATGCCCGGTGTTGACCAGGTAGGGCACGACCAGATCGAAATAATTCTTCTGGTAGAACTCGCACTCCAGGCGGTAGCGCCGGGAAAAGGCGTGGGTCCACTCGGCGTTGAAATGGAAGGCTTTCTCCGGCTCAAGGGAAACGTTGGCGTTACGGATCTGGAAAGGGAAATCGCTCTGGGAATAGAGCCCGGACGCGAACGTCAATTCGTCGTTTTCGCCCAGGCTCTGGAAATAGGCCGCCCGCGGGCTCAGGAACGGCTTGTCCGAATAGGTATCCGATTCCGCGCGGACGCCCAGGGTCAGGCGGTGGGCGTCGTCGAAACTGTATTCGCCGGAAAGATAGGCGGCCAGGAAGCTCGCGGACAGGGTTCCCTTCTGTTCGAACTTTACCAGTCTGGGCAGGCTGTTCGCGTAATCCCCTTCCGGATTGGCGCCGGGATCGGTTTTCCGGATGAGCATGCCGTCCGGATTGAAATACCCCAGCGCGTCCATGGCATCCACGTTGCCGTTGACGACGGTTTCGAAGATGGGCCGGGGCAGACTGGTCTCGAAATCGGATTCGCGCACGGACTGGGAGGCCCCCAGGCGGACGCGGAAATCGTCCCGCACATATCCGTTGGCGTCCAGCCTCCAATCGTACGTGCGGTTGCGGATCTTAAGCCGGAAATCGCTCGGTCCCACGGTCCGGTATCCGGCGAAGCGTCCGTCCGGAGTGACGGAATCGTTCCAGATCACGTTGTCGAAAAACCCCACGCTCCATTCCTGGCTTTGATAGGCCGTGGCCGCATCCACGTTCCAGACGGCCGTGGGCTTCCAGTGGAAAGCCACGGCATGCACATCGTTGTTTATGGAAACGGCCGCAAGAGTGTCCGCCTCCCGGGTCTTTTCCCGCACATCGGAAGCCTTGCCGTAGAGGAGATCCCACAGGTAATAATCCGGGGATACTTCCTGGTCGTTCACGTACTGGTGGGAATGGGGTTCCAGGATGGTGAAGATGTCCTTGGAAAGGAGCCCCGTATACTCCCCCTTGAGGCGCTCGGAGAATTTCCACGACAACCCCAATTGCAGGTCCTTGAAATTGGGCAGGTCCACGTAGTTCTGGATCTGGCGGCGGTTGCGATCGAAGGACGGATCATTTTTCAACAGGCTCGCCACGTCCAGCCCGCGGTTGAACACCCAATCATACCAGAAGGCCTGGTAGGCCAGGGAAATACCCAGCTTGTCCTTCCATAACGGCACGCCCGCATAAGCATTGCCGCGCAGCATGGAGAGGTCGGCGGACAAGGCCATGGTATCCAAGGGCGCGGGGCGGGCCCGCATGTACAGGGCTCCGGACAAAGCGTTGCCCATCTCCACCGGGAACCCGCCGCTGTACAAAGTGAGATCCTGGAGGGACTCGATGTTGAACACCGAATACAGGCTTCCGAAATGGTATGGCTGCAGCAGCGGGATGCCTTCCCACAGCACCTGCGTCTCTTCCGACTTGCCGCCGCGCACAAAGGGCCGCACGCTCATGTCGTTCTGGTTGGACGTGCCCGGCAAAGCGCTCAAAGCCCGCATGGGATCGCCTTGCGCGGCCGCGATGTTCTTGAGATCCTCGCGCCCCAGGCGGATGCGGCTGACCTCCTTTTCACGGTGGGTCTGCGTGGTCGCGCTCTTGACGGATTTTTCCCGCAGCTCCAGGATGTCCGCCGCGGTGGAATCCCGGTCCTTCCGGGGAATGGAATCGGTGGGTGCCGATTTCTTGGACAAGGGGGCGTGGTCCATTGCGGCCGAATCCTCGCGGCCGGGGACGGAAGTTACGGGAGAAGACTCCGCCGCGAATGCGGCGGAACCGGACGCGAGCGCGACGACCAACCATGCCGTCCGGGCGTTCATTTGAAACTCCAGCCCAAGCCGAGGTTCAAATCCCACATGCGGTCGTCCAGATTCAGATCCGGGTTCACCTCTTTGCCGTTCGGAGCCAGGGGATAGGTCAGCACCACTTCGGGGGCGATGAAATCGGGGAGCACCGGGAACTCCGGCAGGGTCCAGGTGAAGCCCAACGCGGCCTGGTGTATCAGGCGCCGCTTGGTATTGAACCGGTGCGCCGATTCGGATCCCTGCAGATCGGGCAATTGCGTGGCCAGGTAGGTGGCGCGGTAATTGAAGAACAGATCGTTCCCGCCCCAGAAGCGGGACGCGGCGTATTCCAGGAAATAGGAGTTGTCGGCCCAGGCTCCGATGCCCCAGCCGGCGGAAAGGGAATGATGATAGGGCCGATTCCCCGGGACCGGCAGGCCCAGCTTGAGATCGAACTCTCCGCTGGCCGGATTGGTGGGGGTTTCCAGATGCAGGCCCAGCTCCACGCCCGTGATGGGACCCAAGCGGCCGTGCACGCCCAGGCGATAGCCCAGACTGTAGTGGGTGGAGGTGGACGTGGTGGGCCCGGGTTGCGATTCGGCGGGTTTCTCCACCATCACGCCGTTCTCGAATACCGTCCCGCCGTATTCCATCACGCAATGCAGTCCCGTGGAATCCCGGTAATCGTACGCGGTCCCGGCAGGACACCCGTATCCCGGAACCTTGGTGAGTCCGGTCCCGACGGTAACGGAGGAGTGACCCGGGTCCAGCAGGCGCCCGCTGTTGAAGTGATGGGTCGTATACAGGCACCCGGTAAGCAGAAACGCCGATGCTACCCCCGCCGGGAGGCGCAATCGCCTCCACCCTGGCATTATCTTCAATCGAACGTCCTTCCGATGTGTGCGCCGGAGTCCGAAAATAATAAATTCAGTTTGTGAAAACCTTTACGCCGGCCCTTAGATTCCGATTCTTCCGATCCTTTTCCGGAAAAGCACCACTCCTCGTGGTGATCGCCCTGCTTCCCCTGGGATGCGACACGCAAGACGGACCGGAATGGGACATACCCGTCCGCTCCCAGCCCCAGACCGTGCAATTCGAGGTCGACGCAAACGGGTCTCCCATGGTGCTGGCGGATGTCGCGATGAACTACGGGACCAAGGCCAGGCTGGAGGAATACGATCAGAAGTACCGGACCCTGAACGTCCAAGCCGTCCTGTACTCGCCCATGAACGGAGCCTGGGACGGCCGCGGATTCCGGAACCTCCAGGCCTATTATGGACAATCCCAGCTGGTGCGCGATGCCGAAGGCGGCCTTCGGGTCGCGGTCTGGAACCGCGACCGCCTCATAGTATATGCCCGGAGCGGCGCTGATTGGACCGCCAAAACCGCTGGCGCCCTACCGGAGCCGCTCCGGGAATACGGTTTCAGCAGCCGGTTTCCCGGAGGCGGCGTGAACATGGCCCTGATGGGCGACAGCGGTTGGCAATGCGTCTCGCAGGACTACAATCATCCCCAGTCGATGGTGGTATCCAACACGGGAGCGCGCATCATCCTGGATTCCAACCAGCAATGGACTCCGCTGGCCTTCTTCCCGGGAAAGAGCGTCAACCGCCTGCTGGCGACCGTGCCGGCCGCGGATTCCATCGGGAAGGATTCCCTCCAGCGCTTCCGCTCGAATCTGGTCTGCTACAGCTGGAACCTGGATCGCGGGGATTCCTCCGTGCGCAAACAGTGGATCGATACGTCGGGGGCATTCTTTTCCGTCGACCCGTATTCGGTAGCAGGCGAAGCCCGCTTCCATGCGTATTCGGGATCGGATTCCCTGGTGGATTTCGCCTTGCGGGGAAACGATTTCGTCCGCATCGGCCGCATCGATTTGGTTATGAAGGATACGGCGGGGGTCGATTCCGTGTACCGCTTCCGCGGGGGGGCGGCGGGCCCGGACGGATGCCTACATTCCCTCGTCGTCTACGGGCCCGACCCATCTTCGCCCGAAGGCTATCTATACGGATCATCCTGCCGGACCGGAACGGACTCCCTGAAGTTCCCGCCCGAGACCCGGATTCCGGGTGTCGGGGCGGGAACGCCAATCATGCGCTTCGCCGGCGATGGCAGCCCCATGATCCTCTTCGAGTTCGAAAAGCGGTCCGGGCCCATTTACAAGGAAGACGGCTCATTCCAGGCCGGGGACGATTTCCCCGGACCCGCCTGGCTCTACCTGGCGCGCCTGCGCGGTGCGAAATGGGAATGGGAGCAGGTCGCGGCGTACTGACCGCGGCCGCTGTCGATCAGAGCAGAACCTGCTTGGCCAGGCTCGTGCCGCTGTGGCGGATTCTCAGGAAGCAAAGACCGCGGGAGCTTCCGGTGGGGATTGAAAATTCGGAAACGCCCCGTCCGTCCCGCGAACCGATCACACGGCCGGAAATGTCGGACAGGGTCACGTTGTAATCCCCGTCCAGATCCACGGAGACGGCCAGTCCGTCGCCATGCTTCCGATAGCCCAGGGCCTTTTCCAACTTGGCCACCACGGCCGGTTTCACCGCCACGTTCCCGGCGGGATCGAAGGCCTGGGTGGACTGGTAGTTGAGGGTATACCAGGCTTCATTGTAGAACAAGGTCGCGCCGGTCGAGGACTTGATGGTTCCCAGCTTCACGTTCGTGACGTAATCGGTGAGCGCGCCGCCGGGATGGTTGTTCTTCAGCCCGTCGATTTTCAGGAATGCGCTCATGCCGTCGTTCGAGAATTGCACGCTGGAAACGGTCCGGGATTCGTTGGCGTCCTGGCAGCACCCGTAGGTGGAGGTGCGATGGTAATTCCACTGGGTGATGGTGAAGGCGCCCGCGGCGGCCGTGGTCTTGTCCACCGGCTTGGTGAACAGGATTTGCAGCCCGCCCACCCGGGATAGAATCGCCTTCATCTCGAATACGTCCGGGTTGTCGGCTATGGTCATCTTCCAGGTCGGCTTCGTCTTGACCGGATCGGGCCAGTTGCCCGCGATGGTCCCGAAGGGCGCGACCACGATGCTGTTCTCCTTGGAGTTCCAGGCCATGCGGTTGAGGGCCGCCGTGCCGAAGCCTCCCGTGAAGAAGAACACCGCGCCGTTCTGGTGATCGTTGTTTCCGTCCGCCCTGTCTATGCCGATGCGCAGCAGGCCCGGATCGTTGACGTCCCCCAGCAGCCAATCCCCGCGGTAGAATCCGCGATCCAGGAACAGGGGCTGGGAAGGGGATTTGCGCACCCGGCCATGAGGCAGCCAGGCGGTGGGCGGCTCGTAAGGCATGCTCTCGGCCCAGTTGGGGGGATTGTCCGTCTGCCTGTGGCCGTAGAAGAAGCCTTTGACCACATGGATGAAGGTGGAGCTGGGCACATAGGCTCCCTGATTGTCCGCATAGTACATGTTCCCGTCCGTATCCATATTGGCGCCGTTGGGCGATCGCAATCCGCCGGCCACCTTATCCATGGCCGTGTACGCCTGGCCGTATATCGTCGGGTCGAAAGAGACGAAAGAGCCGCTCAAGGGCGAGGTGGCGGGCGTGGCGGAGGGTCCGCCCGGCTGGATGCTGCCCGAA
>JAQBPN010000105.1 GCA_028287505.1 Fibrobacterota bacterium | reverse complement strand
CGGGATCTTTGGGGGGAACATGAGCGCCAATCGGAATAAATCGAAAATAATTCTCTTCACGATCGGATGCGCGATTACCGTTGCCCATTCGGCTTTGACCTGGCCGGGCTGCAAGGATTTGACGGATGCCGACTTCAGCGTCACGACCTTGGTTTCGCGTTCCGTCGACAAGATCGCGGAGCCCATGAAAATGGCCTTCGACCTTTTGGCAAAGCCCGGCGAGGATGCCAAAGGCAAGGTCGACGTTTACTTCACGGAGCGCTACGGAAACCTTCGCAAGTACGATTCCCGGCAGAACAAGGTGCTGACTTTGGGCACGGTAGTCACTACAGTCGGCGGCGGAACATCCGACGGACTACTGGGCATAGCCCTGGATCCGGCCTTCAAGTCCAATCACTGGCTCTACTTGTATTACACCTTCAAGGGCGCCAGCGAAACCAGCTGGCGGGTTTCGCGATTCGCCCTTGACGCGGCAAATGAACATCTGGATATGGCCTCGGAAAAAGCTGTGCTCAGCATCCCCATCAAAATCGGAAGCCAGCATCCGGGCGGGGCCATGCAATTCGACGCGTACGGGGATCTCTGGATCACCACCGGAAACGACATGTCCGGCACGGACGCCTATCCTGTCTGGAGCTCCGCCAACACGAATGATCTCCGGGGCAAGGTGCTCCGCATCCACCCGAATCCGGATGGCACCTATTCAAGTCCGGCCACCAATCTTTTTCCCGCCGGGAAATATCCGGCGGGGAAGACCCGGCCGGAAATCTACGTGATGGGGACGCGGAATCCATACTCCTTGTCGCTGGATCCGGTTCGGCGTTGGGCGACCTGGGGCGACGTGGGACCGGACGATTTCGACATGGATGGCAAAGCGATTAACGGAGCCAACTCCGGGACCGACAAAACCGAAGAATACGATTTGGCCACCGTCCCCGGCAATTACGGTTATCCGTTCTTCTCCGGCGCCAAGGCGATGAAATCAGGTATCGATCCGGCCCGCCCCATCATTCCGGCCGGGACCAATTGGGCCGGCTATCCCCAAGGCCTGGATACCTTGCCTCCGGCAATCGCTCCGGTTTTCCCCATCGCCCGCGGCTGCGTCATGACCGGTCCTATCTATCGGTACGACGGCGAACTGAACTCCTCCGTCAAAATGCCGCCCCATTTCAACCGGAAATGGTTCGTGACCGATTTCAACGGCCAGAACAAGGTCACGGCGGTTACGGTAAGCGACGATGGCAAGACCAAGCTCGCCCAGGATCCGGTTTTTGCGAAAATCGCTTTGAAGGCGCCCCTGGATTTCCAGGCGGGTCCGGATGGCGCCTTCTATGTATCCAACTATGCCGGCTATCGGACCGTAACCGATGCGACCAGCATCGTCCGCATCGATTACCTGGGCGATTGCCGTCCCGCGCTCCCGAAGGTGGAAACCACCGGAATCCCCGAGGATCGCAGAGGCATGCGCGGCCGGGGTCCCCTGGTGGATGTGTTGCCGGGCCGGGAGCTGTCCATCGAGGTGAAAAGCGCCGGCGCCTTCGTTGTCCGGCTTTTCAATCTGTCGGGAAAGCCCGTGGCCACCCGCTCGGGAATAGGTACCGTACAAATTACCTTTGGAGAGGCCCGTGCCGCCGGAGTCTACATTTTGTCCGTGAACGGCTCAGAGGGCTTTCGTACCCTCAAGCTTTTCCGGAAATAGGAATCTCAGCCGCATGGGATGATTCCGCGCGGTCCGGAAGTATATTTCTCCAAGTCGGAAGCCGGGGTGGGGATCCCGTAGGCCGTTTCCAGAACCTTGGAGAAATACAAATGCGATTGCCATCGTATCCCTTTTCCGCGCGCCTGCTCGCCATTCTCCTGACCCTCGCCGCCGCGAAGGCGCACAGCCAGGATCCCGGCACGGCCGTTCTGCCCGACAGCATCATGGACCCCGGCACCAAGGTCAACTGGGTCAAGAAAATGGTCGCCTATTGCGAAGGCCCATGCATGGCCCCGAACGGCTACCTGTATTTTACGGAGCAGAAAAGCCGCAGCACCCAGGAATGGCCCATCTGGAAAATCAATCCCGGGAATCCGACGGACACGGGCGTGGTTTTCGTGAGGAACTCCAGCCAGGCCAATGGCATGAATTTCGACGCGCAGGGGCGTTTGGTCGCCGCCCAGAACGGGAAGGTGACTCGCTATGATTCGACCGGCGCGCCGACCGTGCTGGCCACCTCCGGCCAGGGTGCCAGCTTCGGTCTGGCCAACGATTTGAGCATCCATTCCAACGGTTCCTTTTACTTCACCGATCTCAACACCAGTATCTTCCATGTGGACGTGGCGGGCAAGCTCACGGTGGCCTATGCCAACGCCCAGGGCGCCAATGGCGTGGAGCTGGTAGAGGAAAAAGGCTCCGTCTACATCAACGAAGGGTTTTCCAATGAGGTCCGCCGGTATCCGATCAATCCGGACGGATCCTTGGGCGCCCCGCAGCACTTCTGCGATCAGACCGGGCCGGACGGCCTGACCCTGGACGCCCACGGGAACTTCTACGTGGCAAGCTATACCTTGGGCGCCATCAATGTGTTCAACGCGGCGGGACAGAAGCTGGGCATGATCACCATGACGGCGAAGGGAAACTACGATACCTTCGCGGGCACGGAAGCCAATACCAGCAACTGCGCATTCGGAGGACCGGAGAACAAGACGCTTTACATTTCCGGCGACGGGGGCATCTACTCCATCCGCCTCAAGATTCCGGGGCGCAGGCAGCCCGGGTATCCCACTGTCGCCAACCGCAAGACCGGGTTGGCCTTTACCCTGGCGCGGCCCATCCGGATTGCGGGGATTTCCGGGGCGGGTTTCCTGAGCCCGGTCGCGTCCCGGATGGCCGGCGACGAAAAGGTTTGGGGGGCCGGGGGAGCTTCCCCTACGGGAGGATTGAGCCTCAGCGCCATCGATGCGGCCGACCGCACCTTGGCAGTCTGGTCGGGGACCCTGGATCCGGTAACCTCCGTGTTAACGGCCTCAGGAAGCGGCAAGGTTCCGGCCGGGTTCACGGCTTGGACGCTTTCCCGGGGAACGCGGATCCTGGCGGTGGGCAGATAGCGGCAGGCGGTTACCAGGCCCCGGGGTCTAAGCCCAGCCCCGTTTTCGGCAGGCTTCCGCCGATTTTGGGAAAGCCGTTCCTCACGATGGCCGGCTGCGAATCCGGCTGTTTTTCGGGTAATTTTCCCCCTCCGAGCGGAATCGGGCCCGAATCGGCTCCGCGGGGAGGATTCACTCTTGTGAATAAAAGATCGCATCCCCCTAAGGTATGTTGGGTCAAGTAGCCTCCCCACAATTACGTTAGCCGATATCCAAACCTCGATGGACGTGGGGTACCATGAAATTGCCATTAAATTCCATTTTGAAATCCGGTCTGATGGCCCTGGCCCTGGCCTTTCCGGTCTTGGCCCAGAAGACCACGGTGGTCATCTTCTTCATCGATGGGCTGCAACCGGAATCCGCCAAATTGATGGCCGCGAACGGTGCCAAGAACCTGAAGTTCATGTTCGACAGCGGCGTGGTGGCGGAGACCTCCCTTTCGCCCTATCCCAAGGAAGGCTACACCATCGAAAACGGCACGGCTCCCTGGGGGAACACTTCTCCGGGCAACGTCGCCTGCCATAACGGGTGCCATATATTCGAATCCAAAAACGTGGACGATATTTTCCTCGCAGGCCGGGAAAAGGGGATCAAATCCGTCTTTGCCGGCGGTACCGCCAATTACACGGAAATCACCACGCCTGATTTCCACACTGCCGGTGAAATCACGGACCAAGCGGTGGTCCAGTTCGGCATCGATCATTTCAAGGCCGATCATACCCGCCTGATCCGCCTGCATCCGCAGCGCATCCGCGATGGCTGGACCGGGCCCGCCGGGATTCCCGATCCCAACTCCACCTATAACAAGGCCATCCTTGTGGCCGACGCGGAATTGGGCCGGCTCATCCAGACCTTGAAGGACGGCGGCGTCTGGGACAGCACCTATCTTATCGTCGCAGCCGATCACGGCATGAACAACAATCCCATCTCCCTGCATGATGCCGACCAGATCACCTCCTGGGATCCCTTCATCAGCTTCCACGGGCCGGGCCTCAAGAAGGGGGAGACCATCCCCTATGCGGAGCTCTCGGATATCGCCATCATGGCCGACTATTGGCTGGGTTTGCGTCCGCTCAAGGGCGTGCTGGATCCCAAGGTGACCATTGGTCCGAAAGAACCGACCGGTTCCTTCCTATCCAACCTCTTCCTCGGCTCGCCCAAGGAACTGAACCATCCCCGCTACATCGAACGCTTTCTCGCGGCCGTTAACCAGAAGCCCAAAGCCGACTACATCAGCTATCGGAACACATTGATCCCCATCCTGAAACAGTACTCGCCGGTTTCGATATCGGAACAGACTCGGCGGCTGATGGATATGCAACGCGCTCCGGAGAAGTTCGCCATCCGCACCCTGTCCGGCGGGGGCATGCGCATCGTGGCCCCATACCTGTTCGACCAGGTGGACGTGATGGCCGCTGACGGCAGGACCTTGTTCTCCCGTGAAGGCGCCCTGGGCAAGTCCCTGGACCTTCCCGGTATCGTCCCTACCGGCGCCACCGTAGTGCGGCTCCGCAAGGACGGCAAGCCTATCGCCCAATCGCTGACCCCTTCCGCTCGCTGAGGCTACCATGATCCGAGCAAACATATCCGCCGCCTTGCCCGCGCGTTCGGCCGCTTTTCCGACCATCCTTTGCCTCGCTTTTTCCGCGGCTTTCCTGGCCGCTCCCGCCGGCGCCCAAACGCCCTGGCCTCAGGACACCAAGAATCCGTCCCTGGTGATAGACGCCATCCCGCTGCCCGCGACGTACATGAACATGGGCATGGCATTCCTGTCCGACGGCCGCATGGTGATGGCCACTACCGCGGCCGAGACCGTGAACGGGGAGATTCCTCCCGCCGATGCCAACAGTTTCGTGGCCATCGTGAGCGGAGTGACCGGGGACATGTCCGGGATTTCCGTCAAGAAGATCTCCAATATGTGGAAGCAACCCTCCGGTATCACAATCGTGGACGACAAGGTATACGCGGCCGAGCGCGACGGCTTCTACCAGATCCAGAACCTGGACAATCCGGCCAACCTCGGAGCCAATCGCACCAAGATCATCGGCTGGCCGCAACCGGACGCCGGCCTGAAATGGACCAATGGCGAGCAATGGCATCAATGGGTCATGACTCCGGCCTATGTGGACGGCAAATTCTACGGACCCTATGGCGGCTCCACCCAGCCGGGCGGACGCTCTCTGACTCCTCCCACCTCCAGCTATAGCGGCGCGTTCCTCTCTTGGGCCCCGGACGGATCCGGCGGTCTCACCAAGGTGGCGGGCGGCCTCCGCCAGCCCAACGGCATGACCACCACGCCAAGCGGGCAAATGTTCGTGACCGACAACCAGGGCGGCTGGCTTCCGGCCTGCAGTTTCCAGTTGATCAAACCCGGCAAGAACTATGGGTATCGCCAAGGCCCGCCCAACACCCCCAATTGGGCGGAAAGCCTGCCCTATGAACCTCCCGTCGCCTGGCTGGTGGACGGCGTGCACCAATCGGCGAGCCAGCCTCTTTACCTGGACAAGGGGCCCTATGCGGGCGACTTCCTCATAGGCGACGTAAACAGCCCGGGCCTCTCCCGCGTGGCCCTGGACAAGGTGGGCGAAGGCACCTACAACGGCGCGCTCTTCTTCTTCACCGGCGGCTTCGGCACCGCGGCCGTCAACCGGCTGGCCCTGCAACCCAAAGAGGACGCCATCATCGTGGGCACTTTCCTGGCCATGGGCGACTGGCCCGCGGGTGGCACCAAGCCCATGTACCGCATCAAGTACGCCGCGGCCAACACCACTTTCGAAATGCGGGAGATCCATTCGCGCCAGGGCGGCGTGGAAATCGTCTTCTCCCAGCCCGTCGATCCCGCCACGGCCGTTGCGGGCAATTTCACCTTGTCCCAGTGGCATTACAATCGGACCGTGGAGTACGGGTGCTGCATCGACGGCCAGGGCAACAATCCCAGCGTAGCCTCCGTCAAGGTCTCGGACGATCACAAGCGGGTGTTCATCGCCTCTACCGGCGCCACCGCATCCCTGGATCGCGAACTCAAGATCCTCACCAACGGGATCAAATCCGCTACGGGCGCGTCGCTCTTCTATGCCACCGCCTACTTCACCCACAACTACCAATCGCAGGTTCCGTTCAGCACCGCCACCGTGGCCATCGCGGACCGGAACGGGCCGGCGGCGTCCTCCAATGCCATGGACCTTTCCATCCATCAAACCGTGCTGCCGGGTCGATTGCGCGTTCAGGTTTCCCTGTCCGGAAACTACAGCGTATCCCTCCATGCCCTCAACGGCGCCCGCCTGGATGAGCGCCGGGGAACCGGTCCCGCCGAATTCAACTTCTCCGCCACCCCGGGCGCCAAGTCCGTGCGGATGCTGCAGGTGAAGCAAGCGGGTCGTTCTTATGTGAGGCGGATCTTCTTCTAATCGGATCGGAGTGGCCGTCGGATACGGCCGTCTTGATCACTTCCGTGCCTTTCCCGATTCCCGCTTGTGATTTTCTTTCACACTTGTGAAAAGTTTCCCCTGAACGCGCGGAATTCCGGGCGTCCCTCCCCGGAATACGCGACAGATTTGGGTCACAGGGGGCTGTGCCATGAAAATTTCCATTCTATCCGCCTTATTGATTCTGGCCTGTGCCGGCTCCGCCGCCGCGTTATCCTGCAACGACAAACCGAACCGCTACCGGAATCGGGACGTCTTCGCCACGGTCAAGCAGACTTCGAACATCCAGTTCGGGCAGAACAAGAATCCGCTCTACAACAACGCCTCGGTGAATCTCTTCATGGACGTCTTCGAGCCGGTCGGGGATAGCTGCACCAAGCGCCCTTTGATCATTTTCATGTGGGGCGGCGGCTTCAAGACGGGCACCCGCAAGGATGAGACGGGCACCTGCCAGCAATTCGCCAAGCGGGGTTTCACCTGCGTGACCAGCGATTACCGCATGGGTGTGAACGGGGTGGACAACCCTACGAATTTCGGGACGCCGGCTTTCATGTCCACCCAGGACACCCGCGCCGCCGTCCGGTTCCTGCGCAAGAATGCGGCGCTCTATTCCATCGACACCGGTTTCATCTATGTGGGAGGCTGCTCGTCGGGAGGCTACGCCGCCATGTGGACCGGCTACCTGGACCAACTCAGCGAGATCCCGGACGTGGTCGACAAGGCCGCCTTGGACGGAGGCATCGAGGGCAATAGCGGAAATCCCGGGTACAGCAGCAAGATCGCCGGCGTGCTTTCCCTTTCCGGCGCCGTCCACGATACCCTCTGGATCAACAAAGGCGACGTTGCTTTCGCCGCGGTGCAATGTTCCGCGGATCCTACCGTGCATCCCGAGGGCGGCATAGGCGCGGGTTCGAAAATGCAATATTACGGAGGCACTGCCTTCTCCGCCCGCGCCACCCATATCGGCCTTCCGCATGCCCTGAAGACCTTCACCGGGGCCTGCCATTGCCCGCGGCCAATCGGGCCGACGGGAGTGGATTCGACCGTGGATTTCTTCGCCAAGTCGGTGTACGAGTTCATGACGGCCCCCACCACGCGCATCCGGCCCGCGGTGGCGTTCAGTCCCAGGGATCTGGAGACCGTGGGGGAAACGGAATGGGTCGATGTGCGCGGCCAGCGGGTCCGCCTCAAGGTCCCTGCCGGCGCGGCGCGCGTTCCCGCTTTCAGGCCAGGCCTGTACTTCCCGGCCTCCCGTTAAGGCCCCATTTTTCGGCCCTTTTCCATCTATTTGGTTTTTTCCGGGTTCTTGGGGCTGTTTTCATTTGTGAACAGAATCATCAAGGGCCCGGATTTCGCCTGCGGCTTCGCATTAGATTAGGCGAAGACCAAATGGGGGGTCAAAATGACGGTTCATTCTTATCGATATGTCGCCTTGATGCAAATCCTTTTCGCCTTCGCTCTGGGTCCGGCCCAAGCCCAACCCGGCACCGGCCTGTCCTGGCCCACCTGCCCGGATCTCCAGCCTGCCGACTTCCGCAAAGTGAGCGTGGCCGTCAAACATCCCTCCTCCCCGACCAAGATGAAAATCGCGGACGATGGCCGGATGTTTTTCGTCAACACCGGCGGATCGGTCTGGATGTACGATCCCAAGACCTCGGCCACCACCACCCTCGCGAACATTCCCGTGATTGGCGGAGGCACCGCATGGGGATTGATCGGTCTGGCCTTGGATCCCGCCTTCGCGACCAATAACTGGATCTACCTGGACTATTCCGCCAAGCCCGTGGGCTTCCCGACCGCGCCGGTCTCCTATCAGATCTGGCGTTACACCCTGGCCGCCGGAAAGCTCGATATGGGCTCGGGAAAATTGGTCGTGGAATATCCCGCCGACAAAGGAGCCTTTCCCGTGGACCATTCCGGCGGAGGCATGGCCTTTGATGCCCAGGGCAACCTGTATTTTTCCTCCGGTGAGAATTCCGACTGGAACCTCAACTACGGCAACGTCGACGAAACGCATACCGAATTCAATTCCCTGCGCACGGCGGGAAACACCAATGATTTGAGAGGCAAGGTCAACCGCATCCATCCGGAACCGGACGGAAAGTACACGATCCCCGCGGGGAATCTGTTTCCCCCCGGAAAGGACAGCACCCGGCCGGAAATATTCATGATGGGTTTCCGCAATCCTTGGACCTTGGACGTGGACAAGCCCACGGGAACGGTTCTCATGGCCGACGTGGGCCCGCAGGCGGAAGTCGCCAACGCGCAAAAAGGTCCGGCGGGAATGGATGAGTTCAACGCCACCCGAACCGCCGGATTTTACGGATGGCCCATGTTCATGGGGCCCAACGTGCCTTATAACAACTATGACTATGCGGCCGCCAAAGCCGGGCCTCTTTTCGACAAGACCGCGCCGGTCAACAACTCCAAACTCAACACCGGCTTGAAGCTGCTGCCGCCGGCCAGGCCGGCGATGGTGGCATACGGCAAGGACGGTCTCAACAACCCGTTGCCGGGATTCCTGAGGGGCGGCGCGGTCCCCATCACCGGACCCATGTACCACTACGATGGAAAGAACCCCTCCAAGATAAAGTTGCCGCCCCATTTCGAGGGCAAATGGTTCGTGGCCGATGCGTTCCAGAAATGGATCAAGGTGATCGGCTTGGACGATCAGGTTACCAAGGCGGTGACCGTGGCTGACGCCTTCGCGGGTCTTACCTACACATCCACTTCCACCTATTCGATCATCGCCATGGGATTCGGACCGGATGGCGCGCTGTACTACAGCGAAAACGGATCCAACCTGACTTACCGGATCGAGTACACGGGCACCTGCCTTCCGGATGTCACTCCCATTTCCATGGTCCGCGCGGTCCGGCCCGGCGCCAAACCGTCCGGCCGCGGCTTCCTGCTGCCGCCCATCGGCGGGCCGCGGATGGTGGACCTGGCCGCGGGCGAGACCGGCTTTTCCCTGCTGGATGCGAACGGGCGGAATGTCTGGGAATACCGGCGCGAGGAAGTGTCCGCTCCGATCTCCGTGGCCGTGCCGGCCAAGGTCGGGCCGCGAGCCATGCTCAGGGGAGTGTATCTGAATCAGGGAGTGGCGCCGGCACGGTGATTCCGGACGGCTCGGGAATCCGCTAGCGCTTTTTTTTCCGGGAAGACGGCGAGGCCGCCTCGGAGACGGCCTTCTCCAATTCCGCTTTCATCTTGACCAGTGCGCCCGGAAACATCCGGGTGAACTCCTTCGGAAGCCCCGCGAACGCCCTTCCGTTCATTTCGGCAATCACGCTTTTGATTTCGGGAAGGGCCTTTTCCGCCTTGGGCGTCAATATGATCAGGTGTTTCCGCTTATCGGTAAGGCTGGGCGTTCTCCGCACGAATCCCGCCTTGGCCAGATAGTTGAGAATCCCCACCATGCTCACTTTGTCCGTATCCAGCAAGTCCGCCAACTGTTGTTGGGTCAGGGAGCCTTTGCCCTCTCCGATCGCGGCGATCAGAAAGTAGTGCCTTGTGATCCCCAGGTGACTCAGGCGCGCCGTCAACGCCTCCATGCATTTTTTCGAGACCTTGTTCAGCTGCAACCAGAGTGGGATTTCCATCGGCGCCGTATTTTTGGGCATGGGATGAAATTAGCAATGCGGCCCGGGACGCCGGTAATCCCATTTGCGTTGACGGCGGCGGAAAGCATGCGACCCGGTCACGGATCGAAACCGATATCCGTAATGGATCCGCTTATGACCGGGAACGATCCGGTTTTCCGGGCGGCCGGATTCCCCGTATCCGAAGGCGCGACGACCGACAGGACGTACCTCCCCGGATAAAGGCCATCGAGACGGAACGTCTTCAGATGCGGGCGTCCGGGATCGTTCGCGTCCTCCCATCGCGCAAAATGCGCCGTGCCCGGAATCCCGAGCCATAGCGTGGAATCCAAGGATCCCGAGGTATCATTGAGGGTACCCCGGAAGCCTCCGGGAACTTGCGTCCGCAGGGTTCCCAGGGATTCCTTCCCCTCGACCCGGAACTCCCGCAAGAAAACCTCCGGCGTCCGTGCGTTCGGGCAGGCGCGCGCCGGATCGCATTCGATTTCCAGGAAAAAATCCCTTTCCTTCAAGGTGGGAAAAGCGAAGACGCCCCGGTGATCCGCCACCGCCGAGTCCAGCAGTAGGCCTTCCGGTTTCCCGTTCCGATAGTCCATTTCATCCGACCGCGCCGTTACCTTCGCTCCCGCCGCCGGGCTTCCATCGGCCAGCAACGCCGTCCCGCCGATGGAGGTGCCCACGGAGGTGGATGTCCCCGCCATGCGGACCCCGCCGCTTTCCACGCAGGCCGACAACAAAAGAGCCGCGATGGCAGTCAGGGCCGTCAATGTGCGATCAAACGGACGGGGCATGCGCCTCCTCGATTCCGGTAAGGGGGAAAACCTGCATGTTGATCTGGACCACCCGGTCCTCGCCCCGGTCCGCCTGGACGGTTTCGATCACGCGCTGGTGGAACTCCTCCAGGTGGGCCAGCACCCGCGCCATGCCTTCAGGGGAAATGCTCAGGGTGATGCAGGAACTGTTCTGCGCCTTTGCCGGGAACCGATCCAAGGCTTCGGCCGCCTTGGCCAGCATCTCTTTCCTGAAGGCCCGGAACAGGAGCGATTCCGAATCGTCCCCTTTGGTGACCAGGGAAACGTGCCGCGCCTTCCAGAATCCCTTCGGATCCCTTTCAATCAAGCCCAATTCCCGCAGCAAGGCGACCGCGGATTTGGCCTGGGCCGGGGTAATGGCCGGATTGAGCCGGTTCGCGAGGGCGGCGTAGTCGTCTTTCACCTCGAGGATGGAAAGCGTTTCGCGCACGGCCACGTGATACCACTTGGAGAAGTAGTCCCATTGGGATCGCCTCAGACCCTGGATTTGCAGGGGCATGGCCTTCACCATCAGCGCATAGAGGCTCTGTTTGGCTTCATCGGTTTTGGCATGGGTGAAGGCGACCATCAGCTCGAAGTAGGATTTTTCCTTTGCGTCCAAGCCCAGGGCCACGGCGAACTTTTCCACGCAAGCCTTGGACAGGTTCCGCGTACCGCCCACCACCTCGCTGATGAACCCGGGCGAATTGATGTTCGCCTTGCGGCAAAAGAGACGATAGGAGAAACCCTTGTTCAGGCTCCGCTTCCGCCGGAAAAAATCACCCAGGAACTTCCGGTAGTCCAGGTACTCGAAAAGGTGGAGTGGGGTGTCGATAGGCATGTGAATTGATAAATATTACACTACGAAATTATTTCCGGTGGTTCTAAAAGTATGAACAAAATATGAACAATAAGTGTGAATTTGGCCAATAAAATCTAGTACCCACCCTCCAAATGCTTTACCTTATGAACGCAAGTGGGGTATTTAAGTGGATTATTCACACTACAAAAAACTTAAAAAAGGAGCTGGAATGCTGAAAATGAATCGATTAGGGACAGTCCGCCGTAAAGGGTGGAGCGAATTGTCGCGTGTCGTCGCATTGGGTACGGTGTTGCTCGCCGCTACCGTGTGGATGGGATGCCAGAATTCCGGGATCGCGAATCCGCCCGGCAACGGAACGGGAGCGCAAGCCATCGGCGTGAAGCAGGTGCTGCGCTCGGACAGCGCCAAGGGCGCGCACGGGGAATGGCTGTGGGAAAAAGCCACCTGCAAGGATAAAGGACCGGCGGACTTCGGCATCGCCTTCAAATGCACCAATGATGCGGATCCGGTGTGCAGCTGCGATGGCAAGACCTATACCAACTATTGCCAGGCCTGGGGTATCAGCGGAATGAATGTCGACCACAAGGGCGCTTGCGCCGGGGACCCCATCGTCGATTCGGGTCCTGCCGGCAACCCCGGTTCCCTTACCTGCGGCGATCCGGTTCCCAACGTCGCGGTCAAGTGTACCAACGAGTCCCATCCGGTATGCGGTTGCGATGGCGTCACCTACGTGAACGGCTGCCAAGCCCTGGGAATCGGGCATGTGAACGTTTCCCATGAAGGCGCCTGCACAGGCCTTATCAAATAAACCCGGGAGCCCGCGGGGGCCCCCTTTTTCGCCGAAAACCCCGGGAAAAACGTGGCGTTGGATCAGGTATTGGGACCCAAAAGGGAATCGTGAGGGGGTTACGGGCCGCAAGCGCGGCCCGTAAAAGATCAAAGCACGGGAATCCGGCGGCTCACCGTACGGCCGCTAGCTTGGACCTTCACTACGTACAGCCCGGGGCGCAGTCCGGAAACCGCCTGATTGCCGGAACCCTTGACGAACGCGACCTGGCGGCCATGGACGTCCAGCACCAAAGCGGTAAAGGATCCGGGCGCGCTTGAGCGGATGGACAGCGCGCCGGCCCCCAAGGCCTTGACCGCGAACCCGTCCGACAACTTCGCGCCGGTTGCGATCCGATTCCGGGTGGGCGAAGCCTCCATGATTTCAATACCGGATATCTTGGCGTTTTCCACTCCGTTGCGGAACCCGATGGTGATTTTCCCGTCGACCGCGTTGGCGGTGAATTCCTTCACCAAGGCCGTGTTGGGCCCAGCTTCGGCGGCGATATCGAAATTCTCCGCGGCGCTGGCGCCGTTGATGTCGATGCTGAACACCCTCTGTCCGGCGGTCTGGAAGAATATCTCCGCGAAATGGAGCTTGACGTCGTAGGCTCCCTCGGCCACGTCGAAAGCGTAGACCAGATCGTTGCTGCCGTTGTAGCGTTCGGTCTGATAGAGGATTGACTTGTCGGTGTTGGCGACGACGTTGGCGGACGCGTAGGTGGCTCCATTGGAATAGTGTCCGTCCCCTTCCCAGTAATTGCCCTGGGGATCGATATAATCTTCGCCGCCGCAATGGATGCGGTAGGGCGCGGCAGTGGCCCGGTAGGGATTCTGGGGAATGACTTCTATCCCGGAGATTTTGGCGTTCAGGACCTTATCCGTGAATCCAACGGTGATCTTGCCGTCCACATCGTTGGTCAGGTAGTCCAGGACGAGGGGCGTGTTCGCGCCCGCTTGGGCGAATATGTCCATGTCGGCGGCTACGATCGAATCGTTGATCTTTACGTCGAATACGCGCTTTCCTAATGCGAAGGCTCCGGTAAAGATCTCGGCGTAATGGAGAGAGATCTTGTACGCTCCCGGGCGCACGTTGAAGGTGTATTTGAGGGCGCCCTTGGCCGTATCGTTCCAGCGCTCCGTCTGGTATAGGGCGGGCATATCCGTGTTCAGGATGGCCGAGTCGGAGGAGAAGGTGGAGCCTCCTTCAAAGTGCGCGTCGGATTCCCAGAAATGTCCGTTCTTGTCCGCGAACGCTTCTCCGCCGCAGTTCACGTGAAAAAGCGCGCCCAACTGGGCGCTTGCAAATGACAATCCCAGTAGAACCATTGCCGCGGTTCCCCTGGATTTTCCCCACACCGATATGATTGGATTCATGCTGATTTTCCTATGCCAGCCCCCCACGGGCGGCGTTAGAGACTCTCACCGATTGATAACGCGCGCGGAACGCCCGTTTCCACTGCTAATTCTATTGGCAGCTTCTGTTCTCAAATGTAAACACGGAAAATCGCGGAAAATAGGATGGAATCGCCCACTTTAGGTACGAATTCCGCGAACAGTGTTTTTTCTTGCTGTGAAGTACTCTGAAAATCGGAATCCGATCCGGACAAAGCTCGTCAGAATGTCAGGCTGGAAAATTGCAACGTATTCAACCCGCTCGTGAAGCTTGTAGCAGCCAATCCGCAGTAGTAGGTTCCGGGAGTGGACATCGAAACCGCGGACCACAACTGGGTCCAACTGGTGCCATTGGCCGAATAGGAACCCACGTAACTGGTTCCGGTCTTGACGATGCGCAGGTAGATAGGCGCTTTCAGCACGTTGAGGGCATGGGGATGATCCGTTGTCCCGCCGTCTGCGGCCCGCACCGTCCATTGCACGCCGTTGGAGGGGGTGACAAGCATGGACACGTGGCCGTATTCCCCGCCGCGCTTCAGCGAGGGAAAATTGGCGATTAGCCCATCCGCAAACCCATGGCGTTCGAAATAGTTCACCAGGGTTTTTCCATTGACGGGATCGGAGAGGGTGGTCGCCGAAACGCTGACTATCTTGGTCAAATCCAAGATCGAACCGAATCCGACCGTCTTTTCCTGGAGGGGTAAGGACCCGGAGACCCGCATGTCCTAAGGGCCAATGGGAATGAAATACGTATTGATGGTCTGGGAAGTGGGGCCGGTCCCGGTCTTCAGGTATTCCATCTTGAGATAACCCCGTGAATTGGCTGTCGAGGAAAACCGGTCGTCCGCGAAATAGCTTTGCGCATCGGGGCTTATTGCACCCCGGCCAATGTTGGCCAGGCATTGCGGCAGGCTCGTGCACTGGAGGAAGAATTTGCGGCCCGCGATCCAGGGTCCGTTGGAGTTTGAACCATCCGGCTGCCTCCAATTCAACCTGTACAAGGGCTGGGCCCGTATCGCCTTTCCCGCCGTGGCATTGACGTCATCGATGATGGAGATGTCATTTTCCGTGTATTAGCCATGGATGGATCCCGTGTCCAGGGTCATGCCCGGGATCGCCGAGAATATTAGAGCGGAAGCCGATATACGCATTGTTTCCCCGTCTATAACGCGGATTTGCAAGGCGGGTAGCTGAGAATAAGGTAGGGCTTCCACATTGGAAGTCCGTGTACTAATTCGGCTTTTAACAGGATAAAAAGGGAGGATTATCCCGGCTCGAGCTGACACCGGGGAAAGGACCACTGGAAATGGTGACTAAGGCGCCGCCCGCGATATTATTCCCTGGGCGGGGGTTAATGCCTTCTGGAGCTTAGATGCCGAATTCCAGGCGGAAGAGGTAGTACCAATCCGAAGGCTTCTGCGTCAGGGTTTCGAAATCCAGGGTGTTGCTCTCATAGCGGATGCCGCGCATATGGTCGCTGGCCACCTGGAGGTAGGCGTTCACGCCGGTGATCAATTGCTTCTTGACGTATACCGTCCACTTCAGATTCCCCTGGGTGTTGGCCACGGTCTGGCCCGGATCCACCAGGATACCGTTGTAGCCCAGGCCGCCGGAAGGATTGGTATTCGGATCATAGCTGTCGATGAACGCTTGGGCGGCGCGGGCGGATTCATCCTTGGACATGGAAGGATGGTACAGATTGGGATTGTCCGAGCGCTTGATTTCCTCCTTGCCCCCGATCGACCGATAGGTGGTATCCAGGATCTGGACTTCGGGAACGCGCCATACGGATTGGTTGTCCTCTCCGACGCGCTTGGTGCTGTTGCGGAAATCCCATTTGCGGTATTCCATTTCCACCGACAGGACATCGAAGAAATTCAAGGTGGGAAGGTTCACGCCGAACACCAGGGGCACCCGAGCCATTCTGTCCTCGAAGAAATACGGATAGTTCTTCACGCCCAGCAGGGCGGCTTCGAAGTAGAACTTGAGCCCTTCCTTGCCGATATAGGGATTGTCCATCAAGGCTCCGAAATTCATGGAGGCCCGGGCCATCAGCTTGGTGCCCTTGAACGTATACGGCATCGAAGCGGCATCGCTATGCAAGGTGTCGCCGATGTACCTGTACAGGGAGTCGCCCTGGTACTTGTACGACTTGCTGTTCAGCTTGGAGGGATTCACGGGAATGAGATGCGCGAACGCCGCGCCGACTCCCACTTCGAAGGCATCCGCGGGCTTGTAGGTCACCACAAGGCCGGGGCTCAGGTCGTAAATGGGCTCCAGATCCTTTTCCAGGAACATGTTGACGTCCGTGATCAGCTTCCCGTCGAAAAAGTTGGCATTCATGCGCAAGCCCGAAGCCATGTACAATGCGCTGTTCATGATGCTCCAGCCTCCGGTCACTTCGTAGCCGGGGTAGGTTCCGGAACGGAACAGGAACTCGCCCAGGTTCTTGGCGTCCGGGTTGTACTTGTACGGGAAATACCCGAATTGCAGGAGCGCCTTGGGGTGATCGATATCCCCGAAATTGTAGACGCCCTGGGCCTGGCCCACGCCGGGACCGAAACGGATGGATCGGGACTGGGCGTTGCTCTTGACCTCGGGAAAACCGTAGAAGAACAGGCCTCCCACGCCGACCTTGATGACCAGCCGATCGTTCACGGTGGTGGTCTGATTGAGGGAGACGCCGGTGCGCTGGATCATAAGGCCGTGGATCGCCACGGACGAATCGATCATGTTCACGCCCTTGACCACCTGCCCCAGGTCCAATGCCGTTCCGATTTCCAGCGGAGAGCGGACCACCTTGACTTCTGCGCGGGGGGCCGCGAGGCAGACGCTCATGGCCATTCCGAGCCAGACTGTTTTATAGACCAATCGTTGCATATCCATCCCTATCTATGGTGGAGAGAATCAAATGCCCAGTTCGAGACGGCAGAGGAAGTACCATTGCTTCCAGCTCGTCGTCGTAGGCTCTGAAATCGGAAAACCATGGAACTCGATGCCCCGGGTATGATCGCTGGCCACCTGGGCGAACAGGGTCATTCCGGGGACTAGGCTCCGCTTGGCGTACACGGACCAATGGAACTTGATGTCCTTGGTCAAGGAATCCCGCTGAACCTCGTACCGCTTGAGCACGTCCGCGTAGTTTTCGTTTCCGTTGGGGATGATGTAGGGGACCGGCAGCGCGCTCTCGCCGTACGAGACGCGGCTGCTGTTCAGGAAATCCGTATTGCGGTACTCGACTTCCACGGACAGCATGTCGAGCAATTTGAAGGTGGGAACGTTGAAGCCCACCATGACGGGAATCCGATGCGACCTCTTCTCGTAGTAGTAGGGATAATTCTTCCAGCCCAGCACGGCCGCTTCGGTGTAAAGGGTGAGGTCCTCCGGGCCCAGCAGGTCCGACTGGAGCAAAGCCTGGGGATGGATTGACGCCCGGCCCATGAGCTTGATGGCCTGGTAGGTGTAATTCGAATAGACGCTGTCATTGGGATCCGTCACCACCGTGTCGGCTTTGTATCGGCCCAGGGGCTGGGTGGTCAGATCGCCGGGATGGCCCGGTCCGTCCGGAGTGGTGATTTCGTTGTCTATGGGAATGAGGGAGGCGAATGCCGCGCCCGCGCCCACCTGGAACACGGGGTGGGGCTTGAAGTTGATCAGGTAGGCGGGCGTGATGTCGTGCTGCGGACCCAAGCCGGTTTCCAGCATGATCAGGAAGTTGTGGGTAAAGGGTCCGGTGCGCACTTCGAAATTGAGGCCCTGCATCTGCAGGCTGGCGGAGTTGATGTTGCTCCAGCCACCGGTGATCAATACGTTCGGGTAGGCGGAACTCCTCAGGAGATATTCGCCCAGGTTCTTGGCGTCCGGGTTGTACTTGAACGGAATCAAGCCGAACTGGAAGTTGCCCCAGGGATCTTCCAGGGAGCCTAGCTTCAGGGACAGTTCCGCTTGCAGCACGGCGGGACCGAACTTGGTATAGCGCCGGTGCGGTTGCGGCTCTTCCGGCAGGGAGTACCAGAACAGGCCTCCGACGCCGATTGTCAAGCGGAGGCGGTCCTCGATGGTGACGGCCTGGATCATGCTTACGCCGGTGTTCGAGATCACCTGGCCTTCCACGGGGATGTTGTCGAACTCGCCTTTCTCGATCCGCCCCATGTCGAAGATGACGCCGGTCCGCAACTCATCCCGCTCGACTTTGGCCGCGTGGGCGGCGGCCGAAGCGGCCAAGGGAAGGGCAAAGGCCAGACAGCGGAGGAGACTTCCTCGCGTTGTTGTCGCTTCAAGCATGCGTATTCCTCGCTTCTACCGGAAAACCGGGTCCGGTCCGGCGGCGAACCGCCGCATGGAAACCGGACTGGAAATGTATATCATGGTTCTGTGAATGGACAAGGGCCGAACCCGAAATTCGCGGCCCGCGGTTGCTTGGGTTCAGAGAACGATACGTTTGGTCAGTACTTGATTCCCCGTCTTAACCTTGAGCAGATACATTTTCGCCTTGGGCAAATCGGTGAAGGAAATGTCCTGGTTTCCCTCGGTGATGATTTCAGCCACTTTCCGGCCGTTGAAGCCGTATACTTCCGCCCGGTGTTCACCCGTACCCGTGACTTTGATCATAAGCGAACCGTCCACGACCCTGGCGTCCATGGAGGTTTTCACGAAGGGGATTTCCAAGGCGGAGGTGGTGGCGGTCTGGCAGGAGGCGGCGGTAAAGCCCAATCCCGCCGCCCAGCAGAGACCGAAATGGACCATGCTTTTGGTATTCGCGTCATCAAAGACCGGTTTGGCGTGCCCCCGCGAGGAATAGAAGAACCGGCCCTGCTTTCCCGTAGGTCCGGCGGGCAGCTTCATGGCCCAAGTCACGGGATGATCGCCCATTACGTTACTGGGGGTGAAGGTTTTCTCATCGATGGTGATGAGCATATCCACCAGGTTGCGGGGATTGGACGTGTAGGCGTACCATTCATCGCACCAGGTCCAATGCGTCTTGGGGAGCACTGCAAGCAGCGAGGCGTATTCCGGCTTTTCCGACCGGACAACGCCGGCAGTCTTGACGGTATCGACCATAACCTGGGAGTTGGGGGCGTCGCAGTAACCGGAATGGCCGGAGAATTTCGAAAGGGCCATGTTGTCCGTGTACCATTTCCAGGTGTCGCTATGATCCATGGCGCCATGGAACCCGATGGCGCCCCCGCCTTCCTGCATCCATTGGATGAATGCGGCTTGCGCCGTTCCCTGGATCACGCTTCCCAGGGACGTGTTGTTGTTGAAGACCACGACGTTGAATCCGCGCAGGAAAGGCAACGTGAAATTGGCGCCGTCGTCCTGGGCCGTGACAACCATATTCCAGGGAGTGGCGCTGTTCTTGAGCAAATCCCCCAAGGCGACGATGGCGTCGGTGTGGGGATATCCCCCCGATTTGTTGATTACCAGGACCTTTAGAGGCACATTGGTTTGCGCGCTCGCGATTCCCAAAGCGAGAAAAAGGGAACACCCGGCGATAAAGGCGATTGACTTCTTGAACATTGGAATACCCTCTTCTCCGACCTATTGTTTTCCGCTACAACCGCAGCAGGATTCCCATGGAGCGCAAGCAAAAGACCACCGCGACATCCGATTGAAAAATCGGACGCAACCCTGCGATGGAATGATCAACCCCCCACCAGCTCCTACTGCAGCCTTTGAGTCGGCCCAGTCGATATTCTAAGCTATGGCGGGAAGGAAAATGAATCGAGTACGCTTGCGGCGAATATTTGTACAAAATCCGTATCCGCTATGGTTTTTTGTACAACGAACGGCGCAGCTTGCCCTAAAAGACGCCCAAAAGCGATACTTGATTCTGAAAGTGATGAAAATCGCATTAATTGGATGTCTTTGACCATTATTATGGGCCAAATCCTGAATCCCTGAACCCCCTGTTCTGAAAATAGGCCGAACGGCGATTCAAACCGGTCAAATTTTTGGTTTTTTGCGCCGAATCCGGGCGTTAGCTAACTTTCCGCGACCGGGTCCGGTCAGAGGGCGCCCAAGGCCTCCAAATCAGACCGGGCCGGGGGGTAGCGGATCCTACGGTCCGAAGCGTAAAACGATTGGAAGCGAAAGAATCCAGCATCTTCCCCGCAGGGACGCGCATCTTCCGGATGCGATCGACGTCCCGGATGCCGAATGGGGTTCCGGAGCGGAATGGAAAACATGGCAGAGAGCGATAGGGACACGCAACGTGAGTTGTACGAGAAGTACGCTCCCATGATCTATCGTCGCTGCCTGCGTTTCCTCCGATCCAAAGAAGAAGCCCAAGACGCCACCAGCGACGTTTTCCTGAAGTTGCTGGAACACTGGGAATCGGTGCAGAACCGGGAGTCCGCCTTGTTTTGGATCCACAGAACCACCACCAACCATTGCATATCGCTCTGGCGGCGGAAAAAATTCCAGGGTCCGGACAACGAGGACGGCTGGGAGGATAGTCCTCTGCACGCGGACAATTCGGAGGAGAAGCGGATCATCCTCCGCGATATCCTGCGCAAACTGATGTTTCCCTGGAGCAAGATGGTCCGGGACATCGTGATGTACACGTACTGGGACGGTTACACCCAGGACGAAATCTCGACCATGACCGGTCTGGCGCCTTCCACCATCCGTAAACACCTCACGCGCTTCCGGCGTTCGACGCAACAATGGAAGCTCGAGAAACTGGAGGGCCAGCATGCCTACTGAACGATGCAACCGCGTCCTGGTGGAGCGCTATTTCCTGGGAGAAAGCGGGGCCGAGGAAAAACGCGCGGTCCGCGCCCACCTAGATGATTGCGCCCAATGCCGGGGCCATCTGTCCACTTTGGAGAATGAACGCCGGGATTACCTGATGGCCCATCCGTTCCGGGAGTTCGCCGCCAAACATCTTCCGGAGGAAAAGACGGGACGCAAGCAGTCCACGGCTCCCCGTTGGCTGCCCGCTTTGGCGGGATTGGTCGCGTGCCTGGTCCTGGTGCCCGTGGTGTTGCGGTACGGCATGCGCGGCAACGTGGTCACGGAAACGGGCGTGCGGACCAAGGGCGGACCGGTCCTGGAATATTATCTCAAACGCGGCGGGGCCGTCACTCCGGGCCAGACTTCCGAGCTCCATCGGGCCGGGGATGAGCTGCAGTTCGTCTACGCGGCCGGCAGTCACGCCTATGTTACCCTGGCGAGCATCGACTCGCGCGGCCACGTGAGCCTGTACGGGTCGCCGCAAGCCGTCCGTCCGGCCCGGGAAAACCCGCCGGCGGATAGCGGAATCGCCCGGACCGGGGGCTCCGATACCCTTCCCGTAAGCCTGGCGGCCAAAGCGGGCGAGAAGCAGACACTGCCCTTCGCGGTGACCCTGGACGATTCGCCCGGTTCCGAACTTTTCGTCATGATCTTCGGTTCCCTGCCCTTGACCGGGGGCGGGGTGGAAGGCTGGTTGACGGAGGCTTATACCCGAGCTTCCGGAAACCTGGAGGGATTGGTATCCCGGCTTTCGCCTCCCCCCGGTTCATCGGGCGGCGCCGAAGGCGCCGGCAAAACCGGAGCCGGCGGAGAAGGCAAGCCGGCGGGAAAGGGCGGGGCCGAGGTCAAGACCCTGCTGCTCCGCAAAACCCAGGCATGAACAAGGCGGCCGCATGGGCGCTGGCCTTGGCGGTTCTCGCCGGGGACGCCTCCGCGCGCCGCCACGCCCTGTTGGTGGGGAACAATTTCGGCGGCGAGGGAGTGGATTCCCTGCGCTTCGCCCAAAGCGATGCCCGGCGTTTCCATGACGTGCTGACCCGCTTGGCCGGTTTCGAAGAAGCCGACGTGCAAGTGTTGATGGATTGCGACAGCGCCGGGTTGGACCGGGCCCTGCAGGCCATGCGGAAAAAACTCACGACGGCAACCTCCGCTCCGGGCTCGGAGGATCTTTTCCTCTTCTACTATTCCGGCCACTCCGATCGGGACGCCTTGCGGCTGGGGAACTCCCGCTTCCCGTTGGACCGGCTGCGCGACGCCTTCCAGGCGGTTCCCAGCCAGGTCAAGATCGGCATTTTCGACGCCTGCCAGAGCGGCATGCTGACCCGCTTCAAGGGCGGTTCCGCCACGCGTCCCATTTCCCTGGAAAGCCTCAAGAACGTTTACGGCCAGGTCATCATCGCTTCCAGCGCCATGGACGAGCGATCCCAGGAATCGGACCAGTTGGAGGGTTCGGTCTTCACCCACCATTGGCTCAACGGCCTGCGCGGCAGCGCGGATCTCTCCGGTGACCGCAAGGTTACCCTCAACGAGGCCTACCAATACGCGTACCAGATGACCATCGAGACCACCTCGCATACGCGCGCGGGCATCCAGCATCCCGCCTACCAGTTCCGCATCTACGGCGAAGGGGATATCGTGCTGGCCGATCTGACCCAGGGCCGGTCCGGTCTGGTCTTCGGTTTCCGGCAGGACGGCAAATACCTGGTGGTGGACAAGGATCGCGGCAGCATCCTGGCGGATTTCTATAAAGGGCCGGAACGCGAGCTGCTCATCTCCCTGCCGGAAGGGAACTACAACGTTCTCAAGGTGGAAAAGGATCAATGGCGCGTGGCGGAGGTGAGCGTCGCCGGCGGCAAGGTCTCCGATTTCAACACCGCATCCCTCAGGAAGCAGACGCAAGTGGTGAACCAGATCAAGGGCAGCCTGGCCGACAACTACCAGGTGATACCGGGACCGCCCACCGTGATGTATCCCATGGGACCCGACCGCAGGTGGGGCCTCAGCGTCAAGGCGGGGGAAGGCACCGGCATCCTGGGGCTTTCCCTGTTGTACAACCTGGATCCGGAACTGCAATTGCAAGCCGGTTTCGGCGTACCCGGGCCTCCGCCCGGCATCCAGTATGCATCCCTGTTGGACAAGACCGTCACCGAGAACAGCGTCTTCGCCCTGATGCGGAAGTACGAAGGCGCCTATTTTTTCGATACCGGACTGAACCTGAAAGTATCCACGGTGAAAGTGACCGACTCCTCCGCGACCGTTTCCAACTCCGGGTGGGAAGTGGGGGTTCCCGTGCACTTCGGAATGGAAATCGGGCCGCGCCGCTCCGTGTTCGGAACCATTTCCGTGGGCTACCTGATGATGCTGACCGGCGGCGGCGATTTCGTCACCGCGCGCACTCCCGCGGGCTCGTTCGCCCACGGCCATACGGCGGAATCGGGCTTGAGCTTCGGGCTGGCCTTGGGCATGTACCTCTTCTGAATCACGGCATAGCGGATCGCGCAATCGAGGGCGTCAGTATCATGTGGACGGCAGGAACGATAAAAAAGGAAACGCAGCGGGCGCGAAAAGCCATGCTGAGCCGATGCCGGGCGCTGCTGCCGGCCCTGCTGCTGCTCGCCGCGGCGCCTTCGGGGGCGCAAGAGTATGGCCGCATGGGCTTGGCGCTCAAGTCCGGCGCGGCGGCGGGACCCATGGGCATCCAGCTGGCGTGGAATTTTTCCCCGCATATCCAGATCTGCGCCGGCGGCGGCGGAACCAGCGACTTGCTGGCCGTGCTCGATCGCAGCCGGACGGACAGTTATTTCCTGATGGGGAAGTATTACCTGCAGCATCTTTTTTTCGAGACCGGCTACGCCTTGAAAACGACCAAGGCGGAAAACGTGGTGATGGAAAAGTCGCGGCTGGTTTCCAGGACGGAGCAGGCGATCCCGATGCATATCGGCTACGAGTTCGGGCATCGACGGGGTTTCTATTTCGCCACCTCGGTCGGATACTTCTACGTCATCGGCGGCGGCGGAGCGGTGGTGAGCCCCAGGATCGATGCGAGCCAGGGAGTCAGCGCCACCAGCGCCGAATCGGGCCCTACCGCGGGACTTTCCGTCGGCTATTATCTCTGGTAGCTTTCGCGGCGTCATGCCTGGCCTTCGTCCCCGCCCGGGGCGCGGAATCCGGTTCCTTGTTTCTGGACGCGGGCGCCCGCACGGCCTTTTGGGATCGCAGCCACCAATTCGGCATGGGCGGCGGGATGGGCCTGGCCTACGGCGCCAATGAATCCACCGAGCTTGAGTTGCGCCTCGACTACAACTTCCTTCCCTCCCGCTCCGGAACGGGAGCGCAGGCGGCGATGGAAATCACCGACGGCGAGCTGGTTTCCTATTTCGCCCCATACCGCGGCGACTTCCGGCCCATGATAGGCATGCATCTGGGCATGGTCCGCGTCCGTGACGAGGCGCTGCGGTGGAACCTTGGGATGGATGCCACGGCCCTGTATGATTTCCGGGACAGGTTCCAATTGTACGGGACCCTTACGCCGAGCGTATTGCTGGGGGAGGGTCCGGGTGAAATCTGGGTGCGCATGGGCGCCGGGGTGCGCTTGCCTCTGGGAGGCTAGCCTTCCCGGGCCTGATTATGCGCCGTCGAGGACGCAGATGGCCGCGGGACCCGGTCTTCCGCAGGATTTTACCGGAAAATGGGCTCCGGGAGTTGCAGAATGGCCTGGGAAAAGGCATTTTAGGCTTTCCGGGGTCTTAGCTCAGTTGGTAGAGCGCCTGCTTTGCAAGCAGGATGTCGGGAGTTCGACTCTCCCAGACTCCACCACTTTTCCGGGTTCGCCCCGGTCTCCAATGAGGCCGGGGCTTTTTGTTTTCCGTCGCCGTTTTGCCGGGGAAGCCTGCCTACCGTTTGACTCGACCGGGCTGCTTCAAAAACCTCCAATCCCTTATGCCCGTCCCGGATTCAAGTACCATTTAAAATGGTGATTTATCCGGCTTGGAAAGGCTTTTTTCCAAAAGCAGGGTGGAACACGCATTGCGATTGAATGGCGTCACACCTTTTTGTACTTATTTTTTTTCCTGCCCGAACCGTTTTTCACCTGTCCTTGGAGTCCGTCAATGAACACACGAAATTTTAGGCCGTGGTTTTATTTATTTGCCTGCCTGTGCCTGGTTCTCTCAAGCTGCAGCCAGGAAGACGGCGGCACTACGATAACCCAGGTTGTGGATCCTTCGGCCAAGGCCAGTATCACCTTCAGCGTTTTGGACGCCAGCACCCGTCAACCGCTTAAGGGCGCGGAAATCGTATTTATCGGTGGGCCTACAGTCATTTCCAGGGAAGATGGCACTATCAGCGTAGACTCGATCGGGATTGGAAGCCACCTTGTGAGGACCGGCCTCCAGGGATACGAGACCGCGGAAGATGAAGTCCAGCTATCCGTATATGGGGTCGAGACCGTGAAGCCGCAGGCCACCTTGAAAACCATCCTACTCCATAAACAGGGCGTGTCCGTTTCGGGCAAAATACTCATAGGACCGAAGAGCGGTAAAGGCGCTTTGCAGGTCGGGAATGGGGTGACCGTTGAGCTCCGCTTGAACGGCAATTTCGTGGACGCCTTCCGGACCGCCCAATCTTCGGAATCGGGCGAGTTCCGCTTCACGGGCCTTCCTGAAAACGTGGAGTGTTCGCTTTCCGTGCAATCGCTGGTGAAGGATGGAGACACCTATGGAGTTTCCGATCAGCCGCGCACGCCTGCAGACTTGGCGGTAGGCGTTGACTATCGGCTCCCGACCAGCATTCTCAGGTTCTTTCCGAAGGGAGGCCTTCTGGTGCTCTCTCCCTCGGAGATAAAGCTGCAGCTTGGAAAGCCATTGGAGATCCTTTTTTCCAACTCGATCGATACAGCCGACCTGCCTACGGATGCAGTAACCTTGCTTTCCAATAATGTCTCCGTCGCCATCCGGTATTCCTGGAAGGACGGCAACACAATTCTATCCCTTATGCCTTTCCAGGGGGATTGGCCTTCCTTGGGCGCGCTCTCCATCTATCTGAGCGGCCTCAAGGATACGGACGGTAATCTCCTCCAAGGCCCAGTGAACGGGAAGGTCGCAATCGATCTCACTACCGAAGCGCCGGCGGGTGGCTTGCGTCCAGTGGATTCCATCTGGGTGAAATCCGTCTATTTCTCCGACCCGTTCTTTGCAGTCGATACGGATGTTGTCGATTATTCGACTCCGCATTACACCTTGACATGGAACAAAGTCGAGGGTGCCGGTGAGTACGAGGTATATACGCGCGAAACCCCCGATGCCCTTTGGCTCCTAAGCGGAACCGCGTTCAGGGACACCACTTTTGAATATTCTTCTCCGGACGACGGCAGGGTGTACAAGCCCATGACCCGGCAGCATATGGTCGTGGCGATGACGCAGGGCGGCCGCGGGGACATCTCGAAAGCGCCCGTCCTCTCGCTGAAGGACGGCTTGGGCCCCACTGTGGGCTACGGCAGTACCTTGGCAAAGGTTAACCAGAACGAGAGCTTCGACAACACATCGGGAACGGAACCCAAAACCGTTCTTTTGAAAATGACTTTGCGCAACCAAGCGGGGAATGCATTGGAACCGTTGGATGTCAGCAGAGGGCCGGCTTTCAAAGTGGTAGAGGGCGGCTACATCGGCGGCTATTATTATGGCAATTACAATTATAAACCGGGCATCGCCAAGTTCACCTGGACTGCGGGCAATACCGCTTTGATCGAGGTAACGATAGACCCGGGCAAGGACGGAAGAGGGGATACCATAACCCTCGACTTGAATGGGATACAGGACTTGGCGGGGAATCCTTTAATGGGGATGCTGGGGATTCAAGGTCTGACACAACTTTCTTTTCAGACGAATTAAAGGCTTCTTTGGTTCGGTTTGGGCGGCACGCCTGCAAGCGGGATGTGGGGAGTTCGACTCTCCCGGACTCCACCACTTTTCCCTTCCCGGATTCTTTCCCCCGCATATAAAAATGAAAAGCCCGGATTTCCGTGAGGATATCCGGGCTTTTTTAATTAATGAGGACTCGTCAGCCGACTTGAGAGGTTCCATCGAAACCGGTTCGCGCCGGCTCCGAACGGTCCATCACTGCTGGACAACCAACCGGCCCACCGTGGGTAACCCGAGGTAAGTCGGCTTGCCATCGGTATTGATCTGGATCCAGTAGCCATTGGTCTTGGCGTTGTAGATCTGCGACATAAGGGTCTTGGCATCAATCGTTTCCGTGAGGGGGAAGGCGTACTGGGAGGGGCCCGAGCCTCCGGCGACGGTGAAGACGACCGCGCCGTTGTTCACATCATATACCCCCTTTACCCCGACGTAGACATCGACGATGCGGCCTTCTCCGGTCCAACCGGAAAGCAGGGTGGCGAAACTGTTGGTGCTGAACATGATTACGGCGCCGGCCGCCATGAAGAGAGCTTTTTTGAACATCATATGGAATTCCTTGGGTTTGAGTTGATGTGAACTTGAACGTGAATGGGTATCGCTGGATTCGTTTGGCATTATTGGCAGGTCATTTCAGCATGTTCGCAATAGGGAGCATGTCGGAGACTTTGAAATTGACCCGCCAAACGGGCTCGTCGCTGGGAACCATGTTGTTGGCGAAATGCTGGGAGATATAGAAGATGGAAAAGGCCTTGCCGACCGTGCTGTTGTCGGAATTCGCATCGGAGTTGAGCGAGGCGAAGTACGGGTAGCAGGGCTGGTGGACGTAGCCATCGGATCCGACGTAGCTCTGCGCCAGGAAGCGCGACTTGGCCCAATCGATCCCGTTCCTGGAGCGGTAGAGGTAGAGGGATTGGGTTACGTTCTCGCTTACGACAATGAGGTACTGCTTCAGGGCGGCGCAATAAGCCGCATCGGTATGCATATCCAAGGCGACGCCGGCGATGATCTGGGAACCCACGCCCGTAATGGCATCCTGATCGAAGGCCTTGGTCGCTGCGTTATACTTCTTCCAGGGAGTGACCGTATGATTGACCGCCTCCGTAGCGACGTCGCTGATTTTGGCCATCGCCACCGAGGGATAGGGACTGGTGGATGACGTGCTTTTTTCGTTGAAGTAGACGTAAATGTTGGACCCTACAACGATATAGGCCGCCCCCCCGATGTTGGCCGATCCGAGGTTGACGGTTTTATCCTGCGTGCGGATGATGTCTCCGCAAAATGTCCAGGAATCCCCGGAGTTGGTCGAATAGGCCAAGCCGATGCTGTAATGATCGGCGCCTCCCAAGGTGGGGTCATAGCCCGGGGTGTAGGTCCCGTTGGAATTCCTGTTCCACGCCATGTACTCCAGGTGGAGGAAACCCAGGAGCTTGCCGCCGCCCAGATCGTAGACGTTCTTGAGGTAGAAATTCACGCATTTATAGGCAGGGATGGCGGATACCGTAGGCAACGGGCTCGATGCCACCACCACCTTGGACTGGAGCGCCGACGGGATCGTAAAGATATCCTTGTTTTGCACGGTGCTGCCGGTTACCCGGGTATGTTGCGGGTCCGTGAGAGGGCCGTAATACTTGTAGGTGGCGTTCCAGGTCGACCGGAAGAGAAAAATGTTGTTCGCGTCTTTCTTCAAGGTCGCGCACACCGCGTCCGCGACAGGGGTGCTGGAAGCGTAGATCTGGACCGCTTGGCTGGCGGAAAGCGCCAATTGGGCGGAGGCGGGCGCGATGAAGACTCCCGCCGCGAGCAGCAAGGGAATCAACGGGTTGCATTGCTGTAGTCGAGATTTTATCATGGGGTTCCTTTGGTGAAGTCTTTCCCGTTCCTCTGCGAAATCGATTGGGATTTTTTGCCTTGACTAGAACATATAAGGGGATTCGAACGGAATCAAGCACCAATTTTAGTGGTTATTTGGGGCGGGGTTACGGAAGCTTTGTTTGCGATACGAGGGTTTTCCATGTTCCCGGAGAGAGAGTAGTTTCGCTTTTCCTATCCCCATCCGGCTGAGCGAGGCCTGAGCGCCCGTTCGATTATTCCGACCACCGCCCTGGTCTGCAACGGCTTGAGCAGGAAATCACATGCCTGGCGCGAACGGACCAAGGCGATTTGCGCATTGCTTTTTGATCCGGCGGAAATGATGACTGGAATATTCCGCCAACGAAAGTCCGATTTAATGATGTCCAGAAACGTCAGCGCGTCCAGATCCTGGACATGAATGCCCAGGATGATGACGGCCGGTTTCTTCTCCCCAGCGCGCTTGCCGGACAGGAAGCCAAGCGCAGCCTCTGCCGAGGGACGCGTGACCAGATCGAAGGATTTCAGTTCCTCGAGCGAGCTGAAGAGCTGTTCATAGGTCTTGAGCAGAGCAATACTTTTGTCCACGACGAGAATAATCGGTCTTGCGCGCATCTTCGAAATGTCAGCCACTTTATCTTCCTTTGCAACGCCCGCTTTATTTGAGAAAAGGGTTCAACTTTTCCTTGAGCCCAGCAATACTTTCATTCGTTCCTCCGCATCGCTGGCTTTCAGCCCCTGTTTTTAAACAGAACTGATAACCGGCTTTTCCATGCTTGGTTCCCTTTCTTTCCATTTTATCAATGGCGCGGTTCCCGCGAATCGGGGTTATGCTGATTCCCCCGGTGCCAGGCCCCGAGTCCAGCATCGGGGATTTCCTGAGGGCGCGCCGCAGGCCCCGGGGGAACCGTTTACCAATTCACGGTTCCCAAGCAAGGCAGCACGGTCTCCGACCCCACCTATTATTGCTGGCTGCCGGCCGATATGGGAACCGCGCGCACCATAATCGTGCACCAACATGGCTGCACCCGGGAACCTGACGCCAAGCTGATGATGACGGATCTGCAGTGGCTGTCCCTCGCCAGGAAATGGCATGCGCCTTTCATCGCGCGAAGCTTCCCGCGACGCGCTTGTTGCGGCACGGTTTTCTGATTATCCCCATCCGGCCGGACGCGGCCAAAGCGCCTGATTGATTTTGCCCACTACTGCCCTGGTCTGCAAAGGCTTGAGGAGAAAATCACAGGCCCGGCGCGACCGGACCAAGGCGATTTCCGCGTTGCTTTTCGACCCTGCGGAAATGATGATTGGAATGTTCCGCCAACGGACGTCCGATTTGAGGATGTCCAGAAACGTCAGCGCGTGCATTCCCGGGAGATGGATGTCCAGGATGATGACGGCCGGTTTCTTCTCCCCGGAGCGCTTGCTGGCCAGGAAGCCATGCGCCAACTCAGCCGAAGATCGCGTGACCAGTTCGAGGGTTTTCAGATCCTTGACCGAGCTGAAAAGCTGATTATAGGTCTTGAGCAGGGCCATGCTTTGGTCCACTACGAGTATGACGGGTCTTGCATCTGCGACGAGCGTGATTGGACTCGCGTGAGTCTTCGAAATGTCATCCACTTGATCTTCCTTTGCGATGCCCGCCTTGCTTTTGAAAAAGGCTCAGGTTTCTGGGCATGGTTCACTCTCTTTCCATTCTATCGATGGCGCAGCGCCCTGGAATCGGGGCCATCCTGATTCCATCGAGGCCCGGGGGAACGGTTCAGGTACCGTGGGTGTGAAACCAGCGGATAGCGAATTGCATCAGTTCGACGGAACCTTTCCGATCGAGTTTTTTGCGGAGGTGCGCGCAGTGGGTCTCCACCGTCTTGACGCTGATGCTGAGATCCTCGGCGATTTTCTGGATGCGACGGCCTTGGCCCAACAGGTTGAAGATTTCAAGTTCGCGATCGCTCAAGTGGCGCAATGGCGAAGCGCCGGCCTTGCCCGCCTTTCCGGCAATCCTCTTCACGAGATGATTGTGCATTTTCTCGCTCAGGTAGGATTCGCCGCGAAGGATTTTGCGAAGGACCGGAACAATGTTTTCCGCGGCTTCCTCTTTCATCATATACCCCACGGCGCCCGCGCGGATGGCCCGCTCGGCGTATAGCAGCTCATCGTGCATAGAGAGGACCAGCACCACCAGCGAAGGGTAGAGAGACCTGGCATGCTTGATGAGTTCCAACCCATCCATGCCCTTGAGGGATATGTCAATGAGGGCGAGATCGGGACGCGTCGACTTTATTCCCTCCAGAGCCGAAAGGCCGTTATCCGCCTCTCCGGCCACCTCCATGTCGGGCTGCTCGTCTATGATCCGTTGCAGGCCGGAACGGACGATGGAATGATCGTCCACTATGAAAATACGGGCCTTCCTGGCAGTCTCATTGAGGGTTTCGGATTTTTCGGAGACCTTGGGCATGGGCGTTTTCGGCTTTCGGTGGGAAGCGTTATTCATTGGCCGTCATTGCGGCGTCCGCGCTGCCGGGAAGGATGCGGGTTTTCCGAGCGGAATCCTGCAGGTGACGGTACAGCCTGCACCGGCATCGGAATCGACGCCCACCCAGCCACCGACCAGGCGAGCGCGATACTGCATGATGTCAAGCCCCTGGCTCTCCGGTTTTTCCTCGTCGGGATCGAATCCGCAACCGTCATCGGAAACGCGCAGGATCAGCAGATCGCTTTGCTGCTCCAGAGAGATCCGCACCGCCTTGGGCGATCCATGCTTGGCCGCGTTGTTGGCCGCCTCCTGCGCTATCCTGTAGAGATGGGCCGCCTCTTCCTGTTCGAGCGTGGGGTCATCCCCGGAAAAGGAAAACGCGATGGGGTAGATTCTGCCGAGCCTAAGCGCCATTTCCTGAAGCCCGCGAGCCAATCCCATCCGCAATCCGGGAGGGTAGACCCCGGCGATCAGGACCCGCAAGTTGCCGATGCTTTGGTTCACCAGGCCGGATATTTCCTCCACCCTGGCGGCCAATTCCCTTTGGTCGTCCCTCAGGCTGCCGTGGAGCGATTTGCACAGGATGGAGATCCCGGTGAGCTCCTGGCTGATTCCGTCATGCAACTCCCCGACGAGGCGGTACTGCTCCGCCATCGCGCTGCCGGCCAAAGTCCTCTCGAGGTTCAGGGATCCAGTGACTTCCCGCAGAAGCATGATGGTTTGTTCGACTCCGAAGGAGACGATCCTCGCTTCCAGATCCCGCGCCCTGCCGTTCGCCATCAACTGAAAGCCGTACACCTGCGGATGCGAGTGGCGCCGGGATCTTTCAAAGATTGCCGAGAAATCCGGAAAATACTCCCGTGGGAATATTTCCCCGACGTGCTTACCGATGCAGGTTGCCCACCAGGCGAAATCGCCGGCCTCTTGTCCCGGCTTGAATGCCAGGCAAATCCGATCCGAGCCGAACTGGAAAATCGCATCCGGGATGGCGGTGAGCAAGGCCCGGTTTTCGCCTTCGCTCCTTTCCAGGGACATCACCGCCTTTCTCAGGTCGGTAATGTCCCGCACTACGGTCAGCAGGCAGTCTTCGCCGTTTATTTCGATGAATTCCGAGGAGTAAAGGACATAGATGCTCCGGCCCCCCTTGTTCCGGTAGCACAGCTCACGATCCCGGACCCGGCCTTGCGCCGAAATGATTTTCATCGCCCCCCGGAGATCCTCGGTGCTCCAGAAAACATCGAATATCAGAGAGGTCTTTCCGACAGACTCTTTGCGGGCGGAGCCGAAAATATTATTCCATCCCTCGGTGACTTCCAGGATCGTCCCATCGCTCTTCCGGAAAATGACCATGGCGTCGGGGTTCTTCGTAAAGGCCTTGGCAAAGCGTTCGGAGGAGAGCCTGAGGCTCATTTCCATCGCCATTTGCCAGGCCATATTCTCGGCCATGACCATGAATCCGGATGCCTGCCCGGATCCGTCCCGCAGGTGGTGCAAGACAAGCCGGGCCGGAAAAGTGGATCCGTCCCCGCGTTGGCCTACGCATTGGACCTCCACGGGCTCACCTGCGGCGGATCGACTGAACCAGTCCCGGATGCTTTCTTCGGATCGATCCCGCGGTTTGAAGTGATCGGCGAACAGACCCCCGTTGGTATCGGCTCCGCGCAGTCCCAAAAGAGTATCCATTCTTTCGTTGCAGAGGAGTATGCGGCCTTCGAGATCGGTGAGGCTAACGGCCCGGTGGGAATCGGTGGATGCGAAATATTCTGGGAGTTCCATGTTCCTAATCCTATGAATTTAGCATTCCCATGATTGGAAAGCTTGTGAGGTGGAGAGGTGCGGATGGCTTCATTCAGGGCGGGGTCCTGGGGCGAGATCGCGTCCGGAGGCGGCTCATCTCCCGTTGAAGACGCCGCCGACCGGGACCGAAATCGCATTTGAGGCGTCTCCAGCCGGCGTGTCACCGCCGCTTGAACGGAATCGAAAGGGAACGGAACTCGTCGAAAGCGCCCGGATCCGGTTCCATAGTGATTCATTCAGCCGCATGCGAGGCGATTAGAAATCCTTCAACTCGGAATCGTCCAAGGGAATCACCTCATCCGGCGACGCCACGCGGATGGTCGAAGCGACAATGGTCTTGTGATGGCCGTTTACTCCGTTCTTACCGGCAGGCTTGGCCGTCCAATCCTGACCGAAGCCGATATTCCTTTTCGCCGCCTTGGCCGCCGGTTTTGAGATCATGGAAGCAGCCGTCCTGCCCCGGTTCGGCGCGCCGTGCCCCGCACCCTGCGGGGTGAGATTCCGGATTTGCGCCGCGCCGGCGCCTTTCACGATGCCGACCAGGATGGAAACCATTTCGGTGAGCTCCTTCGCCTGCGCGAACAACTCCTCGCTCGCGGAAGCGGACTCTTCCGCGTTGGATGCGTTCGACTGCGTGAGCTTGTCCATCTGCGTTACGGCTGTGCCGATTTGCCCGATGCCCTTGCTCTGCTCTTCGCTGGCGGATGACACTTCGCCGATTATCTGGGTAAGCTTCTGCACGCTTTCCACGATTTGGGAAAGGATGCCGGCCACCTCGTTCGACACGGCCACGCCGTTATTGGCGTTTTGCTGCGACTCTTCGATGAGCGAGGCGGTGGACTTGGCCGCTTCGGCGCTACGCTGGGCCAGGTTCCTTACCTCTTCGGCCACCACGGCGAAGCCCTTGCCGGCATCGCCCGCGCGGGCCGCTTCCACGGCGGCATTGAGGGCCAAAAGATTCGTCTGGAAGGCGATCTCGTCGATGGTCTTGATGATCTTGGCGGTCTGGTCCGAAGATGCCTTGATTTTGGTGATGGCCTCTCCCATGCGGGTCATGGCAACGCGGCTCTTTTCCACGGCGCCGCGGGTTTCCGTGGCCATGATGTTAGCCTGTTTGGCGTTGTCGGTATTCTGCCTGGTCATCGAGGACATCTCCTCCAAAGAGGCGGAAGTCTCCTCCAGCGAGGATGCCTGCTCGCTGGCGCCTTCGGCCATCTGTTGGCTCGATTGGCTGACCTGATTCGAAGCCGAGGAAACCTGCTCGCTTCCGGAAGCCAGCGAATTGATCACCTGGTTCAGGGCGGCGGAAATCGAGCGGCTGAGGAAGATGCCGATGGCGGCGCCGATTGCAATGGCGGCCAAAAGGCCGATAATGATGCCGGCAGTGGCCTGCTTGACGGCGGCCGTGATTTCCGCGCCCGCATCTTCACCGGAGTCCTTGTTATAGTCCACCAGCGTCAGCACCGCATCCAGGTACTTTTCATAGGCGGTTTCGAAGGTCCCATCAAGAACCTCCTTGGCCTCCTTGACCTTTCCGGCCCGGCTCAACGGCAAGACCTGATTGTTCAAAACCGAGGCGAAAGTCTCGCGCAAGGGACCGATGGCATCGAAAAGCTCCCGCTCCTTGGGATTGGAAACGGTCTTTTCGTATGTTCCGAGAATGTCCGTGACTGCTTTCCGGTTGTCGGCGTAATCGGCTTCGATCTTCTCGATCTCCGATTTGTCCCCGTTGGCCAGCACATGTTTGCCGGCCAGAATCAGATTGCGACGCACCAACGCTTCCAGTTTCCCGATGTTGTAAATTCCGGGAATATTATCGTTGACGATCCCGGCGGTGAATCCCTTGATTTCGTACAAGCGCGAGAAGGCGAATATGCCCAATGCGCCGACAATCACCAATACCGATGCGAATCCCAAATAAAGTTTCGTGCTGAGGCTTGCTCCCTTTAACATTAAACTTCCTCCTTTCCTTCGATTGAATGTTTCGTTTGTTCCAATACCGAAATCTCTTCGTTTGCCAATACCTTGTCCACGTCCAGAAGCATCACGACTTTCTGCCCGACCTTTCCCATTCCCAGGATGAAATCCGTGTCCACACTTGCGCCGAACGACGGAGGCGCCTCGATTTGTTCGCGGCTCACATTCAGCACCTCGGAGACCTCGTCGACCGCAGGCCCATGGTCACGGTTCCGGCGGCCCAGACCACCTGCACCACGACGATGCAGGTGCGGTCCGAGTCGTCCTTGCTTTCCATGCCGAATTTGCGGCGCAGTTCGATCACGGGAATCACCTTGCCCCGCAGATTGATTACGCCGCGGACGAAGGCCGGGGTCTTGGGCACATGGGTCACCGGCATCATGCCGATGATCTCCTGGACCTTCAGGATTTCAATCCCGTAGAC
>JAQBPN010000095.1 GCA_028287505.1 Fibrobacterota bacterium | reverse complement strand
AGGTTGATGCAGATCTGGCTTTCCTTCCGCCAGTTGGCGATGAAGGTTTCGATGGTGAGCATATTAATGGTTGCCTTTCACTTGACGATGACGAGTTCGGATTCCGAGTAATATTCGCCCTTGTAGGTGGCGATGCAATTCTTGCCGTTCTTCTTGGCGAAATTCTTGGCGCGGTTGGCGCGGTCCTCGATCTCGCGTTCCGTAAGGAAGCAGTCCGACGGGATCCACACCGCGCCTATGGAAACGGTCGTTTTTTCCGCGATGCCGCGATAGGTGATCATGCGCAGCTTGGCCTGGAACTCCTTGATGAACCCCACGCCCATGGCCAGGCTGAAGTTGGGCAGCAAAAGGATGTACTCATCCCCGCCGTATCGGTAACCCTGTCCATGCGAATACAAATGGGACTCCATCAACTCCATGAAGCGCGGGAGCAGATCGCGATCGATCTTCGTCTCCGTATAGCGCGTATTGAAGGACTTGAAATCGTCCACGTCGATATAGGCGACCAGCAATCCGTTGGAACGCAGTTCGCACTTCTCGCGATAGTAGCGCAGGTCCTTGAAGAAAAGCGAAGGCGTCTGCAGGATGTGGAACTTCTCGTCGTACTCGCGCTTCTCGAGGGTCTGATCCGATTTGTGCATGTCTTCCACGAACTTGATGGAGAGGAATTCCGTGAGATGCGGCACGCGCAGCGCCGGCGCGCCCTGGAACCAAGCGGCCTCCATCAGCTTCCGGATCGGCTCCAGTTCCTTCTCCAGGTTTCCGATCAGCTCCGGATGGAACGTCTTGCTCATGGGCTCTTCCAGCTTGGAAGCCACGATCCGGCGCTGATGGATCACGACCCTTTTGATCAAGGGAGCGTACTCGTCGGAAACATTGTGTTCCTCTTTCACCTGCCCGCCGGAGTTCCGCTTTTTCAGGAAGCTGCCAAGAGATGACAATTTGGAGAGGATGTTGTCCACCTCGGAAGGCAGCTTGTAGCCGATCTGCGCCTGCAGTTTCACGACAAGGTTCTTTTTAAGCCACTCGGTAAAGGATTCCGAGTACTTCTCGATCATGTCGCATTCGTCATTGGAAAAAATTGGCATAGTCCCTCAAAAAGTATTCACTCTCGATGCGTTTGGTGCGTCTAATTTACATCCATAAGAAAGGCATTAAATGCTTGTTCCGAAATCCCGCAAATTGTTTAATGTAAGCATGGATACCCAGAACCCCCTCAACGCACAGAACCGAAACCATGGGCTCCGAAGCGGCCGCAAAACCGCTCAGCTCATGATTTCCCGTCCCACCCTCTCCGCCGCTCCCGACGAACTCCACCCGGAGAACGACTGGCAAGCCTCCGGCCTCATCGACCAGATGCTGGCCTACCGGGACTGGTGGAATCTGCCCAACCGCCGCCCCCATCGGGCGGACCGGAACCTGGTGAAACAGGAACGGCCCCTCCCTTAGCGCCCCGACGGGCTCACGCGGCCCGCGTCGTCCTCAAAATGCCCATCAGCTTTTTGGACCAGATGAACATCTCCGTCCACACCGAAAGGCATGCATCATGGTAGAAATTCTCGCCGATGCTTTGCTTGAAGTTCCCGTAGCGCACCTCCCTCACTTCGCGCGATAGCCAGCGCCCCACCGCATCCCTGTCCACGGCCGCCCGGTAGCGATAATCGCATTCCGGCGTCTCGCGCACCGCGGCCCCGGGAAACGCCGCCTCGATGTGCCCGGGAAAACGCGCCCGTACCCACAGCAATTCCGCTTGCCCTGGAAATTCCACGATGGACAGAAAAGCCTTGTTCGTAAAAACCCACATGTCGTCCTCCCGCTTTCATGTTTTAGTTGCGCCACCGCCCGGATCGCGAAACCGTCCGCTCCGCCCCGCCTGGGTCCGATGTCCGGCGGTGCAGCAAAGATACCCCGCCGCCCGGGTCAGGATTTGTCCCTGTCGAAGCCACCGGAGGCGGAGTCGGAAATCCGGAACGGCAGGCTCCGGAGCCATGGGTAACCTGCGTGATACTCATGGTATCGCCGCGCATCCGGCGATTCCGCTTCCGGGGCGGCCCTTGGGCGAATCGGGGGATTCAGCCGCTTGGTAGGAGTCCCCGTTTTACTCTTTCCAGACCTTTGTCAGTAATTGAACCGAATTGTCACGCTCAGAACGAATTGAAACAGGAATCTGACACTTCCATGATTTTTGGGAAGTGGCGATTGCGATTCAATTTGCCAAACAAGGCTGAAAAAGATTACTATCCCAGTTTAACGTGTTACCTCGGAGCGCGTAATGGATTTGCAGACGCAACTCAACCTACTTTGGCTCATGACCTGCACCGGCCTGGTGTTTTTCATGCAAGCGGGATTCTCCTGCCTGGAAGCGGGTTCGGTGCGGACCAAGAACAGCATCAATGTCGCGCTCAAGAACGTCATCTCCTTCGTCATCGCCGCCGCCACCTATTACATCCTCGGGTATTCCCTCCACTATGGGAAACCCTTGATCGACGGGTTGATCGGCCAGCCGGTCATAGCCTTGAAGGGGATGGAATATCCCGAGATGTTCGTCTTCCTCTATCAGTTGGTGTTCTGCACCACCGCCGCCACCATCGTGTCCGGCGCCGTGGCGGAACGCATGCGCTTCCTTCCCTACATCCTGGCCACCGGCGCCATGGGCCTGATCATCTATCCCATCTACGGCCATTGGGTGTGGAATTCCGAAGGCTGGATGCACCGCCTGGGCTACCATGATTTCGCCGGCTCCTCCGTGGTGCACATGATGGGCGGGTTCGTGGCCCTGGCCGGCATCGTCAAGATCGGGGCGCGCACCGGCCGCTTCGCCGCGGACGGAAGCACCAAGGATATCCATGCCTCCGACGTACCCCTGGTGGCCCTGGGAACCTTCATCCTTATGTTCGGCTGGATCGGCTTCAACGGCGGGTCTGCCCCCTTCGGCCCACAGACCGGATCCATCGTGCTCAACACTTTCCTGGGCGGCATTTTCGGCGGCGTCACCTGCCTGCTGGTGGCCTGGGCCATGCAGGGCATCAGCGGCGCGGCTACCCTCATGAACGGCATCTTGGCGGGCCTGGTCGCCATCACCGCTTCCGCGGATATCGTCACCGCCCCGGCGGCCTGTCTCATCGGCTGCGGGGGCGGCCTGGCGTACCTGTTCGCCGACTGGTTGTTGTTGCGCTTCAAGATTGACGATGCCGTGAGCGCCGTGCCCGTGCATGGCGCAGGGGGAGTCTCGGGCATTATTCTGGCCGGCGTTTTCGCGAAACCGGAACACCTGGGCTCTCTTACCGCCATGCTGGGCCACACCGTGGGCCGCTGGGAAGTGATCCGCATCCAGGCCATGGGAGCCGTGGTCTGCGCCATGTATGCCTACGCGGTAGGATTCATCATGTGGACCATTCTCAACCGCATATCCCCCATTCGCGTCACCCCTGACGAAGAACTCGTCGGTCTCAATTACTCCGAGCATCAGGTGCGCAGCCCGGCCGATGATATCGTCTCTTATGTCATCGCGCGCTCCAAGAAGGACAAAACGGCCCATCCCCACGATTTGGACGGCGGGGAATACGCCCGCCTGGTGGCCGCCATAGAAGGCTGGGCGGGACGGATCGAAAAAGATAGGGATGAATTGGAGCAGGTGCGCGGCTGGCTGGGCCGGGACGCGGATCGCCTCTATGAAGTCATCCGCCGTTGCGAAGATGAAAACCGCATGCAGACCAAGCGGCTGGAAGCTGTGGCCCATAAGGTCGAGATGGTGGACCGGGAGTTGCGCCGGCGCGCGGCCACTCCGGGCGCGGTCACGCCGCTGGCCACGGAAGTGATGGAGAGCGTGCGCGAGAAGCTGCGTGAGATGCAGGCCGGCGGGAACAACGTGACCTATTATTGGGAGCAGTTGCGCACCCTGGGGACCTCCCTGTTCACCAATACGCGCTCCCTGGAACAACCCGCGGAAGGAAAAGCCTGATGTTGCTCACCGGCAAGATCCTGGGCCATTGCCATATCCAGTCCTTGATAGGCGAGGGCTCTTCCGCCCAAGTCTACAAAGGCATGCACCAAACCCTGGGTATTCCCGTGGCCGTGAAAATCCTCAAGGTGGCGCCCCAGGATTCCATGGCCTCGCATCTGGCCACCTACCGGGACCGTTTCCGCCGCGAGGCCCAATTGGCCGCCCGACTCAGCCATGAAGGCATCGTCCGCGTGCTGGACTTCGGCGAAGAGATGGGCTTCCTGTACCTGGTGATGGAGTTCATCGACGGATACACGCTCTACGAGTACCTGCGCAACAACGACCCCATGGGCGAGGAAATCTCCCTGAAGGTGATTTCCTACCTGGCCACCGCCCTGCACGCCGCCCATGTCCAGAACATCGTCCATCGGGACATCAAGCCCGCGAACATCCTGATCACGCGGGACGGGTGGCTGAAGATCTCCGATCTGGGCCTGGCCAAGGACCTTACGGCCCGGGACATGACCAATGCCGATACCATGCTCGGCACCCCGTATTACATGGCTCCGGAATGTTTCATCCCCGGCCGGGACCTGGGTCCCACGGCCGATCTCTATTCCCTGGGCGTCATCCTATACCAGATGCTGACGGGAACCCCGCCGTTCATGGGCAGCCTCAACCAAGTCATCTCCGGGCACCTGCATTCCGAACCGTCCTATGTCGCCACCCAGCAGGGGACCAAGACGCCCCTGCCGGAACCCACGGTGCGCCTTCTCAAGACCTTATTGGCCAAGGACCCGGCCGTGCGGCCCAAGACGGGTCGGGAATTGTCGGACCTGTGCAACATCCGCTTGCAGACCATCCGGAACGGCGGCGCATATGTAAAAGCGATGAATTCCGGCCGGGATGCCACCGGGCTCGCCGACTCCAGCACGTTCCAAAGGCTGGGGCATTTCATGGAAAAGAACCTGGGGTCGCGCTCCAGCGAGTATCAGGGACATCGCGTCACGCACACCACCGGCGTAGAGCGCATTCTCATCTGGGCGCTGGCGATTGTATTCCTGGGCGGCTGCCTGATCGCCTATTTTTCTTCCCGCTGAAGGGTGTCGGCCGTGGCCACGCCCTCCGCGGCCCGCAAGGCGGCGTCCAGCACCTCGATACCGGCATTCGGCTGAGTGGCGTTTTCGCTGAGGTACCGACGCCAGATCCGTCCGCCGCGCACGCCTTGGAACAGTCCCAGGATATGCCGCGTCATGGAATGCAGGCGGTGTCCGCGCTTGAGTTCCGCTTCCACGTAGGGTTTGAAGGCTTCCAGGATCCCGGCGCGCGAGGGTATCTCCCCCGTTTCCCCGAAGATGCGCGTATCCACCTGGGCCAGCAGGTAAGGGTTCTCGTATGCGGCGCGGCCCATCATCACGCCGTCGAAAGACTTGAGGTGGCCTTCCGCCTGTTCCAGGGAGGTGATGCCCCCGTTGAGGACGAATTTGAGCGCGGGGAAATCCGCCTTGAGCCCGGCCACCACGTCATAGCGCAGGGGCGGCTTGGTGCGGTTCTCTTTGGGGCTGAGTCCCTGCAGCCACGCCTTGCGGGCATGGATCACGAAGGTATCGCAACCCGCTCCCGCCACCGTGCCTATGAAATGGACCAGTTCTTCGTAGGAGTCCTTGTCGTCGATGCCGATGCGGGTCTTGACGGTGACCGGAACGTAGACGGATTCCCGCATGGCCCGGACGCATGCGGCCACCAGGTCCGGTTCCGCCATCAGGCAGGCCCCGAATTTGCCTTCCTGCACCCGATCGCTCGGGCAACCCACGTTCAGATTGATTTCATCGTAGCCGAACCGCTCCCCGACCTTGGCGCAGGCCGCCAAATCCGCGGGATTGCTTCCGCCCAATTGCAGGGCGATGGGATGCTCGGCCGGATCGAAAGCCAGCAGCCGCTCCGCCTTGCCGTGTAGGATGGCGCCGGTGGTGACCATTTCCGTATACAGGCGCACATTCCTGGACAGCAGACGGAGGAAGAACCGGCAATGCCGATCGGTCCAATCCATCATGGGGGCTACTGAGACGTGAGGCATGGGAATGATCTAAAAAAATTCTCCGGTACCGATTCCCTGTCGTCGGGCGACGGGCGTCGGGCGTCGGGCGAAAAACCCAAGAAAAGCCAAAGAAAAAGAGCTCTCTTTTTCTTCACGCCCGACGCCCGACGCCCGTCGCCCGACGAAATCACGCCCAATTTCACCCTATCTCAAGATCCACCAATGCCTCTTACGCAGGCCTCAATCTTCGCGCCAGGAAAATACTCACCACCAGGCACGCGGCCCCAATCCACCCCACGGTTCCGTAATTCTCGAGCCGCCCGCCTTGGCCGCCGGCGATAAGCGATCCGGCGATCAAGGAGGCCAGGCCGGAGGCAAACTGCTGAAACGCGGAATTGATGCTCATGAAGCCGCCCCGATATTGCGCATGCACCGTATTGGTGACCATGGCCATGCCCGGGATGAAACGGCCTGAGGTGAACACCATGAAGCAGGTGGTGACAATCAGGGCCGTCCACAACGGCACGGGAGGCAGGTGGCTGAGGATCAGGATCGGGAAAGCCGCGATGATGCTGAGGGCCGTGAACACGCGCAACAGGCCCAGGCGGTCGGAAAGCTTCCCGAGCCAGCGCATGGAGAAGAAGGTGGCCCCGCCGCCGAAGAGATAGATGAAAGGCAGATGATCGTTGCTCACCCCCACGTTGGCCACCAGGGAGGGACTGATATAGGGGATGATGAGAAAGCCGGCCATGGTCATGACCACGGTCAAGGCGAACGCGCGCCAATGGTTGGCCCGGCTCAGGATGACTTTCATCTCTTCCCAGGGCTTGTCCTTTACCCGGGCCAGATGCTGGCGCATGGGAGGCAGCACGAATGCGGCCATCACCAGGATGGCCGCGCTGAGACCCGCCAGCAGGAAGAATGGCGCATGCCAGCCGAGGTGGTTGGCCAGGAACAGGCCGGCGGGCACGCCCGCGATGGAGGCCAGGGAGAAAGAGGAGAACAGGGTGCCCATGGCCGCGCCGCGGCGTTCGGGCGGGATGGCATCGCCGATGATGGCCAGGATGGTGGCGCCGGCGACGCCGCCGAACCCTCCCGCCAGGAAACGCGCGACCACCAGGAAGTGGTAATTGGGAGCGAAGGCGCAGGCCAGGGTTCCCAAACCGAATCCGCCGTAAAGGCAAAGCAGGGCGCGCTTTCGATCGAAGCGGTCCAGGAACCAGGCCGCGATCAATCCGAACAGTCCGGCGCTGAAAGTATAGGTGGAAACGATGAGCCCGAACTGGGCGGGCGTGATGCGGAATATCTCCATCAAGCGCGGACCCAGCGGCATCACGATCATGAAATCCAGGATGTGCGTGAACTGGATGGCCGCCAGCACATATAGAAGAACGTTTTCCTGGCGCACAGGCAAGGGAAATCCGTTGCTCACGGCCGGGGCGGCCTCTTTATTCCGTTGGGTCAAATATCCTCCATTGCGCAGGAAGCCATACTAATTATTTTCCCGTCAGAGTTCCATCCCGGCGCGTTCCGCAACCGGGTCAAATAAAAGGAGAATTCATGATTCGATTCCATAACGCCCCCATTGCCCGATATGTCATGCTCTTTGGCCTGGCTCTCGCCCCGGTGACGGTCTCGGCCCTGTCTTTCGGCGTCGGGCCCATCGGCGGGATGAATTTCGGCAATGCCGACGTGTCCAACCACAGCAAGACCGACGGCCGCCAGGGACTGGCCTTGGGCATCAGGTCCGAATTCGGGGTGACGTCCCCTTACAGTCTGCTGGTGGAAGGCATGTACGTCCAGAAAGGCGCCCGGTTCGACGTCCTGGGGGTGACGACGCGGGGCGATTTCGATTATGTCGAGATCCCGGTGCTCCTCAAGGCGAAATTCGGGGCCATGAAAGCGCATGCCTACGTTTTCGCCGGACCGAGCATGGGAATCAATACCAATGCCAAAGGGAGTTTCGGATCCGCTTCGTCCACCTTCAAGGATGAATCCGAATCCCTGGTCTTTTCCGGCGACATCGGGGGCGGGGGCGCATTCCAAGTGACCCAGTACGTCTACCTCACCGGCGATGTCCGGTATTCCTACGGTTTCACCAATGCCTTGTCGGACAATGTCGGCGACATCGACGAATGGAAGTCCCGGGACATCCGCGCGATGCTCGGCCTGCTCTTCCATCTGACCCAGTAGCCCTTCCGCAAGGGCGCCGCCCCTGGCTGCGCCCCGGCTACGCGATTCGAAAAAAAAGACCCGTCTCCGGAAGGAGGCGGGTCTTTTACATGGCGCCGGAATCGGCACCGGTACCCCGGTACCATTCCAGTTACGTGCGGTTACTTGGCGGGTTTCGCCTTGGCGGGCGCGGACTCGGCCTTCTCCGCCTTGGCGGGAGCGGCGGGAGCCAGTTTGCGCACGCCCTCGAAGGCCAGGATCAGCTGTACTTCGGGCGCCACCACCAGGCCGCCGGATTCCAGGGCCTTGTTCCATTTCAGGCCGTAGTCGAAGCGGTTGATGGTGCCGTTGGCGGTGAACGCAGCGCGTTCATTGCCCCAGCCGTCGTTGATGATGCCGCCGCCTTTGATCTTCAGCAGGACTTCCTTGGTGATGCCGCGGATGGTCAGGTCCCCGACCAAAGTGGCGGTGGAATCCTTCTCGTTGACGTCCTTGACTTCCTTGGATACGAATTTCATTTCCGGATGATGGGCCACGTCGAAGAAATCCTCGCTCTTCAGATGTCCGTCGCGCTTGGGCTGGCCGGTGCTGATGCTGTTCACGTCGATGGTCATGTTGCCTTTGGTGGCCTTGATGTTCTTGGGATCGACGCTGAAGGTGCCGCCGAACTTCTCGAACTTTCCAGTAACATTGCTGATACCCATGTGGCGCACCTTGAAAGTGATGTCCGTGTGGGCGGTGTCGATGTTATAGGTCTCCGCATGGGCGGCCATGGCCAAAGCCGAGACCAGTAGCATGGATCCGAGTTGGATGATTCCCGATTTGCTCATTTTTCCTCCTGAAGGATGGTTTCTGACAGGCAAACTACTTGTTACAACGGATATTGTCAAGAGGACATATCTCAAAACAATCAGCAAAAGACAAAAAACCGCCTGGATGGATCGCATCCACGCGGTTTGTCCGCCTATCGGCCTGGAAACTAATTAATGATTATGCGCGACGAAAGCGAAAAGCGCTTCTGACCCCGGTATAGAAACCCCGGCCCATTCCCTTCAGGTAACCAAGGAACCCGCCGCTCCGTGCGGCCAATTCTTCTTTACTCATTTTCCGGCGCCCGTAATAGGAAATGCCGGCCAGTACGCCCAATCCGGTAATGATTTTGGCAGTCTTACCCATATTCCACTCCTTTGTGCGGTGTGGGTGCTCTTTAAAAATAAAAGTTGAGCGGGAGCTATGCCATACGGAGTTCTTTACGCTCCAGGATCTTGGCGTAAAGATCATCGCACAGGGAGGACTTGACCGATTGCAGCAATTCGTACTGGCGATAGGCGGACTTGAGGTCCCCGGTGGAAACGAACAGGATGCCCATGCCGAAAAGGGCTTCCTCGTCCAGGGGATTCATCCCCAGGGCAATCTGGTAGGATTGGAAGCAGGCATCCTTGCGGCCCAGGGCGAAGGCGGTAAGACCCAGGCTCTTGATGCATTGGATATCGTCCGGCTTCAGGGCCAGCGATTTCTTGAGAGGTTCCAGGGCTTCGGAGTAGCGTCCCAGGTGGATGAATGCCCATCCCAGGCTGCTCCACAATTCCGGAACCGCCCCATCGTATTTCAGCGCTTCCTTGAGGATGTCGATGGCCTCTTCCACGCGGCCGATATCGTAGAATGCCTGGACCATCTTGCGCAAAGGCAGGGTGTTCCCCGGTTCCATTTCCGCCGATCGCTTGTAGTACTCGATGGCTTGCGGATAGCGGTTGGCCTTGAAAAGCGCGTCCCCCATGCACCAGTACAGATACCCTTCCTCGGGGCTGTGGGACATGGCGACCATGAAATGATCGATGGCTTCCGTGGTCCGGTCGGTATTGAGATAGGAGAGTCCCAGCAAAGGATAGAGCTCGACGGCTTCGGGCATGCGGGACTTGAGGCTTTCCAGGACGGCCACCGCTTCCGGGTAGCAGTTTTTTTCCAGGTAGGAGCGGCCGAGTTCAATGGCCGGATCTTCATCGAAGGGGTTTTCCTCTACGGCCTGTACCAGCCTGCGGATGCGATCCCAACAATCGGATTCCGGCGCACTATCCATCGACCCTCTCCTCTTGCCTTATTTGCCGTAGGCGAACGGGGTAGAGCGTGAAAATATAAGACCGCTTGCTCGCAATATCACTTCCGAATATTCCGATTCTTGAGCACTATCGCAATGTTTGACCATTCTCTTACTTTGCGTCTTGCTTTGCGGAAAAGCCGCCGCGGTTACGTCGCGGGCCAACCTGATCCCCGTTGATTGCAAATGCCATGCCCTGCTGGAGCCCGGGATTGGGCTGATTACACCGGAAAATTGTTAAAAAATCCGACAAAGCCGGAAAGCGCCGACACATGGAAAAGCGGGGCCAAAACCGACCGGCCCCGAATACCACTAATCGGTAACGAGATCCAATCCCACCGGGCAATGATCCGAGCCGAGCACTTCCGGCATGATGTACGCGTCCTTGATCTTCGGCTTCAGATCCTCGCTGGCCAGGAAGTAATCGATGCGCCAACCCACGTTGCGCGCCCTGGCTCCCGACTTCATGTCCCACCAGGAATACTGCGCGGGTTTCTGATTGAACAGGCGCAGCGTATCGATGAATCCCCCGGCGAGGAACCCATCCATCCAAGCGCGTTCCTCCGGGAGGAAACCGGAGACGGTGGAATTCTCCTTGGGCCGCGCCAGATCGATTTCCTTATGGGCCGTGTTCACATCCCCGCATACGATCACGCTCTTCCCGCTTTTGCGCAGCTTGGAAGTATAGGCCTGGAAGTGCTTGTAGAAATCCATTTTGTATTGGAGCCGCTCCGGACCGGATTTGCCGTTGGGGAAATACACATTGCACAACGTGAACCCGGGAAAGGTCGCGACCAAAGTGCGGCCCTCGCTATCGAAGGAATCGTGCCCGAATCCCTTCGCCACCTCCAACGGTTTCTCTTTGGAGAAGATGGCCACTCCGCTGTAGCCTTTCTTTTTCTGGGAAGAGCAGAAGACCCAATGATAGCCTTCCACGTCCTGGAGTTCCTTTTGGATCTGGCCTTCCTCAGCCTTGGTTTCCTGGAGGCAAAGGATATCTGGCTTCTCCTTGTGCATCCAGTCCATGAATCCCTTCTTATACACCGCGCGGAAACCGTTCACGTTCCACGACAAAATCCGGACTTTTTTCACCGCGCCTCCCATTACTGTCCTGTCCGGAAAAATTAGCATAACGGCGCGCCCGGGGAAGCCGGAACTGATCTTTCTTCGACGTTTTGGGGTGAAGGGATATTCCATTTGGTGCTTTCCCGGCCCTGGCCGGCGCCGCAAGTGGCGATTCCTCCGGCTTTGCGGAGTCCCCGGATTGGCATTTTCTTTGCCATTGGACAATGTACAGGAGGACTACGCGCATGGTAAAAGACGCGGTCTCGGCCTCGGCCGGGCATTACGCCGACTATTTCCTCAAAGCCTACCTGGAGGACATCCGCAAATCCGCCCAGGTGCCGGGCCATGTCGAAGGCGCTTTGTTCCGTCTGTTCCGCAAAGGCAACGTGCGCGCCCGGGAAAAGCTGATCGCGGCCAACATGCGCTTTGTGGTTAAGGTCGCCCTGGAATACCGCGCTTGTCCCATGCCGGTGGTGGACCTGATCAGCGAAGGCTCGATCGGGCTGATCCACGCCGTGGAGACCTTCGATCCGGAGCGCGGCGTGAAGTTCATCTCCTATGCCGTCTGGTGGATCCGCTCCTACATCACCAAAGCCCTGAATGAGAAGGGGTATCTCATACGGCTTCCCGCCAACCAATATTTCCGGCTCCGCAAGGCGCTCCAGGCCGAGAAACAGGGGCGCATCGAGGATGAGGACCTGCGGGTGATCCGGCAACTGAGCCAGGGGTGTTCCTCTTTGAACGCCATGCAGCCGGGAACCGGAAAATCATGGTCCGACGTGCTGCCCGATCAGGCCGCGCCGGATCCTTCCCTGGAGACGGAGCTTGCCTTGGGAGAGCGGCTCACCGATCGCATGCTCGCCTCCTTGTCGGAACGGGAGCGGAAGGTGGTGAAGGGCTTCTACGGATTGGGGGACGAGAATCCCGTCACCCTCAAGGAAGTGGGCAGCGGCTTGAACCTTTCCGCGGAGCGCATCCGGCAAATCCGCAAACAGGCGATCAAAAAGATCCGCCAGGATCCTTCCATGGGTCCGTTGCGCGATCGTTATGAATGTCTGTTGAAAAACCAGCCGGGCTGAATTCCGTCGGCCGACGCGGTCGATCCTGGTAAGCCGACGCGGCCGGATCCCGGAGCCGAAGCAACCGCCATCCTTCCATCCTTGAATCCGCCCTGCCCATCAGGCATGAGTAGGGGGTCGATGCGAAGAAAACTCCCGGGGGTGGGTTGGGGGTGGGAGTCCCGGATATCCTTTGAGAAGGTTCCGGTGGCGGCATGCTTCGGCAGGCTCATGATCCTTCCCCAATTTACATTAGATTTTCCGTAGCAATTATGGGATCGATCACACCGAAACACGGAAAACCCGGCCGTTGGCGATTCTGGATGGATCAGGGCGGGACCTTCACCGATTGTATCGGTCTCTCGCCGGAGAACGGAATCTTCATCGCCAAGGTGTTGTCCGGTCCCCTATCACCCCTGGCCTGCATCCGGAAAATCCTCCAGCTTCGGAATACGGATGCCATTCCCCCATCGGAAATCCGCTTGGGAACCACGCTGGCGACCAATGCCCTATTGGAGCGGCGCGGCCGTGCCCATGTATTGCTCGTCACGGAAGGGTTCGCGGACGTCCTGGAAATCGGCACCCAGCAGCGACCCGACATCTTCGCCCTGAACATCCAAAAACCGCAGGTCCTGTACACGGAAGTGGCGGAAGCGCGCGGACGCCTGGAGCCGGACGGAAAGGAATCCCGCGGCCTGGACGTGGACAAACTGTTCACGGATCTTTCCAGGCTCCGCCGAAAAGGAGCCGAAGGATTGGCCATCGTGCTTCTCCACGGCTATGCCTTTCCGGTCCATGAAAAGATCGCGGCGGATTGCGCGCGCCGGGCCGGGTTCACGCGTATTTCCTGTTCCCATGAGGTGAATCCGGAAATCGGACTGACCGCCCGCGGCGACACCACCACGGTGGACGCGTATCTTACACCCCTGTTGGCGGAGTATCTGGACACGTTGCGCGCGCATCTGCCCGGTTCCTCCCTGCGGCTGATGCAATCCAACGGGGGCCTCACGGATCCGGAACGTTTCCGCGGACACAACGCAATCCTTTCGGGTCCGGCGGGGGGCGTGGTGGCGTGCGCGCGCCTGGCGGAACGCGGAGGTTACCCCAGGGCGATCGGCTTCGATATGGGCGGCACTTCCACGGACGTGTCCCGCCATGCGGGCGGCGGCCATGAAAAAGCCTACGAATGGACGGCCGCCGGCCTGCGCATCCGCTCCCCTTCCCTGGACATCCATACCGTGGCGGCCGGGGGCGGATCCTTGTGCCGCCTGCAATCGGGCCGGCTGGTGGTGGGCCCGGAAAGCGCGGGCTCGGATCCCGGCCCAATCTGTTTCGGAAGGGCCGGCGCAGATTCGAAGTTGACGGTGACGGACGTGAATCTGTTCCTGGGCAGGTTGCTGCAGGACAATTTCCCATTCCCGCTCCATGGCGATCGCGTGGCGGAAAGGATCGGAGAGTTGCGCTCGCGCCTGCTGGCGGACGGACAGGACCTGTCCGGAGAAGCCCTCGCCGGAGGATTCCTGGAGATCGTCAATCGCCAGATGGCCCAGGCCATCAAGGACATTTCCCTGGCGCGCGGCCACGAAGCCTCCGACCACGTGCTGATCTGTTTCGGCGGAGCCGGCGGGCAGCACGCATGCGCGGTGGCGAGGCTGCTGGGGATCCGCCGCATCCTGTTGCATCCCTTGGGCGGCGTGTTTTCGGCGCTGGGCATGGGATTGGCCGCTGCGAGTTGGGAAGGGTCCGCGCCGGTGGCGCGACTGCCCTTGGGGCCGGAGTCCCTGGCGGCGCTGGAGCCTGGATTCGCGGAATTGGAAAAGGCGGGCGTCCGCAACCTCCGGGACCAGGGTTACCTGGGTGATACCCTCCGGTTCCAACGCCGCCTGGATCTGCGGTACCTGGGAACCGAATATGCCTTGAGCGTGCCGCTGCCGGCCGACGGCGATTGGCAGGCCGCCTTCCGGGAACGGCATGCGCGATGGTACGGCTACATCCGTCCCGGACGTGGCGTGGAGATCCTGCAAATGCGCGCGGAGGCGGCCGGGGAGGCCGAAGCGCTTTGGCCGGCGTTGCGCCAGACCGTGGGTTCCGCCCTGCCCCCGCCCCTGCGGACGACGCGCATGTGGTCGCAGGGAACGTTCCTCGAGGCGCCCGTATACCGCCGGGAGGATATTCCCGCCGGGCTCACCGTGCAGGGGCCCGCGCTGATCCTGGACGATGTGGCGACCGTGGTATTGGAAGCGGATTTCAAGGCCGTGATGGACGGGGAAGGCCAGTTGCTGCTGGAGTCGCAATCGGCATCGGCGGTTTCCGCCGCTTTGGGATCCGCACCGGCCGGACCCGCGGCCGAGCCCGTGCTTCTGGAACTGTTCAACCATGCTTTCATGGCCATCGCCGAACATATGGGCAAGGTGCTGCAGAGGACCGCCCTCTCCACCAACATCAAGGAACGTTTGGACTTCTCCTGCGCCGTGTTCGACGCGGCGGGCAACCTGGTGGCCAACGCGCCGCATATCCCCGTGCACCTGGGCGCGATGGGAGAAAGCGTCCGGCACGTCCTGCGCGCCTGGCCCCGGCCCCTAACCGGCGACGTTTTCGTGACCAACAATCCCTATCGCGGCGGGTCGCATCTTCCCGACATCACCGTGGTCACTCCCGTGTTTCTCCCGTCGGATTCCACGCCGGCGTTTTTCACCGCCAATCGCGCCCATCATGCCGACGTGGGCGGCATCACTCCCGGATCCATGCCCGCCTTTTCCTCGCGGCTCGAAGAGGAGGGCGTTCTGTTCGACGCCGAAAAACTGGTGGACCAGGGAGTATTCCGGGCGGAAGCCCTGACCGCGCTGTTGGCCTCCGGACCATGGCCGGCCCGCAACCCCGCCGACAACATCGCGGACCTGCAGGCCCAGGCCGCCGCCAACCAGGCCGGCGCGCGCATGCTCCACGACCTCGTCGCCGAGCATGGCCCGGAGAAAGTACGGGACCAGATGGATCGCCTGCGGGCCAACGCCTCCAGGCAGGTGCGGGAAGCATTGGCGCGCCTGCCCAAGGGCACGCACGGATTTTCGGACGCCCTGGACGACGGCACGCCCATCGAAGTCCGGATCACTTTGGAGGACGGCGGGGCCGTGGTGGATTTCACCGGCTCGGGCGGAGAAAGCGACGGCAACCTGAACGCTCCCCCGGCGGTGGTGCGTTCCGCGGTGATGTACGTGCTTCGCTGTCTGGTGGCGGAGCGCATTCCCATGAACGAAGGGTGCCTGGATCCGGTCCGTATCATCCTGCCGGAAGCGTCCATCCTCAATCCATCTCCCGGACGGGCGGTGGTGGGCGGCAACGTGGAGACGTCCCAGCGGGTGGTGGATTGCCTGCTGGGGGCCCTGGGACTGGCGGCGGCTAGCCAGGGGACCATGAACAACGTGACGTTCGGGGATGGAACCTTCGGGTATTACGAGACCTTGGCGGGAGGGGCGGGAGCCGGGCCGGGGTTCCATGGGGCGAGCGCGGTGCATACGCATATGACCAACACGCGCATTACCGATCCCGAAGTGCTGGAAACCCGCTACCCCGTGCGGTTGGAACGGTTCGAGGTGAGGCGCGGATCGGGAGGGAGCGGACAATGGAACGGCGGGGAGGGGCTGGTGCGGCAATATCGTTTCCTGAAACCCGTTGAAGTATCGCTCTTGACCCAACGCCGCGTTTTGGCGCCCTTCGGAATGGAAGGCGGGGAGCCGGGAAAGAAGGGGAAGAACCTGCGGATAACGGCCGGGGGCGGACAAACCGATTTGCCCGGAGCGACGTCCTACACGGCCGAGGCGGGGGAAGGATTGATCATCGAGACGCCCGGAGGAGGGGCATGGGGCGAGCGGGCTAATCCTTCCAGCCCAGGACCCTTTTGACGTAGCCTATGTCCACGGCGGCCTCCACCGCCGCCAAAAGCGGGGTCGCCACCAGCAGGCCCATGAATCCGAATCCCAGGGAAAAGGCCAATTGCCACAGGATCAGCACGGCGGGTTGGATGCGGATGGTCTTCCGCATGACCAGCGGCCGGACCAGATGCCCTTCCAATTGATGTGTGACAAGGTAGACAAGCAAAACATAAAACGCTTTGTGCGGGGACTCCGCCAGGGCGACGGCCACGCCCGGCGCCGCGGAAAGGAGGGTCCCCAGGTAGGGAATGAATTGGCCGAAGCCGGCCAGCACGGCCAAGGCGAACCAATTCTCGATTCCCAGCAACAGCAGCCCCAATCCGGTGATGGCGCCGATGATGGCCGCGGAGATGAGGGTTCCGCGCACCCAACCTTGCAGTGCGCGGCCCATGGCGGACATCACCTCCGTCACCGCCGACTCCTTTTCCCTGGGGAACAGACGGATGACGCCCTTCGCATATCCATCCGTCCGGTACACCAGGAACAGGCCCAGCACCACAACGGCCAATGCTTCTATGAATGCGGTGAAAGTCCCGAAGGCTATCGGCAGAGCGTGGCTGAGGAGATACCCGGACTTCCCGCGCAGCCCTTGGACCAGATGCGATTGATTGCCTCCTTCGCCCGCCAGGAAGTCGACGCCGGTATGTCCCTTCCACCATTCCCGCACCCGCTCCAGGGCGGCGGGCGCCTTGTCCATCAAGGTTTCGAATTGATTGACGAACAAGGGGACCGCGATCCAGACGACGGCGGCCAACACGATAATAAGGCTGAGAAGGGTGAGCAACATGGCGTACGGCCGGGAAGTGAAACGGGCGAACCATTCCATGGGAAGGGAGAAGGCCGCCGCCAGCACGATGGAGAAGAAAGCCAGGAAGATGAAATGGGTAAGGGTGGGAAACGACTTCAGCAGCAGCCATACGCCCAGGAAGGAACCGACCAGGAGGAGAGGTCCCAGATAGGGGTGCCATGCGCTTTTCGACTGGGTGTTCATCATACCTTCTCCTTCCGGTAAATAACTATCGGGAGGCGGCGAACGCCAATTAAACGGAGCGATAGATTACCTTTTCCAACGCATCCGTTACCGTATTCCGCGCCCATACGAATAGGAGTCCTCATGCCGTTTTCCCGGCCCCTCCCCCCGCTCATCCCCGCTTCGCGGACCGCTTCCGGAATTTCCCTTTTTCTCGCTTTGCTCCTCCTGGCCGTGACCGGCTGCGAAAAAAAGAAAGCTTCCGCGGGCGCGAACAAGATCGACGGGGCCCTGGCCTCGGTGGTTTCCGGATTCAGCGGCGGAGCCGTCTCCGCGGACGGCCCGGTGCGGGTGACCCTGGTCAATCCCGGCGCGGACTCCGCATCCGTCAACAAAGCGTTGGAGAAATCCCCCTTCGAGTTCTCCCCCGCGATCAAGGGCGTAACGGTATGGGCCGATGAACGCACCTTGGAGTTCCGGCCGTCCCAACGTTTGCAGCGGGGCAAGACCTACAAGGCGGTGTTGCGCCTGGACAAGGTGATCGCCGTGCCCGAGAAGCTCGGGAAATTCGAATTCGAATTCACGGCCATGACCCAGCATTTCGAAAAGGACATCGGCGGCCTGGAGATCATGGATGAGAAGAACCTGCAATGGCAGCGCCTGGGCGGACTCCTCCGCCTGGCCGACGGAGAGGACGCCCCCGCGGTCGAGAAGATGCTGACCGCCTCCCAGAACGGCCAAGCCCTGCCGATCACCTGGGACCACCGATCGGACCGGCGCGAGCACTCCTTCCACGTGGACAGCCTGCGCCGCGGCGAGGACTCCTCCCTGCTCGTCCTGAAATGGGACGGAGCCTCCATAGGAGTCGCCGAGAAGGCAGCGGATTCCATTTCCATTCCCTCCATCAACGCCTTCCGCGTCCTGGACGTGGCCTCCTACCGCGGCAATGAGCGGTATCTGAGCGTGCGCTTTTCGGACCCGCCCCAGAAGGGCCTGGATTTCCGCGGCCTCATCGAGGTGACCGACCAGGCCGGACTGCGTTTCCAGGTCGACCGCAACGAGGTGAAAGTCTACAGCAACACGGAATGGAACGGCACCAAGACGGTGCGGATTTCCGACGGCATCCGCAATCTGTTCGGCAAAGCGCTCCAGAACCCCGGATCCTGGACGCTGGCTTTCGAAGAGATGAAGCCGGACGTGCGCTTCATCGGCAAAGGCGTGATCCTTCCCGGGGACGGCAAGCTCACTCTGGCCTTTGAAGCCGTGAACCTGAAGGCCGTGGACGTTTCCGTGGTGCGCATCTTCGCCGGCAACGTGCCCCAGTTCCTGCAGGTGAACGCCCTGGACGGCGAAAACGAATTGAAGCGCGTGGGAAGGCCGGTGCTCAAGAAGACCGTCGCCCTCAACCCCACCCCATCCATGCGGCCGCGTTGGGCCCGGTACGCCCTGGACCTCACCGAACTGGCCCGCAAGGACGCGCAGCCCGGCACCATGTACCGCGTCACCTTGTCCATCCGGAAAAACCAGAGCACCTATCCCTGCGCCGACTCGGCCGCGGCATCCAAAGAGGATGCCACTCTCCAGGACGTCCAGGACAAATTCTCCGAACATGGCTGGGACGGGGAAGACGGCTATTACTCGGACAATTGGGACTACGAAGGCGAAGAAAGAGGCGACTACCGTTGGCAGGAACGGGAAGATCCCTGCACCCCCTCCTATTTCTACTACGAGCGCCACGCCTCCCGCAACTTCCTGCCCTCGGACGTGGGCCTGATGGCCAAGATGGGCCGGCCCGGTAAGATTATGGTGGTAGCCACCGATCTCCTGAGCGCCGGACCCATGGAAGGCGCGGATGTGGAAATCCTGAACTACCAGCATCAGGCGCTGGCCAAGGGCAAGACCGACGGCAACGGGTTCGCGGAACTGGACCTGCAAGGCAAGCCCTTTCTGCTGCGCGCCTCCAAGGGGAACCAGCAAGGTTACCTAAAGCTGGACGACCCCAGCGCCCTGCAGATGGGATCGTTCGACGTGGGCGGGATGCCCGTGCAGGAAGGCCTCAAGGGTTTCCTCTTCGGGGAACGCGGGGTGTGGCGACCGGGCGATTCGCTGTTCCTTTCCTTCATCCTGGAAGACAAGGAGGGGCGGCTGCCCGCGGGCCATCCCATCAGCTTCGAATTGCGCGATCCCCAGGGCCGGGTGGTGCGCACCCTCACGCGGGCCTCGGTAGGCGGCTTCTGCAACTTCGCCACCAACACGGACGCGGACGCGCCCACGGGCGACTACCTGGCGCGCGTCAAAGCCGGGCCCGCCGTCTTCGAAGAGAAGATCAAGATCGAAACGGTCATGCCCAACCGCCTCCGCATCAAGGTGGACTTTTCGCCCAAGCCCCTCACCAAATCCAAACCCATCAACGGCAGTCTCGACGTCTCCTGGCTCAGCGGCGCCATCGCCAAGAACCTGGAAGCGGAAGTGGAATTGACCCTGGTGAACGCGGAGCCCGCATTCAAAGGCTTCGACGGCTACCGGTTCTCGGATCCGTCCCGGAAATTCAGCCCGGAAACGCAGACCCTTTTCCAGGGCCGCATCGATGCGGCAGGCAAAGCTTCATTTTCCAAACAGGTGGACATGTCCGCCCTTCCCCCCGGCACTCTGAAGGCGAATTTCCGCACGCGCGTGCTGGAAGCCGGCGGCGGGTTCAGCATCGATCGATGGAGCGAACCGTTCCATCCCTACTCTGCCTTCGTGGGCTTCAAGCTGCCTACCAGCGGCCAGGGCCGCGACATGCTCTTCATCGACACCGTCAATACCATCAAGTTCGCCGCCCTGGACCCGCAAGGGAACCGCCTGGCCAAGCGCCGGGTGGAAGTGGAGCTCTACAAACTGGAATGGCGCTGGTGGTGGGAAAGCGATGAGGAAGCGGCCGCATCCTATCTCAGCAACGAAACCAAACACAGCGTGCAGCGCGACACCGTGCTGGTCGCCGACGGAGCGGGATCCTGGGGCCTCAAGGTCAAGTATCCGGAGTATGGCCGTTACCTGATCCGCGCCTGCGACTTGGACGCCGGCGACCAGGGCCATTGCGCCGCCCAGACCGTCTACCTGGAATACCCGTATTATTACGGCCGCTCGGAGCGGGAAGGCCCCGGCGCGGGCGCGGCCGTGCTTTCCTTCGGAAGCGACAAGATGAAGTACAACGTGGGCGAAAAGATCCGCCTGACCATCCCCAGCCCCAAAGGGGGACGGGCCCTCATCAGCATCGAAAAGGGCGCGGGCATTTACAAGCGCTATTGGGTGGACCTGAAGGAGAAGGAAACCATCCACGAGATCGAAGCGGAGGCGGGCATGGCCCCCAACGTATATATCTACGTGGCCCTGCTGCAGCCGCACAAGCAGACCGAGAACGATCTACCCATCCGCATGTACAACGTGATCCCCATCCTGGTGGAAGACCCGGCCACGCGCCTGCATCCCCAGGTCAACGCGGAACCGGGCGTATTCCGCCCCGGGGAGAAAGCCGCCATCTCCGTAGCGGAAGCGGACGGCAAGCCCATGCAATACGTGGTGGCGGTGGTGGACGAAGGCCTGCTGGACCTGACCCGCTTCAAGACCCCGGATCCCTGGCAGCGCTTCTACGCCCGAGAGGCCTTGGGAATCAAGTCCTGGGATCTTTACGACTTCGTGGCCGGCGCCTATGGCGACCGGCTCGAACGCATCCTCTCCATCGGCGGCGACGAAGACGGGGTCAAGGCCCCGGACGGACGCAAGGGAAACCGGTTCCCGCCCATGGTCAAGTTCCTGGGCCCGTTCACGCTGGACAAGGGCAAGAAGGCGCGCCATGAGATTTCCATCCCCCAATACGTGGGATCCGTCCGCGTCATGGTGGTGGCCGGCCGGGACGGCGCCTATGGCTTCGCCGAAAAGGCCGTGCCCGTCCGCAAGCCGTTGATGGTGCTGGGAACCCTGCCCCGCATCCTGGCCCCGGGAGAGACCTTCGAATTGCCCATTTCCGTTTTCGCCCTGGAAAAGCAGGTGAAGGACGTGGAAGTGGAGGTGACCGGAACCGGACCCATCGGGATTTCCGGCGAACATAAAAAAACCATCACGGTGGCCGCCCCCACCGACGAGCTCGTCGCCTTCCAGCTCACCACCCGGGAGGCCGTGGGCTGGGGCAAGGTGACCATCCGCGCCCGCAGCGGGAACGAGAAAGCGGAGCAGACCCTGGATGTCGAGGTCCGCAATCCCAATACCAGGGTCACGGACGTGATCCCGACGCTGATCCAACCCGGCCAGTCCTGGTCCCAGGTATTCAAGCCCATCGGCGTGGCCGGGACCAACAAAGCCACGGTGGAGCTATCGCGGCTTCCGCCCATCGATCTGGGGAAACGCCTGCGTTACCTGGTCACATACCCCCACGGCTGCGTGGAACAGACCACATCCTCCGCCTTCCCCCAGTTGTACCTGGATGCGCTCATGGATCTGCCTTCCGGCTACCAGAAGGAGATCGAAACCAACGTGAAAGCGGCCATCCAGCGCCTGCGCAGCTTCCAGACGCCCAGCGGCGGCTTCGGGTATTGGCCCGGCGATCCCAATCCCAACGATTGGGCCACCTCCTATGCGGGCCACTTCCTGTTGGAAGCCGAGAAAAAGGGCTACAGCGTCCCCGCCGGCATGCTGGATCAATGGAAGCGCTACCAGCGCACCTTCGCGCAAGGCTGGAATGCCAAGTACGATTACTGGAATCCCCTCAGCCAAAGCTATCGCCTCTATACCCTCGCCCTGGCGGGCGTGCCGGAACTGGGAGCCATGAACCGCCTCAAGGAATCCAAGGACCTGAGCGTGACCGCGCGCTGGCAATTGGGCGGCGCATATCAATTGGCCGGCCAGCCGGAAGTGGCGGCCTCCATGATCCAGGGATCGCCCGAGTCCGTCAAACCCTACCGGCAGATGAGCGGCACCTTCGGATCCGATCTGCGCGACAAGGCCATGATGTTGGAAGTGCTCAGTCTCATGGGCCGCAAGGTGGAAGCCACGCCCCTGGTCCAGGAAGTGGCGGCCGAACTTTCCAAGCCGGATTGGTGGAGCACCCAGAGCACGGCCTACGGCCTGATCGCGATTGCGCGCTACGCCGGCAAGCTCTTCGACTGCGGGATTCCCATGGCCTATGCGCTCAAGGTGAACGGCTCCGGCAAGGACGGGGAGTTCTCAACGCCGTTGCTGCTGGAGGACGTCAAAGCGGTTGAAGGCCGGGAAAACCGGGTGGAGATCAAGAACAAGAGCAAAGGCACCCTGTATGCCCGCATCATCCTGGAAGGCATCCCGCCTTTGGGACAGGAATCCGAAGCCTCCAACGGCATCGGGCTGTCCATGGAATACAAGGACATGAAAGGAAAGACGTTGAATCCCGCCTCGCTGGAACAGGGCAAGGATTTCATGGCCGAGGTCCGGGTCCGGCATCCCGGAGGGCGCGGGCCGCTGGAGCAACTGGCCCTTTCCACCCTGTTCCCTTCCGGGTGGGAAATCCGCAACACCCGCATGGATACCATCGCCGGCGGCGGCAAAAGCGCTTCCGGGTTCGACTACCAGGATTTCCGCGACGACCGGGTGCTGACCTACTTCAACCTGAACGTGGGCGAGGAAAAGCTGTACCGGTTCTTCCTCAACACAGCGTACCTGGGACGTTACCACCTGCCGCAGAGCCGGGTGGAGGCCATGTACGTCGGCGAGATCAACGCCCGCACCAAGGGGATGCCCGTGGAAGTGGTGCCGGACGCCGACAAGCCCGGCGATCCGAACGCCCCCTCGGCCCTGGGAAAGAAGAAAGAAACCAAGGGCGCGAAAAAGGGCGGCAATCCCGGCGACGGCGATGAAAGCGGAGGCGACGGGGAAAGCGGTGAATAAACGATGAGGCGGCCGCGTCTCCGGCTGGGGATCCTCGCCGCGCTGTTCATCCTGGCGGTCCTGTTCCATCGATCCCTTCCCGATCCGCTGTTCCGGACGCCCTTTTCCACCGTCGCCCTGGCCCGGGACGGCCGTCTCCTGGGCGCCAAGATCGCCGACGACGGCCAATGGCGCTTCCCTGCCGCTCCTTGTCCCGCCCGCTTCGCCGTGGCCGCCATGGCTTACGAAGACCGCCGCTTCCGCCGCCACCCCGGCGTGGATCCCATCGCCGTGATCCGCGCCGCGGTCAAGAACATCAGGGCCCGCAAGGTGGTGAGCGGCGCCAGCACCTTGACCATGCAGGTGATCCGTCTTTCCCGCCCGGGCAGGTCCCGATCCTTGGCCGAGAAAATCGCGGAAGCGTTCCTGTCCCTGCGCCTGGAAATGTCCCTGGGCAAGGACGGAATCCTGGCCTTGTACGCCTCCCACGCTCCCTTCGGCGGAAACGTGGTGGGCCTCACCGCCGCTTCCTGGCGCTACTTCGGACGGGGACCCGAGAGCCTTTCCTGGGGAGAGGCCGCCCTGCTGGCCGTGCTGCCCAACAGTCCTTCCCTCATGCACCCGGGCCGCAACCGCGATCTGCTGGTCCGCAAACGGGACAGGCTCCTGGTCCGCCTGTGGCGCGACGGGAAGCTGGACAGCCTCGAATGCGCCCTCGCGCGCCTGGAACCTTTGCCCGACAAACCCATCGTGCTTCCCCGGCTGGCGCCCCACCTGGTGGAGCGGCTGGCCACGGGATCGGGTCCGGGGACCTTATGGCGCACCACCGTGGACGCGGATTTGCAGGCCCGGGCGGACGAAGTCCTGGCGCGCCGCCGCCGGGAGCTGGAGGGGGCGGGAATCCAGAACGGGGCCGTGCTGGTGCTGGACACCAGGACGGGAGCGGCCCTGGCCTACGTGGGTAACATGCCTGGTACTGGTGCACAAGCGGGTGCGGAAACGGCCGGCGGCGAAGTGGACATCATCTCTTCCCCGCGCAGCACGGGCAGCCTGCTCAAACCCTTCCTGTACGCCTCCATGCTGGAAGCGGGCGAAATCCTGCCGGGCACCTTGGTGCCGGACATCCCGTCCCTGATTGGCGGGTACGCCCCGGAGAATTTCGATCGCGGCTACGAAGGCGCGGTGCCGGCCCGTATGGCGCTGGCGCGTTCCCTCAACGTCCCGGCCGTGCGCATGCTCAAGGACTTCGGCATCGATCGTTTCCTGCACGGCTTGCGCGCGTTGGGAATGACCACGGCGGATCGCTCCGCCGGGGATTACGGCCTGACCCTGGTGCTGGGCGGCGCGGAAGGCAATCTCTGGGAATTGACGGGCATGTACGCCGGCCTGGCCCGGGAAGCGCAACGTTACGCGGAACCGTCCCCGGACGCGGAAACGCGCAGGACCTTTTTTCCGCCGCACCTGCTGTCCGATACTCCCGGGAAGGTCCAGGCCATCGATCCGCATGCCTTCCCCATCGGTCCCGCCGCCGCCTGGTTCGCCTTGCAGGCCATGGCGGAAGTCTCCCGGCCGGATGCGGAAAAGAGCTGGCGCAGCTTCTCCTCCAGCCGCTGGGTGGCCTGGAAGACCGGAACCAGCTTCGGATTCCGGGACGCCTGGGCCGTGGGCGTGACCCCTGAATATACGGTGGGAGTCTGGATCGGCAATGCCAGCGGCCAGGGACGCCCGGGCATGACCGGCATCCAGGTGGCCGCCCCCGTATTGTTCGAGACCTTCAATCTCCTGCCTTCCACCACCGGGTTCGAAAAACCCATGGCCTCCTTGCTGCGCATCCCCGTCTGCCGCCAAAGCGGCATGCGTCCGTCCCCGTTTTGCCCCGCGGTGGACAGCGCATGGGTACCGGCGGCCGGCCTGCGCACCGCAGCCTGTCCCTATCACCGCCTGGTGCATCTGGATCCTAAAGGCGCGTACCAGGTCCACGATGGCTGCCAGAACGTGGCGCAGATGCGGCATGCGGCCTGGTTCGTCCTCCCTCCCTCCCAGGAGTGGTACTATCGCCAGCGGCATTCGGATTATCTTTCCCTGCCCCCGTGGCGCAAGGACTGCGAAGAGGGTTCCCTGGCCCTGGGCCGGCCGCGATCCATGGATCTCATCTATCCCAGGGGAACGGCGAAAATCTACGTGCCGATCGATCTGGACGCGCGGCGGGGCCGCACCGTGTTCGAGGCGGTGCATCGCGACCCGGCCGCCACGGTATTCTGGCATCTGGACAAGGAATACCTGGGCATGACCCGGGAATTCCACAAAATGGAAATCGATCCCGCCCCCGGCCGGCACACTTTGCTGTTGGTGGACAACCGGGGAGAGCGCCTGGAGCATGTTTTCGAGGTGCTCGCCCGGGACGATGCCGCCGGAAAATGAGTCATGGCCCGGAGCCGGGGGAATTCGCTTGACTCACGTCCCCGGCGCTATTTCTTTATAGGGGATTCCCGGCTCCCGATCCCGCCTCCACCAAATGGATCGGCACTGTGACGCCGGGATCGGTTTGGAGTCTGCCATGCCCGAGTCCCCGGTCCGCTCCCCTTCCACTCGCGTGCCTCCCGTGCTTCTGGCCGCGACCCTGGCGCTGGCCTCTTTTCTCTTCACCTCCTGCTATATCCTCCGTCCAGGCCAAGGAGGCGGCAAGATCAAATCGGAAGCGGGCCGCAAGCTCGATCCCGGGGACATCGCGCTTCCCGCGGGCTACCGCATCGAAGCCATCGCCACCGGCCTGACCTTCCCCACGGCCGTCACCTTCGACGATACCGGCGCCCTCTATGCCGTGGAGGGCGGCTACGCCTACGGGGAGGAATGGGGCGTGCCCCGGCTCCTCAAAGTGATGAAAAACAACGTGTTCGTTCCCATCGCGGTGGGCGACAGCAACGGTCCCTGGACCGGCGTGACTTATGTGGCCGCCAAGGAAGGCGGCGCGGGAAAAGGATCCTTCTATCTCACCGAAGGCGGACAATTGCGCGGCGGCCGCGTGCTCCGCATCGGCATGGACGGAAACATCCAGGCGCTGGTGGAAAACCTGCCCAGCCTGGGCGATCACCATACCAACGCGCCGGTGATCGGTCCGGACGGCATGCTGTATTTCGGCCAGGGCACCGCCACCAATTCCGGGGTGGTGGGGACCGACGATTACAAATTCGGCTGGCTGGCCCGCCATCGTACCTTCCATGATACCCCCTGCCAGGACATCACCCTCTCGGGCGTCAACTATCTGTCCAAGAACCCCTTCACTTCCGGCAAGAAAAAAGACACCGTGGAAACGGGCGCATTCAGCCCTTTCGGGAGCACTACCATTCCCGGGCAGGTAGTCAAAGGGGAAGTGCCCTGCAACGGGTCCATCATGCGCATCTCCCTACAGGGCGGCAAACCCGAGTTGGTGGCCTGGGGCCTCCGCAACCCTTTCGCCCTGGCCTTCGCGCCGGACGGCCGGTTTTTCGCGCTCGACAACGGCTATGATCAGCGCGGCTCCCGGCCCATCTGGGGCGCAGGGGAATTGCTCTGGGAAATACACCAGGGAACCTGGTACGGCTGGCCGGATTTTTCCGGTTCCAAATCCCTGGCCGTTTCGGAATTCACGCCGCCCCATGGGGATACCCCCGAGCGGCTTCTCGAAAAAGCCCCGGTTCCCTGGTTGCCCACGCATGCCAGCGCGGACATCGTCCCGCACCCGGTTCCATCATACCAGGACGATCCGCCCCCCGCCCCCATGGCCGTGCTTCCCGTCCATTCCTCCGCGGACGGCCTGGATTTTTCCCGCGCGCCGGAATTCGGATATGAGAACCAGGCCTTCGTCGCCGAATTCGGGGACATGGCGCCGGGGGTGGGCAAGGTCCTCGAGCCGGTGGGCTTCAAAATCTCGCGCGTGGATTTGGCCCGCGGGGTGGCTGAGGATTTCGCGATCAACCGCAAGGGCCTGGGTCCCGCATCGAAACTCAAGGCCGGCGGCCTGGAACGGCCCGTGTCCCTGCGCTTCTCTCCTGACGGGAAATCCCTGTACGTGGTCGACTTCGGTGTGATGGCGGTTTCCAAACATGGCCCCAAAGCGCAAAAGCAGACTGGCGTCATCTGGCGGATCTGGAAGGAGAATGGGCAATGAAAACGCGTGTGCGAATCGTTCTGCTGTCCTGCGCGCTCGGATCCTGGTTCTTTTTCGGATGCGCCGCCGGCCGGCGCAGCGAACCCTTGCGCGGATCCCTGGACGTTTCCAATCCGAAAGTAGCCCACGGCCAGGTCGTTTTCATGAACCAATGCGACAAGTGCCATCCCGGCGGCGATGCGGGCCTGGGCCCGTCCCTGAACAACAAACCCCTGCCGGGCTTCCTGCTGGGATTCCAGGCGCGCCACGGAATGGGCGCCATGCCCGCCTTCGACAAAGAGGAATTGCCCCAGACGGATCTGGACGATGTGGTGGCCTACCTCAAGGCCCTGCGGCGGAACGGCTGAGCAGGCGCGCCAGCAGGAATCCCCCGAACGCCAGGCCTATCCCCAGGGTATTGCTGGTCAGGAGATAGAGCAACGCGGCCTTCATGTGCCCTTCCCGGACCAGGATCAGGTTTTCCAGGGCGAAGGAAGAGAAGGTGGTGAATCCGCCCAGGATCCCCACCATCAGGAAAAGCCTGAGATTGTTGGATACGGGATTGGAGAGGAACCAGCCGCCCAAAAGCCCGATGACCAGGGAACCCATCAGGTTAACGCCCAAGGTACCCATGGGGAAGTTTCCCGGATAGGCGGACTGCAGCCTGGCCTGCACCAGGAAACGCAGCACCGAACCCAACGCCCCGCCGATTCCGACCCAGATGAATTGCATCTCTTTTTCCTTTTCCTCTCTTCCCCGCAAAATATAGGGAAAAGACGCCGCTTTCCCCGCATCGGGCGGCTTAATCCTCCCAAATAGCGCGTATCCTTTTGTATACGCGAATTTCCGGCCGCGGCCTCTGGATTTCCCGGCAGGGTGGGTATATTATGGGAAAAAAAAGGGGCGCCCATTGCGCATTGCTTCGCTGTTCCGACTCCTCCCCACCCTGTGCCTCGCCGCCCTGCTCCCGGCCGCCGCCGCCGAACGGGCCAAGCCCCAGCACGTCGAAGCGGAACTCCTCTCCGAATCCACCGGTATCGCCCCCGGCAAAACCTTCTGGGCCGGGCTCCATCTCAAGCTCGAACCCCATTGGCACGTCTACTGGAAAAACCCCGGCGATGCCGGCCTTCCCGTCTCCCTGGATTGGACGCTCCCCAAGGGTTTCACGGCGTCTCCCATCCAATGGCCCCATCCCGAGCGCATCGATGTCCCCCCGCTGATGAACTACGGGTATGAAGGCGAAGTCCTGCTGCCGGTGGAAATCACCGCCCCCGCCAACCTGCCCGCGGGCAAATCCGAGCTCAAGGCCAAAGCCAAATGGGTGGTCTGCAAGGACATATGTCTTCCCGGCAGCGCGGAACTCTCGCTCAGCCTTCCGGCCACGGAAACATCGGCGTTACCCCCCGCCGACCCGGCCCATGCCGCCCTTTTCACCGCGGCCCGGGCCGCCCTGCCGTTGCAAACCTCCGCCTGGAAATTCTCCGCCCTCGCAATCGACTCCACCCTCACCCTGATCGCCACCCCGCCTCCGGGCGCCACGCTCGCCTCCCTGTCCTTCTTCCCCGATGAATCCGACCTCCTGGAAAACGCCGCGCCCCAGGCCTTCTACCCCATCCAGGGCGGGTACGCCTTGGACCTCAAGTCCATTACCCCGGAAGAAGGCGCCAAAGGCCCTGACAGCCTGACCGGCGTGGCCGTTTCCGAATCCGGCTGGAACGCCGCCAAGGCCAAGGCCGTGCAGGTCCGGGTCGCCATCCAACGCGGCAAGGTAAAACCCGTCGCCCTGTCCGCCCCCACTTTCGGCGCGGTCAAAAATGGATCCGCCGGATCCGCATCCGACCCGGGTGCCGCCGCCATCGCATCCGTTCCCGCCATCTCTCCCGCCACCCTTTCCGGTCCCGTCGGCGGCGCAGCGCCGCAAGCCGGATTCACGAAACTGTTGCTCATGCTCTCCCTGGCTTTCATGGGCGGCCTCATCCTCAACCTCATGCCCTGCGTGCTTCCCGTGCTCTCCCTGAAAATCTTCGACTTCGTGAAACGCGCGGGCGAATCCCGCTGGAAGATTTTCTCCCACGGCCTCATCTTCACCGCCGGCGTGCTGATCTCCTTCTGGATCCTGGCGGGGCTGCTGCTCATCCTCCGCAGCGGCGGATCGGAACTGGGCTGGGGCTTCCAATTGCAATCCCCGGGCTTCCTGGTGGTCCTGTGCGCCCTGTTCTTCTTCTTCAGCCTCAACCTGTTCGGCGTGTTCGAACTCGGCTACATGTTCACGCGCATCGGAGGCACCGGCACCCAGAGCGGATGGCTCGGATCCTTCATGGCGGGCGTGACCGCCACCGTGGTCGCCACGCCCTGCACGGCTCCTTTCATGGGTTCCGCCATGGGCTACGCCTTCACCCAGCCGCCCTATTACGCCATGCTGGTCTTCACCTTCCTGGGCCTGGGGATGGCCGCGCCCTACCTGGTCTTGTCGGGCTTTCCCGGTCTGATGAAGTTCCTTCCCAAGCCGGGCGAATGGATGGAACACCTCAAGCAATTCATGGGCTTTCCGCTCCTGGCCACCGCCATCTGGCTGGCCTGGGTGCTGGGCAAACAGGCGGGCGTGGATGCATTGATCGCCCTGTTGTTCGTTCTGCTGCTGGCGGGCCTGAGCGCCTGGATTCTGGGCAAGTGGACGGCGCTGCATCGCACCACCCCCGTGCGGGTGGTGGCGGCCCTGGTGGCCCTGGTGGTATTCATCCCCGCCTTCGTACTGGTGCTGGTCTACATGGATCAAATCCGGGAGTCGAAACCCAAATCCATCGGCATGGCCACCGCGGGCGCGGGCGGGCCGGCGGTTCCCGGAGAACTCCAATGGGAAACCTTTTCCGAAGCGCGGGTGATGGACCTGGTGAGCCAGGGCAAGCCCGTATTCGTGGACTTCACCGCGGACTGGTGCCTGAGCTGCAAGGTGAACGAAAAGGTGGCGTTCAGTTCCTCCGAGGTGACGCAGAAGTTCCTGGCTTTGAAGATGAACCTGTTGAAGGCGGATTGGACGCTGCGCGATGAGGCGATTGCCCATGCCTTGGCCAAGTACGGGCGGAACAGCATTCCCCTGTACGTGCTGTATAGCGGGAACGGGATGGATGACTTTGTGATGCTGCCGGAGGTGTTGTCGCCGGGGATTCTGCTGGAAGCCTTGGCGAAGGTGGAGGCCGGGCCGAAGACGACGATGAACCGGGTATCGTCGCCTTAAGGGATGCCATCCCTCTAAGCGGCCCATTTTAAGGTTTTCAGAGAAACTTTTCGTCCCCGCTCCTACCTAAAACTTATTCCAGAGGCAAACAAGGAGGCCCGATACAAGGCATTCTCTCGAAGGAAAAAGCTGGTCATCGCGGTCGAAAGCGTCCTCTTCGTCATCGGAGACGCGCTTGGCCGGCCACCGACTGCGATGACCTCGGAGGCGCCTTCAGGATCGGCAGGCAGAAGGAAGGCGGGTAACGGTCGTTACCGGTGCCTCACAGGTACACGATGCCTTCGTACTTCACCGTCCGGTCGATTTCGGCTTCTCCCGCCGGCATCTTATCCGTCCTTTCGAATCCCTTGAAGTGGATTTCGGATTCCGATTTCGCCGTGATGGAAAATGAGGGAATGGAGAAGGTCTCGAAACCCGTCTTGAGTATTTGCAAAAAGGAAGGGGAGAAAAACGTTGAATCCCCCTTTTGCCGGGAAGAACGCGCGTGAAAGGTCATGGACTTTGTAAACACCATGATATAACGAATGGGATGCCCTTGCGCGGATTTGCTCACGCTCTTGTAATCGACTTTTGGGGCGACTTTGACGATTAAGGTATCCCCATTCCACTTGCTCGGATCGAATGCCAAGGCGGATTCAACTACATTACCTTTAGCCGGAAGCTCACCTCCCTTTGGAATAATTGAAATCTGGATAACGTCGTGGTTCTTGCCTGCCTCTTCGAAATATCTGTATGCCACAAACCGCCCATCTGGCGCTTCAAGCTGATGGGTTATGAAGGGCTTCGCGTGGGAGAAGCCGATGAAAAAAAGCGGTATCAAGGCGAAAAAAATACGAGGAAGTTGCATTCAGTGCCTTTCGCCATTCATTAAATCACGCCCCTTTGAATAAACATCCACTTCTCAGGGTTCATCAAAATCCTCCTTCTTTTTGAAGAAGTAATATTGCGCACCCCAAAATGCTGCGGCATGAGGCACGTTGAAATAAGCCCGGGTCTACTTGATCCAGGACCCCGCGAGGGTATCCGTTTTCCCGTTTTTCTGCTTCAGGATTACCCGGTATTCCACCAAGGCCGGCTGGAACCGGTCCTTCCATTCCACCAGGGAAGCGGCGTCGGCCGACGGTTCCAGGCAATTGAATTCCGAACCGGTAAGGTTGGGAAAATGCTCTTTCACCATCACCGCCAGTTCCTTCTCCTTGTCGTCTTGCCGCAGCCAGAGTTTGCCGGAGGCGCAACGTTCCACTTCGGTTTTGAGGGCTCCCTGGAGCATCCCCTTCAGACGGTGCAATTCGCCCAGCCGTTCCGATTCGGACGTGCGCTGCAGGAACTGGAGATTTCCGGACAGGAAGATGCGGGATGCCATGACCATGATGAACGCGGAGATGAGCAGCGCGGCCAGCAGTTCCACCAGGGTGATCCCGCTTTCCGTCCGGATTTCCGTTAGGCCTCCCATTCGGTTGTGGCGCAAGCCCATCACGGTTTGCCCTCGAAATACGCGGCCTGCAATCCGGTGACCAGCCTGCCCTTGCGATCCTTCGCCGTCCCCACCAAGCGCGTCTCCGCCCCGTCGCGGACGGCCTTTATCTCCAGGCGCAGATAACCCGGTTCCGGCACCTCTCCGCTCCAATCCGTCCCCTGGCGCAGCAGGACCGCCCGGTTCATCTTCATCTCCAATATCTGCAAGGCGTGGAAGCGTTCCCAGGCCGCCCGGCTGGCCCGCGATTGGTAGAGCCAGAAGCATGCGGGCAGCAGAACCGCGCAAACCAGGGACATGGCGACCAAGGTTTCCACCAGGGTGAACCCACCACTTCCCCGGTGGGAATCGCTTCCGTTCCGGGGAGAGCGTCGCGCGAGGAATCCGTTCATGGTCCCCTCCCCGCGAAAGCGGCCGGCGGAAAACCCGGGAACAGCAGGGGCGCCGGGATCACCTTCCGGCCGGACATGGCATTGATTTGGCCGTCTTTGAGATGGCCCAGCCAAATAGTTCCCTTATATTCGAACTTGAGATTGTGGCAGATCAAGCTGCCTTCCAGGGACCCTTCCATGCGGGCGTAGCAGGGGGTGAAAAGCAGTCCGGCAAGGTGCGAGCCCGGGCTGATGGAAAGACGGACCTCCTGATCATAAGGCGAATGATCCTTGCAGGCGGAAAAGAACAACCCTTCCCCAGTGGTTTTTACCAATTCCACTGCGCCCACCGCGGCGGAATCCGGTTTGCCGCGATTGGACATCCTGCCCTGGGCGTAGAAAACCGGATAGCCCTGAAGAGGTTGGCCCGTCGCGATCCTGATGCTGTCCCCGGCCAGGAATTGCCCGCCAAGGATGCGCCCCCCCAGGATATGGATGGTGCGGGCCGCGTACACCAAAGTCCGCTCCAGGGACGCATCGCCTTCGATGATGACCCGGCGGGACACCAGTTTGCAATTGGAGAGTTTCGTTCCCGTCCCGATCCGCAATACCCGGTCGGCGAGAATGCGCGTATCCCTCATCACGCTGTCCGCAATCACGGCGGAATCCGGCAAGAGCAGGTCCTTCACCATGCCGCTATCGTAATCCGTATCCTTGGAAAAATCGCGCGCGGCCAGGATGTCCTCCTGGGCCTTCATCCAGGCGTCCGCGCGCCGGAAATCCGCGACCGCCAGCTTCCAGGCGGGAGCGGTGCTGTCCCATACCGCGCCGGAATGGCCCGCCTTTCCGGTCCAACGCACGTTGTAATCCGTGGCCTTGCGTATATCGCCCCTCCAAAGCATCACCGGCCCAGTCACCTGTGCGTTACCTGCCAGAACCATGTTTCCCTCATGGTTGAGAAGACCCAGGGCGGGAAGCTTGCCCAGATCGAGCAATTGTCCCAGTATGGCCGGATATTCCCGGGATCGACCGGGCCGGGGCAGGTCCGTTTTTCCGATCGACCTGGCCCGGGCGAACAGCCCATGGGTCCGCACGGTGAGATCGAAAGCCCGCCCGGAATCGTCGAGGCTATAGTGCAAGCCTTCGCTGGCGTATCCCAAATCCTGGGTGGGCCCCGGCGGTCCGACCTTGGCCACGGCATAGTCCGCTCCGGCCAAAGCGAGCAGGCGGGCCTGGGCATCGCCCCGATCCATGGCCGCAAGGGAGTTGTTGGAACGGATGGTCCGCCAAGTGAGGCCGACCAGGATGCCGATGATGACGAGCAGGGCCAGCACGAAAGCCAGGGCCGCGCCCCGCTGCCGATTCCCGGCTCGCGGGTCCATCAGTACCCGAGAGTGAATTGCCGACCCTGCTTCTGGACCACCACCTGGTTGCGCTCGATGCGCACGACCTTCAAGTCCCAGACGGCGGCGCCTTTTTTCACCAACTCGGTCTGGCCGTCCTGCTTGAGGATGGCCACCGGTTCATCCCCCCAAAGGATGCCGCTGAGCACGGCCTTAGGAGGTTCGATGACTTTGAGCACGGCAGGCTGCGCCGATTTGACGACCACGGGGGCGGGTTTCTGGGAGTACAAGTAGGATTGGAACGGATCCCGGAAGCTCGTGTCCAGGGCGGCCCGTGGCCGGGCCAGCATGGCGATGGCAGGCATGGAAGAGGATGCCCGGACTCCGCTCATCGTTTCACCCTTCCCGATCAGGACCAACACGATTTGCACCACCACGTAGCCCCAAACCGCGACGGCGGAAACCAGAAGGGTCATAAAGGTCTTTTTCATGGCGCGGCGCCTACCGTTGCGGGAACGGTCTCGGCCCGGCCTTCTCCCGGGACGAAAACACTCAACTCCAGCTTCGCCGTCACCTGGGACTTGTTAATGGCCTCCGCATGCGCGGAAAGGCTGCGGACTTCCAGGACCATGCCGCGCGTCTCCAGGGAATGGAGATACCGGACAAGATTGGCGAAGCCGCCGGTCAGATTGATCTCGAACGGCAATTCTTTGTATCCGGGAAAAGGAATCTCATCGAGGGCATTGATGCCGGCGATGCCAAGATCCAATTTGCGCGCATCCTCAACGAGAATGTTGAGGACCTGGGACCCCTGGTTCTGCGCGGGCAACGCCTCGCGGATGCCCTGGATTTCCTTGCGGATGTTTTCGTAAACCGCGGACAGACTGTCCGCTTTGCCTGCGTCCCGTTGCAGGGCCCTGTAATCCCGATACCGGGCAGCCTGCCCGGAAACCTCCGCATAGGCGCGCCATCCGATCGCGCCAAGAACCGCCGCAGCCAGCAGCAGCAGCACTGCGACGCCGATGAAAGCGGCTTGGCCCGAAAAGCGTCCGAACGTCGCTCTTTTCACTCTGTAGCCCCGATCTGGAAGCGGACCAAATCCTTTTTGTTGGCCTGGATATGCGTCTTCTCCTCCACGGTTCCGCCTTTGATGCGCTCCGTGGACTTCAGCTTCACCGAACCAAGGCGGCCTGATTTCTCCA
>JAQBPN010000087.1 GCA_028287505.1 Fibrobacterota bacterium | reverse complement strand
GTGGACGCCATCGCCGCCAGCTGTTCCAGCGGCTCCCCGTACGGAATCGGCGACAGCCGATATATCGACGGGGGCTACCGAAGAAACGAGAATGCCGATCTGGCGGCCGGATACGCAAGGGTGCTGGTCCTTTCTCCATTCGGCGGCCGATCACGGCATCCGCTGGAGTGGGGCATGCAACTCGCAACGCAGGTCGACGAATTGCGCGCACGCGGCAGCAGGGTCGAAACCATCTTCCCGGATAGCGACTCTCTCGACGCATTCGGAGCCAATGTGATGGATCCGTCAACGCGCCCGCCCGCCGCTCGGGCCGGTTACAACCAGGGCAGAGCCCTCGCCGAGCAGCTCATCGAATTCTGGCGCTGACGCCTGCGAAACCAGTCGACTCGGCGGGCTGGTGTCGTCGTACTACTTACGCAATTTGCCCTGGATGTATTCGTCCAAGGCATCGGAATGCATTAGGCCCGCCAAACGTTCCATCGCGGGAATCGAATAGTCCGGTTTGCCCGCTTTCATGTTCTCGTAATACCGGATCATGCAGGTAACCCCCGCCTTGGCCATGTCGAACTCCGTGGGCTTCCTGAACTCGGGTTCGGTCGCGTATTCCGCATAACCGACCCGCATCATGCCGGCGACGCGGCCCGCCTCGGGATCCTTAGGCAGGTTCTGCAGTTCCTTTTCGAATACCTTGGCGGTGCCCAAAGTGACGTATGGGACGTCATGGGCCCAAGTGAGGACGGTTTTGAGGCTGTCGCTCCATGAGTCTGCGCCGGGATTGTCTTCGAGCCAAAGGGCTTGGCGGTGGACCATGGGGGCCGCGTCGCGGAAATCCTTTTCGGACTTCCAGGCGGGGTGAGATTTGGCGAGGGCCGGGGCGAGGATGAGGAGGGCGAGTAGGGGGTATGGGCGGCGCATATTCAATCCCGAACTTTAGTTGGTTTTTTCTTACTAACCTTGGCCCCTTTTGGTCGCGGATGAAGTGCCTCATAAAATCCAAGCTTTCCTCCACCAGGCAATGTGACTTGAGTAAGTATACCCCACCGTAGTTCTTGGGTAGGGCTGCATTTTATTTTTCGTTTCTTCATTTCTGACACGAATTCTTTGATGTCTTTTACAATGAAAAACATTTCTTGTGCGCCGCTTTCTTCAGCCGGATGCACTGCGATTTCCGAGGGGGGCAACCCGAAAATAAGCCAGCCATGTCCGGCATCCACATGCGGCAAGCCTAATACTTCGCGTAGAAATAGCCGATCCAAATCGGGTTTCTTGCTGTTAATGATCGAATGAGCCCCAGTGATCATGATTGACTCCCTTTTATTTGGTGTGCTTACAATTTGGCCTGGCTGACGCTCTGGTCCAGTGGCGAGCCGCGTAGCGGACCGTCCACTGCAACCGGTTGTCAGGCCCGCTTACTTAAGCACATAGCGCAGGTGCGTAGCGGCTGGACCGGCAAGGACCTTGTCAATTCGAAATTGCGAGCCGGGCTCGCTTAGGTTCTCGAAGAGGCGCCTCCCGCCGCCGAACAGAACGGGTGCCAGGGCGATTTCCAGCTCCTCAATGACACCCATATTCAGGTACTGCTGGATCACGTTCGGTCCACCTGCGATGCGGATATCCCGGCCGCCCGCAGACTCCCGAGCCAGTTCAAGGGCGCGCGCCGGTCCCTCATTGATGAAATAAAACGTCGTCCCGCCAGGGCGGACCCAAGGTTCGCGCTTCTCATGGGTAAGGACGTATACCGGAGTATGAAACGGCGCATTTTCCGGCCACATGAGTTCGCCCATTTCGAACATTCGCTTACCCATAATGTTGGCGCCGATGCGCTCGACGGTGTTCCTAACCAAGTCGTTGACCGGACCGGTCTCTCCGCCTTTTGCCAGCATGAGGTTCTCACGGAAGTATTGCTGAGTGATAAGCCAGCTCATCAACGCCCCCCACTTGGCGCCCCACTTTTCAGGTTTATCCCAATTTTCCAGGGTCATTCCTTCCGGCACCATGTAGCCGTCAAGACTAAGTCCGATGTTTACGAATACTTTGCTCATGATTGTCCTTTCGCGATTCTGGTTGTCGGTCACTGGTCCTTCTCCCCGTCCATGGATGCTTCCAGGGCTTGGGCGTACAGACCAAGTTTTTTCAGCAAAACGATTAATTCCTTCCGCTCCTGGGCGTTCACTCCGCCGGTGGCTTTTTCCATGCTTGCGGCATGGGCCGCGAATCCGTCGCTGATGAGGGACCGCCCCTTGGCGGTCAGGTGTACAATCCGCGAGCGGCTGTCCGCGCGATTGACCTCGCGGGAGACCAGGCCCCGCGCCTCCAATCGATCCACTGCGGTGGTGATGGAGCCGCTGGTGAGGTCGATGCTCCGGCCGATGTCATTGACTTTCTGCGGACCTTTGTTAAGGAGCATTTCCAGGACCACGAAATCGGAGAGTCCGAGTCCGAGAGACGCCATGCTTTTTTGGGCATGGTGCATAACGGACCGGTAGGCCTTCATCATGACGAGCCAGACATGGACGCCGGAAGGGCCGTCCGGACTCGGATTTTTGGTTACGCTCATACGGGTTCCCAGGCGTGGGACATTCGGCCCATCCTTTTCGATTTCTTTCCCTCGATCCAATTATAGGTTGATTTTGTCTTGGCATCAAGTTATATTGGCTTGACGTCAAGATAAATGACGCCATTTAAAGGAGAATTCGAACATGGCAAAGACAATTCTGATAACCGGGGCAAATGGAAACGTCTCATCCGGCATCCTGAACAACCTCAAGAATTCCGGTCATAACCTCCGGGCCCTGGTCCGCAATGGAGAGAAGGCCGAGGCTCTCAAAAAGCAGGGCGTCGACGTCCGCATCGGCGATCTGGAAAAACCGTGGACTCTGGGACAGGCCTTCGAGGGAGCCGATACAGTCTGGCTGTTGTCGCCTCCGGGCCCTAGGGCGCCGGAACAGGCCTCCAACGGGATTTGGGCGGCCAAGCAGGCGGGTGCGAAACATGTCGTGCGGATGTCCGCCGTGGGGGCGGCCTTCAATGCGCCCACCATCAATAGCCGCCTGCATGCCCTCTCCGATGCCGAGCTGGCCGCATCCGGAATTCCCTATACCATACTGAAGCCGCATTTCTTCGCCCAGAACCTGATGATGGCGGCCGGCAGCATAACCCAGGAAGGCGCCATGTACATGGGGTTGGGCGAGGGAAGGATGGGAATCATCGACTCCCGCGACATCAGCGACTTCGCCGGCCACGTTCTCACCCATCCCGGGCATGAGGGCAAAACCTATACCTTGACCGGCCCCGCCTCGATAAACATGCACCAAGTCGCCGCCGCGATAGGCAAAGCCGTCGGAAAGCCCGTGAAATACGTGGCTGTCCCGGTGGAAGGCGTCAACCAGGCCATGGCCCAGATGGGGATGGACGCCTGGACGATAAATCTGCTTACCGACTACTTCAAAGCCTATGGCGCCAACTGGGGTGACTTCGCCAATGGGGAGTTCCAGGCCGTGACCGGCAAACCGCCCCGCAGCATCGAGCAATTCGCCCAAGATTTCGCCGGCGCCTTCGGCAAGAAGTAAAATCATCACTTGTAGACAAGCAATTTGAGTGCACAACGTCTGAGCCATGGCGGCTGTTGGGCGATCGTGGGCCTCGGTATTTCTTTGGGGGGCCTTGCATCTTGTCGCGCTTCAAATGTGGACCCGGACGTTTTCTTCCTTTCTCCTTATCCATGAACAGGAAGTTTAGAGAAATGGATTAAACTCGGATTATCCATTGCATTGTTTCGAGCTATTTCCTGTAAACGCTTCCTATTCTTTAAAACAAACCTGTGCAGCATATATTTTTCAATAGCCATGTTAATGGGTTGCAGGCTGAAAATCACCATAACTTTTGCGAGTATACTCAGCCAGAAATTGCCCGGGCCAATGCTACCCAGCACATATGAAAAGATCGGGTCTTCTGCCACGATCAATGCAATGCCGACAAAGAGCGTGATACCTTTTGCTTTTCGACTGATTTTTGTAATGGTCAGCTCATCAATGGTTTCCTGCAGTTTTTGGTTTTTTCGGATTCCTCCAACGCTCTGTTGAAATGTTCCATTGCTTCATCGGGGTTTAGCCAGTTGCATTTTCGCTTTGCCCATTCCAATCAGGGCTCGTATCGGAAAGAAGACATCGCCTATTTCAAAACCTTTTTCATAGCCAATGCTGAAAATGGAAAACGCTTCTTGGTAATTGTGCAGCTCAAGATTTACATTGGCCAGACTATTGCAGCTACCCTCGAGGAAAATGGGGTAGCGGCCTATTCGCTTAAAATAGGCAAATGGTTTCAGTAATGTTTTGAGCGCTAAGTCGAAATTCCCCAGTGAACGATAGGAAACCCCCATGATCAGCGAACACATTTTCCACTCCATCGTTATCGCCAATCTCCTCAAAAGAATTCCGGGCTTTTGAAAGCAAAGGAAGACTCACTTTAGAATGGCCCGAAGGGCCACTATGCGAGCGCCCGCCACGCGCCATGAAGACAAGGCAAACGAACTGAAACTCTGTGACTATTTCAATTTCGCGAACAGCGCCAAACCGCACAGCATGAAAACCATGGCAATGCCGAAGACAGCGCCGTGGTTATTGGCGTAAATAGCGGCGGCTCCGAGCGGCACCATTACCGACCCCGAAATAACTCTCAAATCCCTCGACCGAAGAGCATTATTCGAAGTCTGATGGCGCCTGTAGCGTTCACGAAGGGTGTAGGGAGGATTGCAATCACCAATGCAATTGTTTCGATGATTCAGGTGAAAGGCGATGATGAATCGCAAAATAAACACAGTTGAATTTCCGTTTGATTAGCCGTCCGTTGTCATTTTACATTAGGACGTGAACGAATTTTCAAGACTCCGTTCGCATTGTAGTCTTGGCCTTTCAACTGGAAAGAGTTCACTGCATCTGCTTTAGGTTTCGAAGCCTTCATCCGGATGCCGGATGAGGACCCATAGGACCAGACAGTCGTTTCTAGGCGAACATTCATTCCTGAGGAATCTTTATCCACTTCTTTAAAGGGCAACCCATTTTTAAGGTAATAGGTTTTGGTCCAGTACTTATCCATTTTGGCAACTACACTGTCCGGCAAGTAATAAGTGTATTCCCATATGTCTGGAAAGACAAGTTGGTCAATGGGATGATGTGTTTCTTTTTTTATCAAATTTCCATTTGAGTCATAAGTAAATTTGATTGGTTGCGGTTCAGTAGACATGCCATCACTCCCATATTCTTCACCTGAAATGTATACCGAATCCAACTTATCCCCAATGTAAAAGCAGGTGGCCGTCCCATATAAATAAGCTTTCCAAGTATTCAATTTTCCATCCTTGTATGAATACTCCTCAGTGTGTAAGGTTGGGCCTGTAACATCAACAATATATCGGGTCGAAAGTACTTGGTGTGTTTCATCTAACAATGTTTCCGTGGAGAATAACAGTTCTCCTTTTTCATATTGTTTGAAAAATGTTTTTTGCGGTCCGTCCCAGGTTCGGATGGTTGTACGTGCCACTGCATTGGCACCGTTAGACTCTCGTACGCTGGAGCTAGGGATTGTTCCCATTTCCAAAGGACCAAACGAGAAGGGCAAGGAATACAACAAGATTTTCAAAAATGGTTCGAGCATAGGTGCCTCTTGAATTTTAGTAACAGCTAGATCGGGTAAAAAAGATCTAGTATAAGTTTTATCGTGCGCCAAGATTCAATCTCCCCTGAGTCTTTCCCTTTATTTAATTCGTGCCGCATACGACGTGCGGCGGTTTGTATTTCCGCACCCCCCATTGAACACAACGTCCGCCCCAGCAGGAAGTGGCCTGGAACGGCCAAAGGGAAGACGCAACGAGTGGATTTGCGCGCTACGCGAGGACGCACGTGGAGTGGGTGCCCCTGCACCCCGAAGCACGCGCCCGTAGCATGCAATGAAGAACCACTGGGGCGCTAACGTAGACTAATTGAATGGACCCACTATGCAGTTAGCGCATGAAGCGGATTCTGAATTGCCGAGCAACCGGCCCGGGCCATTTGCGGCCCGGCAATGCGGAGCATGCCCGCCGGGCTCCAACTGGGGCTTGTTGTGTTCTGTGGGGGGGCGGTTGTGGCGAAGCGCATGGACGCGCGAAGCCACACGATGAATGACAAATGATTTTGCTTCGCTAATTGTTTCGTTCCCCGCGGCGCTGCGAAGCCGAGAAGATGCTTCGCACCTCCGAATAGCCCTGGAAATCAAAGCAGGGACATAAAACCGGAAAATAAAATCCGAAAACGAAAGCCCGGCCCCCGAAGAATCCGGAGCCGGGTGGGAAATCAATTTACCTGTTCGACCCGATTACTGCCTCGGTAAGTGGCAGACCACCTCTCCGCTGAAGGGCCCATCCTTAAGGCAACCATCCGGTGTGTCGCTAGTGACCACGGGCCCCCCGGGCGTAAAAGGGGGAACGGAGACGAGCGAATCTTCCGGCGGAATTGTCCCGACGCAGCCCGGACCCGTTCCGGCCTCCTCATGGCCAGGCAAGGTAACGATGGAATCGGGCGCCGTGCCGTCCTCCATATGGCCGGGCAGAGTGACGACTTGGTTCGGACCTTTCTGCGCGGGCTGCATGGGATTCGAGTGCGGCCTGTCCGAAAGGCTGTCCTCGTTTTGGTCTTTTTTGGTCTTGGCGCTTTCGCCCGAGGACTTGTCCCCCGAACCCGAGGGTCCGGTAGTTTGCTCGCACCCGGCGAACAGGAATGCGGCGATTCCCATTCCCAGGAACAAGGTTGTCATTGACGGTATCTTCTTCATAAGAAGCTCCTTTTGAGGTGTCCTTAGAGTATAAACGCGAGTATCTCCTTCGGCGCGCTTAACCCGTCCAAATCCGGGCACCGACTGTGCCCACTTGGAGGCCTCATTCGGGCCGATTGCCCTCTCGTAGATCGGCCCCACGGAGTATATTTCACCCATGGTCCCCGAGTCGAAATCCACAGCCTCTATGCGTCCGCAAATCCTGCGGTACCTGGACTACAGGGATTTCCTCAAGGACTATTACGCCTATCGCCATGCCCAGGACGCGGACTTCTCGCAACGCATCTTCGCGCGCGAAGTGGGCATCGCGGCCTCGAGTTCCAGCCTCATCCCGGCAATCCTGAAAGGCCAGCGCAACATCAGTCCCAATCTGCGGATCAAGTTCGGCAAGGCCATGGGCCTGAACGAACGCGACTACAGGTATTTCGATCTGCTGGTGCAGTTCAACCAGAGCAAGGGGATGACGGAGAAGAATTTCTTCTTCGCTCAGCTCGCCAAGTTCCGCACCTCGCGCGCCCAGATCCTGGACGGGACGCAGTACCGGTTCTTCTCGCGGTGGTATTACTCCGCGGTGTGGAACTACTTCGGCATCAACCAGAAGCAGAAGCATCCGGGCGTCATCGGCGCCAGCATGGTCCCGCCGCTCACGTCAGCCCAGGTGGAGGAATCCGTGCGGCTGCTGCTGGAACTGGGCCTCATCAAGAAGACCGCCAGCGGATACACCGTGACCGACAAGCACATCTATACCGAAAAGGACGTGCAGGCCATGGCCGTGCGCCAGCAGTTCATGGAGCTCATGAGCATCGCAGTCCAGGTCCTCGATACCGTGCCGCCGGACGAAAGGCAGTACAATTCCCTCATGTTCTCCATCTCGCCTGCGGGCTTCGGCGCCATCAAGGACCGCATGAGATCCTTCCAGGAGGAAGTGCGCGAGATTATCGATCACGATGCCAAGGAAGACCGCATCTATACTCTCAACATGCAATTGTTTCCCAACAGCAAAGCGGCCCCATGAAACCATTCCCTTTTGCCCGCGCTCTCACCCTTTCTTCAGCGCTTTCCCTGGCGCTGTCGTTTGCCCTATCGATCCCCGCGTTCCTCTTTTCCTCTTGCTCGGAGGGCACCAGTTCCGGTTGGGACAACCCCACTGTGGTGGCCTTCGTCGACGTTTCGGGCGGACCGCAAAAGGTATCCGGTGAGCTCAAGATATTCTCCGCCGATCAGAATCCCGCGATCGATCCGTTCCCTCTGGCCAGGGTGCGCGTCATGGGAGCCTCCTCGACCCAGCTCACGCAAAACGATTTTGAGCGCGCGCTGGGTGGAAGCGCAGAGGGGCTCCAATTCAACCTGGTTTTCGAGGGGGACAGCGGCACGGGCGCGTTGGCCATGGGCCTGGAGTATCACTCGGGGGCGGTCACGGGAACGGACTTCGCGAAGTCGCTCCTGGAAATGACGGTGCAGCCCCTGGTGCGCTACCGGGCGAAGCTGGCGCTCAAGCCTGTCCACGGCGATTTGGGCCGCGTCTATATACCCGGCACGGCTTACCAAGCCACCTTGGACGAGGGCGCCTTCACCTTCGACGGGCTGCCGGCGGGCGAGTTGCCTCTCGATCTGTTGAACAGCGACGGCTACATCTTCGCCGTGCGGGAATCGCTGGACACGCGCATCGGCAAGGTCTATACGCCCGCGGCCGCCTCGACCGGAACGTTGCCCGGCGGGAACGGCCCTGTGATCAAAATCTTCCGGGTGGACGCCGGTGCGGCCCGCGAAACCCTGGTGGGCGTGGCCAACAGCATCGACGCGACCCTGATCGACGCGGACTCCACCGATGCCCGACTGTCCGTATTGTGGCGGCAGATAGGCAAGCGCGATACGGCCAACGTCAGGATCGCCAATCCCACGCGCCTCAAGTCCTCGGTGACGTTCAGCTCGGATGGCATTTATCGGATCGAAGTCAACGTCACTTTGCGCACGAGCACGGCGAAGGACACCTTGACATTCTCGGTGCATGGCATCACGGCTCCGGCCCTGCTCACCGTGACCCAACCTAAACCGGGCGATTCGTTGATCGCGGGCAAAGAGTACGCCATCTCATGGGAGAATCCGATGCCGGGTCCGATGACGATTCTTTTCTCTTCGAACGGAGGCGCGGCCTGGGATACCTTGGCCCAGCACTACACCGGCGGCGACGGATTTCCGGTTTTTCTCTGGACCCCGCCCCAGGATAAGGCGACCAAAGCAGGCCTCATCGAAGTGCGCGACGAGTCCGATACCGCATCGGCCCGGATGGAGGGGATCTTTTCGATCCTTCAGGCCGAGCCGGACGTTACCCCGTAACCAACTACGGCGGAGTCGTGGGAAGAGAAAAGCCCTGGAATTTCCCGCCGCTCAGGACGAGCGGCGGTTCTTTTGAGGGGATGGCGGGCGAGAGCGAGCCAGTCATCCCGCACCCCATTGAACACAGCGTTCGCGCCAGTACGAAGTGGGCTGCGAGGCCATTCCCGCTATGCGGGGATGCGAATGGAGTGAGGCGCTACTGCCTCCGAAATGAGCACCCGCAGCATGTAATGAAGGTAAACGGAGAACAAGCGGACGTAGGCGCCAAGCGAAGTTCGAACCGTTCGAAGTTTTAGCTGAATTGCCAGGAAGACCTCGCAACCCATTTGCGAACCCGCAATGCGGAGCATGTCCGCGGGTTCCCTACTGGCAGCTGTTGGGTGATCCTGCTGGCTCCTCTATTTTATTTGGAGGGTCTTTTTGTTTTCAGGGCCTCAATGACGTTCCATGCATTTTGAATGTTTAGTGGAAGGTTTTTCCAACCATAAATACTTTTCAGAATGAAGAAAGGAGGGGTCGGACGGGCTAGCCACGCTCGGATTGCCAGTAATACCGTAGGACTCCCTTGGGCAGTTCTCCGGGCAGGATCACCAGCGTCCCTTCCCGCAGGTTCCGGCTTTCCCAATGCAGGCGACCTTGGACATCCAAGACCTTCAGACCCGTGGCCCCGGGCGGGGCCCGCAACACGGTTCCCGGAGCCAAGTGAACAATCCACCCATCAGTTCGGCCGGCCTGTTTGGCCGGGCGCAGAGCCATTGATCCAGTTGTTTCAAAGCCACTCCACCCATTCTCACGGATAAGGAGCTTGGCCCATTGACCTTGGGCCAAATTTTCGCCACCACTGCCGACCCGCTTGGAAACTTCTCCAAATTGTTCCATTCCAGATTTAAATCCGCTCTTATGGAAGGGATAGGCCTCGGCCTTTTCCACGATGTGGTTCGGGTCCCAGGAAATCTGGAGGGTTGTATCCCCTGGAATGGAGAAGAACACATTGGCGCTATATTCCGGCTCACCATTAAATTGTTCGGAGAATGCAGATAAAGAGACGTAATCCCCGCCTTGCCCCTTCCGGGATCCCATGGAAGCCAAGAAAGCATGGTTATAACGAACATACCAACCGAGGTCATCGGTCCAAGCGGAATCCTTTTCAAAATCCGCCCAATTGCCCCCATTAGGACGCTCGATTTCCGGCGGTTTCCCATAATCGATCCAAAGGACTACAGTATCCAGGATGGCCTCATCCTTGCCTATCTGAATGTGTAACGTTTCCTTGAGGGAGACTATCGGTTTTGTTTCGCCAATGGGTCTTTCTTTTTTGCGGGTGAGGAGAAGAGCCCATTGACCTTGGGTCAAATTTTCGCTTCCACTTTTCACATACTGGGAAACCTGTCCATACACTTCACTTCCAGAGACAAATCCGGTTTCTTCGTAGGGAACGATCTGACGATAAAAATACATATGAACGGGTTCCCAGCTGAATTGCACTAAAGTATCCCCGGGGAAGATAAAACTCACGCCTGCGGAATATTCCGGTTCCTCACTTCCGCGCTTTGTATAGTCGATGTAATCAGAGCCATACCCTTTACGGGAACCCATGGAAGCAAGAAAGGCGTGGTTATAACGAACATGCCGGCCGTTATTATCCTCCCAGAGGGAATCCTTTTCCAGATCTGCCCACTTTACCCCATTAGGATGTGCGACTTCCGGGGGTTTGTCATATTCGATCACGATCGTTACGGTGTCCAGGATATCCTTATCTTTCCCAATCTGGATTTGTAAGGTTTCCTTGGTGGCAGAGTGGACGATGGCGGGAAGAAGGGCTACGGTCACGGCAGCGGCTGTGAAGCTAAGCATGATATTCCCCTTTTTGGTCGCTCTTGGGAATAAACACGTTAAGAAAATACTTGGCAAGTCAAAAAGGAAAGCCATGTGGGCCTTGCTACGCTACCACAGTGCGAGAGCTTACACCGAGGCACAGAGCGGCTCGGTGGCTTTTGCGTCAATAATTATTCTTAACTGTATAGCTTCGGCTGTGGTATTCGCCGTCGACGCGGCCAGCGGGCCAACGATAGCCCAGGGCGTAAGTGTAGTCCGAACCGTGTTTAGACCCCTCGACATCGCTGAAACGAGTGAGATCAGTTATGGTGATCCAAGCATAGCCACCGGGAAGGTCCGCGTCCCCGCAAGAATTATCCCGTTCCCATTCCGGATACCCACCCGATTTACGGTAGCCTTGCATGCGTAGTCCTGACCATCTCAAAGTGTCCCCGCCGCGCATCGGCCAGGAGCCGGTGTCCCGGGCCGTCACCGCCCGCCGGCACCCGTTCGCGTCCGCGGCGGAGTCGAGGAAGAAACCTGATCTTGATTCCGATATGCTGCCGTCATTCTGGTACCGCGATGGCTCGCCGACGTGACTCGCCGTATCCAGGCGCATGGACCTGCCGGTGGCCGAATCCACCCAGACCAGATTACGGTATCCGCTCTCGCCCTCGGTATGGCAATTTCCATCGCTGAACATCCGCCCGTCATCACAAGGATCCTTCTGCATGCCGCAGGCCGAACACAGGAGCGCCGCAAGGATGCCAGAGAGTTGTACTAATCGCATAAGGATAGGACGTATGCAAGGCCTAACCTGGTTCCGCGGGAATCCCGGTAAGCGGATTACGCGTTTGGGATTTTTGGCTCCGGGGCGCGCCCAGTTTGAACTATCCATTTTTTGGACCCATCCTTTGGCCATCCGGATGATGCGGTTCAGTGGCTCCAAGCGACTTTTCCGGGCTGAAGTGACCCAACTTCTAAGTGCCTTCTCGGCACTCCCTGGATAGATATAGAGGGTCTTTCAAATTTGCCCCGAAGCAGTGAATAGATATGCAAAAATGGCAGGACACCGCCAGATTTGCATTCAACATTTATTTCCAATCCGTGGGCTCCCCATAGTCTACAACGTATATAACAAGGCCCATGGAAAGCTTGGCTGTTCTGAGCCAGTGGGATTCATTGTTAGCCTAATTTTCCAGAAGCAGGGGCGTAATAATCGTTTGATTTATCAACGGCACCCTCCAATCCGCCACAATCCAGCCGACATTCGTTAACGAGCGTGAAGCATCGCTTACGTTTGCGATGCCCAAGGGCTGACCCGTGGTGGGATGAGTGCGGTTCGGGGTGGAAAAGTAGTTTACAAGGCCGAACGGTCTTCCGCCTGCCATAACGGTTCCCCATTCGACAGGAGCAATTGGGTCAATATGGCCGTAGCTATAGGGAAAGGCGCCCGTCGCGCAGGTAGTAGCCTCGGATCCACAATCCCGGGTTCTATCATGCCGAAGCCCCATGACATGACCGAATTCATGGGGGATCATCAGGGGAAAGCTGACTACAAGGCTACGTTGTCCACTCGCAAATGCGTATTTTTCAAAGGTATTGTCACACGTCAATCCGCTTCCGCACACTTGGAATGCCAGACCGTTTGCCTCGATTCCTTCCACAACCAAAAAAACAAGATCGGCAGAGACCTGATTCCTGATATCATGCACGATTTTGAACGTCGCACTTGCAGGATTGGATAGGTCATTATTCAGAGCCGACAATGTGCCATATTTAGTTTCATCGACGGAAATTTCACGCATATCAGCAATCTGAATGGTCATTCCTGTCCCGCTATTGGCGAGGGCAAGATTGCCTTGATTAACCGATGCTATGATTTCATTCTGAATCGCTGTCGTGCTTCCAGCCCCGGCACGCGCATCATCGGTATACATGATCAGCGCTGACGAAACCGTTTGCGCGTTCCCCATTTCCAGGAAAGTAGCAAAGGCAATAATAAAACATGAGCGTAAGGCGACTTTCATGGAACCCTCTTTTCTTTAGATTCATTATTCTTAGTCATACTTCAGGTCCTTGGCATTGACTTCAAAGCTGCCGGTCACGCCATCCGGTGTACTCCGCAAAAGTATAATGTGTTCATTATCCCCCAGGGAAATCCGGCCTGTGATTATGTTTTGGTAGTAAAGCAACTGGACTTCGGAATTAGGCATTCCTTTGACATCCCCTCTGAGAATGATGCGCCCCAAAGTAGAATCAACGCCAGTGATTTCGATTTTACGAACATATTGATCGCTTAACAAATTGATGCTCAAATCAATTTTTGGAAACTTTTTCCCGAATTCGTGGTCGATTTTATTCTTCATGGCCGTGACATTTAAACGAAACAAATTGCTTTTTCCGGTAACCCTGGCCCTAAGGGTAGGGCCCAAAGTATTTTCCAATTTTGTCTCATATTCACCTATGGCAAATGGAGCCAAGGTTTTGTCATTGCTCAAATAATCCTGAATCATTTCAATCTCGCTGGTTTGCGAAAAGGAAATCGATGCGAATAAACTCAGCAATATTAATGGTTTCATTGACTATCCTTTTTCAATATTTTTAAAACGGAGAAAAAATCACCCCAAAAAATTCCGCATAGGATCCGAATTTTACTGGGGTGGTCTCCTAAAATCCTAATAAACCACCGAGAACCACTGAATCTTGGCGTAAACATCTTTCTTCTGTGCATCTAGCCAGTTGATTGAAACGTCTTTACCTTGTGCCGCTGCAGCCAAAGCATTGGAAAGAACGGTTGCCTTTCCAGCTTGCGCATTTTCAATAACAAAATTCCCACCGTTACAGAGTGCAGAGGTGGATTTAACGGTAATGATTACATCCCCCGGCCAACCGGTATTATAGCCTTCAGTAAAAATGGAACCGATTTTTGCGGTACACGTCCCGCCCGAAAATGAGGAAGTCGCTGCCGATAAAATCAATGCAAAGGTGAAGAAAATCTTTTTACGCATGGTATATCCTTTCAAATGAAACAGTGTTAAAGCAAAACAGCTCAAGGCCTAAGGCCTATGGAACGAAGCTTGACTTCATTCATTCCGTAAGATACCCAACATATTTTATTAAACAAGCACCATTTTGAATGGTGCGTTCGATTCAAAGATGGGCTTTACTTTCATTCCTTCCGGCATGTTCATTTATATGTTCCACATCGCAACCAGTCCCCAAACTTGCACATAACGTTCGCCCAGTAGGAAGTGGCCTGAGAAGGGATGCGCGATACGCGAGGACGTGAGCGGAGTGGGGCGCTACCGTCCCCGGGAGCGAACGCCCACAGCGTGCCGTGAGCTCAAGCTGAGGGCCAGCTAACGCTTTTGCAGTGAACCCTTGGATAGACAAGTAAAAGAGTCAGCGCCAGCCCGAAGCTTAGAGCGAACGGCCGTGCACTCTGCGAAGGCCATTTGCGCCGGGTGCTTGCAACCGGCCTTCGTGGCGCTTGTTATGCTCGCCGCAGGCCAAGGGCCGGAACGGCTCGCAGAGTTACCCCGCACACGAAGAAAAGACCGGATGTGTTTGTATTTCCCGCCCGCCCGCTTTTTTCCTCAGCGCCGAAAGGCGCTCACTCATGTTTGAAGACCGCAATTTTTCAATACTTTTATTTTTTACCGCATGCGCGAAGTGCAAAAGCATTTCGCGCTGCAAACGTTGTGTAGCTTTTTACAGGATTTGAAATGACATCCACACCGAATTCAGCACGGGCCTGGCCACGCGATCCTCGAACTGGCCGCGATGGACCTCCTCTGAATCAGCGCGCGCGCCGGTAGTGCATCGCCACCGCGCCACAGCGGAGCGGATTGGCCGAGATGAGCTCGAGCTGCAGTGTGCTCGGCAGCCCGCCCTGGTACAGCGTCGGGCCGTGGCCGGCGATCCTGGGGTGGACGAGGATTTTGTACTCGTCGATCAGATCGAGCCGGTCGAGCTCGGTCGCGAGCTTGCCGCTGCCAAGCAGCACGCCGGCCGGGGTCGCGTCCTTGAGCTTTTGAACGCCGGTGCGCAGATCGCCGACAATGTGGTGGCTGTTGGTCCACGGGAAGTCCTTGCGCGTCGACGACACCACGTACTTCGGCTTGACCTCCAGCTTGATTGCCCACTCGCGCATCGCCGGCGGCGCATCCTCGTCGCCGCGGGCGACGGCCGGCCAGTAGCTTTCCATCATTTCGTATGTGGTGCGGCCCCACAGCATGGCCCCGCTCTCGTCCATGAGGCGGATGAAGAAGGCGTGCGTCTCGTCGTCGGCGATCCCTTCCTTGTGGTCGACGCAGCCATCCAGGGTGACGTTGATGCTGAAGGTCAGGAGTCCCATGGGCGAAATTTAAATGATAGCCGGGATACTTTCAACGCTGGAATGTGACCCCGGTCATGCATTGCGGCCCTGAAGTCGTCCAAGGCCACTTGTGGAAGCCTTGGGGATATGCGCAGCCGGAATCCCGGCCGCCGGACATGGCTATGCCTAACGCAAATCTGAAAAGACGGCGCTTTACCTGATTTTCCAGCAGCATTTGCTTTCCTTCGAGAGGCTGTGGGCGAATTTCGTTTCCAGCAATTGCCTGCCGAAGAGGCATTTTTGCCGCGCTACTGCGAGGCCCTTTATCCATGCGCCGAAAGGCGCCACTTATTGTATTGCGGGAGGGCTTTTGTTTTGATTTTGGCGGACGGGTTTTCTTGTTTCCAGGGGGCGTTTCTTCTTCTTGGCGGGCGGATTTAGAATTTCGCAATTGTCTTGTGCGGGGGGTAATTGAGCATAACGTTGGCCCATGGAGAAGTTGGCTCTGGGGCTATGCGCGATTTGCGAGGACGTGCGCGGAGTGGGACGTGCCGATCCCGAAGCGCGCGCCCGCAGCAAGTAATGAGGAAAAGCAGAGGCAAACTGACGTAGCCTACAGGAAAAGATTTCAGAGAAAGTCAGTGCAGCCGAGGCTTAGTCCGAATTGCCGCTCAGGCCCCAGAGCCAATTTGGGGCGGGCGGTACGCCCAGCCCCTCATGGGACTTGTTGTGACCGCCGTAGGCCAAGAGCATGAAATGCGCGCCGAGTTATTTCCACGCTCTTCTCTGCCCCCCCTCGGTTGATTTTAAAAAACCCAAGGCGCATACCTCCAGAGGTCAAATAGCAACGATGCATGGTCCAACTTTACCGGAACACAAATTTTCCATGGTACCAAATGGGAAGGTCCGTTTGTCGTACGATCCTTAAGGCCATTCATGCGCAAGAATAGCTTCAATCAACGTCCACTATCCGGAAACCGTGACTTCTTAGCCCAAATCATTTCACGAACGAAACTTGAACTTAAATTTTCATCCACTCGATCGTCCGAAGACCCTATTTTTCTATTGAGCCAAAAAGCCAACGGAAGGCGTAATATCAGTTGATAGCGAAAGTTTTCTGGTATACAAATCCTGTATATAGTAATCATTATCATGCCATCCGGATCGAGGATACATTAAATAAGATGTACTCCCTAAAGTTCTGCAATCGTTGCTTCCATTAGTCAAGCCCACAAAGGAAGAGTAAGGAGACCACCTATTGGCAGTACTATCAATAACGATCATATTACCCCAATTTATTCCATCTTGAGAGGAATATAGGTTCAGGGAAATTGGAACGCCACCACCATCTACCATTTGAACGGTTATAAAATATTTCTTTAAGACACTTGAATACATCGCATCGGAGTGAAAATTACCATGCGAATTGGTGGAGCCCGGTAGTAGAGGAACGATATTGGAACCAACTCCTGTCAATGCGTTTTCGTTAAATCCTGAATTTGCCATATTATTATCATTGAATTTCTTCCAGGATACCTGTGGGCAATTCGTATACGGCGATTGCGAGCATGTTTGCGATGCGGTTACCACATCGGTAATGAGAGCGCGCGCAACCGAACTCGTCATGTTAGGATAGTCGTTATAATAGACATAAAAATAGTTTCCAACGACTAAATAGGGTACTCCTCCGACATTGGTTCCTTGTCCACCACTTAGGGATGGCTTGATAATATCCCCCGTGTATTTCCAGGTCAGGCCTGCATCTTTCGAATAAGCCAGCCCGACCCGGTAAGTGAAATTAGTTGGGATATCAGTTGGATCGGTTCCTGCACAGGCGTAGTGCTTGCAGGTATGGTAGTCCTCAATATGGGCAAACCCCAGAATATCCCCATTTGTCAATTGGTACATGTTAGGAATCCAAATTCTTTTGCCAAAATTACCGGATATAAAACTTGGATCATTAGGAAAAAGCTGCCGCTCGGTTCTAGACCATTCCAAGGTTTGGAAAGGGCTAGTGATGGGCCCATAAAATTTTTTCATTCCTTTGTATTCGGATACATAAAAATTCATGTTGTTGGCGTCTCTTTTGACTGTTGCAAAAGAAGCATCGATTAAAAGCCCGCCATCTACATAAGCGGGGTCGGAATCTCTCGGTAGATTCGCATTCGAAGCGATTAAAGTCGGATTTCCCAAGATAACATCTCCAATCGAAGAGCATATTATGCCTCCAATCAGAGCGACGACTAATTTGAATGGCTTCATGTTCTTAGTTCCTTACCTCTTGGAATTTTCAAAAATATGCCTATCAATTGAATACGGGGAATTCTAAAATTTTAGAAAGGCGTTAACCTGCCGGAAAAATGCCTAATCGATTCCGAGCGTAAAGTTGTCGAAATTATATTGATTGGAAGTCCCTGACACCAAAGATGTTTCATAAAATTGAATCTGTTGCTGCGAGGATTTTGCAGTGAGCAAATCCGCCAAAATAGCCTTACCAGCAGTAGTTGTTGCGTCGAACCTATAATAATTTGTCGATAACGACGTTTCATTGATTCGGAAAAAGGCAAGCCCGCTGGATTGAACGCGTACCATTTTTATGGTTGCAGGGGTAACCCATCTGTCAGCAAAACTACTTACGGAAAGCACAGAGATAAGCGACAATATTTTCATGAAGGACATGGTATTCTCCTTTAACGTTTATGAAAAGCCGGGTACAAATAATTTTATCGGCTCTTCTTGAGGGAAGATACGAGCAATTTTGAACAAAAACAGCACCATTTTGCGTGGTGCCGTAGACGGTATGTATTGAAAAATCCGGATGCAGCGCAAGGTCGATATCCATCAGAATTCAACTTTCCCATTCCAATTTTATGATTTATTTCAAGGATTTTTTTGGGGGGAAGTCTTGGAATTTGTTTTGCGTGGAAATAATTGTTCACAACGTTCGCGCCATGGCGAAGTGGGTTTTCGCGACAGCCTTGATACGCGAGGACGGGGCTTGAGTGGGCGCTATAGCCTCGAAAGCTATGCCCGCAGCGTGCAATGAGGACAAGTTGAGACACTAACGAAGTCCACCCGTGAAGATTACGAAGAAAGTTAGAGTCGAGACTTTCTCCGAATTGCCAAGCCCGAGCGAGCAGTGGGACGGATCTATTGACGAGCGAACGACGCGCCATGGAGGCTGTTGGGCGAATGTGGGTCGATCTCTTATTTTTTGGAGGCGGTCTTTGGTTTGGTCTTTTTGTCCGGAGACGAAACATATCCTTCAGACTTGAAGACGGCATAGATTGCCATGGCGTGACCATGTCCGAGATCATATTCCTTTTTCAACCATGCAACAATTTCTCCGGCTTTTATACCGGGTTTCAGCAACCCCTTTTTGTCTGCCAGAGTCTTAAAATCTTCTGGCGTTTTGCCTGTTTTAGTTTTGATGTTATCTAGATAGGCTTGGAAAGTCATAGTTTTTTCCTTTTATGTTTTATGTCCGTATAACAATCCATTCAATTGCGAGCAAAGCCGGAGCGTCACCGGTGCGACGGTTGCGTAAGCAAGCGGCGTGACAGCCCGACGCAGTCAATTGGAATGGACTAGTTATACGGCTCTTCATTTGTTCAAAAACGAATCAACTTCGGATTGGCTTCTCAATTCAATTTTTTCCAGGTGGTTAAATCTCTGGTCTTTGAAGAGACTACGATACTCTCTTTTCTTTTTCGGAAAAGTCTTGATGACCCAAAGAAGCATCGAATCTTTTGTGAAAAAGTGCTTGGCTAACGTCTCTTTGTTTCCGCTCCAAAGCACTTCGTTTGTAATCCGTCTCTTAAATATTCTTATGACCATTCTTGTAAATACGACTCGAAAGGGAAGATTGATCCAGATTATAGTTGTTGCCCGGCTCCAAACTTTGTCCCTCACGCCAGGGTAGTTTCCTTCGATTACCCAATGATCTTCGCTAATTTTTTCCTCAACCAATTTCGTGAACTCTTCGGAGCTTCGTTGTTTCCAATTAGGAAGCCAATTTAGTCCATCTAATTCATAGTGCGAGAGGCGTAAGGTTTTGGACAGCGCCTTTGCCAGCGTTGTTTTACCCGAGCCGCTTGTTCCAACAATTGAAATTCTTTTCATTTCTTGGTTTTCCGCCCCCAAAAAATAACCTTTAACTTTGGCCAGCGACCACACTTCGAGGTCCCATTTCGCCCAACGTCAGCCAAGGCTGAAGCGGATTTTCAGGTTAGGACTGAAATGCGAGGACGCGCGCGGAGTGGGTCGTAAGTGCCCCGGAGCGCGCGCCTGCAGCATGCCGTGAAGACGAGTTGAGAGCAAGCGGACGTAGGCGCCAAGCGAAGTTCGCGCCGCTCGAAACTCAACCTGAACGGCCAGACCAGCCTGAAAGCCGTTTGGGCGGAGCCCCGGAGCACACTGGAAAGTGCGCGAAGGCAGCCTGGGCGTTGTTGGGCGACGTGGGCCTCTGCATTTTTTTGGGGCGCTCTTTTTCTCACTTGGACAATACCTCGAGATAAAAAGGCCGTATTTGCGCGACCTTACAGAATTTGAAGGTTGCCGCCGAGTTTGGCTGGACAACCAAAATAGACTTTGAAAAATGCACTGGTTGCTAACTTTTAGGCCATATGGAAGCACGGACGATTTTTTTACTGCACTTGGAAGCCTATTCTACGTGGTTGTGGTAATCCAAATAATTAATCTAAGCAATGAGCTACCTATCTGCGGAGGAAATTAAATATGAATTCTTTGAATAAAAGAGAAGCTACGGTAATTGCAAGCCCTAAAGGGGCTGCTCTTTACTTCGACAAAATCTATCCTCTGCCAGGGCGTCCAGAACACATATTAGAAACGGAAGAACTTCTGGATTGCGACGAGGAAAAAGTCAGCACCATTCTTACCGAATCAGCCTCAGATTACCGAGATTTTTTTGAGGATATTATGGGGATGTTTAAAAACTTATCTGCCGACGAGTTGAATCTGAGAATTTCCAAATTGGATTTTAGCGGGCCGCGACTATCCGATCCTCGCGAGCAAATGATGTACTATGCATCCTCTCGGTGTAACATTTCGGCTAGTTCAGAATTAGTCCTTTCCGAAGTTTTATCAGATTATAATCCTGAAAAAAGCAGTACAAAGTTTCGGAAAATATCGAAACCTGCACAATCCGTATTGGTTCAGCTAACTAATTTAAACCTTGTGGATGCCTCGGGGTGTTCTTGGGAACAAATCTTTTCATTCCGGGAGGACCAATCTGCACGCGATGCTTTTGTCAGAATGAGAGATTTCCTTTTTAGGAACTGCTCCAATATGACTTCCGGCCAACTACAAGATCATATTGCATCCTTGTTATACGAGTATGAATCTAAGCGCAAGCAACACGGATTTGAAGCTCGTGCAGCTTCGTGGGATGTGGTATTGAATTCTCAAAATGTCTTAAGAACGGCTTGTGCTGGGGCGCTTGGAGTGACTGTTTCTCAACTTGGATCACCTGGTGAACGGGCTTCCCTTGCAACTGCGCTAACGGGTGTCGCACTTGTTTTTGACGTAAGTAGGGCACTGATTCAGCATAAACGGAAGCTGATTGAGGGGGAAATTTTTGAAAGCAGACATCCCATGCATTGGGCATTTCTTGCAAAAAAGCAGTTATCGATAGATCTACCTTTGCAAGTAGCGGCGCCCGGATTTTTCTCGAAACTCAAAAGGATATTTGCATAAGTAATAAAACGATTTCTATGCAGTACTATTTCGACCATTTTATGTGGTGGTCTTTCATGACTTTATTTATTCTTCGGTCTTTAATTCTTGTTCCTTGTCCTTTTACCTTTTCTTCGCGCCCAAAAAATACTTCCCGTTTAGCACCGCAGGTGCCTTTATTCGAGGCCCATGTTGCCCAACGTTGGCCAAGGCTGGAGCGGCTTTTCAGGTTAGGACTGAAATGCGAGGACGTGCGCGGAGTGGGTCGTAAGTGCCCTGAAGCGCGCGCCCGCAGCATGCCGTGAAGACGAGTTGAGAGCAAGCGATAGACGCCAAGCGAAGTTCGCGCCGCTCGAAACTCTGACTGAACGGCCAAGCCAACCTGAAAAGCCGTTTGGGCGAAGCCCCCGAAGTGCACTGAAAAGTGCGAAGATGCCGCCTTGGCGTTGTTGCATGAAGTTAAAAGCCCCTCTTATTCAATTATTCCTTATGCGCGCCCATTAGTCTAAGCACCCAATGAAATGGCCTGAATCGAACCAGGATTTTTAGGAGCATTTGGATCCATATAAAAGTGGCAATACCAATTCTCACTGATAGGTGAAACAGACGCCTTTAAGTTTCGTGGATATGAGCCCAGATCGTCATAGGTTCGGAAGAATATTGATACATCCTTTGATCCCTGAATTATCGACAAGTCTCCCTTGGCGGATTTTGACCACACTTGTGGCCTCCAAATATCGCGGCGAAGAGTTGAAGCATTGTGCCACTCTTTTTTATTGAAAAGAGTATCCAAAGCCGCCTGTTCCATTCTCATCAAGAAATCGCGAACATCGCTAGTTACAGCAAACCCCTGAGTTTTTTGAAGGTCAGCGTGACTCGCCGCGTGTCTAAAAGAAATCCATTCTTTAATTTCCTTCCTTTCATAGCCATACGGCATTGGTGCAAGAAATGAGTGAATAATTTTATCCAACTGGGTAAACGGTCTATTGAACGCAAATTCGAAGAACCTTACAAGATCCCGATATTTTCCAGCCTCGCCCTCCGTGTTAACTTCAGCAAGTAGCGCGACTCCACCTAGGCGATCGGTTATTGCGTTGATGTATTGGGATTCGAAGGGAAATATGAATTTTGAAGTCGAATATTGCTTTTGATTGACTTTTATTCCTTTTGTCGACTTTAAAAATTCCTTCTCTGTTTCCGACTCAAACTCGATGGCCGCACAGGGAGTGGGCGATAATAATGACCTTCGGCTCGATCCGAAAACAGATAGGATGTCGGCGATTGACTCGATGGCGTATTCGCACTTTCCCTTTTCTTCTTCTGGAATTAAAATTCTCCCAATTTCATCGAGGGTAAGCGGTTTCGAAAGGTGGTATTTGGCCACTGCAAGATAGGACACCCCTTTTTGCCCCTCATCCGTAGCTGGGTTCAAAATGACTCGAGAACCATTTATTTCGATCTCAATAGGTTTTGCTTCATTCGTATCGAAAAGATTTATGATTGCAAATCTTACCAATTTCATATTTAATCTATTCCGTTTTCGAATTTTTTTTGACTCTATGCTAAAGTCTAACTATTCATCTTCCTCTTATCGCGCATCTTAATGTCTGGGGGCTTTTAATTTTATGCAACGTCGCCCGAAGGGCGAAGTTGGTTTTGGAGCTGGACCGATTTGCGAGGACGCGAATGGAGTGGGGCCTATGCCCCCCGGAATGAGCGACCACAGCAAGCAATGAAAACGGGATGAGTCAAACTGACGTAGACCGATGGCGAAGAACACAGCGGAAGTCAGTGCAGCCGAATCCCAGTTTGAATTGCCGGACCAGCTCCAAAACCAATTTGGGCGAAGCCCCGAAGTGAGTGCGGAGTCACGAACGAAGCGCCCTTTGGGTTGTTGCGCGATGTGGGCCTCGGCATTTCTTTGGGGGCGGTCTTCAAATCTTGTCGTACGTTAAGGTCGAAGATGGGCAGCGGACCATTTTATTTTGGAACCCCTCATTTTGAGAGGATATTTTCGGAGTTACATACCTCTTCCGTCCTATTCTACACCGATAAGTTTTCTTAGTTCTCCTCTTAATTCCTTAATTTTATCGACGGCTGGGCGAACCTTTTCGCAAAATGCTTCGTAGGCCCTTGAATAAGAATCCTCATCGTATGAGTGAATGACTGAACGACCGTAAACAGAAGCAAAGGTATCGAGTTTGCTTCTGAAATCGAGGATCTTTTCTGAGAATTCATTCGGAAAAAAGATTTCGTATTTGAGAAATTCTTTTAGTAGATCTCCGAGTTTATTTCGTAATTCAGTAATTTCCTTTGTAGATCGTTGCTGATCAGTTTCCCCATCCCTGACAGGCCTCAAAATCAGTGTTGCCTGTTCAACCGATGCCCAAACTTCGATCATTTTTTGTGAAATGATTTTGATAGCCTCAAATCGATTATTCGCCAACAAGGAAATCTTTTCCTTGTATTCCGTAATCATGGTTTCATTCTGATGCCTTATTTTTTCCATTTCGATCGAAGTGCTGAAGTGAAGTTCTGACTTGTGCTTTTCCAAGTCCTTTTCGAACATGTGACCTATTAATCTTTTAGACAAAAAGTAGACTGCTCCGAGAAATGCAGAGGTGCCGCCAATAATTTCGAGAAGAACTTTTATTAATTCGTTCATTGTTTCCGATTCAGTAGAACATCCAAACTATGCTTCTTTAGCAGATGATTCATGAATTTAAAGATTGATTCCCGTGCCACTTTCCTTATCTTTCGTATTGTTGTTCCAGGGGCAGGCTTTTTTCCTCCAAGTGCTGCACCTCGGTGTCTTGACTGCATAAATTTCGGGTTATTGGTTATTCTCGAAATCGCGTCCCACCTCTTCTTACCAATATCAAGCTTCCTCCATGGCTCCTTTGGATGGAAATAGGTTTTTAGAGCCTCGTTTATTTGGTAAAGGTAAAAGAACTCGTTGTCTTGATCGAGTTGCCCATAGTTATAGCTTCGAACGACGTATCGAAACACGTTTTCTTTTTTGATCAGAAATCGGATGGCATCTGTGTATTCTTTTTTCTTTTTATAAGCGTGCTTAAAATTGAAATAAGTTTTCCCTTTTTCGTCGCGTAGAACCTTTTTCTGGTTAAATCCATTTAAAGCAAAGTTTTTCCCCATAAATATTTCTTGGGGGAGCCCGTTGTGTTCGAATTCGAATTTATTCAAACTAAGCCTGAATGGCTCATCCAGCATCAATGACCGATAGATAAGATCTGATTCGACAATTTGTCGAATCGACTTTATTTTATGGCCTGAGTAAGGAACCTTTTTATTGAATCGAACAACTAGGTATTTTTGTTCCTTCTTTACTTCACGCCTTTCGATCTTGATTTCAGCTCCATTAATCAAGCCTTTCAAATCGGGATCTATATCTGCGTCAAACAAGAACTCAATATATTTTATCATTTTAATTCCGGCCGTATAACTCGCGAGTGAGCGGCAAGACCGGCCGGCGGGACCTTTGCGTTAAGACCAAAACGTTTTGACCCTGATTCGCAAAGGACATGACGGCCGCAGCTGTCCGTTCGACTCGATGGTTATGCGGCCCGTTTTTTCCATCCCTGTCCCTTTGGTATTTCATTCCGATGTATTGATCCGATTCGAATTCGGTCGAAATTTCCGTTTTACATTTCCTAAGTAAACATTCCATGGATTTGTTTTCCAAGTTCCGAAACTACCGAACCAAAATCGTGTAGCACTACGCTCGCTTCAATTGCGGACCAAGCCAAACGAACAATTTCTTTGGAGGGGCTGGTCTTTGAAAGCTGCTTTTGAATTGTCTCTATATCCGATGAGCAGTTTATTTTCTCTTCGGTAGAAAGGCCGTTACTCGAAAGTACGGCCTTTTTGAAATTCTCCAATTTTTCGTAGGTGTCACCAAATTTCGCGTTAACGATGTTATTGTTTCCAACAACAGTTACACCACCAATGTTTGTTATGTTCATACTTGCCTCACTTTCAATTTTTTGACGAAATATCGACGCCTCCTTTTTCCGCTCTTCAATAAATTCTTCCCCAGTAGCCGTAATGCGGTAAAATTTCTTCGTTTGAAGGTCGTTAGCCAGACCCTTTTCGTTTTGCTTTAGCTGTACGACATCGGTTACTTCAATTTGGACAAGGCCCTTTCCTTCTAAGTATTGGAGTACATTCCGGGCCTGCCCAGCATCCAATCCCACAAATTGATTCACGAGCACGTAGGGGTTATTCCGTTGTACATGTTCTACGTAGCGCATAGCCCTCGTGTCGTACAAGAACCGAAGAACCATTACTCGTTTTTCATCGTTTGGATTCATTTTTATTCCAATCTCTTGATCCAATTCCGATTTCGCGTCTTCATTTCCGATCTCGTATCTCCGGATCTCTTCGTCTTCAAAAAAGCTTCTCTTCCCGCCCCCAAAAAATACTCTCAAATCTTTGGCCCAACGGGCCACTTTTCGAGGCCCATTTCGCGCAACGGTAGGTCCATTATGAAGTGGCCTTTGGAAACAATCCCGATACGTGAGGACGCGAGCGGAGTGGGGCGATACGCCCCCGTAACGAGCGCCCGCCACGTGCAATGAAGGTAAGCAGAGACGAACTGACGTAGACTATCAGATTGGACCTCGAAGTCAGTCAGTGAAGTCGAGGCTTTGCCTGAATTGCCGGGATGCTTCCAAAGGCCATTTGGGCGGAGCCCCGGAGCGGGATTGGAAATCCCGGCGAAGCTTAATGGACCTTGTTGAGTGCCCCGAAGGGCGGCAGATGCGTAGCGGCCTGCCGAGTTGGCGGGATTGGCGGTACCGTTAAGCTGTTGTGGCACGGAGTGCCCACGCAAAGCTTAACGTGACCGTTGGCACTCCATCCCCGTAATATCATCCACAGACCGGAATTGACAGAAGGATGATATTACGGGTATTCCCCTCTTGGGCCTGGCTCGCCTGCGAGCAGTCATCCAGGCCCAAGAGGGGAATACCTACAGCGTGATTTCGTCCTGGGAACCACGGACGAAGCCCGCTGGGATGGAGTAGCCCCCGACAATTGCACATCAACGTTCGCCCTAGTAGGAAGTGGCCTGGGAAGGCCGAAGAAGAGACCAAGGCGAAAGACTTGCGTGCTACGCGAGGACGTGAGCAGAGTGGGGTTCTCTAACCCCCGGAGCGAGCGCCCGCAGCGTGCAATGAAGAACCGCTGAGGTGCTAACGAAGACCAACTGCAAAGACCTGCTCCGCAGTTAGCGCACGAAGCGGATTCTGAATTGCCGCGCAGCCTTTCCAGGCCATTTGCGGCCCGGCAATGCGGAGCATGCCCCCTGGGCCCCTACTGGGGCTCGTTGTGAGCTGTACAGAAACGGGTCTTGGTTGACCCGAGCCCATGGACGGGCGAGGGAAGTAGTTTTCTCCTATTTGTTCCTGCTAAGCCCAAATACCGAATCAAATATTTTATTCGTTTGTAATCACGGGTCACTATGAGTAATTCTTACACCACGGGAATATCTCCCTCATCTTTGCCTAACAAATTTGCAAACTCATTTCTTACCGCTTCCAAAGCCAAAACCTTATCCCGATCCCATCGTTCCTGAACCTCTCCGCTAGATGTTATAACTTTATTATTTATTGATATTGAGAACTTGTCTATTCTTAGTAAATACCCCCAATACACAGGAAAAGGAATCTCTGTTGAAGGCTCAAAATGAAGAATAGACAGTGAAAGCTCCATCTGCGAATTTAAATTGCTCTGTCCAACTATTGATTGGATCAGCGAAGTTTTTTCTGATTCCAAATTAATCTTAATTGATGGTGTCCGATCCTCGAAAATCCGTCGAAGCCACTCGCGGTTAGAGTATGCAAGGTACTTGCCTGGATGCTTATCAAATACTAGAAGAACATACCTACCGTTCTGCCTGATTCCGCCTTGCAACTCTTCTGGAAGAAGACAGAGTCTTATGATATCCTTTATCACTCTTCCAATATTTTGAGTTGTTGCCGGAGTAGTCTTACCTTTTGAAAAATAGCCCTTGGCTTCAACCCATTGCTTTTCCTTAAACCCATATTGATCTAGACGGGCGATGCTAGGTATGCTTCCGTTCGAATCAAACAAGAGGTCAGCCCGAAATACGCTTCCTATGCGACTCTGTTTGGGGTACGGCACCTCAACGGTGATATGATTGTAAGCAAACGGAATGGATCTTGAGTTGAGTTCCATTTGAAGCCCAGTCACAAGATGATGAACAACCATGGCTTCAACATTTCCTCTATGATTGTGGCTTGAAAGCAAAAGCTCCGGGAGCTTAAGAAATGCACTTTCAATAAGCATATTCTTTAGAATTCCTTTTTATGAAATATTTGTTTCGCTGACCATTGATATACGAACATTTTCAACAAAAAAATTACGCTGAATTTATAATATGAACAAATGACTTTGCATATCGAGATATTCTTCCCGCCAAACAGGACGTTGGCGGTTGCGTTGCGGAACGAGCGGAAGCGAGTGAAGCCCCGTTTCTGTATTGCTCACAACTAGTTCTAGGGTGAGCATTTCCTTCACCCTAGAACCGTTGCCGCGCACCCCACCCCCCTCCCACCCCCTACACCCCCTACACCCCCCGCCCTCAACCGGTCCAAAGGACTCACCACCCGCCGGACATTCCCAGTCGTAACATGCGTGTACCTCTCCGTCGTCTTCGAACTGCTATGCCCCAGCATGGACTGGATGAACCGTAAATCCGTCCCCGCCTCCAACAAATGTGTCGCAAACGAATGTCGCAAGGAATGGATCCCGCCCTTATGTACTATCCCCGCCTTCTCGCACGCCTTCTCGAATACCGCCTGAACCGTCCTCTTTGACAAAGGCTTTCCAGCCAGATGGGATTCAAAGAGGTACGTGATTGGTTGATTCCGTTGCCTGTACCCGTTCAAATCCTCAACCAGGCTGGTGGGCAACATCACAACCCTGTCTTTACGTCCCTTGCCCAAACGGACATAAAGCACACTCCGATCGAAGTCCAAATCCGTCCATTTCATGCTGACGACTTCGGAGACGCGCAAACCGCATCCGTAGGCCAAGGACAGCATCATCCGGTGTTTTTCATTGGCCAGGCTTTCCAGCAAGTCTTTGACCTTGGTGACGCCGAGTACGCTGGGCAGTTTCTTGTCTTCCTTCAGCCGCGGAATCCCTGCAATGCAATGGGGGGCCTTGAGGACATGTTGATAGAAGAAAACGAGTGCGGCCAGAATCAGGTTCACCGTCGAGGCGCCCAGGCTACGGTCTTCCTTGCATTGCAGAAGGTATCGCCCGATGGCATCGGGGCCGAGGCGCGAAGGGGTTCCGGGATGGGCGGTGAGGAATGCCTTCAGGGCGGCGGTGTAATTGTCCCGGGTGGAGGCGGCGAAGTTCCGCTGGGCCAATTCGCGGGTCAACCGATCGAGCCAATACCTGTTCCAATCCATCGGGGTCGGGGAGGCGCTGGAACGGTGCGGCGGCCGGATGAATGGGGCGTCCGCAATAGGGTGGGGAATGACCGGGTTTCGGGAAGGAAGGAGCGCGGTTGGGCCGGGTTCAGCGAATCGGGATGGGTGCGAAAGGGATTGGGGTTGGGGATACATGGGACTCCAGGAAATGGGGAGTTCCAAAAGTAAGCCGGCAGCCGGGACAGAATTTGACCCGGGATGGAAGGGTCGAAAGCCATCGTATTTCCGCGTTCTCGCTTGCCGTAGCAAGGCTGCTTTGTTTAATTTTTTGGAAACCAGGAGGTCGCCATGGGCATTTCGAAACTTATCCTTGGAACTTTAGTCTGCGGGCTGTGGATTGCCGCCTGCACTACCTCGAGCAACGACGGGGCCGGCCTGACTACCCAGGAGAATGCCATCGTAGGCGTCTGGGTGGGCGCGATTGGATCGGCGGAAGTGACCCTTAACATCAATTCGGACAAGACGTTCAAGAATGTGACGACGAATCTGAGCAAAATTCTGGCCGTCCGGGAAGGCACGTGGAGCGTCGAGGGCGATAAGGTCATCAACACCGGGACCAAGTGCCAGATGGCGGATAACGCCGGAACCCTGCAGCCGGCTGCCTGCGTCATTCCCACTGATACCGCTGACATCAACATCACCGGAAACAAGTGGACGCTGAGTTCCTCGGGCACCAATCACCTCAGCGTGGTTTTCACCAAGCAGTAACGCCGGATTTTTATCGACCTATAAGGCTTCCAACGCCTGCTCGATATCCCAGATGATATCCTCGTAGTCCTCCACCCCCACCGAGAGCCGCACCAGCTTGGCCGTGATGTTCATGAGCGCCCGGTGATGCTCTTCCACCCCGATATGGGTCATGGTGGCCGGATGCTCCGCCAGGGATTCCGTGCTCCCCAGGCTCACAGCCAGTTTGATCAGCTTCAACCGGTTCAGGAACTGGAATGCCTTGCGCTCGTCTCCGGCCGCATCGCCGCCGCCCTTGATGTCGAAGGACATCATCGCCCCGGGGGAGTTGTGTTGTTTCTTGTAAATACGGTATTGCTGCCCGTCCTCCGGCGTCAGCAAACCCAGGTAATAGACCTTTTCCACCTTGGGATGCTTGGTGAGCCAGGCGGCCACCTTCTCCGCGTTGGCGGCTTGCTGTTCCATGCGCACCTTGAGGGTTTCCAGACTGCGCAACAGCAGCCAACCGGTCCAGGGGCCCGCCATGTTGCCCAGGAAGGTCCGCAGCACCTTGATGCGGTGGATCAGTTCCATGCTCCCCAGGCAGGCTCCGGCGATCACGTCGCTATGGCCGCCTATGTATTTGGTGGCTGAATAAAGCACCAGGTCCGCCCCGTGCTTGAGGGGATGCTGCCAAAGCGGGCCCATATAGGTATTGTCCACGGCCACAAGCACGCGCTTGTCCTTCGTGGAGTACTTGTCCGCTATCGCTTTGCAGGCGCCGATGTCGATCAGGGCGTTGGTCGGATTGGCCGGCGTCTCGATGTAAACCATGGCCAGGCGGTCCTGTTTGCCGGAGGCTTCCAGTTGGCGGATGATATCGGCTTCTTCCTGCCGGGGTTGGAACTCCATGACTTCGATGCCGATTTTGGGGAGGAAGGTGGTGAGGAAATGATCGGTGCCGCCGTAGAGGGGCGCGCTGGTCAGGATCAAATCGCCGGGCTTGAGGAATTCCAGGAAGGCGGTGGTGATGGCGCCCATGCCGCTTTCGAATACGGCGCAGTCTTCGGCCTCGTCCCAGAGGGTGAGACGGTCTTCCAGGATTTCCAGGTCGGGGTTGTTGATGCGGCTGTAGATGAGGCCGCTCTTTTCGTCGGGACGGGGCTGGCGGATGCCGTAGGCGACTTCGAAGAAGGCCTTGCCCTGCTCCGCGGAGCGGAAGACGAAGGTGGATGTCTGGAACACCGGGCACTTGATGGCTCCCTCGGACCATTCCGGACGATAGCCGTAGCTCATCATCTGGCTTTCCGGTTTCAGCTTCCTGCCGTGATTGGGTTTGTTCTTGTCTCTGGCCATTCCTGCCTCCGCATTCCGGGTGATTCCTGCCCGGATGTCCGATCTTATCATAAGGACCCGTCCAAAGGTGAAAATCGAAATAATCTTCGGAGGAGGGTAGTCTATCCGATTGCCGCAGCCTGCCGGCAAAACCGTATATTGTTTTTATAGGGTTTGACGCCATGATTATCGGTAAATCGGATCATCAGCCATCTCGTTCCCATGCCAACTCTCTTGTCGCCCGCGTCAAGCGTTGCCGCCGGAAGTTCTTGACCTACTATCCCGGCGGTTTCCAGGATCCGGACTATGACAAGCTGGAGCGGGGATACAAAGAGGCCGCCCACGTCAAGTGGGAAGAGCGGCTCAATCCTGAGGCGTTCCGGTCGCTGCTGAAAAAAGGCCGCTACCCGGAGATCGCGGCCGCGGCCGTGCGCATCGAGTCCCGGACCAACCTCCTGTTCTCTTTCGAAAAGATGGCCGTTCGCGATGCCATCAAATCCCCCGAAGGCGCGCGTTTGTTCGCCAAGGGCCTGTATGACTTCCTGCATGGGCCGGGAACTCCGGAAAAGAAATTCGCCCATTGGATCGACACCGTGGGACGATTGCCCCGGAAGCAGACCCGGGTCCTGACCTGGCCCGTGGCCACCGTATTCGGTTTCATCGCCCAGCCGGACAGACATTTCTTCCTCAAACCCACCGTGACCCGCTTGGCTGCGGAGCGATACGGATACGACTTCAGATACCGGTCCCGGCCCGATTTTGAGACCTATGCCGGCGCCCTGGGATTCGCCGAAAAAGTGAGGCGGGACATGAAGGATCTTAAGCCTAAGGATATGATCGATCTGCAGGGATTCATCTGGGTGCTGGGGTCCGACGAGTATCCGGATTAAGCCTCCCTCGCCGCTTCCTCCCCGGCGATTGTTAACTTGGCCTGATACGCCAAGGAGTCTACTATGGGCAAGGGCCGGTTGGAAGCGTTCAGCGACGGCATAATCGCCGTCATCATCACCATCATGGTTCTGGAAATGAGGGCCCCCCACGGGCACGATGTCGCGGCGCTCCGTCCGCTTATCCCCGTGTTCCTCAGCTATGTGCTCAGCTTCGTGTTCCTTTGCATCTATTGGAACAACCACCATCATCTGTTCCAGGCGGCCAAGAACGTCAACGGGCGCATCCTATGGGCCAACGCGCATCTTCTGTTCTGGCTTTCCCTGGTTCCCTTCGTCACGAGCTGGATGGGCGAAAACCATTTCGCCGCGTTGCCGGTTTCCCTTTACGGGGTGATTCTGCTTTGCTCCGCCATCGCCTTCACCATCCTGGCACGCGCCCTGGTCCACCATCATGGAAAGGAATCGGAGCTGGCGGCCGCCCTGGGGGACAAGTTGAAAGGGGATAGGAAGGGAAACGCGTCGCTGATTCTCTACCTCATCGCGGTTCCCGCGGCTTTCCTGAGCACGTGGATTTCCGGCGCGATCTACGTGGCGGTTGCCATCATGTGGCTGGTTCCGGATCGCCGGATCGAGCGGGTGTTGGTGAACAAGGGGGAATGAATCCGCCTTTCCGGCCGGCCCCACTTGAAATAGTCGGCTTCGGCCGTTACATTTCATTTCGCGCTCAAAATGATAGAAGAACTCAAAAGAGCCGGTCGGCTTGAGTTGACGCTGCTGCTTGCGGGCATGGCGGTGTTCTGCTTCGCCCTTTCCGTGTTCCGGTATTCCGTGACTCATTCCAGATTGTTCCTCTTCCTGAATTGGAACCTGTTCCTGGCTTTTCTTCCTTGGGCGGCCAGCACGTTCGTGGTATTGAAGAGCGGGCTCCGGAAGAACAGAGCCGCGATGGCGGCCATGATTCTCGCCTGGATTCTGTTTTTCCCCAATTCCCCATACATCCTGACGGATCTGTTCCATCTTCAAGAGAGAAGGTCGATACCCATGTGGTTCGATCTGGTCTTGAACCCGTTTTCGCATTCCCGTACCTGGGGTGTTACCCTATTCATGGGCGCCCTGCTGAATATGATGTTCTGGACCATCAAAATGATAAAGAGAAGCCAATGAACGGATCGGTTAAAAAGCTGGTTTGCCTCCTGCCATTGGCGCTGGCCGCCTGCGCTCCGGGTATCAGCAGGATTGGGTATGATAAACCGCAGGAGATGCAGCCGGCGGACTGTAAGGTCTCCATCTCCCAGGAGAAGGAAGCGGGAGTGAAGGAAACCTGGAAGAAGCTGGGATCCCTGAAAGTCTACGACAAGGGAATGTCCGTGGGCTGCGGAGAAGACGATATCATGGGCATCATCAATTCCGAGGCCTGCGAGCTGGGCGCGGACGTTTTCGTGATCCGGAGCGAGAGCCGGCCGGATTTTTTGAGCTCCTGCTACAGGGTGAAAGGCGATTTCTACAAGACCGGGGATTCGGCCGTCGCGTTGAAGGAGCCGGACAGGTACTCGGAGGACTTGGTCTCGAAAAGGGAACACAGCGATAGGATGAGCCAGATTGTGATCGGTACCATCGCGGGAGTGGCCTCTTTTGTGGTTTCTTTCCTCTACTTCAGCAGCAGATAATGCAAGGCGCGATTCTTTTAAAGGTCTTCGACACCACGGAAGCCGCGGAAGATTATCTGATCCGGGTTCGATAGGAATGCGGCGGAACATCGGGATTGGCCTCCTTGCGGTCACGCTGGTATTCACCTCATGTCTGGATACCTTCAAATCCCGGAAAGGATCGAGCAGCCGCACTTTGCCCGCGAAGACGGATGCGGTTCCGAAGTGTCTGGAATTCGAGCCGGATACCGTCGAGTTTGTTGGAACGGTTTACATGAAAGTCTTTCCCGGAAAACCGGAATACGAAGACACCCTTAAAGGCGATGAGAAGGATCCTCAATGGATGCTCCGGATGTCGGGGCCGATCTGCATTAATGGAAGCGGAAGCGGGGATATCAACGATCCCAATATGGATCCGGTGGGTTCGATCCAGGATATCCAGCTCGTGGTCCCGAACGATACGCTTCGCGAGATGGCCGAGAAATCAATCTCGAAAGAAACCCGGCTGAAAGGCACGCTGTTCCATGGCATCACAATCCATCATCGGACAGAGGCGTTGCTTTGGGTCGTGAGCATCGGAAAATGATAAGGCCCGAAGAGCCTCGGTTTCAGGGACCGTAGGTTCCCGCCGCAAATCTCCCATTAAGATCACGCCAGAGTCCTGCGCCCAATCCGTCCTGCACCACCATAGCGCCGCCCTTGCGGCCCAGGGTCTCGAGCCTCAGGGATAATTTCCCTCTTTCCGCAATCACGGAAACCACGGGAGCGGCCGTCATGTTGGCCGCCACCACCCGGTCGAAAAGGATTTTGTGGCCTCGGTTGTTGGTATGGATTCCGTCCCCGGAGTTGAACCCGGGGTAATAGCTGCCATCCGGAGTGCCCAGGCTGTCGTAGAAGTCGATGGCCCGGGGAGCGTAACGGGAGAGGACGCGCGTGCGCAGGGCGAGAAGCCGTTGCCGGCTGGCGGAGTCCAGGGCGGAGCGCGGCACCGGGGAGCTGATCCAGACTTTGATGCCGGCGGCTTCGGCGCGGGCTTTCAGGGTATCGTAGTTGTCCTGGTATTCATTGGTAGCGTAGCCTGCGGCGATGTCGTTGCTGGCCAGGGCCAGGAGCATGACATCGGGATGCAGGCTCAGGGCCTTGGAAACGTTGTGGGCGGTGTCGGGGGCGGGACGATTGGCGGGAGTCTTGGAGCCGGTGGGCATCAGTTGGAAGGTGGTATAACCGCCCACGGCCAGATTGACCAGTTTCCAGGCCGGGTTCAGGGTGGGAAGGTAATGGGCGTATCTCCCCGCGAAGGCGCTGTCGTAAGTGGATGCGCCCGTTCCCGCGGCGGTGGACGAGCCGATGATGACCACCACCTTCTCGGCATGCGCGAAAGCCGCCAACATCGCCGCGGCCGATAGCAAACCTTTCAACATGCCGTCCCCTATCTTCGGCTGAAACTTACACCCATTCCCGCTTCCGGCGCCGCAGGAAATTGCGGAATCGGGGGAATTCCATGATATCTGGTGATTTCGCGGGGATTTTTTACCTATTGGTCGAGTCGCGCTCAAAAGGATCGGTCCGTGAAATCCAAAATCTGGAAGTGGTGTGCGTTGATTCTCGGCGTACCCCTCTTGGTCGCAAATTCGTTATGCATGATTGTTCTGGTTTGTATTCTGCCTACCTCCAAGGCGAAAATGGGAGGGGCTATTTTCTTGGTGCTTGGCCTTGTCCTGGAATGGACGCTGTGGAAGTGGATCCGGAAGCCTTTTTCCAAACAGGATAGCCAGGCGGCAATTTCCAAGGAAGCGCGGTTCCACGAAAACGGCTTGGAGTTCGCGACGATGAAGCTGCGGGTCAGGGCCGGTCTCATCGACGGCCTCATCTTCGCGCCTCTGACGGTGTCGTTATATTTTTTCCATCACTGGACGAAAACCCGGTTTGAAGCGTGCAAGATAATGACCTATGTCATGGGCATTCCCTATGCGGTCTTGATGATCGGCCACTATGGCCAGACCCTGGGAAAAATGGCGATGAAGATAAAAGTCTTCAAAAACGACGGGAGTCCGGCCGACTACTGGAGCGGCTTCAGGCGGGCGGGCGGGGACACCTTGCTGTGCCTGATTTTATTGGTCAATTATATGATCATCATCCGCGCCATGCCCCCGGAGGTTTTCGATGGGCAATCTTACTGGCAAATCACCAAGGCGGTGGGAAAGCTCCATGTCATGATCAAATGGGACACGTATCTGATCCTGGCCTGGTACCTCAGCGAATTCGTGTCCATGCGGATGAACAAAAGGAGCCGGGCCGTGCACGATTTCATTGGCGGGACGGTGGTCTTGAGAACGGACAAAGCCCACTAGCCGGGGCGGAATGAAATCGGAAGTCCGGACCGCCTCAGCGCCCGGATTTTTTCAGGGTCCGGAAAATCGGAGCCTTTCCCCTTAGTTGGGATCGATTAAAACCGCCCGGTCCGCGCTGCGCGGGGTCGATGGATTGTTTATCCTTTTTCGCCGGCTTCGATTCGCCCTTGGCGCTTTTCGATGGCTTATCGCCGGGGTTGTTCTGGCCCATGGTTCACTCCTTGAAACTGGAAAGGCTGGCAGGCTTCGGGCTTATCGACCCGAGGAGGGATAACTTAGCAATCCCGGGCGATTGCATCCTTCCCGGCCCGGACAAGTCTGGGCGGCAAGGTCCGGAGGGCCTCAAAAAGCGGTAAAGAGCCTTGAAACACGGGGGATGAAACGGAAAAGCGCCGGGGAAAAGCCCCAGCGCTTAGTGCGCACGGAAGTGCCGGTGCGGTTAAAGGCTAGTGGCCGGGGTTGTCGGCCTTCTTGTCGGCGGCTTCTTCCTTGGCTTCCTTCTTCTCGCGCTTCAGGTCGGCCTTGTTGTCCTTCTGATCCTTTTTGTCCCGCTTCAGATCCTTTTCATCGCGATTGATGTTGGCCTTGTCGTCCTTGATCGCGGCCTTGTCGGCGCGGACTTCCTTCTTATCCACGGCTTCGGTGTGCTTGGCCTTGGCAAGGGCCACCTCGTCCTTGGTCACTTCATGGTTGCTCGAGCCGTCATTGCTGGACTTGTTCAAATCGGCCTGGGCGGCTTCGCGGTTTTCATGGCTGGCGCTCGCATCCTTCTTATCGGCCTTGAGGCTTTTCTTGTCGGCCTTCAGGTCGTTTTCGGCATGCTTGATGTCCTTGCGGTCATTCTTGATGTCGACGCTGTCCTTCTTGATCTGGTTGGTCTCGTGGACCGCCGTGCTCTGGGCTTTGGCGACGTTGAAAGTAAGGCCGGTGGCCAAGGCCAGGATAGCGGCGGAAAATGAAAATTGCTTGTTCATGGTAATTCCTTTCGAATTGACATGCCCCCAACGTACGCTTTGCGAAGGGGCGGGGCAATAGCGAATATTAATCGCGAAACCGGCCGGATTAGGAGGATTCGGCTCTTTCCGGGAGGTCGGCCGGGTTTACCTGCAGGTTACAGTACGGATTCGATGGGCAGACGCCCCCAGAACCATGTCTTGATCCGTCTGGAAAGGGGCGCGTGGGAATCTCCGGTTTCCTTGGATGCGTCCCAGCTGTTTTCCGGTTCCATATCCCGTTCAATCGCGCGCTCCACCTGTCCGGCGATGCCGGCATGCTCCAGTAGCACGCCGGATTCCGTGTTCAGGTTCATGCTGCGCGGATCCAGGTTGAAGGTGCCGATGAATACCTTGTTCCCGTCGACAACGAGGGTCTTGGCATGGATGACGAAAATGGGCTGCAACTTCTTGAACTTGCCGTACCGTTGCTGGAGATTCTTCTGGATGCCGGGCTGGGGCTTGAACTCGAACACCTTTACCCCCGCGGCCAGCAGGGCCTTGCGACGGTTGATGTACCCGCTGACGGCTTTCAAGTTGTCGTTGTTCGCCATGGAATTGGTGCTGATGCGCACCTCCACGCCCCGGGCGGTCAATGCCTTGAACAGGGCGAGCGTGGAATCGTCCGGGATGAGATAAGGCGATTGGATGGTGATGCGCTTTCGCGCCGATCGCAACAGGTCCGCCAGGAACCGCGTGGTCGCTCCGCCTCCCGCCAAGCCTTGCTTGCCGTCGTTCTTTCCCGGCGCGTCCGCCACGAACCGCGCCGGACCCCAAGCCAATTCCTGGAGCAGGGCTCCGAACGTCTCGGGAATGTTTTTCAGGGCCAGTCGCGCCGCGGGATCGAAGTTGCTTGAATCCAGGGCATAGGCATGGATGGAATCGCGGACGGCTTGCTGCCTGGCCTGGTCAAGCGGCGGCAGCAGGTCTTTCACGGGGCGGGCCAGGGGCGCGTTCCAGTAGGTGTCGAACGTGGAATCCATCTGGTCCACCACCGGTCCGCCCACCAGGAGGTCCCGGTCCCGGAAATCGAACTCATGGTGGAAGTCGAAATATTCATCGGCCAGGTTCCTGCCGCCGGTAACGGCGAACATCCCGTCCACGATCAGAGCCTTGTTGTGCATGCGCTGGTTCACGGCCCGGAACCCCGTGGCCAGATTCCAATATCTTCTCCAGAAGCCGACGCCCGTATTGGTATTGGGATTGTAGATGCGGATTTCGAAATTGGGATGGCCGTCCATGGCCGTGAGCATTTCCGCCGGGGTTTCCAGGAGGAAGTCGTCCACCAGCACCCGGACCTTGACCCCGCGGTCGGCCGCATCGAGCAGGGAAGCCATGGCCAGGCGGCCCACATTGTCGGCGGTCCAGATGAAGTACTGCACGTCCAAGGTGCGGGCGGCATGGTCCGCCAGCCACGCGCGGGACAACAGGGAGAGTTCGCCCCGCTCCAAGGTGACGGCCGCGCTCTGGCCTGGATGGGCCGCCAGCAGGTCCAGGGATTCACCGTGCAGGTTTTCGGCCAACCGTTGGGCCGGATCGGCCATCAGGGCGATGGGCAGGAAAAGGATTGGGAAAAGCAGGCGCATTTTGGTATTCAAGAAGGTATAAAAAGCGCCCCGGAAACCAGCCAGGAGGATTCAATATGAGCGAAGCGGACATGGTCCAAGCGGGTAATTACTCCCATCTCATTCAGGCCGAACTGGCCAAGAGCATCCTGACCGGGCTTGGGATCGACTCGGAGCTGTTCAACGGAAAGATAGACGGCTATTACAACAATGCCGTCGGCGGGATCCGTTTGATGGTCAAACGCGAGGACTTGGAAACCGCCAAGGAGGCTTTGTCCGCGGACATGTCGGTGGATGAGGAGATTGTGACCCTGGGCGAAGAGATCGGGGATGGTAAGATCTATTGTTCGGCCTGTCATTCCAAAAAGATCGAGGAGAAGAGCATTACGAGGGCGGAGGGGGGAAATACGATCATCGGTAAGGTCAAATCGATGTTCGCCGGAACCATCGAATACCGTTGCCTGGACTGCGGCAACACCTGGAAGAATTGAAATGCAGGTTTCCAAAAGCGGTCTACCCGTTCTCGCGTTCAAAAGCGACAAGGACTGGTCCGCATGGCTAAAGAAAAACCACGCCAAATCCACCGGCCTCTGGATCCGCCTCCCGAAGAAAGCCACCGGAACCGCCACGGTTTCCTACGATGAGGCGGTGGAAACCGCACTTTGTTACGGGTGGATAGACGGCCAGAAATCCGGTGAGAGCGATAGCGCTTGGCTCCAGAGATTTTCTCCCCGGGGTCCCCGCAGCATCTGGTCCAAAATCAACCGGGACCGGGTGGCCAAACTGGTCAAGACGGGCCGCATGATGTCGGCAGGAGCCGCCGCGGTGGAGCGCGCCAAACAGGGCGGGCAATGGGAGGCGGCTTACGACTCTCCCAAGGGTGCGGCCGTCTCTCCGGAGTTCCAGGTCGAGTTGGACAAGAGCAAAGCCGCCACCGCTTTTTTCGCTACCCTCAATGGCGCCAACCGCTACGCCATCCTGTGGCGCATCCAGACGGCCAAAAAGCCCGAGACCAAGGCCAGGCGCATCCGCGAATTCATCGCCATGCTGGAGAAAAAAGAAAAACTTTATCCCTAGCCTGGCTGACGCGGGCTTATCGGCTTACGGCTTCCCTCTCCGGAGCGAAAAGCGGATCGCCCGCCTCCCCGAAAAGAACATCCTGGAAAAGAGCATCCGCTCCGCGCATTACCGATCGCACGGATTTCAGCTTGAGCGCAATGGCGGCCAAGGGAAGAGCCGTACCCAGCAAGGTAATGAAAGCGGCGGTGGCCCGCTGTTTCGGACTTTTGTCAAGCAACCACATGAGGATGATGCCCAGATGGGAGAGGTAGAGGAGGCGGCCCAGGGAAATCGCGTCCGGGGCTTTGGGTGCGTCGATTGCCATCCCCACCGCCTGGTGGAAAACCGGTTGTACGCGGCCGCGGCTTCCGGCGGTAGCGGGCGCGAACAAACCTTCGCCGCCGTTGCCGACCATCACCGGAATCAGGGCCTCTAGGGTTTTCCGCTGCGGCCGCAACACGTCCAGGCTGGTCTGCAAAGCGAACAGGTAGCGGGCGCGCCAATTCCCTTTGGGCATCTGGGCGGCCTTGGCCGCGTATTTGGCCGAGAGGTCGTCGTAAAGCGCCAGCACCACCGCGCGTTTTCCGGGGAAGTATTTGTATAAGAGACCGGGGCTCACTCCCGCTTCCCGGGCGATGTCCCGTAAGGTGGTGGCTTCGAAGCCGCTGGCCGCGATGAGTCCGATAGCCGCCTTATAGATATCTTCCCGGGAGGCCTGACCCTGGAGTGTTCTCCCTTTGGGACGGCCCCGTGACCGAGGTGGGATATCGACGGGCCGTTCCGGTGCTCCCGAAGCCTTTTCCGGGTCCGATCCCAAATTTCCCTGGTCCATGCTTTTTTCCCCCGGTTTCCGTCTTGCCATTTTAGATAAACATGTTTACTATAAATATAACGGATGCGGCTTCCTTAATCAAGGGAGGACGGACCGGAAAGAAGGCAACCATGAAAATCGTCATTCCGGGAGGAACGGGGCAGGTCGGCAAAATCCTGGTTCCCGCATTGCTGGCCAAGGGACATGAAGTCGTGGTGCTCAGTCGTGGCTCCCAAGCAGCGCCCACAGGCGCCGCAGGGAAGGGTTCCGCGCGGAACCTGCCTTGGGACGGCCGCACCCTGGGGGAGTGGGCCAATGAAATGGACGGGGCGGACGCCGTGATCAATCTGGCGGGACGCAGCGTCAATTGCCGGCATACGGAAGCCAACAAGCGTCTGATGATGGATTCGAGGGTGGATTCTACTCGGGTTGTGGGTGAGGCCATCCGGCTGGCCGCCTCGCCGCCCAAGGTATGGCTGCAAATGAGCACGGCGGCCATTTACGCCCATCGGTTCGATGCGCCCCACGATGAGGCCACGGGGCGTTTCGGCGGGGATGAGCCGGACGTACCCCGCAGTTGGGATTTCAGCGTCGCCATCGGCAAGGCCTGGGAAAAAGCGCAACGGGACGCGGACACTCCCAAGACCCGCAAGGTGGCCATGCGCTCGGCGATCGTCCTGAATCCCGGACGCGGCGGAATCTTCAATATCCTCCTTACGCTCACGCGCCTCGGGTTGGGCGGGACCATTGCGGACGGCAGGCAAATCATCTCGTGGATCCACGGCGACGATTTCATCCGCGCAGTTTTTTTTCTTCTGGAACGGGAAGACATCGAGGGTCCGGTGAATATCACCGCGCCGAACCCGCTGCCCCAGAAGCAATTCATGGCCGCCTTGAGGGCGGCCTGGGGAATGCCTATCGGGCTTCCAGCCACGCGGTGGATGATGGCTGCGGCGGCTTTCGTGATCCGCACGGAATCGGAATTGACCCTGAAAAGCCGTTATGCCATGCCCGCCCGCCTGATGCGGGAAGGGTTCCGCTTCGAATATCCCGAATGGCCGGCGGCCGTCCGGGAAATCATCGGACGGCAAAGGCGACCGCCCGCCTGAACACTCAAGGCTCCGGATCCGCCCTACGTCCGACCAGGGAGTGGAGCGATTCGGAACCGTCTTCCGCCGCCCTTCTGGCGAGCACGCGGCCGCCTGAGCGCAATAAAGCCGCCCTGGTCACGGGCCCGTCGGAGCGGGCCGACCGGTCCGGCCTGATGGCCGCCGCCGTTCCAACCTCATAGGCCCCGATGTCCAATGCTCCCTGGGAGGGCCTGATGACCGGGGTTTGCGCGGCCGCGTGGAAAGGCGGGCAATAGGCGGGAGGGAAAAGGGGATTGGGGAAATCGAAACCGGCCGGCCCCGGGGTGGATGTGGCGGCGGCGTTCGCCAGGGGGCTTCCCGCCAGGGGCCGCAAGTCCTTGCCGGAAAAATCCGCGAACCCCGGATCCGTACCTTGCAGGGTACCCTTCCATTCCGCGGGGACGTTGGCCGCGCCGGTGGTGATCCAATTGCCGTTTCCGGCGATCACCGCATGGCCTTGCGTCCAGGCCGCCTCCGCCACGCGCATCAGGTTCAGCCCGCCACCGGGCCGATGGAAGACGTTGTTGTGCATCTCCACGCTTTCCAGGCTGTCGAAGCAGCGGAACACCGCTCCGGTGCCGGCGATGATCGTATTGTCCGTGAACCGGTAACGTCCATGGGACTCCCCGGTGCCGTCCCCGCCGATGCGGAACACGGAGAAATTGCTGTCGTTGGCGGCGGCGGTGCGCCGCTTCCAGAACACGTTTCCCACCACGTCCGCGTCCTCCCGCTTGAGACGGGGCGTCCAACCGTCGTCCACGCCGCCGGGATCGGAACCGATCAACTCGAGTTCGTGGTAGTAGGCGCCTTCGATCCAGTTGTAATAGATTTCATTCCGCTCCGAGCGCGACTTCACGTTGTTGCCGCCTTTGGCGTCGTGCACGTAGCAATGCTGCATGCGGAACACGCTGCCCGGATGGTTGACCTCGTCCGTGGACATGTAGATCTGGTGCAAGTGGTCGCCCAGGCCGCAATTCCAGACTTCCGTGTACTCCAGCAGCAATGAGCCCGAGCCCAGGTCGCCGCCCAGTATCCCATGGGAGGAACAATCGTGCACGGCCACGTCGCGGATGGTGATGTCGTCCGCCTGGTGATAGATGCACCGCGAAGTTCCGCCCGTGACTTCGAAGCCCTGGAATACCATATGGTCCGCGCCGGTTTTGTACGGATCATCGGATTTGAAATGGACGGTATTGGCGCCGCCGGAAATCACGGGGCGTTTGCCGTCCGCGCGCCGGCCGAGGATCACGATGGGAGCGGCTTTGGTTCCGGCCCGGGAAAAGGCGACGGCGGGATAGGTCGCGCCCCCGTCCACGAAAACGGTGTCGCCGGGGTTCAATTTCGCCAGGACGGTCTGGAAGGTTTTGTCGGCGCGGGCGGGTCCCACCTCGTAATTGGCCGCCAGCCCCGGGCCATGGGCCAGGACAAGCGCCAGGACAGTCAGCCACCGGAAAGAGACGGGTCCGCCGACGATTCTGATTGGCATGTTCCCCCCTTGGGTATCGGACTTCCAATTCCCATGGAATCCAACCCCTATTATAGGCCACATTCTCCCGTTTGCAAGTATTGGTTCGGAATTCCTTCTTCCGGATCCGGAATCCCCCCGTCCCTGTAACGGCGGCCTCTTTCCCTGGACTTATCCTCCGGAACCCCTCCCGAAAGGATGGGGAAGGCGGAGTTTCCATGGGCGGATCGAAACGATTCGGATTCTTATCCCTTCTTGGCGTTGCTGCGGCGTTTTCCGCGACCGCCGCGACCGGCGCAGCCGTCCCGGCAGCCGCGGCAACCGCTTCCCCGAATCCGTCCATGCCCGCTTCCCGGGCTCCCGCTTCCTTCGCCGTGGTCGAACTCTTCACCTCCGAAGGCTGCTCCAGCTGTCCGCCCGCGGACAAGTTGCTGTCGGAGTTGGCGGCCGAATCCGAACGGGACGGCAAGAGCGTGTTCACTCTCTCATTCCACGTGGACTACTGGAATTACCTGGGATGGGCGGATCCCTTCAGCCGCACCGAGTTCAGCGAACGCCAGGAGCGTTATGCGCGCGCCTTGGGCGGCCGCGTTTACACGCCGCAGATGATCGTGAACGGCAAGGAGGAGTTCGTCGGCTCCCAGGGAGGCACGGCCCGGAAAACCATCGGGTCGGCCTTGGGACAGTCGGCCTCGGCGGCGATCGCATTGGAGTCGGAGCGCGGGGACGGAAAGGCCTTGGAGATCCGATACCGGGTGACCGGGCACAGGGAAGGGGACCTTCTCAATATCGCGCTGGTGGAGAAGGGATTGAGCGTACCGGTGAAGCGCGGCGAAAACGGAGGGCGCACTCTGAAGCACGAAAACGTTGTGCGGGATTTCCGGACCGTGCGCTTGGATGCGCAGGGTTCCGGAACGGTGAAGCTGGAAATGAAAGAGGGCCTGCGCCGGGAGAACGCGTCGCTGATCGCGTACGCTCAGCAGGCGGAATCCTTGCATATGCTGGGCGCGGCGAGAGCACCTCTCCCTCCGGCCCAGTAACCTACGGGTTTCGTCTCAGGGTATCAGAACCTTGCGGACCAGCCGGCTTCCCTGCGTCCGCATTTCGATGAACCACACGCCGGCCCCGCGCCGCCCGGCAAGACCCGAAGCCCGATGGGCGCCCGCGTCCAGCTTTCCCTCGGCCAAAACCTCCGCGGCTCCGCCCAACGCGCTGTATCCCACAATCCGCACGTGGGCCGGAGCGGCCAGGGAGAACTCCACGTCCACGCCGCCTCTTCCGCCCGCCGCCGGGAAGGCGCGCAGGGAAATGCTCCGTTCCCGGGTCGGACCCGGGACGGCCGCGGTTCCGGAACCGGTTTTGAAACTGCGCACCGCGGAATAAGGCGCCGCTCCCGTCGAATTCGTCGCTTTCACGCGCCAGTAATACGTGGTGTTGGCCGTCAGTCCGTCCGCGGTGGCGAATCCGAACTGCACGGAGTCGGTCTTCACCAGGGTCGAGAAGTCCGCGCCGGTCGAGAGTTGGAAAATGTATCCGCTCGCCCGGTCCACGGCGTTCCAGAGGAACTCGGCGGGGATGGGCTGGTCCACGGCGCCATCCAACGGCGATCCCAGCGTGACCGCGTCCGTGGGCGCATCCATCACGGTGGTGAAGGAGCCTTTGGTCCAGGCCGTTTTCACCGGCGAGGTATTGGCGCGCACGTGCCAGTAATACGTCGTGCCCTTGATCAGGCCCGCGCCCGTCACCTTGAGAAGCGTGTCCGCGATAGAGGTATCGTTGAACAGCAGGCTGGAGAAATTGCTCGCGAGGGAGATCTGAAGCCCATAGGTCTTGGCGTCCCCGAAGACGTTCCACTTCAGGGTGGGTTCCAGCGCCACGTCCATCGCCGAGACTTCCGGCGAGACGAGGATGGGTCCGGCCCCCAGGGGCGGCGTGGTGGTGAAGCTGCGGGCCTTGGAGTAGGGTCCATAGCCGCCGGCGTTTTTGGCGCGCGCGCGCCAATAGTAAACCGTCGTGTCCGCCAGATGGCTCACATGATACAGGGTATCGGTCAAAGTTGAATCGTCCATGAGAGGCGCGGCGAACGTGGCCTCGCTTGCCACCTGCGCCTCGTAACCTGTTGCAGTGGCGACCTTTTTCCATTTCAAGGAAACGGCGGTGGCGACATTGACGCCTTTGTCCGCGGGGTAGGCGAGGGTGGGAGCGACGGGCAACTGGGCGCCGGCCCAAGCGGCCGCCGCCAGGATCAGGGCAGGGATGGATTTGAACATGGGTTCCTCTTGAGGTTGTGCGACGCCCTGAAACTAACCGCCCGGTGCGCATCCGGAGAAAGGAGAATGCGGGGAGCCTGTTCGCTTTTTTAAACGCGGGAGCATTTTTATACCTTTTGCCCGGACACCCTCCATTTGGAAGGGGGAATTCTTGGGATCGGCCGGGACCGCCATGCGCTCTGAAACGATGTACGAAACCCCAAGGATGATCATCCGCCGCTTTCTGGCCAAGGACCTTGTCGACGCCCACGAAATTCTATCCGACCCCGAAGTCGCCAAGTACGAGTTCTGGGATCCGTACGATCTGGAAGACACCCGCCAGGACCTGGAGATCCAGGGGGCGGTGGCGCCCGGCACCTGCGGCGTGTGGAACGAATTCGCCGTGGAGCTGAAGGATGGGGGCAAGGTCATCGGCAACATCTCTTTCAAGATGAACGATGACATCCAGCGCCAGGCCGAAATCGGCTTCCACTTCAACCGGAGCTTCCACGGAAAAGGCTACGGCAAAGAGGCCGTTATCGGCCTGATCGGATATCTGTGGAGCCTGGGCGCCTACCGCATCTGGGCGGTGGCGGACACGCGCAACGAGAATTCCTGGAAGATGATGGAGAAGCTGGGCATGCGGCGGGAAGGCCACATGGTCCACAATTGCTTCGTGAAGGGCGAATGGTGCGACGAGTACCTGTACGCGCTCTTGGAGAAGGATTGGCGCGGCCCGGGCGGCGCCTGATTCCGATAGCTCCGGATACGGGCGGCTCCCGCCGCCTCGCCGGATCCTGCTAGACTTTACCCGCTACCGTAACCACCATGTTGATCTTCAGGGTGCCGGTCTTCTTGATTTTCCCCGGCACGGTCAACTCGGCGATGACCCAGGCGGAGTGGATATTGGAATCCTTGACGGCCTTGAGCAAATCCGGAAATCCCTCGGGATTGCCGAAGATGTGCTTGCCGAGTTCCAGGACGGCCATATTCGGATCAAAGGCCAGGGCCTTGAACTCGTCGATGTCGTTTTCCAGGGTTTCCAGGGCCAGCTTCCGCTCTCCGGTGCCTTCTTCGCGGAGGTAGATCCTCAGGAAGAATTTCACCCCTTCGTTTGCGGTGATGAAGTCCCTGGTGGTGCTGTCGTAGGTGACGGCGATGCCCGTGATCTGGATGGAGTCCGGATCCAATCCCTTGTCCGACATTTTCTGGCGGATCTCATCCAGGTTGAAGGAGCCGGAGTCCTTGAACACCGTTCGCGAAGAATCGTCGAAGGTGAGCACCACGTTGGAGGAATCGTCGACGTTCACCACCACGCCGGCGGTGTCGCTGTCCTCGGCGGTCTCTTTCAGGGCGCAGGCTCCCAGCATCGACAGGGCGGCCAAGAGGCCGCAGAGTCCCAGGGCGGTGCGCGATTTTGCGGATAGTGAAAGTGTCATTGCCGATTCCTCTCGTGAATTTTCCGATACACCGGCCGTTCCGGCCGCCTCAGGCGGTTCCAGCCGCCTCTGGCGACTCCGCCGCATCATTTCTTGTAGCGATAGGCCAACACGCCCACTTGGTTGCCGAAGTTGGCTCCCAGGTTCTGCCCCAATACCGCATCATATCCGAAATGGAAGGCGATGTTCAAGGAGGCGCGGAATCCGTTGCGGCCTTCCAGGGTCAATCCGGGTCGTACGAGTTCATCCCCGGAATCGTTATGGATGACCAAATCCCCGCCGGTCTTAAGAGAGGCGGTTTCCCAACCGGTTTCCAGGAAGACCTCAAGCCATCTGGAGTACGTGTAGCCGCCCAGTACCCCGTAGAACGCGGAGGTGCCGTTCAGGGTCACCTTGCCGTCCACCTTGCCGCCGGGTTTCCACTCCCCGCTGAGCCACGTCCAGTTGGCGGCCACGGACAGGGAAACGGGCAGAGGAGGCAGGAACGAGGAAAGATCATGCTGGATGCCGATGCCGGGCAGGCTTACGGATACCACGTCCAAGGGCAGGGTGAAGTAGCGCAGCTTCAATTCCGTATTGTAGTAGGAAAAACCGATCTGGGGTTCCCCGAACGGGAACCAGTTGAACGAAGCGGCATTGGCATTGCCGTCGTTCTGCGGGACGTGGAAGGTCCCGGCGATGCTGTTGGTGGTGGGGGAATAGGCGGATGAATCCAATACCGGCCCCTTGCCGGAACCGAAAAGCGTGGGCGCCGTGTAGGAGGTGGTTTCCTTGCAGGTCTGCGTTCCGGTGGGATTGTTCTTGTGATACTGCTTGCACCCGTTGTCCGTCCATGTCCCCTTGAAGGATCGATCGGCATCGGCGATCAGGCTCAGGTTCAAGGGAAGGCCCACGTAAAAAGAGAAGGTGGCGGGAACCGCCGAGGACTGGTACCAGCCGGAGTTGGTGGTCGATCCGAAAATGGTGGCGATGGGCTGCACGTAGTCTTTGTTCTTTTCGAATGCCCGCACCACGTCTTCCAGCTTGGCGGCCGCTGAAGATTGGGGCAGGCACAATGCGGCCGCGGTCAGAAGGCCCAGGCAGGCGGAAGCGGAATAAAGTTTTATCATGGCTGAAATACACCATTTTGGGGAGGTTTTGTCAAATCAAATAAAGCGAAACGGGATCGGCGCCGGGAATCGTCCCCGAATCAGGGGGCAACCTGAAAAAGCCAAACCTTACCCCAGCCATCGGATGGGGATCGGCGCCCATCGACGCGCCGGGCCGGGGCCGGGAAGCCGCCCGCGGAAGCGTGCCGACGCGGGTCCGGCTTGGGAAACAGGGAGGTTACGGGTTGCGACGAGAAGATCAACGCGCCGAACTTGTCGGGCCGGTGGAAGTCCGCCGCCCCCGTTGGCGCCCAGGAGATCAATTCCGGAGTGCTGGGGGTGATGTAATTGATCCGGTAGAAATTCAAGGCGAGGGAATCGCCCGCCTTGGGAGGCATCGATCCTTTCGACCATTGCTTGAAGGCGGCCCAGGGCAGGGAGATTTCCACCACCATCCCCGTATCCACGTCGACCGGGTTATTGGCGGTGCCGTGCACCTTTACCGCGTTCTGCATTCCCTGCGGCGCCCAACTCTTGTCCTGTCCCTGCAAGGGCGCCGTAAAGAAGAAATCCAGCGACGTATTCAGGCAATTCCACTCCAACTCGAAGTAGTTCTTCCCGTCCCCGTCCGGATCGATGAACATCTCCACCACGTCCTGCGAATACATGGCATCCGCATCGTGCTGGGTCGTGGTATTCTTGACGTTCTTGGCGCTGACGATATAGGCGACGTAAAGCCGGGTCTGGCTCCACGCGGTCAGGACCTTGGTCTCCACGGTCGGCTTGCCGCCGGCGGGCGCGTTGTTCAGCATCAGGCGCAAGGTGTCCAGCCCCTGCCATTGGGGTTCGTCCAGAACCCCGTCGATCTTGATCTCATCGGCAATAGGCCGGCAAGCGTGCGTAACCGCCTGGATTGCGGTCGCGGCCGAGGCCTGCCGGGCGATGCCCGCCGCCGCGCACAGAAAAAGGAGTTTTACCGACGTATGCATGGGGCAAACATACCGTCCACGGCCGGATTCAGCCTTCGGACCGGGATTGCATTTTCGGGAACAACCGTACTAACCCATTGGATCTTAGTGATTGCCATCACATGCTTCCCCTCCGGTAGCCGGAATTCGCGGAAAAAGGGTAGCTTTGAGGCGTCGGCAAGGGAAGCCGGTTCGCAAGGGAGACTACCCGTTGTCGCATATACTTTTCCTGTTGGCCTTTCTGGGCGCAACCGCCGGTTCCGCATTGGCCGAAGAACGCGCCCAACCCTGGGTCGCCGAGGGCCCTCTCAAGGTCTCGCTCAAATTCCAGGACGAAAAGTCGGAATGCCAGATGGCCTTGACCCGGGATTCCGTGGGCATCCTGAAATTGGATCCCACCGCCGGGGCGCTGGAACCGGATGACGAGAACGGCTTCGACGGCGCCGTGCGGAAACGCGCCCTCTCCGCGGGCGAACGGGACACGGCGGACATGCTCATGACCATGACCCGCACCTGGAAGGGACACAAGCGCTATGTCTGTACCAGCAAGGACGCCTACGCATTCACCATCTGGTCGGATTCCCTCACCCTGCATTGCGAGAATTGTTTTTCCTGCACGGAGGGCATCAGCATGCCCGAGGCCAAGATGCTGGCCCGCTTCGGCAAACTGACGCTTTGGCTTTCCCGCATCAAAGGCGGGATGGACGCTGATCTGACCAAGGCGGATTAGCCCGGGGTTTTTTCCCAGAAGAAATTGCCGTAGGTTTCCCCGCGGCAGACTTCGGCGAGCGCTTCCGGCGTGTCCGCGGCCACCCATCGGCCCTGGCGGTCGAGGTAACGGCAGGAATACCCCTTCTCCCTGAGCCAGACCCAGCCCGGCGGCGGCATCTCCGCGAACCAGAATTCGCAGAGCATGGGTCCGCGGAAGCGCCGGAAGAAATCCTCCCCCCCGGCGAAGAGCGCCATTTCCGATCCTTCCACGTCGATCTTGACCGCGGAGACGTCTTCCGGCGCCAGGGATTGCCGCGCCAGGAAATCGTCCAGGCGCATCAGGACGGTGGGCAGCCGTTGGAACGAATAGCCGGAACCGGGTTGCAAAGCGGCGGAATAGGACTCGGCGAAACCCGCCTGGGAATAGAGCGGCACGCCGTGATGGATGGGAATGACCAGTTCGGTCCGGCCGTTCTCCCCGGCGAGAGCGATGGGCTCCACGCGCGCCTGGGTCAGGCGCAGGGCGCGCAACAGGAATGCCAGGAAGCGGTGATGGACCGGTTCGAAGGCGATTACGCGGCCCGATTTTCCCACCGCCCTCGCGAAGAGCGCCGTGGACCCGCCCAGGAATGCCCCGATGTCCAACACCAGGAAGCCCGGACGCAGCTTTCCGGAAAAGGCGATCACGTCATTCCCGAAAAAGGCCGTCGCGTACGCTTTGGATCGCAGCGCGCGCATCAGGCGCAGGAAAAACCATCCCGCATGGAGAAGGCGATAAGCGCCGGGCCCGGAGATGCGGAAGAGACTCTTTTTAAGGCTTGAGAGCGGCATCGCCCTGATGATACCAATATCAGGAGTCGGGAGACCAATATCCGGGAACGGGATCGATCAAATGCGGGCGTCGATGGATCGGCCCAGGGCTTTTCCGCCCAAGGGCTTCAGGAACGGCAGGTCGAGATGGATTGGATCCGTGGTCGGCTGGGGAAGACCGGTCTTGTACCCCAGCAGCTTGGATCGGGTTCTGACCGCGCGCTTTTCCTTTTTAGGCGCGTCGGCCTTGGGCTGATCCGGTGTGAGTTCCGCCGGCGGAGCCTGCTTGGGTGAAACGTTATGGGCCGCCAACTGGGAGGCCACGTGCGGCGAGGCGGTTTCGGGTTTGGCCTCGCTCTGCGGCGGGAAGTTGCGGGCCACTTCGGTATCGTAGAGATCCAGATGTTTGCCCAAGCCCGGTTCGCCTCCCTTGGCGGGAAGCGCAGGCACCGCATGATCTATCTCCGCCTGGGGAACCGGCTTCATTTCCTCCGCGATCGAAGGCTGGGCCTGCGGGGGCGGGGCTTGCACCGATTTGATGGCGTTTGCGATTGGGCTCAGGTCCATCATGATCCGGATTCTCTCCTGTTCAGGATATCGGCAGAATCCGTCCGTTCTTTAGGATTATTTCCGGGAATGCGAGGGGATGTTTGGGGAGTTGGCGCGCCGCCTTCAAACTCCACATACGATCCGATTTGGTTAAGGCGGGCGCCCTGACGAAAGGCCCGGGCAGCAGCCATTCCGCTTATCTCACGGGGTGTGAGGCGGGCCGGACGGCGCGTCCGCGCAAGTCGACGAAGCCACCGGCTTCACCGGTCCGGGAAAACCACGGAGAGGCCCGGCCGCGTTGGCCGAAACCATTCCATGCGTTTCGCGCCCCGTCGCTTGCGGGGGATCGGGATTGGCTTTGATCAAGAGCGGTGGCCAGATGCCAATCCTTTCCCTTGGCCAGGAAATCATGGTAGGCCAGGAAATATTTGTCCGTGCCGTATTTCGCGTCCAGGCTGTCATCGGCCTTGGCCTTGTAGAGGGTTTCTTCGAAGGCCGGGGACAGGATTTCACTGCGGCCCACGATTACGCGGACGATTTTGTCCGGCATGGGAGTGATTTCCAAAGGCAGGATCCGATCCACCTGGGCGCGCGGCAGGATCCAGAAGGCCTTGAGACCGCCTTCGATGAAGTAGCCGTTGTACCAGGTGTTCAGCAAGGCGCGCGCCTCTTGCGTGGAAAGGCCCGCGACCACCAGATGGTTGTAGAGGCTGTCCATGGCGGCCGTGCCCGGGCCGTAGCTCGGGAAGTCATCGGTCGATTTTCCCGCCTCGATGTTCGCATGCGCCTTGAGCGGGCCTTGGAACCAGATGCTGGCGGGATAGCTGAGGTCTCCCTGGCGATCGTAAATCATCACCCAGGGAATATCCTCGTCCCCGGTGTTCCGTAAAACCAGGGTGCCCGGATTCTTGAAGGAAATCTGCAGCGCGGACGTGAAATTCCCCAGGCCCCGGTAGAACAGGAACTTTTCGATTTCGCCCTGCTGGCCGCGCAATTGGTTGGCCAGAGTGCTGCGGGGCGCGGTCCATTCCCCGGTTTCGCCGCCCAAAGCGGTGGTGGTGTAAGGCAGATTGGATCCCGGGGCCAGTACCTTGGCCTTCCAGGCGATATGTCCCTGGTATGGCTCCTTGGCGAAGTCCACGGAGGCGGCCGACGGATTGGCTTCGCAGTCGTAACATTGCGGATACCATTGGCTGATGGTCCCGCCCTGGAACTTCACTTTCACGTCCACGTCCACTTCCTTGTCGCTGTAGAAGTAGAGAACCGGGGTTTCCATTTTCACGGTCACGTTCCGGAGTTTGTCCGGGGAAGCCCAGCCCGAGACGGGGTCGTAGTTGAAATAGGGGAGGCCGTGCACGAACGCCGGCAGGCGGGAGGCATCCACAAAGAGGCCGGACAATCCGTTTCCGGTGCTGGAGTTCAGGGTGGTGAACGTTCCCCACTCATGGATCTCCAGGGCAAACCCGCTTGGCGCCAGCGAGGCAAGCAGGACCAAAAAGGTCGTTTTCCAGCTCTTTTTCCGGCCGGATTCAGTATTGATGAGGTCGTTCATAACCGCTCCTGGTTCAGGCCCCCGGGGCCGTATTCCTGTGTGACGTCCTGAATATATGCCTGCCGCGCCCGAAACCGGCGATTTCCAGGGTTCTGCGAGGCGGATCCGTTGTCTCCGGACAACGGGGATCGGAGCGGATATTCCCGGATTCCGGTTGTCGATTTTTCCCCTTATTTGGGGGCTTCCAGCCCCTATAATTGCTTGGAAATGCCTCCGTACCTTTTGCGGTACGCGGGCCGGGGTGTTGCATCGAAACGAAACGCGGCATCGGAAAGACCATGCAAGGCTGGATCGGGGCAGTCCTGATCCTGACCGGAATCCCGTTTGCCCAGGAAGACTATTCCACCTGGACCCACTCCGCCAAGATCCATTTCAATACTACCGCCACCGGCGCCAACGTCACCAACCTGTCCATGCAGAACGTTCCGGTCCTGATCCGGATTTCCTCTTCCGTCCCGGGCCAGGCCAGAATCCTGACGCAAAGCCTGGCGTCCGGATCCGATCTGCGCTTCGCCGATGCGGACGGGACCCATCTGGATTTTCAGATCGACAGGTGGGACCCGGTGGCGGGCAAGGCCGAGATCTGGGTGCGAGTGCCCCAAGTGGACGCCAACAGCAGCGCGGACTATGTGGTAGCCTACTGGGGCAAGGCCGGCGCGGGTTATCTGTCGGACGGATCCAAGGTATTCCCCGCCGGCAATGGGTTCGCCGGAGTGTGGCATCTGGGGGAGGGCAGCCAGCAGACGCGGGTAAACTCCGTAGGCGGCGGCAACCACGCCAGTCCCAAGAATTACGATGGAGATGAGCGGAGCGCAGGGGTCATCGGCATGGCCGACAGCCTGGACGGACAGACGAACGGTGATTATCTGGATTTGGGCGCCGGTTTCGCGGATTTCCGTGCGGGTCTTACCTATACGGTCTGGGTCTATGCCACCGCGGCCGGAGCCTACGAGCGGTTCCTGGATATCGGAAACGGGCCCGCCGCGGACAATATCCTCCTGGCCAGGGACGGGACCGGAAGAAACCTGGCTTTGCATATCTACGCCGGCTCGGCGTGGGACCTCGAATTGGTGGCAACGGACGTCGTGGATTCCCGGAAATGGGTGCAATTGGGAGTCACGATCACGGCGAACTCATCCGTCACCGGGGCGAAAAACACGGCCGTGATCTACAAGAACGGTGTCAAGGTTGCGGAGGGCAGTCTGTCACAACCGATCTCGAACCTGGCGCGCACCAAGAACTACCTCGGCAAATCGAACTGGTCCTCCGACCCCTACTACACCGGCATCCTCGACGAGCCGGAATTGTCGAACACCTTCCACAGTGCGGACTGGATGAAGCTGAACTATGAGATCCAAAGACCGGACGGCAACCTGATCACCTGGGAATACGAACCTCCCGTCAAACTGGCCATCAAGTCGCAACCGGACAGCCTGAGGGTATCGGCGGAAGGCCTACCCGTTTTCTTCCAGGTGGACGCGGTTTCCGACCTCCCGATTGCCTACCAATGGTACAAGGACGGGGCTCCGTTGGCGTCGGCCAAAGCCGCCGTGATCACGTTCGCCTCCGTGACCCTGGCCGATGCCGGAACCTATCGATGCCGCCTCACCGACGGCAAGGACACCTTGTTCAGCATTTCCGCCCGTCTGTCCGTCCCGGAAAACTACGCCCTCTGGGGCCATTCCCAGAAAATATTTTTCAACACCGCCACCACCGGTGCGGCCGTTCCCGGCAATGTGGAAAATTTCCCCTTGCTCATCCGCCTGGACGCTTCCCACATGGATTTCTCCAATGCGGATGCCTCCGGCAAGGATCTGCGCTTTGCCGATGCGGATGGTACCGCCTTGCCCTTTGTGATTGAACGGTGGAATACCACCTTGAAGCTGGCGGAGATCTGGGTGCGCGTCCCGAAAGTGGACGGGAACAGCGACCAGGATTATCTCACCATGTATTGGGGCAAGCTCACCGCCAAGGCCGCGTCGAACGGGGCCGCCGTATTCGCTTCCGCGGCCGGCTATCGGGGCGTGTGGCAATTCGATGAAAGCTCCGGCGACGCGGCGGACGCCTCCGGTAACGGGTACATGGGGGCCGTAGGCGGAGTGACCGGCGGACGGCCGGGCGTCATAGCCACCGGGTTCGACCTGGCGGGCAGCGGGCACGTGGGATTGGCCCCTGCCGCTACGGGCTCCTTGCAGGCCTTCACAATTTCCATGTGGGCCAGGGAAAATATGGCGGCGCAAAAAGCATCCGGCGAATTGGAACCCGCCTTGATGGGCATGCAGACCGGCGCTTCCGGCGTCGGGGACTTCCGCGTCGTTTCCAAGGACGGCCAACTCAACCTCTGGACCAGGAGCGTATCGGGGGCTTTATACTCCACCCAGGGCGTGGATATCGGCGATGACAAATGGCATTTCATCTCCGCAGTCTGCGACGGGACCAATTTCCAGCTCTACACGGATGGAGTTCAGGTCGCAGCCTTGTCCGGAAACATCCTTCCCTTGGCAGGGGGGGCATTGGGCATAGGAGCCTTGCGGAAATCCGACAACACCTACGGATCCGGTTTCTACGGGAGCATTGACGCCGTGCAGGTGTTGGCGTTGAATAGGGATGCCGGTTGGATCAAGCTTGCTTACGAAACCCAGCGGCCGGATTCCAAGGTGCTGACCTTCGGCACGCAGGCCGTCACCCCCACGCCCGCGCCTACGGCCGCTCCTCCTGCCGGCCCTTATGAAGGCAGCCTGCTCGTGCAGCTCACCTGCGCCGCGGACAATACCCGGATCTTTTACACCCTGGATGGAAGCGAGCCGGATTCCACCGCGGGCACGACGCATGCGGTGCAATCCTCGATCCTTCTGGAGAAGAACACGGTGATCAAAGCCAAGGCCTATCGCAACGGCACTCCCAGCGCAACCCTGACCGCGGCCTACGAGGTGCGTACCTCACCCGGTTCCGGCGGCGACACGCTCAATCCCGGCCGGTTTACCAATGTCGATCCCACCCATATCATCAGCTACCCCGTCCAGGACAGCAAGGTTCCCGTGCTGGTCACTGCCGGTCTCACGTGGAATCCGCCTCCCCGCGGTTTCGACAGGTTCGGCCCCTTGTTCAACGTAGCCACCACCGACAGCTTGGCGGCCTTTCCCGGCCTGCAATTGACGGGCACGGCCATGGACGGCATCTCCCTGTATCTCATGGACGGCGAAGGAAGATTCCACTGGATGCCTCCCAAGGACGGATTGCTGTGGATCCCTTCGGCGGGCAGCTATTTCTGGGGCCGCGATACCCTACCGCCCCGCATCCGCTTTGCCGGCACCGAGGTGCACGGAGCGGATTCCCTATACGCTTATTTCGTGATGGAGGACAATGTCTCCAACCTCCAATGCAAGCTGCACGTCTGGAACGGCGGGCATGACAGTCTGGGATGGTGGGGCGGATCTTCCGGAGAGATCATGAAATTCGCCTTCCGGCTTCCCGGAGAATCTTCAACTCCGCTGGAGGCGCGCTTCCAGGCCACGGACGCGGTGAACCTCTCCGAATTTCCGCGCCAGGCCGGCCGCGTATTCACCCTGTCCAGGACCCTGGCCGGAGTCTCCGCGTCGCTGGATCTGAAACCGGGATTGCAATGGAAGCTGGCCGGGTTGCCTTACTTCTCCCACGATCCGCTTTCCCTGACGCAGCTCACCGCGCTCACCGGTCCGGGAAAATTATACGGCGCCGTATGGCGCACTTCCTCCGGCGCCAAAGGCGCTTATGAGCTGCTGCAGGACCGGGACACCTTGCCGGCCGGCCGGGGATTCTGGCTGGCGTCCGAAGCGGGCGCGGCCAGCCTGTCCTTCCCTCCCGGCCGCACTTCCGAATCCGATACGGACGGCCTTTTCCCCATCACCCTGAAGCAAGGTTGGAACACCGTCACCTGCCCCGCCTTCCGGCCCATGGCCTGGCCGATTTCACCCAAGGATGGGGACAGTTACCTGCGCTCGCCCTTGAAGGGCCTGCGCGGCTTCGATGGAACCGCCTATACCCGGCCGGACTCCCTGCGTCCCTGGGAGGGGTATTACGTATGGTACGCCGGCCTGGACACCATGGTACGGGTGGGGCCCGGAGCCGCGCGCGCTTCCGCGGCCGCGACTGCGGGCGCCAAGGCTTCCGCGACCGGAGGCTTGAGCCTGGTCCTGAAGATGGGGGAAGGTTCGCCTTTGGAGCTGGGCGCGGCCGGATTCGCGAAAACGGGCCTGGGCGTGGAAGATGAATGGCTGCCGCCTCCCCGGGAAAAAGGAAATGGCGGGGGCGGAGAAACCTGGCTTTCCCGGGAGGGGAAGGCCCTGGCCACGGACTATGTCGCCTGGCAGGCCACGCGGGCCATGTCCTGGACCCTGATGGCCCAAGGGAAACCGCAAGGTTACCGCATGGAAGTGGACGCCGCAAAGCTGCCGCCGGGTTTCCAATTCTGGGCGGTCTCGCCTTCCCGCGGCGTGAAATACCGCCTGAACACGGGGAGTAGCGTGCCTGTTACCGGGGACGACACCCTGAGGATCTACGCCGGCACGGCCGAGGCCCTGGCCGAAGTTTCCGATCTGACGCGGGGCAGGGTGGAGGCGGGCGGATTCTCTTCGTCCTTGCGCGCGGTCGCCGGCGGCCTGGAGCTGACCCTGATGTTGCCGGTTTCCGCCCGGGTGGATGTGCGCATCTGGTCTCCCGATGGAAAAGAGGCGGGCGGATTGCGCGGCCTCGAACTGGCTCCCGGGCGCCACGCCTGGGGTTGGCCCGCTTTGGGACCGGGCCGGGAAGCGCCCGCGCAGGGCGTCTACCTGATCGGGATCGACGCGCGCGGCGCGGATTGGTCGGCGCATCGCGTGGAAAAATTCAGCGCCCTCCGCTGAAGCCGCCTCCCTGCCTAAATGTCAATATCAACGTGATCCCGGCTACGGAATCATGCCAATTCGCGTCCCATAAAACCTTTGCGATTCCTTGGCGGAAAGGTTTTCTTATTCAAGTCCCGCCAGTCTTTTCCCTTTCGAGCCGCAGGAGGAACCCATGCCTGGCATCCGATCTATCCGAAATTTCCGTATCTTCGCATCTCTCGCCGTCCCCGCCCTGATTCTCGCGGGTTGCAACACCTATGACAACGGGGGCAATTCCGGAACCAGCTTCCGGCAAGTGAACCTGATCTCCGACAGTTCCATCTTCCCGGCCCAGTTCCGGGACGCCAACCTGGTGAATCCCTGGGGCATCGCCGCCGGGCCCACCGGTTTGCTTTGGGTGGCCGACAACCATACCGGAAAGACCACCATTTACAACGCCGACGGCAGTTCCGCAGGCGCTGCCGTCTCCGTTCCGGGCGCCAAGGATCCGGTGGGTGCGCCCACCGGCATGGTCTTCAACGGCACCGCGGATTTCCCGATGCCGGACGGGACCGGAAAAGCCCTGTTCATTTTCGCCGGGGAGGACGGATCCCTGAGCGCCTGGAATGCGGGGGCCACGGCGAAAATCGTGGCTGACCGATCCGATTCGGAAGCGGTGTATAAAGGCATCGCTTTGGCCCAGGACAGCGGAAAAAACTTCCTCTATGTCGCCAATTTCAAAGGCCGGCAGGTGGACGTGTTCGACGCCCAATTCCATCGCGATACCACGCGTCTTTTCGCGGACACGGCCATGCCCGCCGACTTCGCTCCCTTCAATGTCGCCCTGATCGGTTCCGAACTCTTCGTCGCCTATGCGCGCCTCAAGGGTCCGGACAATGAGGACGATTCCGCGGGACCGGGGGCCGGATACGTGGACGTGTTCGGGACGAACGGAGTGCTGAAGCGCCGCTTCCTTTCCAATGATCGCCTCAATTCTCCCTGGGCCATCGTCTCCATTCCCGGAACCTTCGGTCCGTTCGAGAACGGCATTTTCATCGGTAATTTCGGGGACGGGCTCATCCACGTCTACGACTCCCAAGGCGGCTTCCTGGGCCAGGTATTGGACCCAACCGGCCATCCCATCCAGATCGATGGACTTTGGGCCTTGTACCTGACCAGCGGCGGCGGGCTCTATGGAGCGGGGGGGCGCCTCTACTTCACGGCCGGTCCGGCCGAGGAAAGCCACGGTCTGTTCGGCTACCTGGTGCCTGAATAGGCCGGAAACGCTGAAAATGGAGGAGAACCGGACACTTTCGGTTCTTGACCATAGAAACCCCAGGGTGGCTGGCGATTTACCACCCTGCAGGGCCGACCCAACATTATATTTTGTGGACAACAGGACATCCCCGGGGCATATGGAAGATTTGTTAAGGGAAAAGGTCTGCGTCTTGAGAGAGAAGATCAAATCCTCCCAGGACGGCAAGGCTCTCTATCGCGAACTTTCCGACCTCCTGCTGAGGGCCGGGAAAATCTCCGCCGCCATGAACATCCTCGAAAAATCCCTCGATCTCGGCTCCGATGGCGAAGCTCCCGAACGCCTGTCCCAGGAAGGGAAATGGCTCTTCGACCGGGGCCTGGAATTCGCGGACGCCTATCTGTATGAAGATGCGGTGGAGTGTTTCCGCCAGGCCATGGATTGCGGGCATGATACCTTCGACGCCCACTATTGCCTGTCAGGCGTCTATAAAAGCCTGGAACGCTTCCCGGAAGCGGAAACCCATTGCCGCCGCGCCCTGGAACTGAACCCCCGCTTCGCCCCCGGCTATATCCTGCTGGGATCCCTTCTGAAAAAGCCCGGTCGTCTGGAAGAGAGCGTCGCAGCCTGCAAGAAGGCCGTGCTCCTGGATGCGGATTGCACCGCCGCCTATTACGATCTGGCGTGCTACTATTCGTTGCTGGCCAAAAGGGAGCAGGCCTTGGCCGCCATGGAAATGGCCCTGTGCAAAGGATTCTCCGACTTTGAATGGGTGCTTCGCGATCCGGATCTGGAAGGATTGCGCCAGAATCCGGAATTCAAGCTTCTCCTGCAGTCCTACCGGCCCAAAACCGTTTAGTCCGAACCTCCCTGCCGGTTACCGTGATTGGGGATAGACCGGGCAGCCCGGTCCCATCGTTTTGCTCATTACCCCTCCCGCCCTCCCTTCTCCGGGCCACCTTTTCTATATTGGGGCAGCTTTTTTCAACGACTTAGCCCAGGGAAACCATCCCAGGTACGACGGTTCGTTCCAACGATTTTTGAGATGAAGGGTTCACAAGATCCATGAAAAGGGATACCGGATTACGCACAGTTCTGTTGCTCATCATCCTGGCGCTGTGCGGCGTCAGCCTCTGGCCAAGCATCCAGGTCTTTTCCAAGAGCAACGACGCCAACCTGCCCCTCGAGAAGCGGGAACGGGAAATTTTCAAGAAAGACCATCCAAATACGGCATCCAAAGCCATCAACCTTGGTTTGGATCTGGCCGGCGGCACCCATATCATCGTCGAGGTGAATAAGGAGAAGCTGGACAAGGAAGCCCAGAAGGACGTGATGGACCGTTCCCTGGAAATCCTCCGGAACCGCGTGGATCAGTACGGATTGAGCGAACCTCTCATTACCCGCTCCGGGGATAACCGCATCGTGGCCGATCTGGCCGGCATGGGCGCCGATGACGCGCGCCGCCTCATCGGCGCCACCGCCCTCCTGGAGTTCAAACTGATCCCTGAAGGGACCGAGTTCAAGCCCGTTTTGGACAAGATTGACGCCTTCCTCAACCGCCGTTCCGGCGGTAAACCCGAAAAAGGCGCCGGTCCCGCAAGCGATACCGCCCAGGCCGTCCAGGACATTTTCGGCCGCGTGGTCGGCAAGGACACTTCCAAGGCCGCGGCCAAGGACTCCACCGGCCTCCTGGCATCCGCCAGCGATAGCGCCAAAAAGGCGGATTCCACCAAGAGCGCTCTCGGCGCCGCGGATACCTCCGCGGAATCCGCTTCCGAATTCTACAAGAACCGTCCCTTCGGATCCCTGCTCGTGCCCATGGGCCGCGATCTGGCCGTCAAGGCTGAGAACGTCGGCAAGGCCAAGGCCATTCTCGAGGATCCGGACATCCAGGCCCTCATCCCCAGCCGCTACCAGTTCCTGTGGGGCCGGGACATCGAGACCCTGGAAGGCGGTCAGACCAAAATCCGCCGCCTGTATCTCCTCAAGCACCGCCCGGAAATGACCGGAGCCAACATCGCCGATGCAAAACCCAGGCGCGAAGGCGGCGGTTTGAATTCGGGCGAAGTGGCGGTAAGCCTCAGCTTCAAAGGCATCGGACCCAAAGAGTTCCGGCGCATCACCAGCGCCAATATCGGCAAACAGCTGGCCATCGTTCTGGACTCCGTGGTCTATTCGGCCCCCGTCATCCAGGGCGCCATCCCCAACGGACAGGCTTCCATCACCGGTATCGGGGACATGAAAGAAGCCAACCAGCTTGCGATTACCCTGCGCGCCGGCTCCCTGCCCGCCCCCATGAAAATCGCAGAGTTGCGCTCGGTGGGACCCACCCTGGGCGAAGACAACATCCACAAGGGCCTGATGGCCGCCTTGATCGCCTTGGCCCTGGTCGCCGGCTTCATGGCGCTCTACTATAGGGGCGCCGGCCTGATCGCCAATCTCGCCCTGCTTCTCAACATGATCATCCTCTTCGCCGTGTTGGGCGCATTCCACGCCACCCTGACCCTGCCCGGCATCGCCGGCATTGTGCTCACCATCGGTATGGCCGTGGACTCCAACGTGCTGATTTTCGAGCGCATCCGGGAAGAATTGCGGGCGGGCCGCAGCGTGCGCGCCGCCATCGACGCGGGATACAAGAAAGCCTTCAGCGCCATTTTCGATTCCAACGTGACCACCTTCGGAACCGCCGCCATCCTGTATTACATCGGCGTCGGCCCCATCAAGGGTTTCGGTCTGACCCTCATGGTCGGCCTGGGCGCTTCCATGTACACGGCCATCATCGTCACCCGCCTGGTATTCGACTACATCCTCGCCGGCCGCGACGTGAAGCAGCTTTCCATCGGCAAGGGCATCAATTGGTTCCATGAAGTGGACATCAAGGTCATTCCCCTGGCCAAGTACTACGTGGGCCTTTCCATCGTCATCCTGGTGCTGGCCTTGGGCGCCATCGCCGTGAAGGGCCTGCATTTCGGCATCGACTTCACCGGCGGCCATGTCTACCGCGTCAAGTTCGACCAGAAGCCCGACATCGAAAAAGTCCGCAGGGAAATCGAATCCGCCGGTCTCGAAGCCCCGCGTGTCCAGACCCTGGGCGCAATCAACGAGAACCGCTTGCTGGTTTTCCTTCCCAAGGTGGCTGAAGACACCGCCTCCCGGGGCATTATCGCCCGTGCGGTGGCGGGATCCACGATCGAAGGCGAAGATACGGTCGGTCCCTCGGTGGGCAAGGACCTGCGCAAGTCCGCGGTGCTTTCCATCCTTTCGGCCCTGGTGTTGATCGTGCTCTACATCTGGTTCCGCTTCGGACGCAACGGCCTCGGCTTCGGCGTGGGCGGCGTGCTCGGGCTGATCCATGACAGTCTGATCACCCTGGGATTGTTCGCCTTGTTCGGGATGGAAATCTCCCTCGATTTCGTGGCGGCCATCCTGACCATCATCGGGTATTCGCTGAACGATTCGATCATCATCTTCGACCGCATCCGCGAACTGACCGGCGTGGCCAGTTCCAAGGAGAGCTTCGCGTCGCGGGTGAACAGCGCCAACAACCAGTGCCTGAGCCGTTCGATTATCACGCATTTGACGGTGTTGTTCACCGTGGTGATTCTGGCGGTGATGGGGGCTTCGTCGGTGCGCGATTTCAGCGTGGCGATGGTCATTGGCGTCGTGGTCGGGACGTATTCCACGATTGCCGTGGCCTGTCCCTTCGTTGTCTGGTGGGATAGGCGCCGGGTTCGTCCGGCGATGGCTGCCAAGAAGTAGGCGGTCTCAAGGTCGCGCGGGTCCGGGGTTCCCGGGCCTGACGGCTTCATCGGGTTTGCTTTCGAACCTCCGAGTCTTCCGGCCGAACGGCCGGACCCAACGTTATTAGTCTTCTGCGCTTCGCTCGCGATGGGCGGCTCTCGCAAGCGGGGTCTCGCAGGCGCTCGCTTGCGCCCGTGCCGTTCGGCCCCGCAAACCGCGGTCTGGACTTCGCGGGCTTTCCTTCCGATTCCGCCTGATAGGCCCGGGAACCCCGGACCCGCGCGACCGTGCGGTCGTATACCTGGTGACCAAGAGGCCGGAGGAACCCGGACGACCTTTGTAGCGGCGGCGGTGTGGCCGATTGTCTGCGTAGACATCACCGTGCTTTCGACTGAGGGGGGCGTAGGCCGCCTGGGAGGATTGGGCTGGGTCGTTGGGACCTCCGGGTCGGCAGGTTCCCTGCTTGTCTGGGAGGCGCGGCGGCACCGTCCGCGGGGCGGACCGTGCGCGCTTTGGGTTGGACGATGACTTCGGGGGTGGGGCGGTTGTAACCCACGCGGCACAGTCCGCGGGGCGAACTGTGCGCGGTGAGGTTGGATCAATGACTTTGGAGGCGCGGGCTTTTGTGCCCACGCGGCTCAGACCGCTGGGGGCGATCGGTGCGCGGTGAGGTTGGGGCGTAGACTTCGGGGGGCGCGGGGTGAGCGCGGGGTGAAGGTGGAGTGGGCCGGTTCTGGGCTGTAAGGTTGCGGTAGGGTTCGCTGTTGGGACTCGCAGACCCGATGAAAACCTGCCGCGGTCGATGCCTGTCTTGGTTTCGACCCGGTCAGGCTGGGCCGTATCGGCTTTGCATGGACTTCGCCTCCCCGGTTGACCGCGCGGCTTCTGTATCTCCCCGGAGCATCTGGCGGGGTCCCGTGGGGGCGGGCGCCCGCACGCGCGAATCAGGCGGAGTCCGGAAGCGTGGCCGGGCAGCCCTGGGTGGAAGCGGAGCGCACTCTGCGGGTGTCTGACGTCAGGAGACCGGCATGTGCGCTCCCACGCGCGGACCATCAGGGAGTCGTCTGCTCGGCCGGCAGACCCCGCGCTTCGATTAGCTGGAGGGCGGAGCCGTCAGCGCGTGCGGGCGCCCGCCCCCATGGGACCGGGTCATGCACGCCCGAGAAGATTCAAAAACCGCACCGTAAGCTTGGTGATGCGCATATCCAGGGAGGACGGAAACTTCCCCCGCTTGATCGCCTCCAAGCCCTCTTTGGCATACACCGCACAGCTCTCCACATTCCCGATCAGGTCGTGGATTTCCGCGATGACGCGGTCGGCCTCGATCCAGGCCAGGCGGTAGGAGGGTTGGTCATGTTTGTCGACCAGGGTAACGGATACGTGACGGGCCTGGCAGTAATGCGCGAGCGCCTCTTCGGGATCGGTCTGGGCCTGGGCCAGCCGGAGATGATCCTCCAGCAGGGCCGGGCCGAACTCCCATTCCTTGAAGTGGAAGAAGAGGCGGTGGCGCAGTTCCAGGGTGATGCGCAGGTAGTCCAGGTCTTCGGCGCTGTCGGTGACGCCGTCCTTGGTCGCGGTCGAATCGGATCCGATGCCCTGTCCTTCGGCGGGAAAGCAGGGGCGGAAGTCCTCGAAGGAGAGGGCCAGGCCATCCAGGGGGGTGGCGGATTCGGGTTTGCGGGCCTCGGCGCCGGGGTTGCCTGCGCCGTCGACCAGACTGAGCCAAGTGGATTTAGCGGAGAAGTAAGCCATCGTTTCTAGTGCCTCCTTAATGAAAAGAGTACCACAACCTGTGGCGTTCGGCTACGTACGGAGGGGGTCCAGCTGGGGGGTGGCATCTAGAGTAAAACCAATGTCTTAGCCCAGGGTTTTAGGAAGTTGGGATGTTTAGGCTATGAGGGAAAAACCCAAAGGACTTTGGCGGAAAGAATGGGGGGATTTGGGGCGTTGGAGAAGATAGAGGAGGAAGGGCGGAGGGGGCAGGCCGTCCCCGAAGCGCCCTTGGATTGCGGGGCTTCGGGGAGACTGGGTATCTTGGAAGGTACGGGTAGCACTTGTGCTACCCTGGGAATCAATGCTTGGCCTTTTTCAGGATCCAGATTTCTTCCTTGCCTACGCGTTCCTTCAGGCTCTTCTTGGGGACGATTTTCTCGGCCATGTCGAAGACGCCGTCCAGGCGGGCCATCAGCTCGCCTTCGGAGGTGGGATGGGGCGGACCGTCCAGGGAGGTGGTGCGGATGAGGGGGTAGAAAGCCGCCACCACGATTCCGTTGGGGGTGAGCATCTTGTCCCAGACTTCGAAGTATTCGTCGCGGCGCCCGGGATGGATGGAGTTGAAGCAGCAGTATTCGAAAATGATGTCGAAGGGTTCGGTGCTCTTGGGAGAGAGTTCGAACAGATCGATGTTCAGGACCGAGAGCTTGCGTTGCTTTTCGGAGAGGGCGGTGAGAGCCGTGTAGGCGGTTCCGGAGAAATCCACCGCCAGGGTTTCGTGTCCGCGGGCCGCCCAGGCGGCGGCGTCATAGCCGCGGCCGGCGCCGGGAACCAGCACGCGGCCGGTCTTCGGGCACGATGGACTCTTGAAGAATTCCTCCAGGATGGGACTTACCTTACCGGTGTCCCACCATGCGTCCTTCTTCGCTTTGTACAAGTCTTCCCAGTATTCCGGCAGGTTTTGAGTCAGCATCAGGCTACCTTTTTCTGTTCTGTGGCCAGTTGTCCGCAAGCGGCGTAAATATCGGGCCCCCGGGGCCGCCTGCGCAGGACTTGAAAATCCCCCTGCGCGAGGATGCGTTCGAATTCGGCTATTTCATCGTCGGAAGGCGGCTGCATGTCCGGATTGCCGCGGTTCAGCGGGATCAGGTTGATTTTGCAGTGCCGGTGGGACGCGATGCGTTTCAGCTCGCGGGCCGCTTCCGGGGTGCAGGTTTTGCCCTGGATGAGAATGTATTCGAAGGTGAGTTTCTGTCCGGAGAGACGGATGTATTCGTCCGCGGTCTCGAGCAGGGTCTCGATGTTGTAGCGCCGGTTGATGGGCATCAATGCCGATCGGACGGTGTCGTTGCTGCCGTTGAGGCTGATGGCCAATTTGAAATCGGGCGCGCGAACGGCCCATTCCAGGATCTTGGGGACCACGCCGGAGGTGGATACCGTGATCTTGTCCTTGGCGATGCCGAAGCCTTCCTGGGAGTTCAGGATCTCGCAGGCCCGGGCCACGTTCTCCAGATTCAGAAGCGGCTCGCCCATGCCCATGAAGATGGCGTTGCTGACGCGTCCGCCGTCCATTTCCTTCACATGGCGACTCACCCAATGGGCCTGCTCGAGGATTTCCCCCAAGGTGAGGTTGCGGATGAATCCCATGGTGGCGGTGCGGCAGAACGTGCAACCCATGGCGCAGCCGATTTGCGAGGACACGCAGATTGAGCGGCGATCCTCGGTGGGGATGAGCACGGTTTCGAAGAAGTGGCCGTCATGGGTTTCGAAAACCCACTTGGTGGTGCCGTCCGTGGAAACCTGGGTGGCTTTGACCTTGAGCACCGAACAGGTGGCGGCGGCTTCCAGTTTTTCCTGCAACGGCTTGGGCAGGTTGGTCATTTTGGCGAAGTCGGTTTCCAGATTGCGGAACATCCAGTTATGGATTTGGCGGGCCCTGAATGCGGGCTCCCCCAAGGAGACGACGAGCGTCTCCAGTTCAGGCAGGCTCGAGCCTAGGATGTGCGACTTGGTCATGCGGGATTCAATTTAGCAAAAATTGTAATATCCGGCCTGAATCCCGGGCCTGGAAGCCCTGGAACCCAAATAAAATCGGGGGGCGGAGGCATATTTATAGTTTATGAATGGACCATGTCATTCATAAACCCTTCCGATTCCCCCAAAGCCGGGGCCAATCCGCCTCAAGCCGCCGTTGCTTTGATCCGGACCCGGGGCCAGGACCCGGAATACCTGCTTTTGAGGCGTGCGGCCAATCCCCAAGACCCCTGGTCCGGGCATTTCGCCTTGCCGGGCGGTCGTTGGGAAAAGGGTGACAAGGATCTCCTGGAAACCTGCATTCGCGAAACCTTCGAGGAAACCGGCATTGTTCTGGAGCCCGGCCACCTGGTCCGGCCCTTGGCCATGGCCGTGGCCGGAGTCCATATGGGCCGCCCCATGGAGGTGGCCCCTTTCCTGTTCGAGCTCCCGGAAAAGCCGGTTCTGGCCTTGGCCAGCCTGGAAATCGCCGAGTTCCATTGGCTGGCGCAAAGCTATCTCCGGGACCCCGCCAATCGCCTTCACGCGGCCATGAGCCTTTCCCATCCGGATCTCACGTTCCCCTGCATCCGCGTGGGCACGGGCGACGGCGCCATCTGGGGGTTCACCTACGGGGTGTTGGAAAAATTCTGGGAGTCCGCCCTGCCGTGAAGAAAATCCTGCTGCTCGATTACGATCACACGCTCTATCCGTCCACGTTGTCCACTTTGCGCGCCGTGGACGACCGCATCAATCTCTATATCCGCACCTTCCTGGGATTCACCTCCGATGAGGCCGATGCGCTGCGCGTGCGGTTGTGGGACGAATACGGGACCACGCTGAAGGGGCTGGAGGAATTGCACGGAGTGGATCGCGGGCATTATTGCGATTTCATCCACGCCATCGAGGCGGTCCACCTGCCGCCGCCCGACCCGCAATTGCAAGCCTGGCTGACCCGGCTGCCTCATCCCTTCTACATCTTCACCAACGCGCGCATGGACTGGGCCGTGCGCGGCCTTAGGGCGATGGGCCTGGGGGCCATGCTGCCGGAGGCGTTGGCGGCGGAGATGGCGGATCTGGCCGATGCGGTGGACGGAGCGTCCGGGGCGGAAGGGTTCAAAGGCCCGCGCCTGGACGGGATTTTCGACATCGCCTTCATGGATTGGGAAGGCAAGCCCAATCCGCAAGCATACGCCAAGGTCGATGCGCATCTGCGCTCGCGTCACGGCCGGGACATCGACATCCATTTCGCGGACGATAGGCCCGACAACCTGGAATCCGCGCGGGAACGGGGCTGGACGACGATCTGGATCGCGCCCCACACCGCCTCGCCCGTGATTGGAGACGAATTCGATCGCGTGGTGACGTCCCTCACGGATATTGATCCGGAAACCCTGGCATGAGACGTGACCGGCGGCCCTAGGATTTTCGTGTCCGCGGGGGAGGTGTCCGGCGATCGGATCCTGGGAGAAATCCTCGAGCCCTTGCTGGAGCGCTTTCCCGGTTCGGAACTGCGCGGGCTGGGCGGGGCCGCGGCGGAAGCCTGCGGGCTCCAAGCCCTTTTTCCCATCGCCGATACGGCCTTCAGCGGGGCCTGGGACGTGATCCGGAACACCCTGTTCGCGGTGCGGATGTATCGGGCGGCGGTAAGGGAAATGCGGCGTTTCCGTCCCCACCTGGTCCTGCTGGTCGATTATCCGGGATTGAATCTGCGCCTGGCCCGGAAGGCGCGTAACCTGGGCGTTCCGGTGTGTTTCGTGGCGCCGCCCCAGGCCTGGGCCTATCGCAATCCGGCCCGGAAAATCCGGCGAGCGGCCGCGGCCTTGCAGGGTTGCCACGTCCACGCCCTCTTTCCCTTCGAAATGGAATCATTCGCCGCGGCGGCTTCCCGCGTCACCGCGGGGCATTTCCTGGCCGCGCCGGAGACCGCGCCGGGCCGGGAAAAAAATCTGCTGCTGCTTTGCCCGGGGAGCCGTCTGCCCGTGCTGCGGCGCAATCTTCCCGTCTGGCTGGACCTGTTGGATCGCGTCGGACGTTTCCCGGAAGCCGGCGGCGGAAAAGTGGCCGTGCTCGTTCCCGTCCATCTCGCGAGCGCGGCCCGCGAGATTCTTGCTACCCATGCCGATGGGCGTTTCGCCGCAAGGTTGCGTCTTTGCACCGACAAGGAAAGCATCTTCGCGGAGACGCGCCATGCCATCGCGTTTCCCGGAACCATCACCCTGGAATTGGCGCTCCATCGCGTGCCCACCCTGGTGCTGGCAATAGTCGATCCCTTGACGTTGGCTTTGGGACGCCGGGCGTTGGGAGATTCGCGCCTCGCCCTGCCCAATCTTCTCTCCGGAGAAGACATGTTTCCGGAATGGGCGGGCACCGCGCCGGGTCCGGATCCCGCGCGCTTTCTGGAGCTGGAAAAGAGGCGGGACCATGCTCCGGGTTGGGGGCGTTGCCTGGAAAAGCTGGCCGAACGGATGGGGCCCGCGACAGGGGCTCAAGTTGCGGTGGAGGCCTGTGCCGGGCTTTTGCAGGTATCCTGGCAGGTACGGGCGCCCGAGGCCAAGGCTTCCAAAAAGTCTTGAAAACGCTAAAATCCGGGTAAAATAGCACTTTAATCACAATAAATGTGATGCTTACCACGGGGTTAGAATTAAGGGATTGTCGTAATTTCGCGTAAGGTCATATACTAGTAGCATGGCCGAGGTTTCCAAGGACGGAAAGCCCTCGGGAGAAAATCCAACTCCGGGGGCCATGATTGCTCCTACAACCGTAGGCAGTCCTTCCGATTATCTTGAAATCAAGGCCGAACCCCAGCGAGCCACCCTGACCATCAAGAGCACCATCGCGCTTTCCGGCATCAATCTTACGCGCGACGATGTCGCCAAAAAACTCCAGGAACTGCAAGTGGTCAACGGCGTGGATTGGGCCGCCGTCGATCGCATGATCGCGGGCAAACAATATGATCGCGGGCAGATCATCGCCCAGGGGAATCCGCCCAAGCCCAGCCGCGACGCCAGCATCCAGGAGAAGATCAAAATCGATACGGATCTGAAACCGGTGGTGGGCAAGGACGGCAAGGCCGACTACAAGAACGTCGACAACATCCATCAGGTCAAGAAGGGCGACGTGCTGGCGTTGAAAACCCCGGCCGTGCAGGGAACGGAAGGCATGGACATTTTCGGAAAGCTCCAGCCGGCCCAACCCGCCAAGGATATCCAATTCAAGCTGGGAGCCAACACCGCGGTCAGCGCCGACGGCCTGGAACTGCAAGCGCTGGTGAGCGGCTACGTCTACCATCAGGCCGGCGCGGTCTGCGTGGGCGTGACCTACGTGCTCAAGGGCGACGTGGACTTCCACACCGGGAACCTGCATTACCTGGGAGACATCCAGGTGATGGGCAACGTGACCGACGGGTTCATCGTGGAAGCGGAAGGCAACATCACCGTGGAAGGCACCGTCGAGGGCGCGCAGGTGATCTCCCATGGAGCCGGAGTCAAGATCAAGTCGGGCGTCTACGGCCACGGAAAAGGCCTCATCGCCGCCAAGACCGCCATCCACGTGCAAAGCGCCCAGGACATCAGGCTGGAATGCGAAGGCGGGACGGTGGTAGCCGAAAAGGGCCTGCGCAGCTGTCAGGTGACGGCCACCGCATTCAAGGCGGACAAGGTCGGCTGCTCGGTGGTGGGCGGCGACATCAAGGCTTACGGAGAGGTTTCCATCGCCGTACTGGGCGGGGAAGGCTGCCATACCCATATCCGCATCCTGGACAAGGAGGCGGAGGCCGCCAAGCTGCGCTTGAAGGAAATCGAACATCTGAAGGCGGAGCTGGAAGGCAAGCTGACTCCCATCGAAATAAAGCTCAAGGGCATGAAGGTGATGATGGCCCGGCACGGAGCCACCATGTCCGACCGGTCCAAGGCGGAACTCAAAGCCGTGGTGGAGGCCTATTCCGCCATCAAGAAGGCGGAGAAGGATATCGAAGCCGAAAAGGAAAGGCTGAACTCAGTCATGAACGCGGCGCCCAAGCACGTGGGCAAGTTCGCGGTGACTGAGAAAGTGGTGTGGGGCGGAGTGCTTGAGCTTTACGGCCACATGCGCGAGCTCGAAGAAGGCGACGTGAAAAAGGAATGGCTGTGGGCCCCCACCGGACTGGTGTCCCGCTCGCTTATTCCCGAGTCTGCGGAGAAGAAGGATTCCGGGATCGCTCCTCAGGATCAGGCTCCGCTTCCTTCTTGACCAGGACCTTGTCCACCCGGTTCCCGTCCATATCCATCACTTCGTAGCGCACATCGTCCTGGTGGAAATGTTCGCCGGCCTTGGGGATGCGGCCCAGCTTCATCATCACGAATCCGCCCAGGGTCTGATAGGTGTCCGTATCCTCTTCGGGGAGATGGTCGATCTCCATCAGTTCCTTGAAGTCCTCGATGGGCTGCATGCCGTCCACCAGCCATGAACCGTCCTCGCGCTGGATGGCGCCCGGCTTCTCTTCCTTCTGATCGTGGGTGTCGATGTCGCCCACGATGGCTTCCATGATGTCGTTCAAGGTGACCAATCCCTGCAGGCTTCCGTATTCGTCGATGACCAGGGCGATATGGATTCCGGATTCCTTGAAGGACTCCAACGATTTCAGAACGGGGATGGTTTCCGGAATCGTCAGGGCCCGGCGCGTGTGCCCCTGCAGGTCGATGGCTTTTCCGGAGATGCAGTCCGCCAGCATGTCCTTGGTATGGATGATTCCCAGCACGTCGTCCAGTCCGTCGCGGCACACGGGAAAACGGGAATAGGAACTTCCCAGGATCTTCTCCCGGTTCTCCTCGAAAGGGGCTTCCACGTCCAGCCAGACGATGTCCGGACGCGGGGTCATGATGCTGTTGATGCGGCGCTCGTTGAGCTCGATCACGCTTTCCACCATGTCCTGCTGGGATTCCTGGAACACGCCGGCTTCCGTGCCCTGGGCGATCATCACGTTGATCTCGTCGCCCGTGACCGGGGGCTCGCTGGAAGGTTTGCTTCCCATGACGCGCAGGATGAAATCGGTGATGATCCCGAGCAGGGACACGGCGGGATAGGCGATGCGGGAGATGATCTGCATGGGCCATGCGGCCAGGGCGGCGATTTTCTCGGCATGGTTGAGGGCCACGGTCTTGGGGACCAGTTCTCCGAAAATCACCTGGAGGAATCCGACGAAGAATACCACCAGGGTGAGTCCGATGCGCTGGCGGTACTCGGACAGGAACGGGAACCCCTCAAGATGGGACGCGACCTTCTCCGCGATGGTACTGCCTCCATAGGCGCCGGTCAGCAAAGTGATCAACGTTATGACCACCTGGATCGTGGCCAGGAAGCGGTTGGGCGAGTTGGCCAGATCGAGCGCGTTCTGCGCGCGCTGGTTGCCTTCGTTGGCCCATTGCTGCAAGCGCGCCTTGCGGGCCGAGACGACGGCGATTTCGGTCATGGCGAAGACACCGTTCGCCAGGATGAGAACGAAAATGAAGAAAAGTTCGAAGCCTATGCCGTTCATGGGAGGGAGGAGGGGCGCACCTTAGGCGCGCTGCCCGCAGGGGCGATGGCCGCAGGGGCGATGGCCGCAGGGGCGATGGCCGCAGAGTTGGCGGAGAGCGCGCAGGGAGAGGACACGGCTGTGAGCGCGTTGTCCCGGAATGGCAGTAATGTAGGGATGGGGTTTAGTCCGCATGGGGAATCCGTCCAATTTAATTAAAAAGGGCCATTCCCCCCAATCCCTTGTAGCGCCCGGGATTGGGGCATGCCCGTTATTCTACTATAATTACCAACCTGTATTTTCAAACTGATTTCAAGGCTCGGGCACCGGCCATAATGGCGCGGATTGGCCAAAGCGGACCCGTTTCCAAGAAGCGGGTACGGAATTTCCGGGAAAAAGGGCTATGCATCCATATCGTTCTCATACTTGCGGTGAATTGAGGAAATCCAACGTCGGCGACACCGTCCGGCTCTCCGGTTGGGTATTCCGGCGCCGCGATCACGGCCACTTCCTGTTCATCGATTTGCGGGATCATTACGGCATTTCCCAGGTGGTATTCCATCCTGAGCGGCCCTTTTTCGATCAGGCGACCCGGCTTCGCTATGAGAGCGTCATTACCATCACTGGCAAGGTCATCGCCCGCGGTGAAGGCACCGTCAATCCTTCCATGCCCACCGGCGAGATCGAAATCGTGGTCCAGGAAATGACCGTGCAGTCCATGGCCGAGCAATTGCCCATCCTGGTCGATGGAAAAGAAGAGAGCCCCGAGGACCTGAGGCTCAAATACCGATTTCTGGATCTGCGTCGGGACAAATTGCACAAGAACATCATCCTGCGGCAGCAGGTGATTTCCAGCCTCCGCCGCCGCATGACCGACGGCGGCTTCATGGAATTCCAGACGCCCATCCTCACCAGCAGCTCGCCGGAAGGCGCGCGCGATTACCTGGTGCCCAGCCGCATCCATCCCGGGCGCTTCTACGCCCTGCCCCAGGCGCCCCAGCAGTTCAAGCAACTGCTGATGGTGGCCGGTTTCGATCGCTATTTCCAGATCGCTCCCTGCTTCCGCGATGAGGACGCCCGCGCGGATCGTTCGCCCGGCGAATTCTATCAGCTCGATATCGAAATGTCCTTCGTGACCCAGGACGACGTGTTCGAGGCCGTCGAGAAGGTCGTGCACGGCACCTTCGTGGAATTCACCAAGAAGAAGGTCGACGGCATTCCCTTCCAGCGCATCACTTACGCCGATTCCATGCTCAAGTACGGTTCGGACAAACCCGATCTGCGCATCCCGATCGAAATCCGCGACGTGAGCGCCTTGTTCGCCGAGTCCGGGTTCCAGGCCTTCAAGAACGGGGTCGCCGCCGGCATGGTCGTGCGCGCCATTCCCGTCAAGAACATCGCCGACAAGCCCCGCTCATTCTTCGACAAACTGGTCGAGTTCGCCCAGTCCGTGGGCTCCAAGGGCCTGGCCTATCTGGTCTGGACGGGTGATGCCGCCGCGCCCATCAAGGGGCCTTTGGCGAAGTTCCTCACCCCCGAGCAGCAGGAAAGCCTGCGCGCCCAATGCGGCGTGACTGGCGGCGCCAATGGCGCCGCAGGCGACGCGGTCTTCTTCGTCTGCGACAAGAAAGACGTGGCCGCCAAAATCGCCGGCGAAATCCGCAAGAAGGTGGCCAAGGACCTCGACCTGATCGACAACAACGTGTTCCGCTTCGCCTGGATCGTGGATTTCCCCATGTTCGAATGGGACGAAGAGAACAAGTGCATCGCCTTCTCGCACAACCCGTTCTCCATGCCCCAGGGCGGGATGGAAGCGCTGCTTACCAAGAACCCCCTGGAGATCAACGCGTTCCAGTACGACATCGTATGCAACGGGGTGGAGCTATCCTCCGGCGCCATCCGGAACCACG